>CAWESU010000003.1:0-364737 GCA_963811805.1 uncultured Acidobacteriota bacterium | reverse complement strand
ATAGGAGACAGAAGCGGCCAAAGTTGCACCCCCTTGTGTGCGTCGCCAGCGTTTCCTTGCAACGGGCGGGAGCGTGGGCGGGGCCAGAAGTCAGATAAGGTTCAGCTTTCGGAGAATGGAAACCAACAATTCCCGGTGTCTTTAGCGCGGTCGCTCGCCGGGGACCCATTCTCGTTTTCGTGATTTCGCCAAAGGGTCGGGAGCGTCTGCGTTGGTTTGAATCTCACCCGCCCCCCCCCCCCCGGAATTTTAGGGCGACGCCACCTATGGCCGCTCCGTGTGTCGCCCCTTCCCGCTTGGCGGCTAGTTACTGTCTTTGTCCCAATCCTTGAGCGCCTGATCCGCTGGTTGACCAGTGGATTTGACGATGCACGATTTTCCATCTGTTGATGCGCTGAACGTCAGTGCGCCGAATTTCGGGTGCGACCAAAGTAAGGCTGGCGGAAAGATCACCGCCGCTCCCACGGTTTTGCCGACATTGGAGCTAGTGATTTTTAGAACCATGTCTTGTGGGCCGGGTTCCTTGTAACCGTGTTTTTGCGCGACGACCACGGCTTCTGCTTCATGGATGGCCGCTTCGCAAGTCATGGGAACTGTCTTGCTATGATCTGCGAACGCAGAGGGAGCAATTACGAAAATGATAATTGTCGTTGCCAGTGCTATTGCCTTCATTTGGATCTTCTCCTTTGGGTTTCAGCGATATGCACAATTGTGAGGGTGCTTGGCGTTGAGGCGGCATTTTCAGTAGGATTTATGCCTGAAGGGTAAGCTGGACTCCCGTACAGGTGTCGCTTGGGAACGGTTTATTCGGCTGCGACAAATGTTAATCAAGCGAAGAGACTAGCGATTCTTGTTCCATATCGGGATGCGGTGCGCTACCGTTTTCCGCGTTCGATGTCTAGCTATCTTCGCCAGTTGCAGAAGCAGGAACTTGTGCCATGCCGATTCGCGGGGTGTCCGGGACGGCGCACAACCGGAATACTTCCTGCTGTGGCCCGGAATGGAAATTGTAAATACGCTACATAATAGGGGGAGTCAGTTCAGATAAGGTTCAGTTTTCGGAGAGCCGAAACCAGCAATTTCCGGTGTTTTTGGTGTGGCTTGCGCTTACCCGTCCGCGCATAAATGAGAGTTCGGCGGGAAAGGCCCGTTTCTTTCTCCAGAACGGACAGCGCGGCTTTTCTCAAAGCGGGCTTAATCTTTATTTCCCACTCATCGCGCCGGGGATCGGGATAGTGCGTGTAAACATCGGCTTCGGAATGCGCCAATCCTGATTCGACATCTTCTATGCTATTGGATTCTTTTCCGATGTATTTGATTTGGTCTATTTGAACATACCGCCGCTGCAAAAGGCCGATAGTTTGTTTTCCAGATGGATTCCCCTCTTTATCTGCATTCTTTGTTTCGGCGTGAAATTCATATTCGATTAGAACATCTCCATACGTTTTCACGCGCGCCGTGTGCCGGTTTCCGTGTGGTTCAGTTGTTGTGATTCTGTACCTTTTTCCGGTGTATTGATCTATCCATTCGATTGCTGTCCATCGTTTTGAATCGGATTCATACGGCGCGATTAAATGAAAATGCTCAGGATCACTGCCGATGGGATGGCCAAGCTGCTTCACGTGACACGATAAAAGAAAATTGAATGGTTTAATTTGATTTGCATAATTCTTTCGTTGATTTATTTTGTTTAACGGAAGCATGACGGCAGGACTGCTCACGGTGATTCGGCCTACTGCGGGACAATTCTCAAAATTTAACCGTTTGGCCGATAATCCAAGAGCTTTGCGAATGATGTTCAGCCAAGTTTGCGCGATCCAGTTGCGATCCTCATTTTCCAAGTCCATTGGATTCAAAAGATGGCCTAGACCGTGTTCTGACCACCTGTCGGCACGGTTATTGATTCCGTCTCGAAGAAGAACAGGCTCGCCCTTTGAATTGCACAGAAAAAGTGCATATCGCTTTGCAGAAATTGCGAGGCAGTGAAGCTGGCGCTGTTTGTGTGTTACCGGATCAAAATTATCCTCTTCGAGTTTGAGGACTGATCCCGGTACTGCATCATTTGCATACGGATTCAAAGCAGCGAAACGATCCGCGATTTGCTGAACGTGCTTCCAAGATAGTGCTCTTACCACTTTGCGGTCATTGTTTGTTTTGAGAGAACCGCCGGGGCATAGAATCATTCCGCCGTTCTCAGTCGCTACAATCGCCATTGAATCGGTATCTTCCATAGCGTATGTGCCACCCAGCTTTGTGACGGAGTACTCCAATAATGCGAGCATCAGCCGGGCTGCTCCGGTTATCAGGGAAGCCATCGGCGGAAAACAATACTCGCCGGGATCATCAGGGTGAGCAACGGAGCAGGTGAAAGGCTCTGCATCTATCCCGTGACATTTCACCCTAATGTTTTTGTGATCTGACTCTTGCCGGTTCATTTCCGCATAGATTCCGTAGCTGGTAGCATTCGCAAGAACTTTCAATGCCTTATCGAGTTTCTTTTTCTCATTGGGGGAGACGTTCGATTGAAAACCAAGCCGCTTTCTTTCTTCAATTACTCTTTTGAAGAAATCCTGCTTTCGTGGATCAACTTCAATTGCTCCGTACAGCTTTGTTGGCTCTAATCCATCAAGAACGCCATGCGCTTCAATGCGAAATGCATTTACGACTGTCGGAATCTTGCCGCTTAGGAGCACGGAAGCAATTACATCGGGAAGAGAAAACCATAGAGCTTTATTTGCTTTGTGCTCTCCCGCGTAAAGATAATTCACGGCCACTTGCCAATCATTGCTGGCCGCATTGTATTTGCTCCGGGTTGGCAGAATATCGCCATCGGGAATGACTTTCACAAAGGCGGTTAACCGTTCCCACGTATGAGGATCGAACAAGCAAGGGGGATTATTTTTTATTTCTTCCAGAAAACGGGTGGTTTCTCTTTCGCAATGTTCAACAACCTTAATTTCGCGAGCGATCACAAACCGCCACAGCCGCATTAAGCTGTTCACTGTCGGATACATCGAAAGAAAATCGGTGTAAACGACTGGGACGGGAACTTTGCGGATATGTGCGCTGGTTCTCCCGCCGAAAAATGCCGATTGCGCAAAGCCAAGATATTTCTTGGGAAAGTCCGGCTGCCTTTTGAGAATCGGCTCAATGCCCATTTCTCGCAGATATGCCTTTCCGATGGAAGCGGGTGAATATGCTTTCGTTATCTGAAGTGACAGTCTGTGCCTTTCGTATTCTGGGGAAAGCTTTTCAGCTAATTCTGACGTGGCCAGAACGTCGCGCCGGTTGTAATCAATATATTCTTCTGTGACCTCGCCGTGCCGAGAGGCACGTTGTTTTCCATGTTCGACACCGAATGCTTCGCACGCGGATTCGAGGGAGTAGCTCTGATCTGTCAGCGCAAACGCGAGCGTGCGCAAGTCGAGAAAGTGGCCTCGAAACTTATAGCCATCTTCAGGTGCACCGCCGGTTTCCGAACCTTCGGGGATCAGGTCTGATTTGTCAGGATTATTCTGCCCAGTGAATCCCTTCAGTGCCCGCTTGCCGTCAATCTGTTTGACTCCGATTCGGGGCCGATTTTGATGCCGTCGTTTCCGTCCCGACTTATCAGTATAAAACCAGAGTCCCAATGAAAAGCCGCCTGCGAAACGACCGCGAGCCGGTGCAACGTCCCCGGCAATGCGCGATAAGTCGAACGGAAGATTAAATCCCACAAGCAAGCAGCGAGATTTGTACGCAGCCCGATAGAACTTATCCAAGAATTCGGAAAGCGTGAGCAAGCGAAGCTCCGCCTTGCTGTCTGCGACATCGGCTTTATGTCTCGCAATGTAATCCTTGAGGATCGCTAGGTCTCTCGCCGGTAAATCATCAGCATAGAACAAGCCCTCTTCGCGACATTGCCCTGCAACAAGAAATCGGTAACTGCCAAAAGTAAGCCGCTGGGTTGCGTCGGTTCTCGTTTCCGTGTCGAAAACCAGCATCGCATCTGGACAACGCCAGTGCCGCAGCGGGCGATCAGCTCGCTGTTCTTGCTTCGGCTTTTCGGGTTCCGGGTAGATGCGGACAGCGAGCGGAAGTAAAGCCTTGCTCGGTTTGTGGTTATCGTCTCTGCGCATATTTTTCCATCGGCGTACCAATCCACCATTCCGGGCCGAGCTTTTGTATCAAGAGCGCATCCAGTGCTTCGAGCATTTCGGGATGCAGTAACGTTTCGAGGAGATAGATGGTTGTATCCGAATATCCCCGGAGTGATGCAGCGGCAGCCAGTAGCGGACTGCCGTTCGGATTTTCCAGCGTTTGCTTCGGCCAATCGTGTTGATCGGCGCTGAGTCGGGCGCGATGATCGTTAACAGGAATTGGAATTGTGACCGCGCTGTTCGACTTGCCCGCGATGTGATGGCGATCCAGCGTTGCCTTGCCGCGTCGCTTCCGATCACAAGCAGCGCAGATGGCCGGATTACTTCCGCTCAAAAGTGCTTCAGGCCGCGATTCGCCGCACGCGCATTGCGCATCAAATCCAACGCGGCGCACGGCAACGGCTTTGCGCTGATGTGCCGCAATCGGATCGCGAATTTGTACCTTTCTTCTCAATCAGGCGACCTTTGCATAAAGCGATTCAAAGGACAGCACACCGGCAGAGCCGAGCCGGTCTAACTCAGCTTGGTCTGTGATTAGCGGCACGCGCCTGCGGCTCGCATCGGTAATGCGTTTGCGATGGAATTTCTTTAAGCCTGAGGCATCGCCAGTTTGCAGATACTTTTGGACTGCGGCCCAATACTTTCCGAGAATGGTAGCTTGGCGCGAGTCCCGAATCGCGATCTCGCGCACGCCATCGGCTGTAGGAATCGCGAGAATGCGCAAGAGCTTGTCGCTGCGCTTTGCGACGTACTGCCCATTCTTCCGCTTACGCAAAGCCGACTTGCCGAGCCGGGTCACAATGCGAGGATCGAGGCCGAATTCGCGCGAAGCTTCACGAAGAGAGGTTCGTTCCGTTCGCATTTTGGAAACGACGTGTGCTACACGAGTCCACGTCTCTTGAAACTCATTCGGCTTCGCGAAGAATTGCTTAGCCGTTCGTGGCGCAGCTACGCGAACTCTCCGACTCCGACTTAGGCTGGGCTTCTTGCTTTTTCTTGCCCTGTTGTATTTCCGTGACCGCCTCATGGTTTTCCTCACTTTCATCGTGAGAGAATCGGTGCAGACGTATCCGTTTTACACCGGGTATTCCGAACCTGCACGGCCCGGCAAGAGCAGCAAAAATGGGGGTTTTCGGGAAATGTGCACACATCAAAAGTCGGTTTTCTGGCGATAGAGGCAAATTGCGATGGAGTTTTCTGGCGGGGATTTTAGTTTCGACCCTATGGACACAGTTTCGGAGGAACCGGAAACACCTAATAAGGGGGGTCGCCCAACAATCCCCGATAACTCTCTTTTGGGCAGCCGGAATCAGTGGCAAGTATTCTTCGAGCAATGCTGGCCCGAAATTGGCTGGCACTTATTGCGGATTCGCAAGCGCAGAAGCAGCACGATCACGGATGTGCAAAGGGTCTTTAAGCGAGTTGTGGACAAACCGCACTGCGATCACGCTAGAGCTTTCTTGCGAGGGGAGCCGCAACACGCAACGGTACGAGAACTCCGAAAATACGCCCTAACAAGCACCAGACTCAGGTATGAGCTTCAGGACATGCAGCGAAAGTATCCAGGGCTTCAGCAGGCTTGCGCTGAGGCAGCGAACGCGGTCAAACAAGCGGACGAAAAGGACAAAACTACTTTTCGGAACGAACGTCGCCGGTGTCGTAGGAAATTGAGGCACCACGAAAAGACTTTTGATGCGAAACAGCGGGAGTGCGTCTTGCTCGAAGATCAGCTCCGCAACGGAGAAGTGTATTTGTATTGTTCTGAGCTACTGAGTTTTTTGCGAAGTGAGGGAAAGCGAAAACGCGCACTCACGCCGCTCAACCTTGCAAACGCTCTGGCAGGCTTGCCTTACATGCGATGGCGGCAATCGGACACTCGATGTTCAAAGATGCCAGCGGATTCCTTCGCGCAACATCCGTATGTTGTTTTCCGACTCGTTGAGCGTCTGTTCCTGCGTGTCGGCGCGAGGAGAGGCAAATCTTTAGCGGAGAGGTTCCGGGCGGCGCTTCTGAACTTACCAAAGAAGGAAAATTATCCGCGTGACTCGATTTGTCAGCAGTGGCGCGACTTCAGGCTTGCAGTCGAAGAGGTATTAAAATCCAAGCATCAGCAGGCATTCATTCCTTATGCGATCACATCTGCTTATCTAAGGAATGTTTCTCGCCCTAAAACCTCGCTTGATAACGTTCGCGATTCACGAGAGAAGCTGTCACTACCGAGAAAAAAGGCGCGTGTTCCTAAACGGAAGGGTAAAATAAGGGTTACGGCAAAAGCGGGACGCGCCGGTGCTAGAACACCGAACGCGCCCCTAACTACCACGGAGGGTTAAGCTCCAATGGCAGCTACGCAAACGGTACCGCAACTTTCCGAGCACTGCAATTTCATCCCGATTGAACCGAGACATGGAGTCGTGACGCTATTCGGCTATGGCATTGATGTCCGCGTGGATCGAGGACATCTCATCATCCATGACGGCATCGGCTCGCGCCGAACTACTGCGCGGTTTGCCCGCATCGGGCATGGCATCAGGCGGCTTGTGGTGATCGGCAACGATGGCACCGTCACTCTCTCCGCGCTTCGCTGGCTGGCCGATCAAGACGCTAGCTTTGTGATGCTGGATCGCAAGGGTTCCGTGCTCGCCACAACTGGCCCAGTTCGTCCGTCCGATGCTCGATTGCGACGCGCCCAAGCTCTGGCGTATCGCTCCGAAGTGGGTTTGCAGATTTCGCAAGAATTGCTAGATCAAAAGCTCGTTGCGCAAGAGCGGCTGATTCGCGAAAAGTTTCACGATACGGGTGTGGCTGCGCAGATTGCCAGTGCTCGCGAAAAGCTTCCATCCGCGAATTCGATTGATGACTTGCGGTTTTTCGAGTCCCAAGCAGCAAAAGCATACTGGGGTGCATGGCGCAACGTACCGATCATGTTCGCCAAGGCTGATCTTCGTCGCGTACCGGATCATTGGCTCAAATTCGGGCTTCGTGCTTCGCCGCTCACAGGTTCTCCCCGATTGGCTGTGAATCCGCCGAACGCAATGCTCAATTATCTTTACGCGCTGCTTGAATCCGAAGCTCGGTTAGCCGCTGCCGCGCTTGGCCTCGATCCCGGTCTTGGCGTATTGCATTTCGATAGCCGGACGCGCGACAGCCTCGCGTCTGATCTGATGGAACCGATTCGCCCGCGAGTTGACGCTTACGTGTTCGACTGGATCAATCGTGAGCCACTGCGCCGAGAATGGTTTTTTGAACAGCCGGATGGCAATTGTCGGCTAGTCGGTTCATTTGCAGCGCGGCTTTCGGAAACCGCGCAGACTTGGGCTTGGGCCGTCGCGCCCGTAGCAGAGAGCGTATGCCGTAAGCTGTGGTCAACCATGAGAAAACCTGCCGTAGCGGCTGGCCCGGCCACGCGGTTGACACAGCAGCGCCGAAGCCGCACCGGAGAAGATTTGAGTCTTCGCCCGGTTCCGGTGCCGCATCCGCCGTCTGTCTGCCGAATCTGCGGTACGGCGATCACTTGTGGCAATACTCTGTGTAAATCATGTGCGTTAAACGAATCCAAGACAGCAATTCTGAAAGTTGCCCAACTCGGAAGAACAACGGCCCACAACGCGAAGGCTCAGGCGCGCCGTTCTGAGACAATGCGTCGGCAAATGACGGGTAGAACTTTGTGGAAGTCCTCTGACTTACCCAAGTGGTTGACTGAAAGAGTCTACCGCGAAGAGATTCGGCCAAAGCTAGCGGCTTTTACGATTCCAGCCATCGCGTTGACTCTTGCAGTCTCGAAGCCATATGCGACGGACATACGCACAGGAAAGCGCGTCCCGCATCCGAGGCATTGGAGAAAGCTCGCGGAGTTAGTTGGATTCACTGGTTGTAAGAGAAGCGCACAAGAGATTCAGTGCTGACGATTTGACTCATATATGCTCTCAGCGACGTTCTCTTGCAAAGCGGTGGGGAGCGATCATCGCTAGGCCAAGTACAACGCCGGAATCGCTATCGAGCCATCATATTTCTGCGCAATGGCGAGGAACGGCGCGAATGCCTCTTGCAGCATTGCTCTGTACTTGTGCCGGTCGTATCCTTGCCACCCTCCCCACAACGGAAAGGCGCAAACGCGATCATTGGGAACGGCGGCGTCTGCGTTGGTGATAACGTACTCAACCGCCTGTCCGGGGCGTAACTTGACACCGCAACTGAAAAGCTGCTGTGCGGCAATGGCCGTAAGATTAGCCTTCTGATATTCACGCGGTTCTCGTGTGATTCGTTTACTCACTACCAAGTCCTGTACGTCCACGTCTCCGTTCGTCAGTTTCTCTTCGTAGTTGTGCCAAACTTCTCGCGCTGTTTCGAGCTTGTTGAGATAGCTATCGTAGTCAGTGGCTTCCGCCAGAATCGAGAGCACTTCACGCTGCATTCGTGCAATGAATGGCGGCGTGTCATGGCGACGGCATTCGAGACCTCTAACTTTCAGTTCACCATCTTCACCGACAGCGAAGAAACGATTCGGAACGGGGACATCCGCATATTGCCGAGATGGGAGAAACACCACATAGCGATAGACGGCTTCGATTGCTAACGGAAGTCCCGTACGGCCCTCGATCTCATGGGCGAGTTGTTCGTAGTCCTTGCGGCTGGCATGTTCTTTCCAAACGTAGAGTGAGTCCACTAGTGCGTGAATCAACTCGAAACCGTGACTCTCGGCGATTTCTTTTGCGACAAGTAGAGTCTCGCGCGCCACGGCATTGATGGCTTCATGCGCTTCAATCTTGCCGAAGCGTGCATTTTTGTAGCCCGTATAGCCGAAGCAACAAACGAGAAGCCATTTGAGTGAATCGCGCTGCAATTTGTAGCGTTGCACAAGTTCCAATGGCGAGGTTGGCAGCCGCCGCTTCCATTCCGTGCGTTTCGCAATGAGGCGTTCGACAATCCGACTTGTGATTCCGCGTCGCTTATGGCAGACACGGTAGCCGAGTTCCGGAATGCGCGGGGCATCGGGGCAGCAAGAGCAATTCACGGTTTCTGGCGAGATATTGAATCGCGCCATGATGCTTGGATATTCACTTACAAAGTCCAACTCTGCGACGTTCGGCCTAAAACCCAGCTTCGGCACAAAAACCAATCCGCCACGATCTGCGGCCAGTATTTCATCGGGTTGCTTTGGGTCTTCCGGCTCGGCCTTTTGTTCCGGGATCAACACGCCATCGTGATAGGCAAGCTCCATCTGCATATAGGAGATTCCCGTTCCCGTGGTTGTTCTCGCCGCATATTGGACGGGCAGCTTCGTGATGCGTGCCAATTCCCAAAGGCCGGCGAAGTCGCATTTCTCGGAGATGAAAGAGTTCTGTTTGTCCACGTGCAAACGCCCAAACAGTGTAGTGGCGCTGTTTTTGAAAAGAATCCGCCCATAACTCATAAAGCTGTGCGGCTTGCTTTGTTGCACGGGAACGGAAGAATCGCGATTCAGTTGCAAGGAAAGTTTCAGGCGGCTGGCTCGCTCGCGTAATAGCGGCAAGATTGTCGCGTCGCCCCACTCGGATAAAATCACGTCCGGGTCTTCGCGCTTCAACAAACGAGCAAAACCGAGCGCGGGCGGTTCGTCATTTTCATCTAACTCGAAGCAGCGGCCCTCGCTTTCAATTTCGAGTGCCGCTCGGCGACCGTGGTTCGGGTCAATTCGTGAAAAACCCACAAGCCGAATCTGCATAATCTTGAGCGGCGGAAGCTCGTAATCCAGCGCCCATTCATCGTCGCGCCGTTCCATGCGTTGTACGTTCCCGTTTTCGTCTGCTTCAACTTCGACGCGCGCAAGGGGAAAGACATTTGTCTGCCAACAATAAAGCGAAGCAACCATGAGGTCGCTGTTGTAAAGCTGAAGGCGAGAATCGAAACGATGTACCCAACGCCCCCATCGGACAAATTCAACCGGTGATTGGACGGAGATTTTCAGAACTTGCCGGAGCCTGTTCTGCCAGAGGTCAATTCGCTCCGTGGACTGGCAAATAACGGGAGCGCGCTGTTGCTCCAACGACCGTTGCAAGTGCGAGAGTTTCTCGGCGGCTCCTGAAACATAGAAAGCCGGAGCAAAGCTGTCACTTAAACGGTAGTGAGCCTGATTCGCGTCGATCAGCCAAATTGTCATTCCTTGTTGGCCGGGATAGAGATCGAGAATCCAGCCGTTCAGTCGCATGGTTTTCTTCGCTTCCCTTCACGAGCTTTTCAAGTGCCGCGATGCGTTTCTCTTGATCGAGCGCCACGGAAAGAAGAATGGCTTCCATCGGATTGTCACTGCATTGGTAGGTTGCCGCTTGTGTGTACCCTCTCACCGAAAGGAATAGTTTGTCGAAGTGAGGCTGATCTTCGCGTCTAAGAGCGCGGCGGAATTTCGCCCATCGTTGGATGGTTTGCTGAACGAGTTGAACAAAAGTGGGAACTGTGCGGCCCATAACATCTCTCCGGCAAAACGACTAGGTTGGTAATTGGGGCGTCTCTTTCTCGCAAGTGAAGGCGAGTTTGTCATCCGCTCGTATTTCGACTTTCAAGAGCCTGTCGGCCTGTTTGGTGAGTTGATGGAAGAACCCTAGTCGCCCCGTGTGGAAGGAAGTCGCATCTGAGAAAACGGCAAGCGGAACTGAATCGCGTACAATCTGCCGCAATCCTTCTAGCGCGTGTTCAAACGATGCTCGCGCATCATGCTCCCGCACGTCTTCATCGAAAAACAAATCGGGCATAGCCGTAATCACCAAAACCTTCGCCGGAAAACTGTTCAAGAAATTTGGCGTGCGTGTGATTAGCTCCGTCAACTGAAAGCATGTGAAAGCCCGCGCAACACGCACGAGCCGATTGAAAGAGGAACTGTCACGCCCTCGCTTATGGGCAAACCGAGCAAGCAAAAGAGGGTCAAACTGATTGGCTCCGTCTAAAAACAGAACGCGCTCATCATTCAGCAAAAGTCTCGGCAGGAAGTAGTGCGAGAGACGCGGCACTTGCGGCGAGCCATAGAAAACGGACAACTGTCGAAGTGGGAGAACCCACGGATTCAGAGAAGAATGCTGTTCCGTGCGGGTTGACGCGAGGGGTAGAGTCATAATGTTGGCGCTCTTAAGGGCAGAGCAGGAGTATTGTAGACGAATAAAAGGCGAAAGTAAATGGAATCTCCAAAACCCGCGCCAGTTCGCATCGGCCCCGCCGGATGGTCGTACAAAGACTGGGCGGGAATCGTCTATCCCAAACGCCGCCCTTCCGGTTTTCACGAAGCTGCTTACTTGGCGCAGTACTTCGATGCCATCGAACTCAATACCTCTTTTTACTCCCCAATCGAGCCGGACACGGCACGGAAGTGGATCGACTTTGTTGCGGAGAATCCACGATTCCTATTCACAGCGAAACTCTGGCAGAAATTCACTCACGAACGGAACGCGAACATAGAAGATGAGCGGGCCGTCCGTGCCGGTTTTGATCCGCTGCGGGACGCCGACAAACTGGGCGCGGTGCTTGCGCAATTCCCTTTCTCGTTCCATCGCACGCCGGAGAATCTTGGTTACTTGAAAAAACTGTTTGCTCGCTTCGCTGAATATCCCCTCGTCGTTGAGGTTCGTCACGCATCCTGGAATGAGAAGGACTTCTATGATCTGCTGGGGGAGTGCGGCGTCGGCTTTTGCAATGTTGACCAGCCGGTGATTGGACGCTCGCTCAGGCCGTCAGACCGCGCGACAGCGCCAGTGGGCTACATCCGGCTTCACGGACGCCGGTACGATACTTGGTTTTCTGACGATCCGAACATGCCGTCAGAGGATCGGTACAACTATTTATACAGCGGAAAAGAGCTTGAACCTTGGGCGGAGCGCATCCACACCGTCGCCGAAAACTCCGAGTCCACGTTCGTAATCACCAACAATCATTACCGGGGCAAAGCCATCGTAAACGCTCTTCAGCTTATCCATTTGCTTACCAAACGTCCTGTAAAGGCACCCGCAACCTTGATTGAGCACTATCCAGAACTTGAGGCAATTTGCTCGACTTCCGGTGTAACGCCAAATCTATTCCCTCAATAAGGGTTGCGATGTGCCAGTTGGATCGCCCAGCAAAAAAAACCTTCTTGTGCGAGAGCTTTTTATGACCCTTATCGTACACACACCTCTCAAAACGGATTGTTTGCGTCTTGCTGTTGGTCGATATACGCTTGCGTGCTTATCACGAGATTCGCATGATTGACGGCACGCGTATCCTCTACCAAGAAAAGTAGTGTGCCGTCGGGCATGGCCCACTTTTCGCCAAAGACAGGGTACGTCGGGCTTAGCACGTGCACGACCAGTTTTGCCTGCTTTTTCGTTTCCGGGCCGTACTTTTCACGAAGTTCCGCGAGGGTTTTGTCGTAGGGGAGAAAAGTTCCGATTAGTGCAGCGAGTTTGCCATATTGAAAATACCAGCGATCTCTTGCGAGTACGCTGTCGCCCGGCTGTCTGGTATCGAGCATACCCGATCTCCCTTGCGCGATGTCGTCTGCCACTTTACAAAACAGTTTGTTGTCAGCCTTATTCCTCTTCCACTCCGCGCATCTTTTCGGCTCATCGCTGGCGCTGAACCATTGCTGAACAGTTTCGCCCAATTGGTGTCCCATAAAAACTGTGGACTGGGGAGCCGGTGGTTGGTCTTGCGCCACCGCCAAGCTAGCAATCAGCCCAAGAAATAAAGCTGATAAAATTATCTTCATGGTTCTTTCTCTCCTGTTTTCCGCAGATTATTTTGAGAACCTCTGCTCGAATCTCCTACTGCACTACGGCTTCAACCTTCACAAAGGTCGGCGGATCGGTTGAAAGGTCAGTCATGTAATAAAAGCCGTTGACAGCGTCATATTCAATACAAACCGGGCGGGTCCAAACAAATCCCACTGGCATGGAGGGTGCTGAGAACCAAAAAGAGCCAAACCACATATACGTGCCTCCGCCAGGAACAATGACGGGCGTCACAACGAGTGAATGGTTTATTCCGAAATTGGCTGCGAAATAGGCATCATCAAAGCGCCGCCCATCGAAATGCAGTTGATCCTCAACGCGAATCGCATGCGCTGCTTGCAAGTGATCTTCGTAAAAACTGTGCTGAGGTTCAAGTGGGCGAGCCGCCGGATGGACTTCTTCTACTCCGCGAGCTTCTCGCGCGTGTTGATCCGGCTCGTCCTTTTGTTTCCTGGAAAACAACGAGTGAAATGACTGGGCCGGTTTAGCGCGATCTGGAGATTCCTTTGGCGCTGTCCTTGCTAGAGCCGATGTTTTAGCCACAGGTTTCACTGGCTCCTTCTTCGTCTCGGTGGTGCTTTGTCCGAAAGTGGCTGATGTAACCATGAGCATGAAAATGATCGTAGTTGAAACTGCGAGCGTCCGTTTCATCGGTTTATCTCTCCTTGTGGGATGCTTGCGTCAGTGTAGCTCGGATCGTTTTGGTCAACTCGCTGTCGAGCACCAGAATGCCTAAGCGGTAAGCTGGCCGAACGTACAGGAAGCATTTTCAGTACGAATAGTAACGTTGCTGGCGTTCTGTGTTTAGCAGATACAAGAAGGCATGAAACGCACGATTCAGGTAAATGTGAAGATGACCCAAGAGGATTTTGATTTGCCAAGGCGCGCGGCTGAGAAACGTTGGCGGTACGCAGTGATGACAAATTCAGGGATCGTGCTTGGTTTGGCAAAGATCGCAGCCCGTCAGACACTTGCCAGAAAGCGCCGCTAGGTTAGTTTCTATTCCACCCCCAGAAATGCTTTCAGAGCCTGAATCCTACTGAACGCGATCCCTCCAAGAAACGCAACGCCTTACAGGGGGTGCAACTTTGCGGGCTTCTGTCTCCTATCCCGTCAGACGTATGCGGAGTATGCGTATATGCATGCGAAAAAGGGACCACCCCTCTGCCTGCTCGCCGTTCGATCTTTTTTTGTGGTTTCGCGCAGGAACTCTCGCAAGAGAAGAGACCGCCCGGCAGCCTGAACTTCGATCTCGCTGTGGGTGTAGCTTCGCGCCCGTCACAACGTTTTGTGAGACACGGATAATTTTCAGGCTAGAGTGCGAGGGGAGCCCTACACACCGCCCGGTATTATAGTATAGTAGCGTGAACAAACCTGAATAGGATGACTTGAGCAATATGCACGCGAATTCCTCTCGAACGCCAACTCGACTCCGACATACGCTGCTCATTTTGTTGCAGGTTGGCTGGTTTCTCGTCGGATGCAGTGGAGGAAGTCAACAGCAATCGCAATCTTCTCCTGCGCCTCCGCCTCCTCCGGACTTCACCTTAACAGTAGGGCCCAATACAGTGGCTCTCCAACAGGGCGGGAGCCCACAACCGATCACTCTGCAAGAAACCCCCACGGGAAGCAGCGCGTCGTTCACGGTAACTGTTTCTTTTCCGAATTTACCTGCCGGTATTGCGGTCTATCCTAGCGGCCCAATTACACTAAATTCCCCCAGTGATGTCGTTACTGTCTTGATTGCCGCAACCTCGGCAGCAGCAACTGGTCAGCTAAATCTCAACATAGCTAGTGCAAATGGATTCGTAAGTCACACGACGTCGCTTCCACTTAACATTTCGTCGGCGGCACCATTTCAGATAAGTCTATCGTCAAACCAGCTCTCTCTCGAAGCTGGGGGCAGTGGTGGTGTCCAAGTTACGATGAATTCCAACACAACACCGTCCCCCGATGTGTCCCTGGAATTCTCCACGGTACCTGTGCAGCCGGAACTCGATAATCCCTTCGTAGCCGGCAGCGAACCCGGTCCTTTCACTGTCACGTTCTACGCGAACATCGATTCTTTGCCTATCACCAACGCGCCGGTGTTTATAACTGCGACCACCAACGCGGGCGATTCGAGCACGGCGATCCTGAATGTCACTGTGACTTCGCCCTTTCCGGCAATCACAGCAGCAACGAGAAGCAATTTTGTTGGGACAGATGACAATCCCGGGGGCGCAGTCTATGACTCCGCTAGAAAGCTGGTTTTTGCGACGCTTCCCGATCTCAATGAGGTCGTCGTCCTGTCGTCGACCGACCAGCATTTGATTGCCACAATCCCCGTGGAACAGCCGGATGCTATCGATGAGTCTGCCGATGGTTCGAATGTATTTGTGGGCAGCCTTTCCAAGGTTTTTACCCTTGATCCGACATCGTATCAGGTCACCGGCTCGGAGCTAGTGCCAACCACCGGGAATCTAGAGGCCACGCCTGTCGGGGTCGTTGCTCTGTCGACGGGCAACGTGCTTGTTCTAAATGCACAGGGCGGCCACGTCTTCTTATGGAGTCCAACTGCGGAAACAATCACGCCGGACGATCCGCCCAACTTTCCATCTCCGCTTGGAGGGCCTTTTTTTCTTGCGCGCAGCGCTGACCGCACAACGGTGGTGCTTTCGTCTCAATCTGGCTATTCGCCAGTGGCTGTTCTCTATAACGCCACTTCGAATAGTTATAGTGTCCCTTATTCGAATTCCAACCTCCAAAGTGGAGGGACTTTTTCATTGAGTCCAGACGGCTCAAGAGTTGCTGTCTTGGGAAGCGGGCCTAGCGGTGTGAGTGGACTGTATCTTTATGACAGCCAATTCAACCTTCTTTCTTCGTGGCTCGGCGGCAATCCTGACTACCCGGGGTATAGCATCTTCAGTTTAGATGGCACCACTCTATACGCCCTATTTTCAGAGGCCAACGGAGGATTCGGCAATATTGGAGCTGCTTACGACGCCACTACGTTGGCACCAAAGGGCCTGTTCTTGATGATGCAACAGTATGCGACGGATCCCCTAGCCATTGATGAAACGGGAATGATTTTCGGGACGGCTTCCTTGGGGCTCGCAGTGACTGACGCAAGCGATCCCGGAGAGCTGGTACCGGACACCTCTCTCGAACCGTCTGGGTTCCCGGCAACGGATGCGTGCATGGAAAACAGCATGCCGATCCAGCCCGGCACCACCTTTCCCCCGGTGCCAAGTTTCAGTTTTCCAAATGTGCTTTGCCCTTCTACGGGCAGTCTGTCCAATCCTGAAAGCTCGGCCATTATTGGGAACGGCTTTGATCAAAATTCCAACTATTCGGTTTTCGTGGGCGCGCCGCCGGCTTCGCCGCAAACATCTGCTGCCACTGAACTTTCGGTGAAATCTCCCGAGGAACTCGATCTGCTCCTCCCGAAGGGAAGCGCCCTGGGACCGGCCAACGTCACGGTGGTGCGATCGGATGGGTGGTACCAGATTCTTCCGGATGCCGTCAATTACGGACCGACAATCGTCGCGGTCGATCCAAGTGCCGTTCCGTCTTCGGGTCAGACCACGATAAACATTTACGGCTACGGCTTCAAGACCATTGGCGTTACACCGACGACAGTAACTATCGGGGGACAGGCAGCCGGAATTGTGGGCATTGCACCGCTGGCCAATGATACGGGTGGGCTGACGCCGCTAGAGACCATGCAGGTAACCGTGCCGCCTGGCACGCCCGGAAGCGCGGATGTCACGGTGACTACCTTTTATGGGTCGACAACGCTCCCTGGCGGTGTCAACTACCTAGCAAATGCTCAGGTATACCCACTTGCGGGCCAGCTAAACAGTATCGTGTACGACCAGCAGCGACAACGGTTATACGTCGCGAACACTGACCATAATCTTGTCGAGCTTTTTGATCTAACGACGAATACTTTCTTGTCTCCGATAACGGTTGGCAACAACCCAACATACATGGCCCTGACGCCAGATGGTACCGAGCTTGCTGTGCTGAACTCCACCGACGACACGGTTTCGGTAATCAATCCGAGCACAAGTGCCGTCATAAGCACGGAAACTGCCCTAACATCACAGGATGAAGCTTGCTTTGGGCAAGCCCAGTCGCTGACTTCATTGGCTCCTCATCGGATTGTCGAAAATGTACGATGCTCCAGTTCTAGCACCAGTGTCGTTACCCACGTACTTAATCTGGACACAGGGGTTATCAGCTGCACAGGGGTCCCAGGATGTGATGCGACTGGCACGAACCTCGCTATCGGCTTTACTCCTGAAGGGATGGCGTCAAGTCCGGATGGCTCCTGGGTGTTTTTCAGAAGTTGTCCCAGTTCTAGTTGAAAGCAGCGGCTCTCGACTTTCTGCACGTTACGCGACCTGTTCCTGTTGAGTCAACGACGGGTTCATCCGGCGATGCAAGAGTTCCAGTTCCCGGTAGCCTTTCACTCGCCGGAATTTCTTTTGCGCTTCCAACAACCCGGTGGCCGTCCAGCGCAAGGCTTGCTCTCCTTGACGCCAGCGTTTTACGTTGCGCGCTACTTTCTCGACGGTCGAAAGGCACGACTCGATGGGATTGGTTGAGGACAGCGTTCTCCGCAACAGGGTTCCCACACCGAGCCGGTGCACGGTGAGGGTTTCTTCCAGCCCTTCTTCGAGGCTCCGTGCCGCGCTGGGGTTGATGCGCTCCAGTTGCCGGAAGATTTTCTCGAGTTCCGCTTTGGCCGCCGCGTACTCGGTCATCGCATAGGCGTTGCGGATTCTCCGGTCCGTATCGCCCTGGGCGCTCTGCGGCAGATGTTCTTTTACGTTCCGCCGCTTGTGGATCTGGCAGCGCTGCACTTCGGCGCGTTCGCCGAACACCCGCTCGATCCCCGCGCGCAACGCTTTCGCTCCGTCGATCACGAACAAGTAACGCCGCTCGGGATCGAGGCCGCGTACCACCAGGTCCTCCAGCAACTCCTTCACTACCGTAGTGTTCTCTGTCGCCCCTTGCCACAGCCCCAGAACGTGTTTTTCTCCGCTGATTTCAATGCCCAGCGCCACCACCAGCACTTGTTTGCCGAGATGAATCCCGTCGATCAGGATGGCCACCAGGTCCACGCCGTCGAGTTTCTTCTCACAGAGTTCTTTTAACTGCGCCACGCTGGCCGCTACGAACTCCCGGCTCACGCTGGACTTCTCGATCCCGTAGCCATCCACCACGCTTTGCACCGCGCGGCGATAGTTCCGTGAGGTCAGTCCCGCGACGATGCCTTCGCGCACCGCGCGCTGCCGCCGTCCGTCGTGCTGCAACCGCGCGTAACTGTCCAGCTCCACTTCTTGACCTTCTCGTGTGCGCACCCGCGGACGTTCCACGGCTACTTTCTGTCCGCCAAACACCACGTAACCCGGCTGGCGCCCCCAACGCACGGCACCCGACACCGGATCCGGCCGGTGTGGCGGTCCCACGCGCCGGGTCACTTCGTTTTCCAGAATCGTGCCGATGATGCGCAGCCCCGCTGCCCCGGTCAACTGCTCCACCTGGGCTTGCAGCTCCTCCCACACTTCGACCATCGGCAGCGGCACCTCCAGCAACTCCCGCTTGCCAAGCACTTCGAACTTCTCCTTGCACTTGTCTTTCATTCCCTGATAGGTTTTCCTCACAGCGGCTCTCCTCTGAAAATAGAGTTTGCAACCCGAACTCTATCCGAGTTCGGGTCGAGAGCCGCTGCTTCCTTTTTTAGGTTTCAACTAAAGGCGGGACAACTTCTGTTTTTCACCAGTGGCTCGACGCAGGTTGCCCTGCTCAACCTATCCAATAGTTCGCTGACAACGGGGCAAGGGCTCCCGAACGGAGGCTCAAATCCAACCAGCGCTGCTGCCGACGCTGACGATAATATTTTCTCGGCTGGGTTCGGAACTTTCGATGGGCAACTTGGCTCGCTGAGTGTGGGGGAGATTGAGTATTACTTTACGCTGAATTCTCTGGAAGCGGAGGATCCGCATTCGGAAGCGTTGAATCCATCTGGCAGTTTGCTGATCGTCCCCCGCACAGGGTCGGGGGTTACGTCGAACGTTGACATCTTCGACGTGCACAGCGGGCGCCTCGCATTGCGCATCCGGCTGCCAGAAGGAACAGCCGATACTTTGAACGAACTGGCATTAGATGAAACAGGAACCAAAATCTTTGTAATCACACAATCGGGCATTACAGTGGCACAACTTGCAGCTGCTCCATTGAGCGTCGCGTCAGTGAATCCCGCATCCGCAGCGACTGGCACGCAGGTCACGATCCGTGGCAGCGGTTTTCAAAGCGGTGCGACGGTGATGTTTGGCAATTCGGCTGCCGTTTCAACTTTCGTTGATTCTATGACTCTGCAGGTGACTGTGCCATCCCTGCCGAATGGCTCTGTGCAAGTCACTGTGACCAATCCCGACGGACAGCAGTACTCGTTCGATGCTGCGTTTACAATCAATTAAGCTGGCAAACGCCTCCAGAAGGATGGATCCGCAGGAGAGGTTTGAGGCGAGATTCTTCGCTGCGCGAGGAGCGCTCCGCTCAGAATGACACCCAAGACAAACCAAGGGCAAAACAAGAGCAGCAACGGGCGGGGCTGAAGCCCGCCCCTACAACAGCAAGAGGCAAAGCGGACCGCTGCACTCCGAGAAAAGCGAAAAGCAGGTTCCTCGTCGGATGCTCATCGCATCCTCGCTGGGAATGACAAGGCGCGACTGGGCTCTGGACCGCAGATTGGGGAGTTTTCGCGACTCCGCGAGTCGCGCCGGGCGGGGCAAGCCCCGCCCCTACCAAGGCAACGGACAAAGCAAAAGAGTCGAGGCGAGATCCTTCGTCGCAGAATGCGCTCCTCAGGATGACACCCAAAACAACGGAGGGCCCGGCTGAAGCCCCGCCCCTACGAAGGCGAAAAGCAGATTCTCCGGTTTCGGAAGTCCGCTGGACTTCACCGGAGTCCAAACGGCGGACCTCACACCGGTCGCAGAAGACGCGAACGGGTTCGGAATGACAGACTAAGAAGAGGCCGAGGCGAGATTCTTCGCTGCGCGAAGAGCGCTCCGCTCAGAATGACACCTAAGGCAAAACAAAAGCGGATGACGAGTGCGATGTTCGGTAAGTGTAGGCTTACGGAATGAATTTGTTGGCGAGGGGGAAGCGGCGGCCGACGGAGAAGGCCTTCGATGTGATTTTGAGGCCCGGGGGGGCTTGCTTGCGTTTGTATTCGCTGCGATCGACCATGCGGGCGACGTTGCGGACGAGCTCGAGCGGAAATTCATAGTGGCTGGAGATTTCCTCGGGGGTGCGGAGGTCCTCGACGTAGGCTTTGATGATGCGGTCGAGAACGTCGTAGGGCGGGAGGGAATCCTGATCGGTCTGATTGGGGCGAAGCTCGGCCGAGGGCGGCTTGGTGATGGTCGCCTGGGGGATCAGTTCCCTTCTGCGATTCACGAGGCGCGCGAGCTCGTAGACCATGCTCTTGGGGACGTCGGAGATGACCGCGAGGCCGCCGGCCATGTCTCCGTAGAGGGTGCTGTAGCCGACGGCGTATTCGGATTTGTTGCCGGTGCTGAGAACCATGGAGCCGAATTTGTTGGAGAGCGCCATGAGCAGGTTGCCGCGAATGCGCGCCTGGATGTTTTCCTCGGTGACGTCGTCTTTTTGGCCGGCGAATGCGGCGCAGAGGGCTTTGCGATAGGACTGAAAGATTTCGTCGATGGGAATCACAGAGTATTGGATGTTGAGATTTTCGGCGAGGCGCGCGGAGTCGACGAGGCTGCCCTTGGAAGAATACGGACTGGGCATGGTGACGCCGCGGACGTTTTCCGGGCCGAGGGCGTCGACGGCGATGGCGGCGACGAGGGCGGAATCGATTCCGCCGCTGAGGCCGATGACGACGTTGCGGAAGCCGCATTTGCGGACGTAGTCGCGGGTGCCGCAGACGAGAGCGCGGTAGGCGGCGTCGAGTTCGTCGCTGGGCTGCGGGCGAATGTCGCCGGTGCCGGAGGCTGAATCGAAAATGATCAGGTCTTCTTCGAAGGAGTGCGCGAGCGCGGCGAGATTGCCGGCGGCGTCGAAGGCGAAACTGGAGCCGTCGAAGACAAGGCTGTCGTTGCCGCCGACCTGGTTGACGTATACGACGGGCATTTTATGGTGGCGCGCGAGGGTGCGTAGCATGTCCATGCGGAGGCTGCGCTTATCGAGATTGTAGGGAGAAGCGGAGATGTTGATGAGGATGTTCGATCCCTGGCTGGTGAGTTCAGTGACGGGATCGCGATCGTAGAGGCGCTGCTTCCAGAAATCCTTGTCGTTCCAGGCGTCTTCGCAGATGGTGATGCCGAGCTGCTGGCCTTCGAAGGGGAAATTGGATTGCGACGTGGCGGGCTGAAAATAGCGGGACTCGTCGAAGACATCGTAGGTGGGAAGGAGCATTTTGCGCTGCTTGAAGACAATTTTTCCGTCGGCGAGGAGAGCGGCGCAGTTGGCGGCGGGCTTGCCGGTGTCGACCTGGGCTTTGCCGACGTAGCCGACGATGGCGGGCATGGGCATTTCGGTGGCGAGGGCGGCGAGGAATTTCTGATTGCGTTCGAGGAAGGCGGGGCGCTCGACCAGATCCTGAGGCGGATAGCCGCAGAGGCACAGCTCGGAGAAAATGACGAGGTCGGCGGCGCGCGATTTTGCGGAGGCGGCCATTTCCAGCATACGCACGGAATTGCCGGAGAAGTCGCCGACGGTTGGGTTGAACTGGGCTAGAGCGATTTTCATTGCGAAGAATCAGGATACCGAAAAACAGTGGCTAGTGGCTAGTGGCTAGTGGCGAGTGACGAGCCGGCTCAAAGCCAGTGGCGAGTGGCTAGTGACGAGAAAAGGCAAAACGAAATTCGAAAAGCGAAACTCGAAAAACCGAAAGCGAAGACATCGCGCACAAGGCAGCGCGAATAGGAAGAGCTTGGGACGATCCATCTATCTCATGAGCGCCGATAGGCCCATGCTAAACGAAGGTCAATTTGTGTCTTTTCTTTGGAAGAGTTTGTACCGGTGTCCATCGAATTTGAAGATCAATGTCGTGTGCGACACGCCGGTGGCCGAATCAGTCTGGATGTCACGATACTCATTCGTTTTAGAGTTCAATACCTCCAGAGCGTCGGCGAACGTTTCGAGGAGCAATTGATATTTTCCGGTCTTGCCTCTGAGAACCCAGAACCAGCCGCCATGAGCGCCGAGCATGCAGGTAAATACTTTTACAGGAAACTGGCGCGCCACGAGACGGGGCGTGTTGGGCAACACGACGAGGTCGGCTTCGTGCGGTGTACTTAAGTGAATTTCTGAACCCAAAAACCATGCGCCTTGCACTTCTCCCCGCATCGTTCCGCTTTCGAGGCAGCTCTCGATACGTGGTGCGCCCTTCAGGGTTTGTAAAGCACCATCCGAAATCTCGACCGGCTTCTCGATGAATACCTCGCCAGGCACATCCGCTTCGGAGCCAAAGCCAGCCTGCTCTCTATTCTTCTGCCCCGAGATACCTTCAGCCTCAACCATGTATAGAGCGAGCACACCAAATAGGCATAACTGCACTGGTCTTGTGCGTAGCATTCGGGCGACAGCATAAAACAAAAGGCGCTCGAATGAAAATCGAGCGCCAGTGAGTTCGGAATGATGCGATGCGAGTTAGACGCTGAAGGAGGAGCCGCAGCCGCAGGTGCTCTTGACGTTGGGATTGTTGAATTTGAAGCCGGAGCCTTCGATGGATTCGATGTAGTCGATGGAAATGCCGTCGAGATACATCTCGCTCATCTGATCGACAAGGACCTTCAGGCCGTCAAATTCGTAGATGTTGTCGCCGGCCTCGTTGACCTGATTTTCGAAAGCCATGTGATAGCTGAAGCCGGAACATCCGCCACCCACGACGGCGACGCGCAAGCCCGTCGGGACAGGCGTTTGCTGCGCAATAATCTCTTTGACTTTGGTGACCGCGACAGGCGTTAAAGAAATCATTCGAAAATCCTCCGCTCAGATAAATACTTCCGCGTTGCTGCAAAGACATTATAGCAAATTGGCGAAACGAATGCGAAATCGATGGCGGGGGCGCGTTTCCAAGGGCTTCATGCCCGCACGGTGATTGGATGAGCAAGGAATGCGGGAGGATTCCGCGGCTGCGGGATTGTAAGCTCTTTATGGGCCCGCCGTGGGGTGAGCTGAGGAGGAATTCGGCGAAGCGGCGCGGGCGCGGATGGCTTGCATGGTGTTGCGCGCCTGCTCGGCGAGTTGCGGCGGAGCGTTGCCACCGCCGCGGGCGTAGGGCGCGATGGCATCGAGGTCGGCGGGTTGGCCGATAAGGTAGAGGGCGCGCAAGGCTTCCCAGACTTCGTCGTCGCTGGGCCAAACAGCGGCGAGATGCTGGCCGCTGGTGACACTGGCGCCATTCGATACGAGCCAGCGATCCAGGGTGCCGGGAATCTCGGAGCGCACTTCCCTTTCGCCGGTGGGCGTTTGGATGCGCGCGAGGAGGGTGCCGGGATTCATGGTTTGGCCGGGCTTGAGGCGGGTGCGCAAGGTTCCTGCAGAGGGCGAATCGACGGCGGCGGCTTTGAGCATGCCGACGATGATGTCGTGGCCGCTGGTGTCGTCGAAGCGGACCAGAGCCAAGGCGGCGTTGCGGCGGACGGTGGGGTCAGGGTCTTTGAGCATCGGCAGGAGCGCGGCATGGAATTGCGGCGACTGATTGTCCTGGCCCATGGTCCAGGCGTCCATGGCGCGGATGGGAGCGTCGGGGCTCGCGGAGAGGGCGATTACCTGGGGGTAAAAGCTCTTGATTGTGGGGTCGCGGCGGACGATGCGGTCGGAGACCTGGGAGAGGCCGTGCTGGATGTCGTGAGGATTGGACTTGGGATTGAGGGCGTCGGCGAGTTGCGCGTCGGTGAGCGGGCGGCCGAACCAGGTGGCGCGCCAGAAAAGGAACGGCATCAAGACGAAGAGCAGCGTGAGCGCGAGGACGATGTAGGTCCAGCGGTTGTTGAGGGGTTGGCGGCGAGTTGTGGTGGATGCCGGCGAGCTGCTCAAGTCGATTCCCTTCCCTGAATTTTACAGAATAACAGAAAGGCGCTTGCGGGGCCTAAAGAGCGGGGCGGCTGGTGGTGACTCAGGCTGAATTGGTGGCGTAGTTTCCGATAACCCGACTAACCAGGATTTAACATCCGGGTTTTCCAATGACCCTGCTTGAATCGGTCTTCTGATAGCATCCGTATATGAGCAAAATCGCTTCAGCAACCATTGGCGTCCTGATGAGCTTCGCTCTGCTTGCGATGCCAGTTCCTCGTGCATCATCATCTGTGAAGGTCCTCAAGATTTCGGAAAAGAACGCAGGATTACTCGACAAGCTTGAGAGCTACCCGGATTTGGAGTCGCTCTCGATCAAGTGCGTTGAAGCCCTCAAAGTGCTGCCCGATTCTATCGGCAAGCTGACCAGACTCAGGGAATTGATCATCGACAACGGCAACGGGTGCGCTATGAACCCGGTTCTGCCGGAGAGTATAGGGAATTTATACTCGCTGGAAAAACTGGTTCTCTACGGCGCGCAGGACCCGAGTTCAGTTGGCGACGAGCCTAACCCGCAGCCGCACCAGCGCCACAAATTTCCCGGTGCGATGTCCCAACTGAAGAACCTTGTCTATCTGGATTTGGGAAGGAACGGGCTTACGGAAATACCTTCCTTTGTGGGCGACCTTCCGAAACTCGGAGAGCTTCGATTTCAATTCAATGCGCTTAAAGAGCTGTCACCTGTCGTCGCCAGACTACAGGAGCTGCGCGTGCTTGAACTGAATGGAAACGATTTGAGCGATCTTCCGGGCTTCCTGAAGACGCTGCCCAATCTCACCCGCGTAACACTCGGGAACAACTGTAGGATCACCCAGAGCCCGGCGAAAGTCACGGAGTTGACGAACAGATTTCCGAACATCCATTTCGATTTCATGGACGAATACGACTGCCCAGCGAACTAGGAGTTTCT
Source organism: uncultured Acidobacteriota bacterium (assembly GCA_963811805.1). Lineage (GTDB taxonomy): Bacteria > Acidobacteriota > Terriglobia > Acidiferrales > UBA7541 > DAHUXN01. Next base: position 339,859 of record CAWESU010000003.1, on the reverse strand, counting down.
TGGAAAAAGCTGGCAAAGGATCCTACCGAAAAAATTGGTCCCGGCGCTCTATGATGGTCGAAGAAATCACGCAACCGAAACCGTTGCGGTAGGCGCTACAAGCCGGGGATGGAGGAGATGGGCTTGTAGAGGACGAAGAGGAGCCAGTAGACGATGACGCCGGTGATGGAGACGTAGAGCCAGAGAGGCAGGGTCCAGCGGGCGATGGCTTTGTGGCTGCGGAAACGGTTGCGCAGAGCGAACGTCAAAGTGATGAGCACGAGCGGGACGATGACGACGGCGAGAATCGTGTGGCTGATGAGAATGGTGAAATAGGCAGGACGAATGGGTCCCTGGCCGGAAAAGCGGACGAGGCCGGCGTGAAAGTGGAAGTAAAGATAGGACGCGAGAAAGCATGTGGAGCAGCCAAAGGCCGACAACATGCAAGTTTTGTGCGCAAGGATTTTGTGGCGGCGAATGAAAATGTAGCCGGTGACGAGAAGGACGGCGCTCGCGGCGTTGAGAATTGCGTTCAAACGCGGAAGCGCGTGGAGCGGAAGCAAAGCGGACAAGGACTACTTTCCGCCCAATGAGGACGCGTGCTGACGACGGCGGTCATACGCGAGGTAAAGAAGCTGGAGAGAGAAAACACCGCCGACCATCAGGCAAACCAGCAAGAGAAAAATTCCATCGATGCCGGCGGTGATGAGGCCGCTGGCAAAATCCCAGACCATGCCGAGGACGGACAAAAGCACCATGACGAGAGCAATCACGCCCACTTCGATCATAGCGGTTGCGACCTTTCGAAAGAATTTAAGAGAAAACCGCAGATTCACCAAAGCCCAAAACTAGATCCTTCGCTCCGCTCAGGATGACAACGCGGGACCAAATCTCGCTAAAGCAATCATTCAGCAAAGCGCGTTGTCACTTTACGACTTTATCGAGCATCAGCAAACCCAAAAGCAGCGGAATGTGCGCGACCGTTGCGTGCATCAGCCATTTGGCGCGGACGTTGGTGCGCGTGCGTGAAGCCCACAGGCTCGCCTGGAACAGTAGCAAGCCGATCAGAAATGCGCCGAAGAAATAGCTGCTGCCGGCAAGTCCCGTGACCGAGGGCAGCAGGCTGACGGGAACCAGTATCGCGGCGGTGAAAATAATCTGGCCGAAGGTGGCTGCGCCGGTGGGGTCGACGACCGGAAGCATCTGGATGCCGGCGCGGGCGTAGTCTTCGCGGTACATCCAGGCGATGGAATAGAAATGCGGGAACTGCCAGAGAAACAGAATGGCGAAGAGCAGCCAAGCGCCTTCGTTGAGCGAGCCGCGAGCGGCGGCCCAGCCGACGAGCGGCGGAATGGCTCCCGGAAACGCGCCGATGGCGGTGGCCCAGGTGGTGTGCTTTTTGAGCGGCGTGTAGAGGCCCAAATAAAGCAGCGTGGTGAGCAGGGCGAGCGAGCAGGCCAGCAGATTCGAGAACAGCGCGAGATAAATTCCGCCGGCAAGCACGAGGCCGGCGCCGAAAGCGAGCGCTTCCGCGGGACGCAAAGCGCCGAGAGGCAAAGGGCGGCCTGCGGTGCGGCGCATTTTGGCGTCGCTGGCGCGCTCCATATAGTGATTGAGAGCGGCGGTGCCGGCGCCGACCAGCGTGGTGCCAAAGACAGCGTTGAACATTGCTACAGGATCGAGCGCGCCTGTCGAGCCCAAGTAAAATCCCGCGGCGGTGGTGAGGACGACGAGAAAAGTGACGTCGGGCTTAGTGAGCACGAGATAGGACCACGAGCGCGAGAGCGCCGGAACGGATGCGGCGCGAGCGGTGGTGACCGGCGGAGCGCTCACGAAATGGCCCTTTCGCGCGGAGTTTCGAGCGCGGCGTGAGCCTGCGCGGGCGCGAGCATGCGGAAGCAGCGCAGCATCAGGAAAACGCTGGCGGCGAAGGTGAGAGCGCCGACGGCGACATGAATGACGGTAAGCGCGACGTAGAGGGGCGTTGGCTGCACGGCGTCGCGCGCGGCGACTACGGCCCAGTAGGCGAAGCCTCCCAAAACGAGTTGAAGGCCCAGCGCGATTTCGAGATAGCGCGCAGCGACGCGCAGGTCTTTCGCGGACCTAAAGCGGCGGCTGACGGCGAGCACGGTCCAGAAGACCATGACCGTCACGACCGCGGCACCGATGAGGTGCGGAATAATGCCGAAGGCGTTGTGGCGGAAGGCGGCGCCCAAGACGATCTGGATGAGGATGAGGATAGAGGTCCAGACGGTGAGGGTGCGCAATTTGGGAGAGCCGCTGTCTTCGAGCTGCGGCAAATCGCTCAGCCACCATTTGCCGGTGAAAATCGCGATGGAAAAGACGGTGATGAAGAAAAGTTCGGCGAGCGTTGCGTGGGCGGAGGAAACCGGCGGAGGCAGAAGGAATTTCACGGTGATGCCGCCGAGAACGGCTTGCGCGACAACGAGGCCGAGCGCGCCCCAGGCGAGATTGCGCAGCCAGCGGCGGGATTCACGCTGCTGCGTCCAGATGGCCAAGATGATGGTGAGGATGCCGACGAAGCCGGCGATCATGCGATGGCCGTGCTCGTAAAAAATTCCGCCGACCATGGGAGGAAAGAGCGTGCCGTAAGAAAGCGGCCAGTCCGGAACGGCGAGGCCGGCTTCGTTGCTGGTGACCAGCGCGCCCGCGATGACCAGGAGAAAAGTGCAGCACGCAGTGAAAACGGCGAAACGATGAAGATTGCGATTCCCTGCTTCTCTCAAAACCGATGTCCCTTCAAGCCTGCGGCTTCCCACAATTGATCATCCATGGCGTCCCGAACTGGTCCACAAACATACCAAAACGCAGCGCCCAGAAAGTTTCCTGAACCGGCATTTGCACCACGCCTTTTTCCGAAAGGGCGTTGAAGATGCGATCGGCTTCCGCCGCATCGGAAACATTCAACGTGACGGAGAAGCCCTGGGGTTTCTGATAGTAGCCCGGCGGAGCATCCGCACCCGTCAAGACCTGGTCGCCCACGGCGAGCGTGGCGTGGATGATCTTCTTCTGCCAATCGGGCTGCGTCTGCGCAGCCATGGGGGAGTCTCCGTAGGTCATCATAAAGGTGATTTTGCCGCCCAGGCAGTTCTCGTAGAACTTGAAAGCCGCTTCGCATTTGCCGTCGAAATTCAAATGAGGCCGCAATCGCATTTCAGGCTCCGGTTTTTGGATGAACGATTGAGCGGGAGTGGCGGTCATTTCGTTTCACAAGGAACAACGGATGCAACTCTATAGTATACGCAGCGCACCAGCGCCTCAAAAGAAAAAGGAGGGCGGCGAATGCGAGGTGCGCACGCGCCGCCGCTGTGGAAACGGTTCCGAGCCTTAGGAGCCGGCTTTGAACGTGAAATCGACGCCAGTCTTGTCTTCCTTGGCGCCGATGGTCACGGTCTGATCCTGGGTGCCATATTTTTCCTGCCAGGCTTCGATGGTGTAGGTGCCCGGAGGAAGGCCCTTGAGGTCGAACTTCCCGTCCTTGTCGGTGACGATATAGAAGGGATTGGCCATCACGCCGATGTAGCCCTTCATCCACGGGTGAACATTGCACTTCACGGGAATGGCGACTTCCGGGCGCGCGAAGGTTTCTTCGATGGGAGGCGCATTGGGCGGCTGCGATTTGTTCCATTCGCGATTGTCCGTGGGCGTAGGGTGAATGTTGTGCGTGGTGTCGTCGCTATTGACGACCTTGAACTGCTGTCCAACCATCAGCGCCACGACATGGGGATTGTACATGCAGTCCTTCTGGTCGAGGGTAACCGCGTCGCTGGGCGTGGGAAACGAGTAGCCTTCCGCACCACTTTTCACGTAGACAATCACGTTGGCGAGGGTATTGCCGTCGCCGGTGACGACTTCGTCGGGATACACGGGCGTCTTGTTCGCTTTGACGCAATAGGGATCGGCGCTCATGTTGATGGGCTTATATTTCGGCGCGGTGCCGTCGAGCTTAATGGTTCCGCTGATTGAGCCTACGGTGGCCGGGTCGATGGTCTTCGTGGCGGCGGCCGCGGGCTGTTGCTGTTCGGTCTCATTTGAGCTCTTGCTGCAGCCGCCCACCAGGGCAGCGAATGCGATTGCTGCGGTCCAACAAACAACTTTCCTATTCATAACGCGATTATTCCTCCTGAAATTTGAACTTGGCCGGAAACACCGGATGATACCGTTATTCGATAACGCCACACCTGACAGGATATTACTTTTTGACGCTGGAGGAACCTGATTTCGCAGCCGCGGGAGTGTGGCCGGAAAGCATGGCCTGCTCCTGCGGCGTGAGTTCCATCAGATAACGGACCAGGAGATCGGCTTCGTCGCCGGTGTAATTTTTCGCCGCGGGGGGCAGCGGGCCGTTGAACACCCAGCGGTTCCCCTGGCGCACGAAGAGGCCCGACGGCATGGCGGTGCCGGGAATGATGGTGGCAGGCTCGGTGATCCAGCGTTCGGTCCACGCGGAGCGCAGTCGCTGCCCGGCGAGCAAGAAATTGGGCGCGGTGGCGTTTTTGTCGTGGTCAGGATTGCCGGTCATGTGGCACTTCAAGCACGGAGCGGCCGGGCTGGTGAAGATGGAGCGCGCCACACTGCGCTCCTCATCGGTCAACGGCACGAGCTTTTCGGGAATGAACGGCTGCTGCTGCGAAGAGAGCGCGCCGAAGAAAAGCACGAGCTTGCGAATTTCGTCGTCGGAGAGGAAGAAGGTGGGCATGCGGACTTTCAGGTATTGCCGCACGCCGTCGCGGTCTTCATCCGTGGCGCTCAGCGCCGGATTGGCGAGGAAGCCCTTCAGCCATTCCGGGTTGACGCGCGCGCCTTCGCTGGTGAGCACAGGCGGCAGATTGATGGCGTTGTCGCCTTTATACGTGGGGAGGTCCATCAAAACGGTTTTCTGGCCGATATCGATCTGATGGCAGCCGATGCAGTTGTATTTCGTGACGATCCACCAGCCGTCCTGAATGGCCTGGCGCTGATCCGTGGGGAGATACTGGTAGCTCGGCGGCAAAGTAGATTGCGTGCTGCCGAGCAGGAAAGAAGTCAGGGCGTTGATCTGATCCTGCGTGACATTCGGCTTGGGCATCTTGAGCCGGTCCATAGGGTCCGGCTTGTACTCGCCTTCGTCGAAAACGGCGGGATCGGCGAGCTTTTGGTCGAAGAAGCCCTTGAGGTCGTACCAACTGCTGTACTCGTTGCCGCGCTTCAAACGTTGGCCGTCGGGGAGAATGCCATCCTGCGCCTTGGTGTAAAGGAGCGCGAAGTCGAAGCGGCCGATGGGCTTGCTGCCCTCCTGGGTGAGGTCGGTGCCGACGCGCGAGGCGTCCTCAAGGCCGCTGATCTCATGGCAGCCAGCGCAGCCGTAGTGCACGACGAGGGCCTGGCCTTTGGCGTAGAGGCTTGTATCGTTGACGAAAGGCGCGGGGTCGTAATGGGAACTGGCGTCTTTCTGGGTCATCAGGAAACTGGCGATGTCGCGGGCTTCCTGCCAACTGAGGCGGAAGTCCGGCATGATGGTCTGCTGCTGAACGACGAGCTCGTGGCCGTCCACGGGGCTGCGCGAATGATCGACGTCGAAAACAAAGGGCAGGCCGCGCTTGGCGTAGTCCGCGGGAGTCAGGTCACGATGCAGATACGGATCGTAGGGCGCGCTGCGCACGCGCGGATTGTGGATCCAGCGGACGATGTAGTCGTAGTTCGCCTTTTCTCCCTCGCGGCTTAGATTGTCGGCGATGTCGCCGCCGATTTTCTGCGAGCCTTCGCCGATGGAATGGCACGCGAGACAGCCGAGCGAATTGAACAAATCCTTGCCCTTGGCGGGATCGCCGGGGGCCTGCTTATCCAGAGCGGGGCCTTTCAGGCCTTGCTGCCAGATGAACGCGGAGATGGCCTGGACTTCGTCCGGCTCGAGGCGGAACTGCGGCATTTGCGCCGTGGGATCGAAATTCCAAGTGTGCCCCAGCCAGTACGGAATCCATTCGGGATGAAGCTTCAAACGGACTTCTTTCAGGTCCGGGCCGACCATTTTCACTTCTTGCTGGAGGCTGTGGCTCAACTGGTCGAGCTGTTCGACGCGAGCATCGAGCTTGCTGACGGTGACGGTGAGATTGGTGGCCTCGGCATAGAGGCGCTGCGCGGTGGCGTTGTCGGGCGCCTGGTCTCCGTGTTTATTCAGGATAGGAATCTGCTGATTATCGTCGGCCTTTTCCTTCTCGAGGCTAGCGATTTCGCGATCGGTATCCTGCAGCTGCTCGTCTTGATTGTCGAAGCCAGCGTAATTGTGGCAACCGATGCAGCCGCGGTCGCGGAAGAGAATCTTGGCCTCGTTGAGCACCGGAGCGTGCTCAGTCCACGCGTCTGCGGAATGGCACTGCTGGCAGCCGGCCTGATAGTTCTCCGGATAGTTAAGCGGCCAGAGCCAGTGTTCATAGCGGCCATGAGCCAGTTCCACGGTGTCGAGAGCACGGCCATTACCGCCATGGCACGGCGAGCAGCCGAACTTATCGAGCGGGTGCCACTTGAAGAGATCCTGATCGGGATGGCTGGAGAACGGCGCGTCATTGCTTTTCTGCAAGCCGAGATCCGCTTTGGTGAGAGTCAACGACGCGGGAACGTATTTCGGATTCATGCCCACATGGCAGGACTGGCAGCGATCGGTGAGGCCAACGCCGCCGATGTCGTTGATTTGAGTGCCGGGAGGATTGACGTTGATCTGGACCAGAGTGACGTCCATCTCGCGCACGGATTTCAGCAATCCGCCGAGCTGATCCGCAGTGAGGCCCGGGAGTTTGTCGCTGATGAGGCTGGCCATGGCGGCCTGGGCATCCTTGACGGGCTTGTCTATATCTCCCTGCTTGGCGGTGAGCTGGGCCTTCTGGTCGAGCAATTGATTGAAGGTATCGTTCAGCTGGTTGTAATTGAACTCCTTGGTGATCGTTTTGCCGCCGCCCTCGGGCCAGTCCACCGAGTATTCGGTGGCCTCGGCATCGAGGACGGCTTTGAGGTGGCTTTGCTTTTCGCTGCGGTAGGCGGCGGTGTTGGGAACCACTTCGTAATCATAGACGAGCGAGCCGACGAGGCTGCGGTCGGTCTGAAAGGATGAAAGAATCGCGGCGCGCTGCAGGTCGACGAGGTCGGTCTGGCGCTTGATGGCTTTGTCTTGCGGGTCGGCAACCGCTTCGGCTTGCTGAAGAGCGGCCTGGAGCTTCTGATAGTCGGGCGACGATTCGACGGCCTTTTCCGCGGCCTCGCGGTCGCGAACCTGTTTTTGCAGATAGGCGGAGTAAGAGTCGGCGAAGCGAGTCTGATACGAGCGCCACGGGCGCAGGCCGATGAATTCCTGGTAGAACGACCAACTGACGCACAGCAAGAGCACGAAAATCGCGATCAAAATGACATTGGCGTACGACCTAGTCTTAATCGGATCGTCGGGCTGAAGTTCAGGCAACCGCAATCTCCTTGATGTGATGGTGCGCGAGGCCTAGATGCTGAACCACGGCGTCTCCCAAATGTACTTAATACGGAAAACGAGCCGGAGAAAAATCGTCACCGGCACGAAGAGCATAGTGATCAGGAAAATGTACATGGTCACGGTCTGCAGAATGCTCATCTTGCGATAGATTTTGCGGCTGTATTCGCTGCGCATGCAGATCCAGTGAATGAAGAGCGCGGCGACGATGCCGTACACAACCATAGGAATAATGCCGAACAAAGCGCGGGCAACGATGACGGCCTCCGGCCGCAGGCTTGCGGGCAAAATATGGGCGAGCCAATTGCCGTTAATGCCGAAAAGTTGGTCGAGATTGCGGTTGACGTTAAATTCGACGCGATCCGGGTCCCAGGTTTGCGTGGGCCAATACCACATGAAGCCCGGACCGCGGATGAAGGTGCCGATGCAGACGAGGACAAGCCAGATGGCTTCGAAGCCGATCAGGAAGGTCCAGATGGCATGGCGGCGCTGCTTGTAGGTGTAATAGCCGTTGCCCAGCGGATTGGCGTCGATGAACGGAATAGCCATCAAGCCAACGATGATCAGCGTGGGCACGATGACGCCGGCGATCCAGGGGTCAAAGTATTCGAGCATCTCCTGCAAGCCGAGGAAGTACCACGGGGCTTTAGCAGGATTCATGGTGACGCTGGCGTTGGCGGGCTCTTCCAGCGGAGCATTGAGCATGAGCGCCCAGACCATCAAGATGATGGTGATGATGATGGCGGCAAGCAGCTCCTTGCGCATCAGGAACGGATTGGTGTGCAGCTCGCGCTCCCAGCGCGAATTGTACGGGTAGGTGGTGCGGTGGTGCGTGCGCGCAAGCTGGGGATCGGCTTCGAGCTGGGCGATCAGGCGGTCGTTCGCGAGCATGTTGTGAAAGGCATACCAGGTGAAGAACGGCACAAGGCCGAGCATGGCCACGATCGGAATATTATCCGGCGCGGAAATGATGACCCAGAGCTGATGCCAATCACCAAACATTAGTTAACGCTCACCTCTTGCGCTCAACTGCCGCCCGATTTTGCCAGGGCGGGTACACCAGAGAATCCGACGTTCCCATCAAACGGCGCTACGCCTTGGTTTCCGATTCCAGCATGACAGGAGACGGACCTGAAATGCCGCCGTCCTTGCGGACGCGCCAGAAATGCACACCCATGAAGACCGAAGCAATCAGCGGAATGGCAATGCAATGCCAAATGTAGGCACGCAGCAGGGCGTTCGCATCGACGATCGAGCCGCCCAAAAGCGCGAAGCGCACGTCGTTGTAAGGAGTCATGCCTAACTGCGGGCCAAAGGGCCCCTGGTTGCCGAGAAGAGGAGTGGCGCGCGCCATGTTGGTGCCGACAGTGACGGCCCAAAAGCCGAGTTGGTCATCGGGGAGCAAGTAACCCGTGAAAGAAAGCAGCAACGTCAGAACCATCAACAGCACGCCGACGCACCAGTTGAATTCGCGCGGGCGCTTATACGAGCCAGACATGAACACCCGGAACATGTGAAGCCAGACGGCCATGACCATCAAGTGCGCGGCCCAGCGATGCATGTTGCGCAGGAGGCGACCGAAGGGCACGTCGTTTTCGAGATAGAGAATGTCGCGGAACGCCTGGATTTTCGTCGGATGGTAATAAAACATCAGCATGACGCCGGTGAACACCAGTACGATGAAGAGGTAAAAAGTGATACCGCCGAGCCCCCAGGTGTAGCCGTAGCGCGTGGCGTCGCGATTTACCTTTGCCGGATGGATGTGGAAGAAAAGATTATTGAGGGTCGAAAGGGCGCGATTCCGCGGTTCTTCGTCGTGTTTGATGCGGAAGATCGAACGATAGAGCTGAGTCTCCTGCGGCTTCTTCAGCTCTTCGAGCTGTTCCTGCGTTTTGGTTTTGACGATCTCACCAAACTCGCGAGATTTTTCTTTTAGATCTTCGAGAACGCCCGTCTTGTGGTCATTCCCGTCCTTCTGGTCTGCCATTCTTCCGCCTTTTCCTTGAAAACCGAAGACTAGGCGCTAATGAAAGCGTCGGTGTCGTTGAATTGGTTTGTGCCCGCGGCGGGGTCCATGATGTACCGCTGGCTGCTATCGACGAGAATCTGATTGGAGGGATCGAGCACGATGTGGCAGCGATCCATCGGCCGCGGCGCCGGGCCCGCAAAGTTGATGCCCTCGCTATCGTATTCGCTTCCGTGGCATGGGCAGTGAAAGATGTTCTGGGCTTGCTCCCAGTCCGGCGTGCAGCCCAAATGGGTACACTGCGCGAAAATGACGAACAAACGGCCGGGCTCGCGCACGACCCAGCAGCGATTGGACTGCAGAAAACGCTGGTCGACGCCGAGGCTGTAATCGGCGACGTAGCCGGCGTTGAAAGCCGTGGGAGGCTCGAACAAAGCGCGCGGGAAGAAATAGCGCAGGAACATCAGGAAATTGACGCCGAGATAGCCCCACAGGAACGTCCAGATGAAGCGGCGACGGACGCGGTCAACGTCCTTCTTGCCAGAATCGGAAGGATTGGATTTCGTAGCGGCGGGCGGCGCTGCGGGAGCACCCTGTTTTTCAGCGGTTTTCGACTCGGATTTTTCCGGCATCGAGCAGTAAGTGCTTTGCGCGCAGTATTAAAGATGAATGACTATGAAGCGCGAAGCAAAGAAACTTTATATGATGAGCTTCGCGCGGTGTCAAGAGTTTCTCGCCATTTGTTTGCGCGAAAATGGTCACACCGAGACGGCGGCCTTCACCAGATCGGCGAGCGCGCGGATGAAGGTGGGCGAATCGTTGAGGGAGGCCATCATGCGGAATTCGGTGATGCCCTGCGCCTCGGCGTGTTCGCGGGCTTCGATGTTGATTTCGTGGAGCGTTTCAATGTGCTCGGTGACAAATGAGATGGGAATGACCAGCAGGCGGCGGACGCCGTCAGCGGCCAATTTGTCGATGGTGGCGGTGAGCGAGGGCTCCAACCACTTTTGGCGGCCGACGCGGCTCTGGTAGCAAAGAGTGGATGGATTGGACCAGCCGCCGGCGGCGAGCACGAGCTTCATGGTTTCTTCGATCTGGCGCGGGTAGGGATCGCCCTTCTCGACCAGGCTGAGCGGCAGGCCGTGCGCGCTGAAGAGCAGATGCACGCTTTCGGGCTGGCTCAGTGCGCTGAGCGACTCGTAGACGCGCTCGGCCAGCGCCGCGATGTACAAAGGATTGTCATGAAAATCGTTGATCATTTTCACGAAGGGGCTCACGGGGGGGCGCACGGGGACGCCGTTGCTGCCGTAAAGGCGCTGCCACTCCTTCAAACTGCTGCCGGTGGTAGCAAAGGAATAGTGGGGATACAGCGGAAGCAGGATCAATTGGTCGAGCGATTCGCCGCGAAGCTCGGCGATGGCGTCTGCGGTGAGCGGATGCCAGTAGCGCATGGCGACGACGACGCGCGCGTCGATATCGGGCTGGAGCGCTGACGCGAGGGCGCGGGCCTGGCGATTGGTGAGCTCAACGATGGGCGAGGCGCCGCCGATGGCCTGGTAATGTTCGCGAACGACCTGTGCGCGACGCGAAGCGATGAGCTTTGCGAGCGGCTTTCGCGCGAGGCTGGCGCCCATGAAATTGATGATTTCCGGGTCGCAGAACAGATTGTAGAGAAATGGCTCAACGGCTTCGAGGCGGTCCGGGCCGCCGAGCTGAAAAAGGACTACGCCGATTTTTTTCCGCGCTGGCATGGAAGCCGCTTCCCTGCTCCAGAATTCCGAGGGCTCTTAACGTCCGGGCATCTGCTGCTTTATCCGCGCTAGGTCCTTTTCGACGCGCGCGAGGCGCCGCGCGACAGTGAAATCATAAATGAAAAAAATCGCCCAAAAAACCAAGTAGGCCGCAAACAGGCTCCAGAAATTTTGCATGACTACCTCCCGATGACGAGCGTTGCTTCAACTTCGCGATTTCGATAATTGCGCCTCGGTGCGTTCCTCAACCACAAGGCGCATTTCTTCCGCTTCGTATTTCAGGCGCTCCAGGCGATAACGCTGAACGACCAGAATGATCATCAAAAGGGTCATCAGTGCGCTGCAGGAAAAAAATACCTTGGCAATGGTGGGATCCAAGCCCGAGTTCGGCCCACCGAACAAAACGGGCTGTGGGTGCTGGGTACGAAAGATGCGGATCGACAGATAATCGAGCGGTACGCCGAGGAAAACGAAAATGCCGAAGATGGCGGAAGCAGCGGCGCGGCGCTCGAAATCGTCAATAAGCGTACGCAAGACGAGATAGGCGACGTACAAAATCCAAAGGATAAGCGTCAGCGTCAAGCGCCAATCCCACGCCCACCAGACGCCCCAAACGGGATGCGCCCAAATCGGTCCTGTGACGAGAACGACGGACCAGAATGCGAGGCTGACTTCCACGGCGGAGACGGCGAGCCAGTCCCATTTCGGCTGACGCTTCCGGAGATAGGCAATATTCGCGAAAAACACGATGCCCGTGCCTTCCATTGCCGCCCAGCCAGACGAAGCGTGGAAATAAAAAATGCGCTGGATGGCGTGCATGGTGGCTTCGTCGGGCGCGATGAAAAATACGGCGTAGCCCGCGAAGCAAAACAGGCCGGCGACGATCAGCGTTGCGATTCCCCGGTTCTTCATCGGTTGCCGTTATAACTTCCCCGTTCCGGCGAGTGTGCCACTATTCCTCCAACAAGTAATCAGAGAGCAGCCAGGCGGTGGCAAAGAAGACGATATCAAATGCCACCAGGACTGCAACCCAGGTGCGGTCGAGCGCGGGAGCTTCCGCGAACAATTCCGCGGTGGCTTCCACCGAGGCGATCAGCAACGGAACCAATACCGGCAGGAGCAAAAGCGGCAGCAGGACTTCGCGCATGCGCGCCTGCGTGGCCACGGCGGAAAAAACCGTGCCGGTAACGGCGATGCCAAAGGTCCCCAAAAACAGCACGATGATGAGCCGTCCGAGCACCGGCCACAGGGAAACATTGTAAAGCACGGCAAACACCGGCAAGAGCACCACCTCGGTGATCGCGAGAAAGAGCAAATTCGCGAGCATTTTGCCGAGGTAAATCGAGAACGGACTGACCGGCGCCATGCGCAAGGCATAAATCGTGTCGTTCAATTGCTCTTTCGCGAACGACGGATTGAGCATCAGCGAGCCGGCGAAGAGCAGCGCGATCCAGAGCAGGCCGGGGCCGTAACGGCGGGCCTCCGCAGCGGAAGGCTCGAACGCAAAACTGAAAAGAACGACCACGATGATGACGAACGTGACGGTGGTCTGCAGCAATTCGCGCGTGCGCATCTCGGCGCGAATTTCCTTACGCAATACGACGGCGGCAGCGCGCGCGGCGTCCATCAGGCGCCCACCTTCAGCTCTTCCAGAAGCGGGCGGGGGTCGCCATTCACTCCGGAATCGCGCTCCACGCGGCCTCCGGAAATGGCGACGGCGCGCGTGAAAATGTCGGTGACTTCGTTTCGCGCATGCGTGCTCATGATGATGGTGCGGCCCTGCGCGCGCAGATTTCGCAGAGTGGTGGTGAGCCAGAGAAGGCCTTGCTGGTCGAGACCGGCGGCGGGCTCGTCGAGCAGCAGAAGCGCCGGCGAGGCCAACAACGCGCGCGCGAGGGCCAGGCGCTGACGCATGCCGCGAGAGAAGGTGCGCACCATATAGTCAGCGCGCGTCGCCAAGCCCACAGCTTCGAGACTTTCGGCGGCGCGTTCGCGCGGGCGTTCGAGTTCGAAGAGCCGCGCAAAGAGTTCCAGGTTTTCCTGCGCTGTCAGTTCGTCGTAAACGAGAATGTTGTGACCCACCAGGCCAATTTGCCGCCGGATCGCTCTTGCATCAGTTCCCGCGCTCGGAAAAACGACGCGGCCGGAAGTTGGCCTGACGAGCAGCGCCGCCATTTTCAGAAGCGTCGTTTTCCCGGAGCCATTGGGGCCAAGAAGCGCGACGCATTCGCCGGGAGCGATGGAGAGCGAGACTTTCCGCAGCGCAACAAATGCGCCGTAGCGCTTTTCGACTTGCTCGAAGGTGACGCCGATGGAAACGGACGATGGCGCGGCAGGCAAGGCGCGACGCTCAGCCCTTCAGAAGGTCCCGCAGGATTTTTTGCGTGCGTTCACGCTCGCGAGTGTAGTCCTGCTCGCTGATGGTGCCGGCCTGGTGGCGCAGCTCCAGGCGGAACAGAGTTTCCTTCAGCTCGTCGAGGCTGCGGGTTGCTTCGCGCTCGACTTTCTCCACGGCGGGAGTGACTGACGGCGGCGCGATTTGCGCGGGCGGCGCGACGATTTCGTTTGCCGATGATGTTGTGGCACCTACGGTTTGTGCTGCGGGGCGGCGCCAGAGAAAAATCACACCCAGCAAAAACAAGGCCGCAAATCCGGCCACAAGGATGTACTTCACGTTGTCGTCGAGGCGCGGCGGCAGCGCCGTGGTGGCAGCCGCGTCGGCACCGTCAGCGCGGGAGTTGACGGATGGGTCCTGCGCACCGTTGTCCGGGGAGGCAGCGGGCGCAGAGGCGATGCCCGAAACTGAGATGGCCAGCGGAGTGTTCGCGGCGACCGCAGCGTGAGTGTAAATGTCGAAACCCTGTTCGCTTTGCGCGGGAGAGAAGCCAGCAGCGGAGACCTGGAGGCCGGGAGGCACAGCGAGAATGACACTTTGAACGTCATAGATTGACGTTGATTGAATAGTGGCCTGATTCGAGGTGTACGGCAGCTCGTAGGAGATGCGCACGCCGTTATCGCCGGGGCGGAACGGCCAGTCCACCGCTTCCACGCCGCTGCCTTTATCGATGGTGCCCTGGATGACCGGCATTTTGCTGGCGTCCCATGCGGAGACCTGGCTGAGCTGCGCGCCCTGAGGAAGCTCGAAGCGAAAACTTCCGTCCTTCAAGTAGAAGGCCACCGGCGGCTGGGTTTGATTCTCAATGGTGTATTCCTCGCCGACCGTGAGGTCGGAACCTTTTGGCTGGAGAATGATGGCGCGCGTGGTCACAGTAAACGAATGCGGGTCGCGCGTCGGCTCGTAGACTTCGACTTGGACCGACGGCGTATTCGGCGGTACCGGCGCATGGTAGAAAACGCCCTTGTAAGGGACGCGCAGGAGCATTGGCGCTGCGCCCAGGCCGTCGTTGGTGATGGTGAAATGGCCCGAGGCGTCGGTCTTCACTGTTGCGACCGCCTGCATGCCGCCCTGGAGGGCGAGAAGAATAACGTCGGCACCGGACACCGGATGGTTTGTGGTGCCATTTTGCACGACGCCCGACACGGTGCCCGCCGCCGCTGGTCGCGCGGCGCCAAGAAAGAGAAGCGCCGCGCCGACGGCCAAACAACGACCCACCCACGACCGGTACCGTGATTTGTTTTCGCGCCTTTTCGCCGATGCGCGCATCTTTTCGGAATCCATCCTCGTTATCACCGTGATTTCTCCGACGCGGCTTGCCGCGTGGCCGCCGTGGGCGCGCCGCCGGTCAGTTTATCCATATCCGCGATCACGCGCGCGGCCTCGATTTCCAGCGCGTGCTTCATCGCTTCGTAGTCTTCTTCTGAAAATTTGCCGGCGCGATGCTCGAAGCGCAAGTCGCGAAGATTTTCGTAGATGGTGCCGCGCCGTTCGAGCAGTTGATCGAGGCGCGAGCGATGCGGCGCGAAGTCGTACGCCTCCAGCTTCACGCCAAAGACAAACCACAGCGTGGCGATCGCCATTGCGACGCAGCACAAGGAAACGAGGATGGCCTGGCTAGTCATCGGACTCCGCATCCATCTGGGCACCCATCTGATGACGCGCACGCGCGAGAAGGTCGGGCGAGACTCGCGCGGCGGGCGCGACTTCGGTGCGGCGCCTCCATCGGAGGACAACGTAGGACGCCAGAAGCGCCCCGGCCAGGAGCATAACGATAGGCATCAGCCAGGCCCAAAGATCGAATCCCTTGGCGGGCGGAGAAATCAGCACCGTGGGGCCGTACTCCTGGACGAACGATTGGAGAATCAAATCGTCGGACGAACCGCTGGCGACACGTTCGTCCACTTCTTTCAGTTCCTTTTGCGCCGTTTCGCAAGGGCCGGCGAAGGCGCCGCCCATGTGCGTGCACTTCCCCGCCGCGTCGCTGCAGCCGCCGCACATGCACATGATTTTCGTGCCCAGGGCTTTTGCGCGGTCGCTCTGCGCGTGCGCCGGAGGCATGAGAACAAGCGCCGCGGCGAACGAGAGAGCAAGCGCTGCAAATTTGGCGCGTTTGAGCATTTCAGTCATTTCCGTGAACCACGCTTACAGGTACGCCAGCGCCGGCGGGCACGGATTCCCTTTCGGCATGCAGGACGATTTGCGGCTGGCGACTCGGTACGAGCGCGAGCACCGTTCCGAGCACGAGAACCAAACCTCCCAGCCAAATCCAGCGCACCAGCGGATTCAAGTACGCGTGAATCACGGGAGTGTTGTCTTCCGGGCTGCGGCCGGCATAGACGATGTAAAGATCCTCGGCGAGAGAAGAGTGCAGGGCCACGACTGTTTGGGTCACCTCGCTGGCCAGATAAAAGCGACGCTCGGGAAAGAGCATCATCAAGGAGCGCTTGCCTTCGAAGACCTCGATGGTGGCGCGTTCGGCGGTGTAGTTGGCGTTCGAGGCGGAGTCCAGGTTCTGACAAACCAGCGTGTACGGGCCAATTTTCATGCTGGAGCCGACCTGCATGGAGCTCTGCACGTTCCGGTTGAACGCCTGGCCGGAAATTCCGATGAAGATCAGCACGATGCCGAAATGAACGATGTAGCCCCCGTAACGGCGGGTGTTGCGCATCGTCAACTGACCGACTGACGAGAGAAGATTTGCGCCGCTGCGGGCGGAAAGAACGCGCGCGCCGCGGAAAAATTCCGAGAAGATCGTGAGCGTGACGAAGGCGCAGAGAATGAGGCAGACGAGCGCATAAAAATTCCGGTCGCCGAACGCAAAGCCGACAATTCCCGCCACCAGCCCTCCGCCCAGCGGCCAGGCAAAGTTGCGCTTCAAACTCGAAAGCGAGGTGCGCCTCCAGGCCAGCAAAGGGCCCACACCGGTGAGGAACAGCAGGAACAACGCGATGGGGATATTCACTTTGTTGAAGAACGGAGGGCCGACGGTGATCTTGTTGCCCTCGACCCACTCCGTGAGGACGGGAAAGAGCGTGCCCCACAACACGGCGAAGCACGCGGCCAGCAGGATCAAATTGTTGAAGAGGAAGCTCGATTCTCGCGAAACGATAGAATCGAGTTGATTGTCGGTCCGCAAATAATCGCGATTCTTCCAGTAGGCCACCAGGCACACGACCAAAATAATCGCGAGGAAGGAGAAGAACCAGGAACCGATCGACGATTGCGCGAAGGCGTGAACCGAGCTGACGACGCCGGAACGGGTCAGCGTGGTGCCGAGAATGCTGAGCATGTAGGTGATGAAGACCAGCCAGACGTTCCAGACGCGCATCATGCCGCGCTTCTCCTGCATCATCACCGAATGCAAAAAGGCGGTCTCGGTGATCCACGGCAGGAGAGAAGCATTCTCCACGGGATCCCAAGCCCAGTAGCCGCCCCAGCCGAGAACCTGGTAGGCCCAGTGGCCACCAAGCAATATGCCTACACTCAGAAACGCCCAGCCAACCATCATCCATTTGCGAGTGATGTGAATCCATTTTTCGCCCGGATATCTGCCGAGCAACGCCGCCAGGGCGAATGCGAAGGGCACGGTGCATCCGGTGTAGCCTAAATAAAGCATCGGCGGATGAATATCCATCTCCGAATACTGCAAGAGCGGCGTGAGGCCATGGCCGTCGGCAAGCGTGACCACGTGCGGCACGCCTGCGGCGCTGATGGCTCCGACCAAGCCGAAGGGGCTGGCGACAAAATTATTCAAAATCAGAAAAAACAACTGGATGCCGCCGAGGATGACGCCTACGTACGGCATCAGCTCGGGATGCTTCTTGCGATTGGAGAAGAGCGCGATGAACGCGAAGATCGACAGGAGCCAGCTCCAGAAAAGCAGCGAGCCTTCTTGGCCGGCCCAAAGCGCGGCAAATTTGTAGTAGGTGGGCAGCGCGCGATTGCTGTGCTCGACGACGTAAGCGATGGAAAAATTGTTTTCGAAGAAGAGGGCGACGAGGCTGCCGACGGCCAGCGTGACCAGCGGAAAAACGGCCAGTCCCGCGTTGCGCGCGCTCTTGATGATCAGCGGTCGCTGGGTGCGAATGCTAATGATTCCCGCAACGAACGCGTACGCCGCCGCGAGGAGCGCCAGGACTAACGCGAAAGAGCCAATGACGTCCACTGGCTTATCTTGCTCCCATTAACTACGAGGCTCCGCCACGCTTCGCGGATCAGGCTGTGCTTGTGTTCTGGATTTGGGCATCTCTGCGGCGGGCTGCTGCCCTGGAGTCGCCTGGTATTTGGAGGCGCACTTTGCCTGCACCTGATCAGCCACGAAACGGCCGTCCGGCATCAACTTCCCTTCCGCCAAGGCCTGCGCGCCGCCTTTGAACGTGTCTGGAAGCGGCGAATCCCCGACGTAGCTTACCGGCAGGGTCTTGCCCTCTTCGGTGAGCACGAAATCAATGCGGCCCGGGTGATGGGCAATGGAGCCGTCAACAACATTTCCGCTGACGCGCATTCTCTGATGGAGGGCAGCTCCCTGGAGCGCGCTGAGTTCGCTGATGGTGTGATAGTAGGTCTTACTCTGCGAGGCGCCGACCCAGCCCAGCCACACCAAGGTGCCTACAATTACAATCGCCCCAACAGAAAATTTCGTGCGCGCACTCATTGGAACTCCCCAGAGGCTGTGTGTCTGTAACCGCGAAGTTTAACACAATCGTGGAGGGCGTCACAGCCAGAAGCAGCCGCGGCACACACCATTACTGGAGGGGTGACTGAGAGGAGGCAGTCTCGCTAACGACCCCGGCGCGGATACAGCTTCAAGTCCCGAGCTTGCTCTTCAGGCAAAACTCCAGCTCTGGAGAAAGCTCGGTGATGTTCATGCCCGCTGAGACCATGAACTTGCAACTGAGAATGGGCTTAGGCTGATCCTCGTCAGGAAGCTGACAACTCACGCGGCAATACTGACACTCCTGGTTCCAGCAGAACCGGCCGTACGGAATCGTCTCCGGACTGATGAACTGGAAGCAGCGCAGCAGAGAGTTTCGTTCCGGCACAAGGAAGTTTTTCCCCATAACGGTGATCTCGACCAGACGCTCGTATGGTCGAAAAATTTCCCCCGTCGCCGTGGCCCCGCCTTCGTTCGGTGTCTGTTCCATGGCCATCACACTACGTCACGAAGCACGGGCGAGCAACATAGCGCAAGCACAAAAGTGTCCAACTCGCAAACGCCCGAAGCCTCCCGCGTCGCGCACCGTCGAGCCGAACACAGGCTAGACGTGGGCCAGATTGCGATATTCCGCTTCCGACGAAGCGGGTAGCAGAACCCACAGCGTGTACACGCCCAGCGCCGTTCCAAACGGAATGTGCAAGAGGGCCAGAATACCCGCGACGATCGCGACGATGCGGCTCCAGCTCTGACGCTCGAGCAATCCCCACGCCGCGAAAAACGCCAGCACGGCCTGGAGAATCAGCAGACCCGAAGCGAAGGCCAAACCGCCCTGAACGATTCTGGCCAGAGGATCACCCAGCACGAAGTGGGGGACAAACTGGTTCAGCACCGCCGGAAGAACCATGCGGCCCACGAACCAAACCCAACCCACGGCGAGCGCCCGGAGCAACCCGGCGATGATCCAGAGAATGCCCAGGATGCGTATATGCGCATTGACGCGACTGGAAGGAACGACGTATACAGGCACGCGCTGGGCCGCGGCTACCTGCTGATAGGCGATTACACTAGGAAACGGACGGCCGCAGTTGCTGCAAAAGTGCGCATTGGCGGTCGCTTCCGTACCGCATTGATCGCAGAACACGATTACCTCTCCTTCCCCATCTAGCGACTTCTATACCTAATAATACGCGGGAGTGGCGGAAAAAGTTCAGGTGCCTCGCTCAGGCGCAACAACGCGGACTGACTCGGCAGAATAGTTCAGTAGAACTGGCCCATGCGGCGAAATTTCTGGTAGCGCTGATCGAGGAGCTCCTGGGGCGAGCGTTTGGATACTTCGTCGATCGCGCGAGTCAGCGCTTCGTCAAGAATCTTGGCAGTCGCGTCGTGGTCGGTGTGCGCCCCGCCTTCCGGCTCGGGAATGATTTCGTCAATCAGCTCCAACTCCAGTAGGTCTTTCGGCGTGATTTTCAAGGCTTCCGCGGCGATTTCCGCTTTGGAGCCATCGCGCCAGGTGATGGAAGCGCAGCCCTCTGGCGAAATCACCGAATACACGGCGTGCTCGAGCATCAGAACGCGATCACCGACGGCCACGGCGAGCGCACCACCCGAGCCACCCTCGCCGGTTACGGTAACTAGGATGGGTACCGGCAGACGCACCATTTCGCGCAGATTGCGGGCAATGGCCTCAGCCTGGCCGCGCTCCTCCGCGTCGACGCCCGGATAGGCGCCGGGCGTGTCGATAAAAACAAAGATCGGCCGGCCGAATTTCGCCGCAAGCTCCATCGCACGCAAGGCTTTGCGGTAACCCTCGGGCTTCGCCTGGCCGAAATTGCGCGCTACGCGCTGCTTGGTGTCGTGGCCTTTTTGGTGACCGATGACCATGACGGGCCGTCCGTGAAATTTCGCCATGCCGCAGACGATCGCGGGATCATCGGCAAACGCGCGATCTCCATGAATCTCGCTGAATCCCTCGAACAAGCGCGGGACGAAATCGAGGGTGTAGGGCCGCTGGGCATGCCGGGCAATCTGCAGCTTCTGCCAGGCTCCCATGTGGGAGTAGAACTCGCGTTTCAGTTCGCTGACTTCCTTGCGCAAACGCGCGAGTTCCTGCGCCGCCTTTTCATTTTCCGGAGCGAGACGCACCAGTTCGTCGACGTCGTGGTCGAGCTCGTCCAGGTCGTGCTGCTTGCGTCGCTTTGCGCTCAAGAGAATCCTTTTGTGAACAAGCGTCAGGCGCGTAGTACCGCGACCGAGTCCGGGCCGCAAATCGCCCGCACACGATCAACCAATTCCGGAGCCGGCTCGACGCGCTTTTCCGCTTCCAGCGTCGCGGAGACTCCGTCCTGCGAAATCAATTCGAATGCGACACGGCAGCGGCCGGGCCGCTCCGCGAAGAGCGCCTGTAACGTGTCCATCGCTTTGGTATCCAGCGCACGAAGGTCCACGCGCACGCGCATCAGGTCCGTTTTTCTTTCGGAAAGCTGTTCAAGTAAGCGAATGTCGGAGACAACGAATCGCGTTCCGGCGTCTTCGATACTGACCCGTCCGCGCATGGCCAACGGCGTAGCGCCTTTCAATATCGTTTCGTAACGCTGGAAGGCTTCCGGGAAAACGAGCGCTTCGACGCCGCCGGTCTGATCCTGAACGCGGCAAATCGCCCACCGCGCCCCTTTTCTGGAACGCATGGGCCGGGTCTGCACAATAATACCGGCGATGACCAGGTCTTCACCGTTTGGCTTTTGTTCAAGCGAGCCCAATTCAACCACGCCCAGATCGCTCAAGCGCCCGGCATATTTGTCCAAAGGATGGCCGGAGACGTAAAAGCCGAGAACGGCGTGTTCACCCGAGAGCTGCTGATCTTCGCTCCAATCTTCGGCTTCCGGCAGAAGATTCGGCCCGTCGTCCGCGGGCGCTTGACTCGCCCCGCCCAGAAAAAGGCCGTGCTGTCCCACGGTACGCTGGTGTTCCATTTTCTGGCCATGGCTCATCGCGCCTTCGATGGCCGCCCAAAGCTGCGCTCGCGGCGCGCCGAAGCAGTCCATGGCGCCCGCTTTCACCAAGCTCTCCAGGACGCGGCGATTCAAAAATCGCGAATCGATCGCCGAGCAGAATCCGTAAATATTGGGGAAATTGCCGCGCTCAGCGCGCGCTTCACAGATGGCCTTCGCGGTGTTCTCGCCGACGTTCTTAATCGCGGCCAAACCGAAGCGAATGTCTTCGCCAACAGGCGTGAAATACAAACTGCTCTGGTGCACGTCCGGCGGCAAGACGCGAATGCCCATTCCGCGAGACTCGTGAATGTATTTCACCACCTTTTCGGTGTTGCCGGTTTCCGAAGTAAGCAGCGCTGCCATGAATTCCACTGGGAAATGCACCTTCAGATAGGCAGTTTGATACGCCAGCAGCGCGTAGGCGCAGGAGTGCGATTTGTTGAAACCGTAGCCGGCAAACTCCGCCATCAGATCGAAAATCTTCTCGGCCTTTTTCGCGGGAACTTTGCGCGCGGCGCTGCCGGCAAGGAACTTCTCGCGCTGCGCAGCCATCTCTTCGCGCTTCTTTTTTCCCATGGCGCGGCGAAGAATGTCGGCTTCACCCAGCGAAAAGCCCGCGAGGCGATTAGCGATCTGCATCACCTGTTCCTGATAAAGAATCACACCGTAAGTTTCCGACAGGATCTCTTCCAGTTCCGGCAGGTCGTAAACGACTTTTTTCTTTCCGTGCTTTCGGGAGATGAAGTCGTCGATCATTCCGCCCTGAATCGGCCCCGGACGGTACAGCGCGTTGAGCGCGGTCAAGTCTTCCAGTCGCGTCGGCTGATAGCGCCGCAAAATTTCGCGCATGCCGTGAGACTCAAACTGGAAAATGCCGGACACGTCGGCCCTGGCAAAAATGGCGTAAGTGTTCGCGTCGTCGAGCGGCAGCTCGGAAAGCTTGATATCCGCGCCGCGATTCTGCTTGATGAGCGCGACCGCGTCGTCGAGCACGGTTAGCGTGGTCAGGCCGAGAAAGTCCATCTTCAGCAGGCCGATTCGTTCGAGCGCGTTCATGTCGTACTGCGTCGTGATTTCGTCGCGTGAGGAGCGATACAAAGGAACGATCTCCATCAACGGGCGCGGAGAAATCACCACGCCGGCAGCGTGCGTTGAAGCGTGACGGGCGAGGCCTTCGAGTCGAAGCGCAACTTCGATCAATTCCTTGACGCGCTCGTCCTTATCTCGCTGAACGGCAAGAGGCGAAGGATCTTTCAGCGCATCTTCCAGGGTGACGTTCAACTGGTTCGGCACCAGCTTCGCGAGGCGATCCACGTCGCCATAGGGCATGTCCAGCGCGCGGCCCACGTCTTTCAACGCCGCCTTCGCCGCCATGGTTCCAAACGTAATAATTTGCGCGACGTTCTGCTCGCCGTATTTTTGCCGCACGTAATCGATCACTTCGCCGCGCCGCCGCATGCAGAAGTCGATGTCGATATCCGGCATGGAAATGCGCTCGGGATTCAGGAAGCGCTCGAAAAGCAAATCGTATTGCAGCGGGTCCACATCGGTGATCCGCAGAGCGTAGCTGACCAAACTCCCCGCCGCCGACCCTCGGCCCGGACCAACGGGAACTCCTTGCGTGCGCGCGTAGCGAATGAAGTCCCAGACGATCAAGAAGTAGCCGGAGAAATTCATTTTCTTGATCATCTCGATTTCGTCGTTCAGCCGCTGTTCGTAAACGGCTAGCGGGTAGCGCAAGCGCCCTTCCTTGGCCTGCCGTTCGAGCGGCGGCACGCGCTCCGCGAAGCCTTCACGCACCACGCGTTCGAAATAGGAATCCGTGGTTGTGCTCGCCGGCACCTTAAATTCCGGGAACGGATTTTGCACACGGTCGATCTTCACGTGGCAGCGCTCCGCAATGGCCATGGTGCGCGAGAGCGCATCCGGCAATTCGCGAAAGACCAGAGCCATCTCTTGCGCGGTCTTGAAGTAGAACTGGTCGGTGGCGAAACGCATGCGGTTCGTCTCGCTCATGGTCTTGCCGGTCTGAATGCACAGCAGCACTTCCTGAGCGTGCGCGTCGGAACGCGTCAAATAATGGCAATCGTTGGTGGCGACGAGCGGAATTCCCGTTTCTTTCGCGAGGCGCACGATTCCCTGGTTCACTCGCTGGTCGACGTCGAGCCCTTGATCCTGCACCTCCAAAAAGAAATTCTGCTTGCCGAAAATCTCCTGCAGCCGGTAGGCGGACGTCCGCGCCTGCTCGTGGCGGTCTTCGAGCACGTGTTCGGTGACTTCGCCGCGCAAGCAGGCGGAAAGCGCGATCAGGCCGCGGCCGTGCTTCGACAATAGATCGTGATCGATGCGCGGCTTGTAATAAAAACCGTCCAGAAATCCCGTGGAAACCAGGCGGATGAGGTTGCGGTACCCCTCGTCGTTTTCGCAAAGCAGAACCAAGTGATTGGAACGCTCGGCATCGGCATTCTTGTTCTTGTGGCTGTCCGGCGCGACGTAAACCTCACAGCCGATGATGGGCTTCACGCCGCAAGTCGCTGCCTGGTGGAAGAAATTCGCCGCTGCGAAAAGGTTGCCGTGATCGGTGACCGCAACTGCCGGCATTTTTTGCCTGGCCGCTTCCGCGGTCAGCTCGCCGATTTCGCAGGCGCCATCCAAAAGCGAGTAGTCGGTGTGTACGTGTAAGTGGACGAACTCTGGAGAACTCATTTCGTTTTCTATCTTAGTCTTGTGTCGCCGATTTGGCTACGACGGAAGAGGAGGCCGTCGAGAAAAACAAATCGCTCGCGCACTTCAGCGGCGCGCTGACTTCTTTCGTTGCGCAGACGCCTTACCGGACGCTTTGTGCGCGGCCTGCGAACGAGCGTGCTTTTGCGGCGCGGCTTTGCCCGTGTGCGCCACGGTTTTGGTGGCGGCTGGCTCCGCCGCGATGGCAACTCCGGCAGACTCTTTCGCGGCTTCCGAATCGCGTTTTGCGGCGCGGTTTGCTCCGGCGGTTTCAAGAGCCTTGCCGCGTTTCTTCTTTTTCTCTTCCTTCGGCTTCGGTTCGTCCTTGATGCCGGCAAGCTGCTTGAGAAGTTTTGCCACCTCGGGCGGAGTCTTGCCTCTTCCCCGCAATTGAAGGTCAAAGAACTGTTCCAAAATTTTATCGAACTTGGACCCGTGCGGGACGCCGAGGCTTTCCAACTCCGCCGCCGGCAAATTCAGCCGCATCGGCCGCCACTTTTGCAGATAGTTTCTGATTTTTCCCGCGGCCTTGGGATTTCGAAATTCCGAGGTCATGAAAACCAGAATATCCGTTGGCGCTGCGGAAATGACGTCATATGCCTGGCGCGCGGTCTTCGTCTTGCCGCCTCGAAGAAGCTGCAGGAGTTTTTTTGCCTCGTGCGGAAGGTGAAGAACTTTGGCTTCCTCGGCGGCGGGAATCTCCAAATTCTTCAGCGCTGCGGCCATTCGCGGCTCCAGCCTGCGGAAAATGTAGAAAACCGTGGGTATCTTGTAGCGCCCGCGGATCCCGGCGGCCATGAATCCTTCCTTGGACTTCGCCAGTTTGGACAAGCCGTCGTAATCCGGCCGCCGGCGTTGCAATTTCGGATGAATGACCTCGAGCAGTTTGTGAGATTCCCAGAGCTTCAAAATGGCGGCCGCGGCATCTTCCCTGCCTACATCCATTACTTCTTTGCCTGCCGCGCGATTCTCGATAGTTTCGTGCAAGCCGCGCTCGATGGCCAGATCGAACCACTCCTGAGTGCGCTGCTCCATCTTGAATCCCATGCGGGCACAGAATCGCAGCGCGCGCAGCAGGCGAACCGGCTGATTGGTGAAGGCGTGAATGGAAAGCACGCGGACTTCACGCCGCTCCAGGTCGGCAAGACCGTTGGTGGGATCCAGCAGCAATCCGCGCGAAGCCGGATTCAGGGATATGGCCACGGCGTTGATCGAAAAATCGCGCCGCCGCAAATCCTCCATCACCGTCGACCAGCGCAACTCAGGCTTGGCGCCGGGCCGCGCATAGAATTCGTCCCGCGCCGCGGAGATCGAGCCGTCCACCTCGCCGGCGAAAATCAGCTCGTAGTGGCGCAACCGCTCATCTTCCAGAACGGCGCGCGCGCCGCCTTTCTCGAGTTCCCGCACCATGCGCACAGGATTGCCTTCGATGGTGAAGTCCAAATCGCGCAGCGGCATGCCGGAAATCAGATCGCGGACGGCTCCGCCCGTCAGGTACACATTCGAATCCTGCGCGCGGGCCAGCTCCTGAACGCGAAGCAGCACAGCGCGCTGCTCGGGCGAAAGCCGGCTTTCCAACAGGTACATGTAGTCAGGCATGGATGATTCAGCCTCCAGCAAATCTCAAAAGCGTTTTGTAATCCTGCTTTTTCTCTTGCCCCTATTCTTATGCCCGCGGATGATGCTGTTTGTAAACTTCCTTCAGCCGGTCCTTCACCACATGCGTGTAAATCTGCGTGGTCGAAATATCGGCATGGCCCAACATGAGCTGTACGGAGCGCAAATCGGCGCCGCGCTCGAGCAGATGCGTCGCAAAACTGTGGCGCAGCATGTGCGGTTTCAATTTCAAGCGCAGCCCGGCATGCCGGCCGTACTCGGCAAGTTTTTTCCAAAACCCTATGCGCCCGATGCGCACGCCGAATCGATTCAGAAAAAGATACGGCGAGGTGGTTCTGCCGCTCAGCGCCTGGCGCGACCCATTCAGATAGGCCTTCACCGCAGTAATCGCCGTGCGTCCCATGGGTACCAAGCGTTCTTTGTTTCCTTTCCCAATGCAGCGGACGCAGCCCGTCTCCATCTGCAGATCGCCCAAACGCAGGTTGACCAATTCCGATACGCGCAGTCCGGCGGAATAAAGCAGCTCAATCATGGCGCGGTCGCGCATGCCCACCAGCGTGGTCACGTCGGGCTGCGCCAGCAGGCGATTCACTTCCTCAACGCTCAAATGCGCTGGAAGCCGCATGCGGAACTTTGGCGTCTCCACGTAAGCCGACGGGTCTTCCACGATGGATCCTTCCACTTGGCAGAATCGCAAGAAACTTCGAGTGGAAACCAAGTGGCGCGCCACGGAGCGGCTGTCCAGCCCGGAGTGATAGAGAGACGTCAGGAAATCGACGATGTCATCGCGGCGGAGCTGAGCCAGCTTCCTACCGCGCCCCTCGGTAAATTCCCGGAACTTCCGCAGATCGCGGCCATAGGCCAACATGGTGTTCTGCGAGAGCCCTTTTTCGACGCGCAAGTAATTAAGGAATGCGCTGACGGCGCCTTCCATCTGTGCCCTCTTTTGGTCCTACGGAGCTTTGCCCACGGCTGTGCGACGAGCGAGTCTCAGTACACCCACGCTAACTGATTCAATTGATTAGAGATATGTAATGCTTCAAAGGAACCGCTCCCTGACACAGGCCTGGCAACCGGAGTAGCGTTTCGCTGAGTGACGAAACGGCCTAAACCACTGCTGAAGAGCAAGTTAAGGGGAACAGCGGCAGCAGATTTGAGGATCTGCCCTTCTTCGGTCACTCCGGCAGTACTCCGTTCCTAACCCTTTATAAAACAATAACTTGACAAAATCCCGACGGCGACAATAACATATGCGCCATTCTTTAGCAACTGCTTTCCAGGGACGAGGCACCCAGCCGGTGAAGAAGCCTGCCGCAGCCACGACGCACAAAAAGGCGCTGGTCGTCCTGCTGGACAAAACCCAGGTCCAAGGGTACCTGAACCCTGGAACGCTCGGACAGGGCTCCTCGGTCGAGTTCCTCACGCGGGAGGGTGAATACCTGACCCTGGATATGGCCAAAGTGAAGAGCATCCACTTCGTTCGGGAATTTACCGATCGGCGTGAACCCGAGCGCAAGGCGTTCCTGAGCCGCCCGAAACTCGACGGCCTATGGGTGCGCTGTCTATTCCGGGACAACGATTGTATCGAGGGGATTGTCCCGAACAATCTGGTCGATATGCTGGAAAACGGTGTGCGCCTCACCCCGCCCGATCTCCACGGAAATAGCCTGTGGATCTTCATACCGCGCACAGCGCTTACCGAAATTAAAGTGCTGGGAGTTGTCGGCATCGCGCGGCGGCAGGCTGCTGCGGGGGCATCACCGTCCCAGCCTAAACTGTTCGAAGAGTGACCGATTCCCGCCGGGAAAGCTTGTCGCCTCGTCCCGCGTCGCCAATCTGTTGTACATTTCCTGTCTTCCGGCTGCGCGGACATCGCGTCGCAGCCAGAGAAGCCTTAGCGTTGGGAGGGATCATGAAGCTCAAAGAAATCGCAGCGCGTCTGGAATGCGAGCTCGACGGTGACCCTGAGGTCGAAATCACCGGAGTCGCGGGAATCGAAGACGCGCAACCGGGCCAGCTCACGTTCCTGTCGAATCGCCGGTATCGCCGGGACGTCGACAAGACGCGCGCGTCGGCTATTATTGTCGGCCGCAAAGAAGAAGGAATTCCCCTCCCCATGCTGCGCGCCGACGATCCTTACCTGTCGTTCGCGCACGCCATTGAGCTTTTCTACCAGACGCCTCGCTACGAGCCGGGCATTCATCCCACGGCCGCGGTGTCAAAAACCGCGAAGATTTCACCCGACGCGCATATTGGCCCGTTCTGCTTTATCGACGACGACGTGGTCATCGGCCGCAAAGCCGTTCTGCACAGCTTTGTGAGCATTTATCGCGGGGCGCGCATCGGTGACAATTTTTTCGCGCACAGCCACACCGTGGTCCGCGAGCATTGCCAGATCGGCAATCGCGTGATTTTGCAGAACGGCGCGGTCATCGGCACCGACGGCTTCGGCTTCGCGCGCGAAAAGAATGGGCGCTGGCGCAAGATGCAGCAGATGGGCCCAGCGATCATCGAAGACGACGTGGAAATTCAGGCAAATAGCGCTATCGACCGCGCTACCGTCGGCGAAACGCGCATCGGGCGCGGCGCGAAAATCGACAACCTTGTCCAGGTAGGCCACGCGTGCAAAGTCGGCGAGGACACGCTTCTCTGCGGACAAGTCGGTCTGGCGGGTTCGTCTATTATCGGCAATCGATGCATTATGGCCGGGCAATCCGCCGCGGCGGGGCACCTTCACATCGGCGACGGCGCGGTGCTGACGGCCCAGAGCGCCGTTTCGCACGACGTGCCGGAGGGCGCGATTTTTTCCGGCTCGCCCGCGTTCGAAAACAAAAACTGGCTGCGCGCCACCGGCGTGTTTCACCGATTGCCGGAACTGCAGCGTGAGTTTCGCGCGCTCGAGAAAGAAGTCGCGCGCCTTCGCGCCGCGATTGAGGGGAAATGACCATTCAGACGGGAGGCCTAACCTTATGCGACTAACATTGAGGAATTTGAGTTGGCTCGGATGCCTATTTGCCTTGTCTTTCGCGCTCAGCTCGGAATCGGCACTAGCCGACATAGTCCATTTTCGTGTGACAGATCCCACCGGCGCACCATTTCCGAACGCTCTAGTCATTTTGAAAGCGCTCTACGACGGCCACGAAGTATCGCGGGCGCTAACGGACAAAGAAGGA
This sequence comes from uncultured Acidobacteriota bacterium, assembly GCA_963811805.1. Lineage (GTDB taxonomy): Bacteria > Acidobacteriota > Terriglobia > Acidiferrales > UBA7541 > DAHUXN01. Next base: position 311,133 of record CAWESU010000003.1, on the reverse strand, counting down.
AAGGTGGCCGAGGCGATCCTGCCTCGTGGCTTGTATCGCGTTATAGCTGCGTATCCGTACGCGCTCTGGAAAACCGATGTGCGCGAGTTCCTGACAGGCGAGAATCCAGTAGAAATCACACTTACCCTTCAGGCGCTCGGCACGCAGGACAATGTTGCGTTTGTGGGCGCGCCCTCCCTACTAATCGAAGTTCTAGAAAGGGACGGAAAGCCGGTCTCCGGGGCCACTGTCATTGCGCGCGACGTATCAGCCAAGCACGAAGAAGGCTACGAAACGGATGCGGCAGGCGAAGCAAGCGTTAACCTTATATCCGATCCCACTGTATTGGTCATCGTCAAACGCCCTAATCTCGTCACCCGCGTTGTGTATCCCCGCCGCTCGCCGAACGTACCGAAATTGGTGATTCGCCTACCGTAGACCGCTGCGTGGCTGACCTGTTATGGCGCTACGAGCGCGGACTCTCCAAGCCCGACGCGACGGCGGCGCGGACGCGCTCGAGCAGCTCTTCGCGCTCGTCGACGGCATATTGCGTGCTGTCGATGGGCGCGCCAAAGCGAAGCAAAATTTCGCCCGGCACAGTCGAGAGCTTTCCCTTGGGCATGCGTTCGCGGCTTCCTAAGATCGAGACCGGAACCACAGGCACGCCGGCGCGGATCGCCATGACGAAGGTGCCTTTCTTAAAGGCCTTGAGGCTGCCGTCCCTGCTGCGCGTCCCCTCGGGGAACACGAAAAACGAAATTCCCTCGCGCAGAATAGCGACCGCCTGGTCGATGCTGGCGATGGCTGCTTCAGTGTGCTCACGATCCACTGGCACGATTTTTCCGAGGCGCAGCGCCGTGCGCACCACCGGAACATTGAACACTTCCTTTTTGGCGAGGAACGAAATGCGCCGGGGGACGCCGAGCAACGCCGCGGGCGGGTCCAAATTGCTCACATGGTTCGCGGCAAAGACGCACACGCCCGCCGGAATATTTTCAGTACCCTCTGTCCGCACCCGCACGCCCGCTAAGCGCATCGAAGCACCGATTCCCCACTTGCCCGCGCGGTAGAGAAAATCGCTGGTTCCTCTGAGCAGCGAATAGGCGATCACCGGCAGCCCAACGACAATGATGTAGAGCGCGAGAGACGTGACGGCTAGAACTGTGCGGAGCATAAGAGGCAGGATAGCAATATATGATTTTCTTAGTCGTAGCTACGAATTATTCGAGCCGAGCCTGAGCGAACGAGCTAGTCCGATGTCCCGCGCAACATGCCGTCGCGAATGCGTTTCTGCCGGCCGCTGGCGTCGGGAATTTCCGAAATCGAATAGACCTGCACGCCCCGGCTGCCCAATGCGAAGGAAATGTCGCGCTCGCCGCCGTTCCTTTGAATGCGGGCGTTAACCGTGTCGCCGGGCGAATGCTGGAACAAAAACCGCATCGCCGAGCGGCCAAAGGGCTGGCCATCGAGCTGCACCAGAACGTCTCCAGCTTGCAATCCTGCGCGCTCCGCGCCGCTACCGGGCGTGACCGAAGAAATCGCGACGGTGCCGTCCGAGCTGCGTGAGGTTTCAAATCCCAGATCGGCCATCTCACGCTGCTGCGTCTGCGCTTGCAATCCCGCCGCGCGCAGAAAATCGTTGTAGGGGATTTCCTCGGTGCCGGCGACGTATTTCGCGAAGAAATCTTTGAAGCTGCGGCCCGAGAGTTTTTCTACTTCCTGCTCCACGCCCGCGCTGTCATCGTAAAAGCGGCCGCGATGGGCATAATCCTGGTCCATCGCGCGCAGTACATCATCGAGCGATTTATGATTGTCGGTCGCGTCGCGAATCGCCAAATCGAGCATCACGCCAAGAATCTGGCCTTTGTTGTAGTAGGAAACGCTCACTTGCGGCGAGTCGTAGTAGTCGTATTTGTCGAGCCAAGTATCCAGGCTCGACTCCTCTGCGCTTTGCCACAGGTGCGCGGGGCGCGCTTCCAGCGAGGTAAACTGTTGCGCCAGGTCTCCATAGAACTGTTCGGGCGTCCACAAGCCCGTGCGCACGAGGGTGAAGCTGGCATAAGTGCTCGTCACGCCTTCGGCGAACCACAGCGCACGCGTCCACATCTCCTTGGTGTAATCCACCGGCTGCAAAGTCTGGGGGCGGATGCGTTTAACGTTCCAGAGATGAAAAAACTCGTGGGCCGCGACCGCCGCGGCGGAATCGCCCGAGCCGGTCGCGATGGCCGTGCCATTCGCGTGCTCCATTCCTCCGCCGCCGGCTTCGGCATACGGGCCGAAGTGAAAAATGAACAAGTATTCGCCGAACGGCACATCGCGCATCATGCCGGTTTCGTAGGCCACGATTTTCTGCAGCGCGTCGCTCAGCTGCGTTTGGTTCCAATCCGTTCCGTCGACCACAACGCGCAGATGCGCCTTGCCGGCATCGAGGGGAAACTCCTGGAACGCGCCGATCTCCGCGGGCGCGTCGACGAGCGCGTCATAACTGGTGGCGACGAAACTTTGCTGTTCGGCGCCGGCCGGTAATTCTTGCGCGATGCGCCAATTGGCGGGCAAATCTTCGTAGACGACGAGAGATTCTTCTGCGCGGCGCGTGGGCACGTAGAAAAGCACCTCCGCCAAATTCAAGAATGCATGATGCGTATTGAGCTGCGATGAAAAAGGCCCAGGCTCGTCCCAATCATCGTCATATTGAATGGTGACCGTCCCCAGGCTCGGCCGCGGGCCGGTGTTTTCGGCGGAAATTCGCCACGTTTGCTTATCGAGTTTCACGACACTGAGCGCGTTCTGCGCTCCATCGTTCCCGTTCGCCGCTCGCACGTGGGTCACGCGAAAGGCGAAATCGCGAATGTCGTAAGTCGCATTCCACGCCGGCATCGCGACAATCAACTCGTGCCCGACGTCGGAAACCTGCATGGTCACGTGAAACATGTGCTGCTCGGGATGTGCCAGCGAAATGGAATACCGAATGGTCGCGCCGGCTCTTCTTATCGGCGCGAGAATTGCTATGGCCAGCAGAAATAAAAACAACCTGTACTGCTTCCGTCCTGGAAGATTCATGATTTGTGTGTCGCCGCCCGCTTTCCCAGTGCTTCTACCAGCCTTCCGGAAAGGCCGTCGAAGCTGCCGTTGGACATCGCAAGCACGACGTCTCCCGACTTGAGTTTGTCTGCCAAATATTCCGCGATTTCGGCAGCAGAGCCAAATGCTTCGGCCTTTGTCCCACGCTGCCGAATCGCGGCTACTACTTCTTTTGGGTCAAGCCGTTCTTCGTCGGACAGAAGTTGGGCGCGATTTACGGGACCGAGCAGGCTCGCATCCGCCAACGCCAGCGCCTCGGTCAGCGCCTCCGCGAAAATCCGGCGCCGCATGGTGTTCGAGCGCGGCTCGAACGCCGCCCACAATCGCCGCCCCGGCCAGCGAGAACGCGCCGCCTCAATGGTTGCGCGAATCGCCGTGGGATGATGCGCGAAGTCCTCTACAATGGTGATGCCGTCCACTTCGCCCTTTATTTCCATGCGGCGCCGCACGCTTTCGAACTTCACAAGGGCAGTTTCGATGGCCTCGCGCTCCACGCCGCGTCCGAGCGCCATGGCTACGCATGCCAGCGCATTCATGACGTTGTGCCTGCCCACGAGCGGCATGCGAATGCGCGCAGCTTCTTTGCCCTGATGAACCGCGCGGAAATGCGTCATGCCCTCGCGCCATTCGATGTCGCCCGCGCACCAATCCAGATCCGGCGCGAGACCATACGTTTCCACCGGGCAAAATGCCTTGCTCGTGCAGGCGACGAGATTCTCCGCCTCGCCCCACACCAGAATTTTGCCGCACCGCGGCACCAGATTCACCAGCCGGCGGAATTGCAATTCGATCGACGCCAAATCTGGATAAATATCCGCATGATCGAATTCGAGCGAAGTCAAAATCAACTGCTCCGGATGGTAATGCAAGAACTTCGGCTGCTTGTCAAAATACGCGGAGTCGTATTCGTCGCCCTCGATGATGAATTCTTCGCCGCCGCCCAGGCCGTAGCTGCGCTCGCCGAAATTCGGCACCACGCCGCCCACCAAAAAATCGGGGCGCCGCCCGGCGGCGTGAAAAATCCACGCCAGCATCGCCGTCGTGGTCGTCTTGCCGTGCGTTCCGGCAATGACAATCGGAGTGTGCCCCGGCAGGAACAATTCTTCAAGCGTCTGCGGCATCGACCAGTAAGGAATGCGCGCATCGAGCGCCGCTTCAAGCTCGGGATTGCCGCGCGAAATCGCATTCCCGACCACGATCAGGTCCGGCGCCGGCTGCAAGTTCTCCGCGCGAAATCCCTCTTTCCACGGAATCGCCAGCGACGACAGCAGTGTCGATGCCGGTGGGTACACGTTCGCGTCCGAGCCAGTGACGGTGTAGCCGCGCTCCTTCAGCATCCCGGCTACCGGAGCCATGGCGGCGCCGCCGATTCCCAGCAGGTGAATGTGTTCGAGTGAATTCTTCAAGAGCGGCGTGATTTTTTCCTCGGACTGGCGAAATGAGATTCGGGCAACTGGCAGGCCGCCTCCAGGATTTCCAGCCGGCCACTTCCCTGCGCCACCAGGCGGGCCTTTACGCCCAGTGGCACGGTCAACATCGCGCGCGGCGTATGTCCCACCGGCGCGCCCCACACAACGGGAATCTTGAGCGGCTCGAGGATTCTTTCAAAGACATTGCGCACCGTCGGCCCGCCCGCAGGCGGCTCGCATTCCGGAAATTCACCCAGCACCATCGTACGCACGCCTTTGAATTTTCCCGCTTGCCGCAAGTGGATGAGCGCACGATCCACCTGATACGGCTTCATCGCGCAGTCCTCCAGCAGCAAAATCGCGCCGCTGGTTTGAATTTCCCACGGTGTGCCCAAGGTGGCTTCCACGAGCGTCAAACATCCTCCCACGATGGTGCCTTCGGCGTGTCCAAAAAAAAGCGTCTCGCCGCGCAGGTCCAGCTTCCAGCCGTGGCTCGCCTGCGTCAATGCCTGCTGAAACGACTCCGAATCGTAGCCGCCGGGAACATCGGCGCCTTTATCAAGGCCCGCGCCGACCATCGGCCCATAAAAAGTCACCCAATGCTTCTTGCGCCAAAGAAAAAGCTGCAGCAGAGTGATGTCGCTGAACCCGACGAGCGCTTTCGGCGATTTCAGCCGCCGCGGCTCCAAACGCTCTAGCAAATAACCGGAGCCGTATCCGCCGCGCGCGCAGAAAACCGCTTGCGAACCATTTTCGTCCAGCGCGAGCAGCAATTTTGCCAGCCGCTCTTCCGCCGAGCCGGCAAAATATCCTTGCCGCGCCAGCACGCGTGGATCCCATTTCGTTCCGTAGCCCAGCCGCTCCAGCTCCGCACAACCGCGGCGCAGCGCATCTTCTTCCACAGGACTTGCGGGAGCGATAATGCGTACGGCGTTTCCCGGTTCGAGCGGCGGCGGCTTGACGACTGTAGGCATCGACCCCCAACCGAGAATAGGAAAATTTCAGGAGGGAGTCCAGTCGCAGAAATTCGCTGGAGTCCGATTAGTTCACTCTTGTTTCAGTCCGCCGCCCAAAGTTTGGAACCGCGCGGATCTAGCTGTCGCGCTGGATTTCCATCGGCACCGTTTCACATCGCCCCGGCAACTCGCCCAAACGCTTCAAGATCTCATTTTCCTGAGGGATGCTCACGTCCGCGTCGAACTCGAGCACCGTTTCCGCGCCGGAGCGGCGCGTCTCGGTGTGCAGCACGCGGACCTTCTGTTCCACGAAAATCTGCCGCGCCCTCTTCATCACTGGGCCAGCCTCGGTGGTGGTCAGGCGAAACGTTGTGAGGCGCACCTTGATGCCGATGTGAGCTTCGAACCAACCGAGCCCAACGAGCGCAAATAAAATCATCCCGGTCGCGAACACGGCCGAAACGTACATCCCGGTGCCGACCGCCATGCCGACGCTCGCCGTGGCCCAGACTGTCGCTGCGGTGGTCAGCCCAAGCACGTTGCCACGCTCGCGCAGAATGACTCCCGCGCCCAGAAAGCCAATTCCAGCGATGATCTGCGCCGCGATGCGCGTGTGGTCGTCCTCGGGATGAGTGGCGGCGACGGAGGAAATAATCATGAAGAAACACGCGCCCATGCAAATCAGCATGCCGGTGCGCAGGCCGGCGGCCTTGCGGTGAATCTCGCGTTCAAGACCAACGGCGCCACCGAGTGCGGCGGAAAGCACCAATTTCACCGCAACTGTGGAACTCAAATCCATAACCACCGTTCACCCCGATCAATTGCCGCGGATTCTACTACAGGGTACGGTCCAATGGCTGGCTGTCGTTAGAGCCTGATGCTTGTCATGCGTACAAGCGCGCGCGCCCGGGCTTCCACTTCGCGCCGCGTGAGCGTGCGCAAGCGATCGACGCCCAACTTCTCGACCGCAAAACTTCCCAGCACCGAGCCATAAACCATGGCGCGCCGCAATGAGGAGTGGTCGATCTTCTTGTGCTTGGCGAGATAGCCCATGAATCCGCCCGCGAAACTATCTCCTGCGCCCGTGGGATCATAAACTTTCTCGAGCGGGTACGCCGGCACGGCCAAAATCGCATCGCGATGAAAGAGCATCGCGCCGTATTCGCCGCGCTTGATGACGACGGCCTTTGGTCCCATGCTGAAAATCCGCTTCGCGGCGCGCAGCAAATTGTGCTCTCCGGCGAGTTGGCAGGCCTCTTCGTCGTTGACTAGCAGCGCGTCAATCAGCCGCAAGGTCTTGCGCAATTCTTCCGGCGTGCCCGCGATCCAGTAATTCATGGTGTCCAGCGCCACCAGCGCCGGACGCCGCCGCATTTGTTCCAGGACGCGCCGCTGCAGCATGGGATCGATATTGCCGAGGAAAACGAACCGGGAATCGCGATACGCCTCCGGCAGCTTTGGCTCGAATGCCGCAAAAACATTTAGCTCCGTGACCAGCGTTTCGCGGCTGCGTAGATCGTCGCTATAGCGGCCCGACCAGAAGAAGCTCTTCCCTGCGGCACGATCGAGTCCTGCGAGATCGATCTTCCGCCCGCGCAAAACCGCCTCGTCCTTCGCGGTGAAATCGTCGCCAACTACTGCGACGAGTCTAACCGGAGCGAGCAGGCTTGCGGCCAACGAAAAATACGTCGCCGCGCCGCCTATGGTTCGCTCCGTTCTGCCGAACGGAGTTTGCAGAGCGTCGAACGCTACTGAGCCGACCACCAGTAAAGACATCGACAGTTTCTCCTGAATGAGAAATGGTCTAGGAAATGTACTTCGAAATGATCGGGCCGAGCCGCCGCTTCGTCGCCGCGGGGATCATCTTGCGATCGGTCAAAATGGCGTGCGCGAGCGCCGAGCCGCATTTGCATTCGCGCGTCGGTCCGAGCGTCCGCAAGGTTTCGCGCAGCACTTTCTGAACGTTCGCGGCATTCTCGTTCAAATTCTTGATGATGTCCGGAACGGTGACGGAATCGTGCTGCGGATGCCAGCAATCGTAGTCGGTGATCATCGCGATGGACGCGTAGCAAATCTCCGCCTCGCGCGCCAGCTTCGCCTCGGTCAAATTGGTCATGCCGATCACGTCAAAGCCCATTTGCCGGTAGGCGCGCGACTCGGCCAAAGTGGAAAATTGCGGCCCCTCCATGCAAACGTAGGTTCCCGTTTTGTGCGCCGCAACACCGCTTCGTTCACAGGCGTTGGTGATGGTCTTTGACAATCGCGGGCAAGTCGGCTTGTCGAATCCCACGTGCGCAACCAGCCCGCCTCCAAAGAACGTCGCAATGCGGAGACGTGTACGGTCAAAGAACTGGTCGACGATCAGGAACTCCAGCGGGCGGACATCTTCGCGCAGAGACCCAACCGCGCTCACCGACAAGATTTGCCCCACGCCCAGCGTCTTCAACGCATAAATATTCGCGCGGTAATTGATTTCCGAAGGCAAGATGCGGTGGCCGCGACCGTGCCGCGCCAGAAACGCCACGCGCTGGCCTTCGAGCGTTCCGAGCATGAACGCGTCCGACGGATCGCCGAACGGAGTCTTCACGCGCACTTCGCGCGCGCCGCCGAGTCCGGCCATCGAGTAAAGGCCGCTGCCGCCGATGATCCCGATCGTCGCAGCATTCTTTGCGGCACCTTTCCGGCCATGCTCTCGTCGTTTGACCATTGCTCTCACCTCAATTGTTTTTGGTTCCTCGCGGGACTAATCGACCGGCACAGGCTCCGCCTCGAACTGCTCGCCGCGCTCGCGCAAATGTGCGGCGCGGATGGCCGTGTCGTGCGCAAAAAGCGCCAGCCAGCCGTTCTTCGCGATTTGCGGCAGGATTTTCTTCTTGTTTTCCAGCGTGGTCAGCGGATAAAGATCGAAGCCCATGATCCACGCGAGCGGCAGGTGAGCCGTAGTCGGCACGAGATCGGCGAGAAAAATGGCTGTCTTGCCGCCGCCTTCGAGTTTCACGCACTGCATCGCCGGGGTGTGCCCCGGCGCCGGAAACACGCTCACTCCCGGAACGATCTGGTGTTCGCCTTCGATGAGCTGCCACTGCTTCGCTTCCTCCACCGGCATAAAATTCTCGAACTGATAACTCGCGCGATCCCGCTCCGTCGGATTTTTCGCGTGCTCGAAGTCTTTCTTCTGCACCACATATTTTGCATTCGGAAATGTCGGGCGCAATTTTCCGTGGGCAATCCGCGTGCCCCATCCGCAATGATCGAAGTGCAGGTGCGTGTTGATGACGATGTCGACGTCCTCCGGCTTCACGCCGTGCTGCGCCAACTGTTCCGGCAACCTTGGCGAGCCTTCGAACGCGTAAATATCGCGGCGCTTCGCGTCCCATTTGTCGCCGGCGCCCGTTTCCACCAGAATGGTCTTCCCCGCCGCGCGAATGAGCAGGCAATTCATCGCCAGCACAATTCGATTGCGCTCATCGGCCCGCGCCTTCTTCTCCCACATCGGCTTCGGCACCACGCCGAACATCGCGCCGCCATCCAATCGCAAAGTCCCATCCGTCAACACTACGAATTCCAGATCTCCAAGTCTCAATGTCCGCTCCCCAAGCCCGCTTTCTGCAAAATGTCGCTCACGGCCGAATACGGGTCGCGCCGGCGCTCGGCGATTTCGGCGGCCAGGCGTTCGAGCGTTCCGTCCCTGGCCAACCCGTCCACCACTCGATGGACCAGCCGTTCGCGCAGCAAATTAACCAGCCGCTCTTTCCACAACGCGATTTCCTTTGCGCGGCGGTTGGCCTTCTCTCCGAAATATTCTCTGAAACGCTCGATCTGCCGCGCCAGTTCGTCGATGCCCTCATTCTGCGTCGCCACGGTCAGCACGATGGGCGGCCGCCATCCATCGCGCTCCAGCAAAAGCTGCAGAATAGCGCGCAATTGCTGCTCAAAACGCTCCGCGCCCTCGCGGTCTGCTTTGTTCAGCACAAAAATGTCCGCGATTTCCATCACCCCGGCCTTCAGGTTCTGCACGTCGTCGCCCATGCCCGGAACGAGTACCACAAGCGTGCAATCCGCGAGCCGCGCAATTTCGATCTCGCCCTGGCCGACGCCGACCGTTTCCACCAGCACGTATTTCTTTCCCGCCGCATCGAGCAGCAGCGTGGCATCGCTCGTCGCTTGCGACAGTCCGCCGAGGGACCCGCGCGTCGCCATCGAGCGGATAAATACTCCGCCGTCCGAGGCGTGCCCTTGCATGCGGATGCGGTCGCCGAGGATTGCCCCGCCGGTGAACGGGCTCGACGGGTCAACCGCAATCACGCCAACGGTCTGCTGGTGCGCGCGATAGTGCGCCGCCAGGCGGTCGACCAGCGTGCTCTTCCCTGTTCCCGGCGCGCCCGTGATGCCGACGCAGTACGACTTTCCGGTATGCGGAAAGAGCAGCCGCAGCAGACTCTCCGCATTACGCGACCGATTTTCGATTTCCGTCATGGCCCGCGAGATCGCGCGCACGTCGCCGGCGCGCACTTGCTCCGCCCATCGCTCGATCGCCGGTGTTGTCGGGGGCATGGCGGGAGGTACGGAGGCTGCCGGCATCGGTGTCGCGCTAGCCTTTTCCCAGAAGCTGCCGCGCGATCACCAGCCGTTGAATCTCGCTGGTGCCCTCGCCGATGGTGCAGAGCTTTACGTCGCGATAATATTTTTCCGCGGGATAATCCTTCACGAAGCCATAACCGCCGAAGATCTGCACGGCCTCGCTGGCGACGCGCACGGCTACCTCCGCCGCGAATAACTTCGCCATGCTCGATTCGCGCGTGAAGCGGATGCCGTTTCCTCCTGGGCGCAACGAGCGGTCTGCGAGATACGCCGCTTCCCACACCAGCAGCCGTGCCGCTTCAATCTCCGTGGCCATGTCCGCGAGCTTGAATTGGATGGCCTGGAACTCGCTGATCGCTTTGCCAAATTGTTTGCGCTGCTTGGCGTACTTCACCGCCGCTTCATATGCGCCCTGCGCCATGCCCAATGCCAACGCCGCAATGGAAATTCGCCCGCCGTCCAGCACTTGCAGGCTGTTGATGAACCCTTCGCCTTCCGCGCCGAGAAGATTTTCACCGGGAACGCGGCAGTCGCTGAAAATCACCTCCGAGGTGTCGCTCGCGCGCATTCCCATCTTATTTTCCTTTTTTCCCGGACGAAATCCTGGCGTGCCCTTCTCCACAATGAACGCGGAAATGCCGTGCTGCTTCTTCGCCGCGTCCGTCACGGCCATGCCCACGCAGACGTCCGCGTAATGGCCGTTGGTTGTGAAGGTTTTCGACCCGTTCAGCACCCAGCCGCCGTCTTTCTTCACGGCTACGGTGCGCGTTCCGCCCGCATCCGATCCTGCGCCCGGCTCGGTCAACGACCAGCAGCCGAGCTTCTTCCCTTGCGTGAGCGCGGTCAGGTATTTCTGCTTCTGCGCTTCCGTCCCGAATTTATAAATGTGGTTCGAGCACAGCGAATTGTGCGCGGCGACAATCAGGCCCACAGAACCGTCCACGCGCGAGAGCTCTTCGATGACAATCGAGTATTCCAGGTAGCCGAGCCCCGCCCCACCATATTTCTCCGGAAAGATGACGCCGAGCAATCCCATCTGCCCAAGCTGCGGAATGATCTCTTGCGGAAACTGCGAAGCCTCGTCCCACTCCATCACGTGCGGCGCTATTTCGCCTTCGGCAAATTCGCGCACCGTTCGCCGAAGCTGCTGCTGTTCATCGGTCAGCGATAGATCCACAAATCCTCACAGAGATAACGATAGATGAAATGCCGTATCGAGCTGGGTTTCAAGCGTGGGCCCGCTCTGCCGCGCAAATTTCACTGAGCGCCGCAATTGCGCGCTCGATTTTCGCGCGGTCCACATCATAATGCGTCACCATACGCACCAGATACTTATCGGTCGCATTCGCCAGAATATCGCGCTTCTTCAAATCCGCGGAAATTTGCGCGCCGGTCTTGCCCGTTTGCCGCACGTCGAAAATAAGAATGTTCGTGACCACTTTCTTGGGGTCGATAGATATTCCCGGTATTTTCGCGAGCCCTTCCGCCAGGAATTTTGCGTTCTCATGATCGCGATGCAAAATCTTTGGCGTCTCTTCGAGGGCAATCAGCCCCGCGGCTGCCAGCACGCCCACTTGCCGCATCCCGCCGCCCAGCATCTTTCGATGAACGAACGCCTTCTCGATAAATTCGCGCGAGCCCACCACCATCGATCCCACCGGCGCGCCCAACCCTTTCGACAGGCAAAACATCACCGAATCGAACTTCCGCGTGAGATCGTTCACGCTTTTTCCGAGCGCCACCGACGCGTTGAAAATTCGCGCGCCATCCAGGTGCACGGGCAAATCGGCTTCGTGCGCGCGGTCGCAAATCTCCTCGGCAACCGCCGTCGGATAAATCGTCCCGCCGGCCATGTTGTGCGTATTTTCCAGCGTGACCAGTCCGGTTTGCGAATAGTTCGGGCTCTTCGCGCGAATCAGCGACTCGACCAGCGGCCACGTCAAAATCCCGTCCTCCGCGAACGCCGGCCGCGGAAAGCAGCCGGCCAGCGCGGACATCGACGCCAGCTCATACTGATTCACATGCGCGCGCTGCTCGCAGATCACTTCCAGCCCTGGCCGCGTCCACGTCTTGATCGCGATCAGATTTCCCATCGAGCCGCTGGGCACAAACAGCGCCGCTTCGCGGCCGAAAATCTCCGCGGCGCGCGCTTGCAGCTTGTTCACCGTGGGGTCTTCGCCGTAAACATCGTCGCCGACTTCTGCTTCGGCCATCGCGCGGCGCATCGCCGCCGTGGGGCGCGTCACCGTATCGCTGCGCAAGTCGACGAACACGTCACTACCCTGGCCGTTCCCGCTATTCGCCTCGTACATTCGCTCCTCTGCTTCCTTAGCCGATTAATTCCACGAACGCTTCGTTCGAGATGGTCAGTTTCTCCGCGTTCAGTCGAATCCGGTCGCCATCACGTTCCAGCAGGCCGCTGCTTATCAGTCTTGCGACGCGCGCGTCCATATTTGCGCTGTATTGCCGCTCGATGCGCGCTAGGTCGATTCCCGCCAACTCGCGCAGCCCCAGAAAGAATTCTTCATCGAGCGCCTGCGCCGGAGTCACCGCTTCCTCTTGCTCGATCGCCGCGCGGCCAGCCTGAATCGCCGCAGTATACGCTGCGGGATCGTGCACGTTCGACCAGCGTTTCACGCCATCAAAAGAATGCGCGCCCGCGCCAAATCCCAGATACGCCTCGCGTCTCCAGTATTTCAAATTGTGCTTCGACGCACGCCCTGGCAGCGCCCAATTCGAAATTTCATAATGCCCATAGCCGGCCAGCGCCAGCGTCTCGCACGCGCGCTCATAAAAACCCGCCATTTGATCGTCGCTCGGAACTTCCGCAGCGCTGTACTTTTCCCCGCCCTTCAGAATTTCCTTTCCCAGCCGGCTGTCTTCATCGACTTCCAGCAAATATATGGAAACATGCTCCGGGCGGAGCGCGATCAATTCGTCCACCGACCGCTCCCAGCTCTGCCGCGTTTGATGAGCCAGCCCGGCAATCAAATCCATGCTCACATTATTGAAGCCGGCGCCGCGCAAGAAGCCAATCGCCCGATACGCGTTTTCGCGCCGATGCATTCTTCCCGCCGCGCGCAGTTCCTTATCATCAAACGACTGCACGCCCATGCTGATGCGGTTCACGCCCGCGCTTCGCCACGCAGACGCTTTCTCCGCCGTAATCGTCTCCGGGTCCGCCTCCAGCGTTACTTCTTCCCATCCTGCGCCGCTGCTTTCGCGTATCGCCGCCAAAATCCGCGCCAAATCCAAGGGCTCCAACAAACTCGGCGTCCCTCCGCCGATGTAAACCGTATCGACGCGCGCATCGCGTACCGCTCTGCACTCGCGAATTTCCCGGCAAACCGCTTCGACGTACGGCGCGTATAAGCTCCGCGAGAACACTCCCGTGTGGAAATTGCAGTACGTGCACTTGGTCTGGCAGAACGGCACCTGCACGTACACGCCAATCGTCTTCGACATGTTCATATCGCTACGTCCGGGACAATCTTGACGCGCGCCTCGCGCCGCCGCGGCCCGTCGAACTCGCAGAAGAAAATCGCCTGCCATCTTCCCAGCGCCAGTCTGCCGTTTTCGATGAACACCGTCACCGTGCTCCCTGCCAGCACCGCCTTGATGTGTGAGTCCGCGTTGCCCTCGGCGTGACGATACGTCCGCGACTGCGGCACCAGCCTGTCCAGCGTCGCTTCAATATCCAGCGCCACTTCCGGGTCGTCGCCCTCGTTGATCATCACGCCCGCTGTCGTGTGCGGCACGTACACGTAACAAACGCCGTTCTTGCATCCCGAGTCGGCCACCGCCTTTTCCACTTCGTCAGTTATTTTCTTCATCTGCGTGTGCTGCGCCGTTTGTACTTCAATCGTCCGCGTGAGCCTCCGCGGTTCCTTCTCCGAATCCGGCTCGTGTTTCATTCCGCCCTGCTCAACCAAGCTCCGACGCCGCGGCTGCGCCGTAAAATCCAAACCATGGTTTGGCGGCCCGCAAAGCGCGATTCACGTTCTGAATGTTTTTCACGCCTTGATCCGCCAGCCAATCCTGAAACGCGCTTAACCCCTGCTTCGCGTAAATCGGTATGCCGTCTTTCCACGTCGCTCGCCCGCACAGCACGCCCGAGAAATTCACGCCTGCCTGACTGGCCAATTCCAGCGTTTCGATAAACACGTCATTGCTCACGCCGGCGGACAAATAAATGAACGGCTTCTTCGCCGTCGACGCCGCGCGCCGGAAATGGTCCATGGCCTGCTCTTTCGTGTACGCGGACTCGCCCTTGCACGACCGCGTGCCCGCCACGTACGCCATGTTCACCGGCACTTCCACCTTCAGCACATCGATCCCGTACTGCGGCTTGGAAAACTCTTCCATGCTCCGCGTGACAACATCGGGCTTCCGGCGCGCGTAGTCGATTCCCTTTTCATCCATCCCTTCGTCGTATCCGACGAATTCCGCGAACAGCGGTATATCTTCGCCCGCGCACTCCGCGCCGACGCGCTCCATCCAGGCGTGTTTGATGTCGTTGATTGGCGCCGCATCGAATGGCGTGTAGTACAGCAGGATCTTCACGCAGTCCGCGCCCGCTTCCTTCAGTCTGTGCACTGACCAATTCTCCAGCAAATCCGGCAGGCGCCCCGGCCGCGTGTTGTCGTAGCCGCTGTTCTCGTAAGCGAGCAGCAGTCCGGCATTCGATGACCGCCATCGCGAAGGCTGCAAGCCATATTCCGGGTCCAGCAAAATCGCACTGGCATGCGGCGTGAGCACGCGCACCACCGCTTGCTTGAACTCCGACATCATCTCCGGCGTTACCGCGTGCGGGTCGATTCCCTTGTCCTTGGCAATCGCCTTCCGCAACGAGCCGCGCTGGTCCATCGCCGCCGCGGCGATCACGCCGGCTGCAGTCGAAACCTTTTCCAACCCTTTCAGTTTTCCGGGTGCGAACTTCATAAAACGTCTCCTCGCAAACGACCAACTCTAGACATTTGGCACTCATCGCCGAAACGTCGCAATTTTAGCACGCGGCAGACTCTGCCGTATCGGCCTGGCGCACTCACAGCATCAACAGCCGATGCCCCTGGCACGGCTCGCCCATCGCCGATTCCAGCCGGTCCAGCAGCTCCATTCCCTGCCGCGCCAGAAACGCCAGCAGGCACAGCGTGCGCTCCTGCAATCCGTGATGCGGATAAAGCGCGCTGATAATTTCGGCCTCGTGCCGGTCGAGCACTGCGGTGCGGAAGTTCTCCGTCCGGCCCGCTTTTCCGCGAAGCTTCGTGAATTGGTACAGCATCTTCCGCTCCACCGTCTCGCGCGCCCCAATCAGCGTTTTGTCCACTGCCCCTAGCGGCTTGTTGTAACCCGCGAGTATTTTGCGCAAGGCCTTGTCGTCGCGCGCAAATCGCGCCGCAAGCCCGCGCGGAAGATACTGCACTTCCATCTTTCTTCGCAGCTGTTGCCGTCCGCGGAGCACTTCAGGAACGGTCAAATGATATTTCTTGAGCATGCGCGAGACTTCCGGCTCGATCAGCGTGAAGCTCGCCCGCGGCAGAATCGCGGGCATGCGCCCCAGCACTCGCCGGTAAACCAGCTGCGCTTGTGCCATATACGCGACCTCGGCCGGCCCGCCGATATACGCTGCCGTCGGCAAAATCGAATCCTGCAGCACCGGCCGCAGCAACACGCTTGCCGTCAGTGTCTCTGGCTCTTCGTCGATTTTCCGCAGCAGCTCGCTCGCGCTCAGCCGCACACTCCCCACGATAAACTCGCCGTTCTTTCGCCGAACCGGCTCGCGCTTGCCTGTCACGTCCAAAAACAAAAGCGTCGATTGCTGCGTCACCTTCACCTGCGCGTGAAAACCCTTGCGCCCCAACTCCTTGCCTCGCGCCAAGAGTTCCTCGTTGATCTGCCCCGCGTCCTCCGCCGCTTTTCGATAGATCGGCCGCGTTAGCTCGTGCAGCCGCTTATCGAGGGGATCCAGCAGGATCAATCCACGTCCCTTCAGCAGGCGCGCCAGCAATTTGCCCAACGCCGAACCGAATGTTTCTTCCCGCCGGTATGACGCCTTCAGCGCTTCCGCGATCTCTTTCTTCTCCGCACCCTGTAAAAGCTCTCCCGCATGCTCCACCACCGCATCGACCGAATCGCCCAGCGAAATCCGCCCAACGCTCCCCCCGGCAACTTCTTCTGGCAAAGGCAATTCGAGCCGCGCAATTCCGTATCGTTCGCCGAAAAAGGCCTGGTTCGCCTCGGCGAGGTCGTGATCTTCCGTCGCCATCCAGAAAATCGGCACGGCATCGACGCCCGACCGCGTCAGCTTCTTCGCCCACCGAATCGCATCCAGCGCCTTGTAAATGCTGTATGCCGGCCCGCTGAACAGACTCACCTGCTGTCCCGTCACGATCGCCGCAGCGCCACTGGCAAGCCGGTCGATATTTTTCTCGACCGCGCCATCCGAGCCCATCGCGCGGTTCTGCGCGCGTAACACTTCCGCCACGGCGCTTCGCGTGCCCGGATCCAGGCGCACATCTTTCGCTGCTGCGCGCACTCCGGCCTCATCCGGTGCGTGGCCGTAGAAGCTTTTCACTTTGTCAAAATCTTCAGTGTAGGAAGCAAATAGCTTTGTCGTCTGAGGAATTTCGGAGAAACGGAGACAGTCGGACTCCATGGAAGATGTGATGATACACGCCGCATTCCGTTGCAGCAACTGCCGTGGCAGAGCATCGCGGTCAGGTGAATGAGTAACGTGGTGTCCGCTAATGCGAAGGGCTAACTTACAACCGCGGTGGGCCTCAAGCTCGCCAGAATCGTGTCCAGTTCCACTTTCGCGCTTTCGTTCACGGGCAGCAGCGGCGCGCGCGGCGCTCCGCCATAATACCCAAGGCGGTCCATCGCCCATTTGATGCCGGCGATTCCGAACTGGGTGGTCAACGCCGCAGCCGGCGCAATCGCCTGCTTCTTGATCTGCTCCACACGCTCTGTTTCGCCGCGCCGCGAAGCCTCATACAAATCCACGCATGCATCCGGCACCACGCACGCAATCGCCAGAATCGCGCCCACCGCGCCGGCATCCAGAGCTTCGCTCAGCGTCAGTGCCGACCCCGTCATGGCGTTGAATCCCTTCGGCGTGCCCGCAACGATATCTTTCATTCTTTGCACGTTTCCGGAGCTTTCTTTGATGCCCACAATGTTCGGATGCGTGGACAGTTTTGCCACCAGCGGCGCCTCCACCGTGTAATTCGTAAAAATCGGCACGGAATAGATGAGCACTGGAATCGGTGAAGCGTCCGCCACGCGGAAGAAATGCGTCGTTTCCGCCTCGAATGTCATGAACGGCTTGTAATAGCTCGGCGTTCTCACAAGGGCCGCGTGAAATCCCAGAGCCGCCGCGCGTTTCGTATTCCGAATCGTCTCCGCTGTCGACTCCGACCCGGTCCCCGCAATCATCACTTTGTCCGAATCGGCTGCGTCGCGCGCCGCGGCCCACAGCTTTTCGATCTCATCCCAGCTGAGCAAGACCGACTCGCCCGTTGACCCGTTCATGACGTAGCCCGACAGCTTGGTCTGGTTGTAGCGCTCGATATTCTTGCGCAGACGCTTCAGGTCGATGTCACCGTCATCCGAAAACGGCGTCGTCAGGGGCGGGAAAATACCGCGGAGCTTCATGAAACGGGATTTTACCAGAATAGAATCTACGAGGGCGATAGTATTTCGCGGCGCCTGCTTGGCAACCGCCCGTTAGTTAGCCGATGTCACTCGCTGGCTTGGCGCGGCCGCTTTCGGCTTGGTTGCGTGGAGGTCTTGTAGCGCCGCCACGTTGCCGGCGCCCTCCGACATCGCGCGAATCCCCCGCGCGGCCGCGATCGCCGCGGAAATCGTGGTGATGCACGGCATCATGTAACGCACCGCCGCCCGCCGGATCGATTTCTCGTCGTAGAACGATTCCCGCCCGAGCGGCGTATTGATGATCAGGTCGACCTTCCCCGTTTTGATCAAATCGACGATGTTGGGCCGCCCCTCGTTCACCTTATATACCGACTGAACTTCCATCCCCGCCGCACGCAGCGTGGCCGCCGTTCCGCGGGTGGCAATCAGCGTCAAGCCTGCAACCGCCAAATCCGTCGCCAACGACACGAGATGGCGCTTGTCATGATCGTTCACGCTGATGAATACCGTGCCCTTCCGCGGCAGCCGCTGCCCTGCGGCCAATTGCGCCTTCGCGAACGCCAGCCCGAAATTCGGTGAAATTCCCATCACCTCGCCGGTCGAGCGCATCTCCGGACCCAGAATCGTGTCCACGCCACGGAATTTGCTGAACGGAAATACCGGAGATTTCACGGAGTAATATTCCTTGCTGCGCAGCTCCGCGACTCCGTTGAAATCAGCAACCGCCAAATTCATTTCGCGCAGCTTTCGCCCGGTCATCAGGCGCGCCGCCACTTTCGCCAGCGGCACGCCGGTGGCCTTCGACACGTACGGCACCGTTCGTGATGCGCGCGGATTCACTTCGAGCACGTAAACCGTGTCGCGCTGAATTGCATACTGCACATTCATCAGCCCAACAACGCGCAACGCCTTCGCCAATTTCGCAGTGTACTCGCGGATGCGCGCCAGCACATCGGGCTTCAGCGTCACCGAGGGCAGCACGCACGACGAATCGCCCGAGTGAATCCCAGCCTCTTCGATGTGCTCCATGATTCCCGCGATCACCACATCCGTTCCGTCTGCCAGCGCGTCCACGTCGACCTCGACAGCCTCTTCCAAGAATTGATCCACTAGGATCGGCCGCTCTGCGCTCGAACCGCTTCCGAGCCTCGCCGCCTGCGCCGCGTACTCCTCCACCGTCTTCAAATCGTACGCAATCACCATCGCGCGCCCGCCCAGCACGTAGCTCGGCCGCACCAGCACCGGCAACCCAATCGTCTTGGCGACGTTCACCGCTTCTTCCGGCGTCAGCGCCGTGCCATTCCGCGGCTGCGGAATTTTCAACTCGTCGAGCAGCTTCCCGAATCGCCGGCGATCCTCCGCCAGATCGATCGACTCCGGCGCTGTACCGATAATCGGCGCGCCATTGCGTTTCAGATCCAGCGCGAGGTTCAGCGGCGTCTGCCCGCCGAACTGCACAATCACGCCTTCCGGTTTTTCCCGCTCGATCACCGAAAGCACGTCTTCCAGCGTCAGCGGCTCGAAATACAACCGGTCCGCCGTGTCATAATCGGTCGACACCGTCTCCGGATTGCAATTCACCATCACCGTTTCGTAGCCGTCTTCTTTCAGCGCGAACGCCGCATGGCAGCAGCAATAATCGAACTCAATCCCCTGCCCGATGCGATTCGGCCCACTGCCCAGAATCACGATTTTGCGCTTCTTGCTCGTGTCCGCCTCATCCTCTTCCTCATATGTCGAGTACATGTACGGCGTGAACGACTCGAACTCCGCCGCGCACGTGTCCACGCGCTTGAACACCGGCCGCACGCCGTGTTTCGCCCGCGCCTCGCGAACCGCGCCTGTCGTAGTGCCCCACGTCTGCGCCAGTTGCTCGTCGCTCATGCCGCTGCGCTTCGCCACCTTCAGCATCTCCGCGGAAATGTCGCCGATTTTCGTCGCCGCCACTCCTTTTTCCACCGCGACGGCCTTTTCCATCTGACGCAAAAACCACTCGTCGATTTTCGTCAGCGCGTAAATCTCGTCGACGGCCATTCCCCGCCGCAGCGCCGTAAACAGCCAATGAATCCGATCCGGCCCCGGCGTGTGCAGCTTTTCGCGCAGGACCGCGTCGACAATTTCCGTCGGCGCGCGCCACGGAGAATGCGGCTCGAGGGACCGGACCCCTTTTCCAAGAGCTTCCGCAAAAGTGCGGCCGATGGCCATCACTTCGCCCACCGACTTCATCTGCGTCGTCAGCGTGGTATCCGCGCCGGGAAATTTTTCGAACTGCCACTTCGGAATTTTCGCCACCACGTAATCAATCGTCGGCTCGAACGACGACGGCGTTTTCTTGGTGATGTCGTTTGGTATTTCATCGAGCGTCATGCCCACAGCCAGCTTCGCCGCGATTTTCGCGATGGGGAAACCGGTCGCCTTGCTCGCCAGCGCCGAGCTGCGCGACACGCGCGGATTCATCTCGATCACCACCATGCGCCCGGTCTGCGGGTCGATGGCGAATTGAATATTCGATCCGCCCGTTTCCACTCCGACCTCGCGAATCACCATCGCCGCTGCGTCGCGCATCCGCTGATACTCTTTGTCCGTCAGCGTTTGCGCCGGCGCCACGGTGATGGAATCGCCGGTATGAATCCCCATCGGGTCAAAATTCTCAATCGAGCAAATCACCACGAAGTTGTCACGGCAATCGCGCATCACTTCCAGCTCGAATTCCTTCCAGCCCAGCACGGACTCTTCGATCAGCGCCTCGTGCACCGGACTCGCGTCCAGCGCGCGCGAAATCGCTTCGGAAAATTCCTCGCGGTTGTACGCAATCGATCCGCCCGTTCCTCCCAGGGTGAACGAAGGCCGTATCACCACCGGATATCCCAGCTCGTCGGCCAGCTTTACCGCCGTTGGGATGTCCTTCACCACCGCCGAAGCCGGCACTTCCAGCCCCACGCGCTGGCACGCGTCCTTGAACTGCAAGCGATCTTCCGCCACGCGAATCGAGCGCATCGACGCGCCAATCAATTTCACGCCGTACTTCTCCAGAATCCCAGCCTCCGCCAGCTCCACCGCGGTATTCAACCCCGTTTGCCCGCCGACCGTCGGCAGCAGCGCGTCGGGCCGCTCACGCGCGATAATCAGCTCCAGATATTCCTTCGTCAGCGGCTCGATGTACGTCCGCTCCGCAATTTCCGGGTCGGTCATAATGGTCGCCGGATTCGAATTCACCAGCACCACTTCGTATCCTTCGTCGCGCAGCGCCTTGCACGCCTGCGTCCCCGAATAATCGAACTCGCAGGCTTGGCCAATGACAATCGGCCCCGAGCCGATAATCATGATCTTCTTTATGTCTGTCCGCTTACTCATTTGGGTTGGGCTGCACCGTCCATCATCTTTGTAAACTGCTCGAATAAATATCTCGCGTCGTGCGGCCCCGGCGACGCCTCCGGGTGATACTGCACGCTGAACATCGGCAGCGTCCTGTGCCGCATTCCCTCGTTCGTGTGGTCGTTCAAATTCACGTGCGTGATTTCCACTTCGCTCGACGGCAGCGAATCCGGGTCCACGCAAAATCCGTGATTCTGCGCGGTGATCTCCACCTTCTCCGTCAGCAAATTCTTCACCGGATGATTGGAACCGTGGTGCCCGAATTTCAACTTGAACGTTTTTCCGCCTAGCGCCAGCCCGCACAATTGGTGCCCAAGGCAAATCCCAAAAATCGGCACGCGCCCCATCAGTTTGCGAATATTTTGCACCGCAAACGTCACCGGCTCCGGATCGCCCGGCCCATTCGACAGGAAAACGCCATCCGGCTTCATTGCCAGCACGTCTTCAGCAGCCGTCGCCGCAGGCACGACCGTCACGTCGCATCCGTGGTCGACCAGCAGTCGCAAAATGTTCTGCTTGATTCCAAAATCGTACGCCGCCACTTTGTACCGCCGCGTTGGCGCCGTTCCGCTCTCGCCCTGCGTCGCGTAGCTCGCCGCCAGCGGAATCGACCCGCTCTCCCATCGATACTGTTTCGCGCAGCTCACTCGGCTCGCCAGCTCCCGCCCCGCCATTGACGGCAACGCGCGCGCCTCTTCAATCAACTTTTCCGCCGCCGTCCCCTCCGTCGCCACCACTCCGCGCAGCGCGCCGGCCATCCGCAGATGCCGCACCAGCGCCCGCGTGTCGATGTCCCAGATCACCGGAATTTTATAGCGCTGCAGGTACGCGTTCGCCGTCTCGCTCGCGCGCCAGTTCGACGCCATCTCCGAAAAATCGCGCACCACCAACCCTTCGATGTACGGCCGCGCCGATTCCTCATCCTCGAGGTTCGCGCCGACATTTCCAATGTGGGGGTACGTCAGGCAGACAATCTGGCCGGCATAACTGGGATCGGTGAAGACTTCCTGGTATCCGGTAAGGCTGGTGTTGAAAACAACTTCGCCGCCACGGCGGCCACGCGCGCCCGCCGCGCGCCCTTTAAATACTCTTCCGTCTTCGAGCGCGAGTACCGCGCTTCCCTCGTGCGCCTGCTGCAGTGTGTCCTCCGGTGCGTTTCATCTTATACCAGTTTCGCTGCTCGTTTTCTTCGTCGATTTATGGCGCCGAAATCTCTCCGAATTCCCGGAACGGCCAGTACGCAAACACCGCCTTGCCATAAATAAACTTTCGCTGCACCGCCCCGAAAATCCGCGAATCATTCGAACTGTCGCGATGGTCGCCCATCACGAAATATTCGTCCGGCGGAATCTTATACGGCCCGTAGCTCGAATCGTCAAAATAGCTGGCCGGCACGTACGGCTCCGGAACGTGCTTGCCGTTCACATAAAGCTCGCCCGCGCGAATCTCGATGGTGTCTCCCGGCAATCCGATGACGCGTTTGATGAACGACTTCGAGCGGTCCAGCGGATACCAAAACGTCACCACGTCGCCGCGACGAATCGGCTCAAACCGGTAAACGAACTTGTTGATGAAGATCCGCTCCTGGTCGCTCAGCAGGGGTGCCATGCTCGTTCCTTCCACCTGCACCGGCTGATACAGAAACACAATAATGACCAGCGCGAGCACCACCGCGACCGCAATATCGCGGCCCCATGCTCTTAGTTCACGGCTAAACGAAGAAGGCTGGTGTTGCTCAATCGGAGAAGCAAAATTGGGGGTGGTCTTGTCCGTCATTCCTTGCTACACCCTTATATACCACGCCGCCGCCGTCCTGCCAACGCTCGATTCTGACCCGTCCGGCTAACGTCATTCATGTTGCGCCGGCTCGGCGTGTCTTTTATTTTATCTTAGATGCAAATTCGCGCCTTAGCGCAACTCCAACGCCGCAGGTAGATCCGCCGCGCTGGTGTGGCATAATGCAAATCCATCGACGAACGACATCACCCCATCGATATGAAGAAGATCGCAGTTTTTGCGCTGCTCGTTTTCGCGGCAATCGCGGTTTCCGCGGCTAATCAAGAAAATGCCGCGGCGGACCAGGTGGCGCTCGCTTTTGCGCAGGCTCGCGGCGCCGCGCATCTCCCGAAAATCTCCCGCATCGGACAGAACGCCTTTCACAAGCAGGCCTGCGGCGACCGGCGTTTCGCCGACGGCTTGATTCTCGACGTTACTTACAAAACAACGGACCCCGGCACGCTACCTGAGCCGGCACGAAAGCTGGCAGCCCGCCCAGACGGCTACAAGACCACCGCGCGCTTCGGCGTTGGCGCCTGCCTTGTCGGCAATGATTCCACCGGCCAGTCGGAATACAACATGATCATCGCAACTTACGAATCTCGCTGGAATAGCTTCTGGCACGCCTTCTGGGAATAGCCTTCGGCTCGGCAGCCGCATCGCCGCTCGGCTATGCCCGTTTCTGCGACATCGCTCCGTCCGCCGCGCGGTCGAGAAACCAGATCTCTTCGCCTTCCGGCCGCAGCATGGCCACCGGAAGCTCCTCCGTTTCCGCCGATGGATCCCGCCGCAACGCCGCCACAATTCCTTGCTTGTCTGCGCCTGCCACCAGAAAATATGTCGCGCGCGCCCGCCGCAGCACCGGAAACGTCAAGCTGATGCGCACCGGAGGATCCGCTGGTGCCCGCACGCTCACGACCCACCTTTTCTGCTCCGCCAGCGCCGGCGATCCCGGAAAAAGCGACGCCGTGTGCCCCTCGACGCCCAGCCCCAGCAGCACCACGTCAAACGACGGCCCGCTCTCCGCCACAAACGTCCGCAGCACAGCCTCGTACTCGCGTGCCGCTTCGTCAGGCGTCGAAAAGTTCGTCACAATCGGATGAATGTTCTCCGGCGGCACGCGCACGTTCTTGAAGAGCGCCTCGCGCGTCATGTGATAATTGCTCTTCGGATCATCCGCGCCAACGAATCGCTCGTCTCCCCAAAAAAAGTGCGTCTTCGCCCACGGCATCTTGTCGCGATATTCCGTCGACCAAATCTGATACGCGCGCGACGGCGTGTGCCCTCCGGAAAGCGCAATCAAGCAGCGCCCGCGTGCGCTCACTGCTTCGTTCGCAGCGCGTACGCACTCTTCGCTCACCGCATGGCTCAGCTCGTCCAAATCCGCGAAAACACGCGCGGCGCGAATTATGCGTTGGTCCATGTCCGCCCCAAATCCTTCAGTAGCGCATCCGCTTCCGCAGGTCCCCAACTCCCCGCCGCGTACGGCACCACCTTTGGCTTGTTTTCGAGCAGCGGTGTGTACAGCCTCCACGAAGCCTCCACCCAATCGTCGCTCACAAAAAGCGTCATGTCACCCTGAAGCACGTCGAGCAGCAGCGTCTCATAAGCTTCGGGCAGCGGCGGGAAAAGGTCCGAATACCGGAAACGCAAATCGCTTTGCTGAATCCTAACGCCCGGCCCCGGCGCCTTGATTTCGAAGTACAAATCGAATCCTTCATCCGGCTGAATCGCGATCACCAGCGAATTCGACTGAATCGTATCTCCATCGAACGGTTTGAAGATCCACACCGGTGGCCGCCGGAAATTCACCACGATTTGGCTCGCCCGTTTCGGCAACCGCTTCCCGGTCCGCAGAAAGAACGGCACGCCGTGCCATCGCCAATTCTCGATTTCCAGCCGCAGCGCCACAAACGTCTCCGTCTGCGAGTCTTTCGCCACGCCCGGCTCGTCGCGGTACGCCGCCACGTCCTCGCCGTCGATCTCCCCCGCCGCATATTGCCCCAGCACCACGTCCTCCAAACGGATCGGCAGCACCGAGTGCAGCACCTTCACTTTTTCGCGCCGGATCGCGTCCGCGCGAAACGCCTCCGGCACCTCCATTGCCGTAAGCGTTGCGAGTTGCGTCAAATGGTTCTGAATCATGTCCCGCAAAGCGCCCGCGCCTTCGTAATATCCCGCGCGGTGCTCCACGCCCAGCGACTCCGCCACCGTGATTTCCACGCTCTCGATGCGGTCGCGATTCCACTGCGGCTCGAAGAGCGAATTCGCAAAACGGAACACCAACAGGTTCTGCACCGTCTCCTTGCCCAGATAATGGTCGATGCGGTAGACCTGCTTCTCTTCGAAATTCTCATGCACCACTTTGTTCAGCGCTTGCGCCGACGCCAGATCCCGCCCAAAGGGCTTTTCGATCACCAATCGCACCCAGCCCTTGCTCTCGTTCAGTCCCGCTTTTCCCAGCCCCGCGATCGCCAGCGGAAACACTTTCGGCGGCAGCGCCAGATAAAAAACGCGATTCCCCGGCATACCGTTGTCTTTTTCGATCTGCTCTATTCGCTGCCCCAGTCTCCGGTAGTCCTCGTCCGTCCCTTTCGCAATCGTCTGGTAGAAAATTCTTTTGTCCGACGCCGTCTGCGCGATCTGCTCCGCCGGAACTCCCGCGGCCGCCAGGTCTTTGCGGCATTTGTCGCGAAAACTCGCATCATTGAACTCCGTCTCCACGCCCACGCCCAGAATCAGGCTCTTCGGCCCCAGCGCATTTCTCGCAATCAGCGCGTTCAGCGACGGCAGCAATTTCCGTCCCGTCAAATCTCCCGTGGCTCCCAAAATCACAAAAATGTGCGGCTCGATCTCTGCCATTTTCTCCCCTTACCTTCGATGCCTCAGCCAGCTCCGCGGACGCAGCGGCGGCCACCAAAAAATCAGGCCGGCGCGATCTCCACGCCCAATTCCTTCAGTTCCGCTTCCAACTGCGCCGCATTTGTGAATTGGATCGTGCGCATCCCCAGCTCCCGCGCGCACTCCAGGTTCAGCGCCCGGTCGTCCACGAACACCGTCTCTTCGCCCCGGCGCTGCGTGATATTCAGCGCCTGTTCATAGATCGCCTTGTCCGGCTTGCGGACTCCCAAGTAGCACGAGCTCAGAAACACATCGAAATACTCCCGCAGGTGGAATTTATCGATGCGGTACGCGTTCAGGTCCCGCGATTCGTTGTTCAGCGCGCTGATCAAATATCGCCGCGGCTTCACAAGCCGCCGCATCAGTGCCAGCGACTCCGGCATCGCCTGCGCCTGCCCATAAATGAAATCCTTGAATTCCTGCCGCGTGAAGTCGCGCTTGCAATAAAAAATCACTCGGTCCAGATACTCATCCAGGCTCATATCCCCCACTTCGAACGCGTGCAGCACCAACTCGTGCCGGTCCTCGAAATCCTTCCAGTCCAGATGGAACTCTTTCGCCGCCGCCATCCGCGAATCGCGGTCCCAGCCGTTTGTCAGCAGCACCCCGCCAATATCGAAAAACAGCGCCGTCACCTGATCCACGCCTCACCTCTCCAAGACTTTCGCGCGACAAAAGGCGGCCATACCCGCCACGCGCCTCACAATTCTAATCTCCCGCCAACCCCCTGGCACCCTGATAGATGATGGCAGCGCGGCTCAGGGAACAGCGCCGTCACTTCAATTGTTGACGGAAATAAAGACCGCCGATCAGGAACAAGATCATCGAAATCGCCAGACTGAAAGAGTGGATCTTCACAAATGTATCTTTCCAATTGTTTCTGAAGAATTGAAACCGCTGTCCCGCACGACGGTCTGGCCCGTAGCGGTCTCGCAAAAACCAGTCGGTTACCAGAGAAATGTAAAAAATAGCATACGCGGCGAGAAAGAAAGGGTTATGCACGCATTGGCGAAGCGCTTCCTTGTCGCGCTGTGTGCCCATATATCTTTCCGCTAAGAGGTAGCAAACAACTGGGAATAGCAGGTACGTCGATAAGTTTGTCGCAATTCGCGGGATACCCGCCCGCGTCAAAAGATTGGGCTTCCCCCAGTCCCCCCTCAACCACTTCCAGAAGTCATCTGATCTTGTCATGGATGGCTTACCAACGGGTACTTGCGCGCTCGTTCTCCTTGACGATACCCGGGCCTTCAGGCGCGCCTTGAATGATTGCATCCTCGCGCACTCACAGTAGATGATACCAACGTGCCTGCAACTTCAAAAACCCGTCGCCCGCGCCTCGCCGCGCAGCCCCTCATCCTCACCGTCGGCCACTCCAATCACTCCATCGGCGAATTCCTCGCCCTCCTCAAGTCTCATAACGTCAAGCGCCTCGTCGACGTCCGCACCATTCCCCGCTCGCGCCACAATCCGCAATTCAACCGCGACGCCCTCGCTGCCTCCGTTCGCGCCGCCCGCATCGCCTACACGCATCTCCCAAAACTCGGTGGCCTCCGCCGCGCGCGTCCCGATTCCGCCAACACCGGCTGGAATAACTCCAGCTTTCGCGGTTTCGCCGACTACATGCAGACTCCCGAATTCGCCGCCGCCCTCGCGCGCCTCGAAAAACTCGCCAAAACCAAACTCTGCGCCGTCATGTGTGCTGAAGCCGTTCCCTGGCGCTGCCATCGCTCCCTTATCGCCGACGCACTCACCATTCGCGGCCACGCCGCCAAACACATCATGACGCCCAGCCGCGCCAATCTTCACAAAGTCACGCCCTTCGCGCGCGTCCGCGGCACGCAGATCACTTACCCACCCAATCGCGCCACTCGCGCCTACGCCAAGAAAAAACGGCAGCTTCAGGAAACTGTCCCCGCCTCCGCTGGTGCTGCTTTGGTTAACGAGTGAATTCATACGAACGGCCGCCACTTTCTTAGGTTGTTACGCGTAACCGCTTGTGGTCAACTCAAGACGCTCATAAGGATCTTGATGAAAATTTTACTTTACAACCCAGACAACGCTGTCACCCGCAACTTCATGCCGCATCTTTGGATGTTTCTCCTGCAAGCGCTCACGCCGCCGGGCCATGAAGTCGTGCTCATTGACGGCAACGCCCAGCGCATGGATGAAGAAGGCATCGCGCGCTACGTCCGTGATCAAAAGATCGATTTGGTCGGCATCGGCGCCATGACCAGGATGATCGCTAAGGCTTATCGCATGGCCGACGCGGTGCGCGCCGCCGGCGTAAAAGTCGTGATGGGCGGCCCTCACGTGACCGAAATGGCCGACGAGGCTCTCGGCCGCGACGGCGGCCCGCGCCATGCCGACGCGGTTGCCCTTGGTGAAGCCGACGAGACCTGGCCCAAAATCGTTGCAGACGCCGCGCGCGGCGCCCTCAAACAGGTTTACGCGCCCGTGGACGACTTCGGCCAGGAGCGAAAGCCTTCGCTGCAAGGCTATCCCACAATCCCCTGGGACAAAATCAAACTTGAGCAATTCAACTTGCTTCCGGGCGTCTTGCATCCCCTGCTGAAGCGCGTTGGCGCAGGTTGGGGCACTTTCCGGATCATTCCCGTCGAGTCCGGCCGTGGCTGTCCTTACGGCTGCGAATTTTGCACCGTCACCGGATTCTTTGGCGACTCCATCCGCTTTCGCACCAATGAAAGCGTGGTCAACGAACTGCTGCTCCTCAAAGCCCGCGCCCGCGAGGAGGGCGGCCAGATCGCCGTTTTCTTCATCGACGATAATTTCGCCATCAACATCAAGCGCACTAAATCACTGCTGCGGGACATCATCGCCGCCAACGCCCAAGTCCATTGGGTCGCACAGATCAGCGCCAATCTTCTCCGCGATGAGGAGCTTGTCGATCTGATTGCATCCGCCGGAGGCAAATGGATCTTCATCGGCATGGAATCCATCGATCCTGCCAATCTTGCCGACGTGAAAAAAGGCTTCAACAAGCCGGGCGAGTACGCCGCCGTCCTCGATCGCCTGGCCCAGCGCAACGTTTTTGCCATTACCTCATTTATCTTCGGCATGGACAACGACACGCCCGGCGTCGCCGAGCGAACTTTGCAGCAAGTTCGCACTTGGCCTCCAGGGCTCCCCATCTTCGGCTTGCTGACGCCTCTGCCGGCCACGCCGCTTTACAAAAGGCTCGAGGCCGCTGGGCGGCTCACCCGTGTCAAGCATTGGCAGGAGTTCATACCCTTCGCCATGGCGCATACCCCGCTGAAAATGAGCATCGAAGAAGCTCACGACGAAGTGCGCAAGGCCTGGCTGAGTTCCTACAGTCCCGAGGCCATCGGCAAGGCCGTCGATGCCGTCAGCCACAAACCCCTCGGCTATCGCATCAACATTCTTATCGCCCGTCTTTGTTTCCGCGGAATTTATTTCCCGCAAATGGGCCGCTTCGCATGGCTCAAAGCCATTCTCGAGAATCGCCGCACCATCTTCAAACTGACTTGGCAGGGATTCTTTGGTGGAGGGCTGCACGCCGCGTCGCATCCGGTCGTCGCCCAGCCCGTCTCCGAGCGCCTGCCTTCAAGCTAGGGTCCGCCGCGTTGTACCGAGTTCGTGGGTGGGCTGCTTGCTGCGCCTTTGTAGGGTGATGTTGCATCCTGCTGTCAATGACCCGGCTCTGGTGCCGGCCGATAATAAAAACCCATGCTTTCCGGAGGTGGCAGTACTTTCACGCCGGAGAAATCGCCTTCCAGCTCGGCGATCGCGTTCATTTTGTTCTGTACAAGATTTGTCAGCGCGTCGTAACGCACCAGCACGTTCGCAAGCCACGTCTCGTTGTTCTCCGCGCGCCACCGCTCCGCATATTCGCCGCGCAGTTGCGTCAGCTTCTCGCGCAAGTCTTGCAAATCGCCATTGATCGAACTGATCACTTCCAGGTTGTTGTACTCATTGTGTGAATTGCTCATGTCCATGTACGCGTCCCAATACGCCGCGCTCATCTCTTGCGTGTATTCTAGTTTCATCCCCAGAAAATCCAGCCGCTGCGCCGCGAAAATCAAATCGTCGAGTGTATCCGCATTCATCTTTGCCTTGGCGCGGTTGTCGAGCAACGCTTCCCATGCGCGCTCCGCGTCCATGCGCAGTTCGTGCGTCACTGGTGCCGCCGTGTCCGCATACTCCGTCCCAACCGCCGAGAAAGGGTCAGCCCAGAAATACGAAACGTGTGTGCCCTCCAACCTCACTCCATCCATCAGCGTGTTCGCCGCCGCCAGATTATTCAGAATCTCCTCGAACGTGTGATCCGTATTCCTGTAAAACGCCCAATCATAATCGTCGCGAAACTGCTCGATCGACGATTCGCCCGGCTGCCACGCGCACGCCGCGCCCCATACGAATCCCGGCCAGTCCATCCCGCCAAGCGCCTCGCCCATGTCCTTCCAATCCGTGTTCAACATTCCCAGCGCGCCATACTTCTGCCCGTCGCGCGTCAAATTGCGAATGTTCATGAACGACGCGTTGAAATCCGGATACACCCGCCTCCAATTCGTAATTCCCGGCGAGACAAACAGCGGCAAGCCCGCATCCTGAAACGGCTTCAGCCGGCTGTCGTACGAAGGCGCGTTGTCGTACGTCCACACCACGGCGATCAAATCCTTTGGCAGCGTCGGAAGCAGTTGCGGAAATTTCTCTGCAATGTCCGCCCAGAACATCGTCTGTTTGTGAAACGGCTTAAGCATCACGTCGATTTTCGCGATGTGCGCCAGGTAAACCGGCCCCAATCCCTTTTCCGCAATCAATTGTTTCGTTTTCCCCTGCCCCAGCTCGAACGTCTCATCCGCGCCGATGTGAAAAAACGGCCCGGGAAACAGCGGCGCCATCTCCGAAATCAATTTCCCCAGCAAATCGTACGTGCCCGGCTCTGTCGGCGTCAGCACCGACCCGTGCGGAATCTCCGCCAGGTCGCTGTACAAGTCATAGCGCAGAATATTGTGCACGTGACCGAACGTCTCCAGCTCCGGCACAATCGTCACGTAATATTTCGCCGCGTACGCCACCAGCTCCTTGATCTCTTCCGGCGTCAGTGCATCCGGCGGCGCAAAAATCTGATTCCCCGCCACCGTGAACACGTCCTCTATATACAGCGCGTACATGTTCAGCTTATAGGCCGCCAGCACGCGAATTTGCTGCTCCATGAACGACAGCTTCGGAATCGGTCCGCGGCTGATGTCGATGCTCACCCCGCGCCACTTCATCGCCGGCCAATCGCGAATCCCCACCGCCACGCACGCGAGCCCGCCGTTCGCATCCGGTCGCAGCAATTGCCGCAGCGTCTGCACTCCGTAAAACGCGCCTTGCTCGCTCGCGCCTCCCACCAAAATCCTGTGGCTGTCCGCCGAAATCGCGTAGCCCTGCGCGTCGAATCCGTTCTGCATTGCGAGCCCGCTCGTGCCCAGCGCCTCCCGCAACCGCGAATCCCCCGTCGCGTCGCCGATATAAATAATGTCCGACCCGCCCGGCATCTCTCGCGCATCCGAAATCTTCGGCTTCCATCCCGTCCAGCGTTCGATTTCGTCCGACAACACCTGTGCGCCCTGGAATTCCCGCCCGAATTTCTCGTCCACCACGATGCGCGTGTGTCGCGTCACCGTAAAAGCCGCGCCGCCTGCTTCCTTCACTTCCCTCGGCTGCGGAATCAGTTGCAAATCCGTCGCCCGCGCCGTCTTCGACGCAAGGCAAAGGCCGCACACCACCATCACCGCCCC
This sequence comes from uncultured Acidobacteriota bacterium, assembly GCA_963811805.1. Taxonomy (GTDB): domain Bacteria; phylum Acidobacteriota; class Terriglobia; order Acidiferrales; family UBA7541; genus DAHUXN01. The sequence goes on along the minus strand of CAWESU010000003.1, from coordinate 279,657 downwards.
GCAAATTCCCCGCCGGTACCGCTTCATGATTTCTCCTCGCATGAAACTGCGTAGTATACTCGCGCGGCAAATCCAGCGCACCGAAGATTGGAGTCGCACAAATGAAAACGAATGTTTCACGCAGCTATCTTTTCCTTCTCGCAATAATTCTCCTGCCGGGTCTCGCCGCCGCCCAGTCCGACTCCTCCGCGCCCTCCGTCCCTTCCATCCAGCAGGCCATGGAAATGAAGTCCGCCTTTAATCCGCAAATTTCGCCCGACGGCCGCTTCGTCGCCTACCAACTCACCCACACCGACTGGGACGAAAACGCTTTCGTCCAGCAAATCTGGATCGCCGTTCCCTCCACTGGCCAAACTTATCCGCTCACCGAAGGCAAAAAATCCAGCACCGATCCCACTTGGTCACCCGACGGCAAATGGCTCGCCTTCCTCTCTTCGCGTGAATCCGATTTGCCCGACGCGAAAAAAGACACCGCCCAGCTCTATTTAATTTCTCCCGACGGCGGCGAAGCCCGCCAAATCACCAACGTCGAAACCGGCGTCGATGGATTCGACTTCTCCCCTGACGGCAAGCACATCGCCTTCATTTCCTCCGATCCCGAATCCGACGCCCACAAAGCCCGCGTGAAAAAATACGGCGACTACCACATCATCGACGGCGACTACACCATGTCTCATCTCTGGCTCATCGACGTGCCCGCGCCAGAAACCTCCGAGCTTCCCAAGCCCGCGCGCCTCACCTCCGGCCAGGACTTCACCGTGCAAGGCTTTCGCTGGTCCCCCGACGGCTCGCGCATCGCCTTCGACGCCACCAAAGATCCCGCGCTCGCCGACGAAGGCACCGCCAATATCTACATCCTCACCCTCGCCGACAAATCCGTGAAGAAGCTCACCGACGCGCCCGGCCCCAACTCCAATCCCGTCTGGTCGCCCGACAGCTCGCAAATCGCCTACAACAGCCAGAACGGCAATCCCTATTTCTTCTACGCGAACTCCGTCATCGACGTCGTTCCCGCCAGCGGCGGCGTTCCGAAAATCCTCACCGCGAATTTCGACGAAGACGCGCGCCTTCTCGAATGGTCCCCGCAAGGAATTTATTTCGAAGCCGAGCAGCGCACCTACAATCATCTTTTCCGCGTGGATCCCTCGAGCGGCGCCATCACCCGCGTCACTTCTCCGGACAAAATCGCCGCCTCCGGGTTTTCCTTCACTCACGATTACGGCACGATCGCCTTCATGCAAGCCGCCGACAACGAATTCGCGGAAATCTACGTTTCACCCGTCGATTCCTTCGCGCCAAAGAAACTCACCGACATCAGCGCGCAGTACGCCAATTTCCACCTCGCCACGCGCGAAGTCATCGAATGGAAATCCGGCGACGGCACGCCCGTCGAAGGCATTCTCATCAAGCCCGCGAATTTCGATCCCTCGAAAAAATATCCGCTCATGGTCGAAATCCACGGCGGGCCAACGGGCACCAGCCGAGCCACGCGCTCGCCCGACCGCTACTATCCTGTTGAACTCTTCGCCGCCCGCGGCGCCGTCATCCTCGAACCCAACTATCGCGGCTCGGCCGGCTACGGCGCCAAATTCCGCGCCCTCAACGTGCGCAATCTCGGCGTCGGCGATTACGCCGACGTCATCTCCGGCGTCGACTACGTCATCTCGCAAGGCTACATCGACCCCAAGCGCGTCACTTCCATGGGCTGGAGCGAAGGCGGCTACATCTCCGCCTTCATCACCACGTTCAGCGAGCGCTTCTGCGCCGTCTCCGTGGGCGCGGGCATTTCCGACTGGATGACCTACTACGTCAACACGGATATCACGCCCTTCACGCGCCAGTATCTCCACGCCACGCCCTGGAGCGATCCCGCCATTTATAAAAAGACTTCGCCCATCACCTACATCAACAACGCGCACACGCCCACGCTCATTCAGCAGGGCAGCAAGGACGCACGTGTGCCAGTGCCGGATTCTTGGGAGCTTTATCGCGGACTCGAAGATCGCGGCGTGCCGGTGAAGTTCGTCCTCTACGAAGGCTTCGGCCATCCCATCACCAAGCCGAAGGAACAGCGCGCCGTCACGCAGGAAAATTACAACTGGTTCGCCCACTACCTCTGGGGCGATCCCCTCCCGCCCGACTTGAAGTGACACGTTTCGCGTCTCATTCCGACTGACTCGCGATGCATTTCATCGCGACCGCGGGGAATCTGATGGTTTTGCCTTGAGGAGACCCAACCAGTGCGTCTCTCACGGGCGTCATCTGTCTTGCTCGCGCTGGCGTTCCTGATCTGCGCGAGCAGCTTCGCGCAGCAGAAGACGCGCCCGCCGAAGATTGTCTTCGCAAAACACGCCGCTGCGCCCGCAGTCGGTCTCGCGCCGCCTTTCGGTCAGAGTTGCCGCGCAACCAGCAACGCGAAATTTTCCCATCTCGCCTCGTATCGTCCCGTTTCCATCGCCGATCTGCTCGGTGCGCCGGTCGCCCTGGTGACGATTCGCCGCTACGGCCCTTCTTCGAAAAATCAGCCGGAGATTCGCAAACACGTGCTTGGCGTTTTGGCGGCGCAGACCCTGGAAATTTCCCCGTACGAACCCTGGGACGAAGCCGCCTTCACCGATATCGTGGCCACGCTTCAGTTCGCCGACAACAATCAAGGGGCGCTCGAAATATCCGGCGTGCACATCTGCTTCACAGACCACACCGGCGCGGCCATCTGGATGCGCATTCGCCCGCCCCAATGAACCGTTTGCCTCATCTCGCCGCCGTCTCCTGACTTCACCCTTCCGGGTGTGCCCTAGCGAGAAGCTCGGGAGATATCCAGGCGAAGGCGATCGGGCCGCGAATTTCCGTCATTCGGAGGCGACCGCGAGGCGACTGCAACCCCCCTGCTGCAAAACTCTCTGCTTTTCTCTTTTACCGATACGGATATAATGCAGGCAGTTCCTCTAAGGAGATCGAGGGGCGAGAAGAAAACAGCCTTTCGAGAGCGGCGAAGTCCCAGCCAACAATCAGGGTAGTCGTGCGGATGAGCGCACCTTGCAGAGGCCACGATCGACCTATCGGTTCGAGGCCCGTCATCTGCGCTGAATCCGCTGGCGCCTTTTCAGGGCCGCCACTTTGCATCGATGAGCGTGCCAATTCGCGCTCGCTCAGCAGAGTGGGCCTCGGGAGAATCAGATGACCGAAGTCCAAGAGTATTTGCAGGGCCAAGTTGTCGATGGGCGATTTCCTCTCGTGCAGTACCTCGGAGGCACCCAGCACAGTGCCGTGTTCTTGACGGAATATGCTGCGGGCAAAAACCAGCGGGCGGCGATCAAATTGGTTGAGGCGCCCCCCGGAAATGCCGAGGCGCAACTTATCCGCTGGAGGCTGGCTGCGAGGCTTTCGCATCCGCACCTGCTGCGCATTTTCGAGATGGATCGCTGCAAGATGGACAACGCAGCCATGCTTTATGTAGTCATGGAATGTGCCGACGAAAACCTGGCCGATATCCTGCGGGAGCGGTCTCTTTTGCCGCTGGAAACGCGAGATATGCTCGGTCCAATCTTGGAAGCGCTTGGCTATATTCACAGCAAAGGCTTCGTGCACGGGCATATTCGGCCATCGAACATCATGGCCATCGGCGATCAGGTGAAACTCTCCAGCGACGGCATTTGCCGCATTGACGAATCCGTGGTGCAGCTGAGCGGACAGAGCCGTTATTGCGCACCAGAGCGCGCCCTGGGCGTCCTCTCGCCAGCGAGCGATGTGTGGTCGTTGGGCGTAACGCTTGTCGAATGCCTGAGCGCGCATTTGCCCAACGCGGAGCAATCAGCCGAGGAAGAGGTTTCCCTGCTTGCGAATTTGCCTGCGTCATTTCGTGACCTCGCGCGCCATTGCCTGAACCCGGAGCCTCAACGCCGCTGGAATGTCGCGGAGTTAAAGGTGCGCCTGCAGCGGAATCATTTTGCCGAACAAGAAGAGGCGGCCCCGGTTCGCCAGAATGAACCCCCGAAGAGACGTTACGCTCTAGCCTCAACTGCGCTGAGCCTCATCGTGGCAACAATCCTTCTCGGAATAACATTACTTAATCACGGCCCGAATAAGGGGCGGATTCGCTCGGCGGGACTTCAATCGGATGCGAAACCCCTAAACGTCGCCCCCGCGAAAGCGCAGAGCTTTTCGGCGATGCAGATCCCTCACCTCGATAAGGGGAGCTCCGCAGGAAAGGATGTCCATGCTGCGGCAGGCACATCCCCGGCATTGCATTCACCGGCGGCCGGCAGCCTCGTACGAGGCGAGGCTGTTCACCGCCAGCTGCCCGATGTGCCTCGCAATGCCAGCGACACGATTTGGGGAACGGTTCGCGTTCGAGTGCGAGTTGCCGTGGATTCGTTGGGCAACGTGGTCGGAGCGAACTTTGATTCTACGGGGCCGAGCCGGTATTTCGCCGGATTATCTATGGCCGCGGCGCGAGAGTGGAAATTCAAGTCCCCTAGCCTTAGCGGCAAGAATCTCCCAAGTGCATGGGTAATTCGCTTTGCCTATACGAAGAGCGAAACCGAAGCAACCGGGGTGGAAGAGAATCCTTAGGCCGGAAATTCCTAAAATTTGCCGACCGGCGAGGAGTGACTGCGCGGAGGGAGGAGCTAGAACACGAAATCAGCCAGGAGGAGTTAGACTGCTCCTGCGGCGCGCGCCTTACGCAGATTCTCTTTGTCCTGTCCGGTGAGCTTCCACGTGTGATGGACATCATCGGCAAGATGCATGACTTCGATTTCGTCGCCGCGATTCAGCGCCAACCAGAGTTCGTTTTCGCTGAGCAACGTTTTTGCTTCCACAGTCTTTTTGCATTCGTCGCAGACCGCTTGTATGGGGTTCATGCACCCTACGGTACCCCCGCAATTCGAGCAATGCAAGCGAAACCCGCCCCGTCGCAGTCCTGACGAATGCCAGGTCCTGATTGCGGGTAACTTGGAAGAGCTGGCGGCCAAAAAGGCTTCCAAAGTTATCGATTAGAAAACAGGATTATTTACTTGACACAGGTTGCGCGTTTTGGTAGTCTGTTCCTGCATGAACGTAATCCCTAGTCCCGCTTCAGCTTGGCTTGGATGTCGCGCTTCACGTCCTTCACCAGCTTGCGCAATGGGACGTTTTCGAGCGGACGCCCTGTTCGTTGTTTCTTCGGTTTGCGAGGTGCTTTCATGGCTCTCCTAGAGATGCTGCACCGCTATTCGACCGATGAGAAGTGCCGCGAGATTCTGACCAAGTTGCGCTGGCCCGAAGGCGTGACTTGCCCGCGCTGCAAAGAGCGGCAGGTCTGCTACCTGGAGTCTCGTAAACAATTCGAGTGCGGCTCATGCGGCTATCAATTCTCCGTCACTACCGGAACGATTTTCAATGACACCCACTTGCCCCTGGAAAAGTGGTTTGCGGCTACTTACCTGCTCTGCGAAGCCAAGAAAGGCATGTCGGCCTGCCAGATTCAGCGCACGCTCGGAATCAGCTACAAGACAGCTTGGTTCCTTTGCCATCGTATCCGCGCAGCAATGGTCGAAGCTAGCAAGCCGATGCTCGACGGCAAGGTCGAAGTGGACGAAACGTATGTCGGCGGTCGCGGACATGGACTCGCGCAGCGCGGACGCGGCACCAAGAAAGAGCCAGTCATCGGAATCCGTCAGCGCGGCGGTGATTTGCGATTCTTCCACGCCAAAGACGTAACAGGTGGAACGCTCGAACAGTTCATCCGTGAGAATATCAGCGAGGATTTGGACGTGCTCTTTACCGACGATCTTGGGCTTTATCGCGGAGTGACACGGCGCATGGGAATCGACAAGAAGCACAAAACGATTCGCCATCGCTTCAAGATTTACACGGATGGCGACACGCACACCAACACGGTCGAATCCGCATTCTCGCTCTTGAAGCGCGGCGTTGTCGGCACGTGGCATAAAATTAGTGCAAAGCATCTCCAAGCCTACTGCGAAGAAATGGCCTTCCGATTCAATCGCCGGAAGCGGCCTGATTTGTTCATCGATACGCTGCGACACATGATTACAGCACCGATCTTGACTTTCCACCAGCTAACGGCTTAACGATTCGCTGATATTCCTCTCTAAATTCCCTTGCGGCCAAAGTAATTTGTCCTAAGAAGTGTTGCTCATCTTTGTCGCTCAAGATGTCAGAGGAGATATACGGGAGAAGGCCAGTGCAATGGAACTTCTCTATTTGAGCCGCAAGATTCTGTAAGTGCAACATCGTATCATCGCCATACCATTGCGTGCCGCCATTTTTGTATACCGCCATCGCTTCAGTTTTGCCTCCAACATCCCGCACGATACGCTTCGTGTGGAGCATGATTCTTACGCCGTGAATGAGAGTTGCCGTACAGGTCAGGCGAGAATCCTTCACGTCCTGCAACATCGGATGCGTCTGGATGAACCCACACCCTACGGATGCTCCGCTAAATGGAGGAAGCAGCGAAACGGCATCATGCTGCCAGCGGAATAGCGCAGTTTCATTTTGGTAATAAGCTGCAATCAAGAGTGCGATGCCGGATGGCTCTTGAGACAGGCCGCGATACGGAGCGAGATTCTGCTTAACAAACGTCTTGGCTTCTTTGTTCAATACCTCGTATAGCTCTTTCCAAGACGTAAAAGTCTGGACGGTATCTGTCAATCTTTGGGTTTCATATTCGATGAAATGGGAATCTCCGGCACCCCCGACTAGAAACACGCCGCCGTTTTGCGAGACGAAACGTGCGATTTTTTCACACTCCGACTTGGTTCCTTCCGAAGTCCATTCCTCTGTATCAGCCAACATCAATACACCATCTGCGCAATTAAACCCAAGGATGGCAGTCATGCGCTTCCTCTCTGGAAGCCGCTGCGCTTTCGGATACAATAGGCGGGGATGCGGCTTCGGGAACGGGGTAATCATACGCCCGCCCCCCTACCTGCATCAAGTAAATAATCCTGTTAGAAAACGCGAAGTGATTGATGGCGCGGGATTTACACGATTTTCTAATAATTTGGGTTGGCGATTAGGAAGAGAGTGATCAGTGGTCAGTGGACAGAGGCCAGCAAGAGACGATGGCGAGTGGAACAGGTGGGAAGGCCGCGCCGCTGGTGTTCGAAAGCGGGACGAAATTGTTTGCAAAAGGCGTAAAAAGACGCGATTAGAAATGGGTCCGACTGTTTGTTTTGTGCGAGTTGCGTGAGGTTCTAATTCTTCATAGGTGACGCGATTAGAAATGCAAAAACGAAAGAAAGGCGAAGGGAAAAGCGCTCCTTGGTCGGAATGAACGGCGTGTGCGCGGATGGCTGCTGGGTCCATCGCTGGCGCTTTTGAGGTGTCCCCCTTAGAAAACAGTGAAGCCGCCCGGAAGCGGCGGCTCGTGGCCTGAAGTTTACAGACCACGTATATATGTGTACCACTGTATAACGAAATCGTCAAGGCAAAAAAACCTAACTAATGGCCCGCAAGGCTGAAATTATCCTCGGAGCGACGTCTTTGACAAACGCCACTTGAAGTGAAGTGGTGGGTTCGCCATGAATGCCGGGCGCCGCCACCGACCATATCTCTCGGATTGCCGCCTCGGTCGCCGTATCTATCAGGCCCGCTTGCGCAAGTACCCGAGCAATTTGTAGGGTCGGTGTGAATCGCCGACTAGTGGGTGAATTTCCTTCTAGTCGCCGGTGCCAAAGCCTCCTCAGTTCGCGTTCGAGATTATAGCGCGCACGGAAAAGCAACATTGTATCGTCCGGCACTTTCAGCGCTTCGTCAGAGACAACCGGGGGCTTGATTCCCCTGGATTTCAACGCATTTTCTAACGACCGCTCGATTCTTTCCTCAATCGCCGGAAGCTCTGAGTCTGGCGGGGGCGCCGGGACGAATATCTGATTTTTCACGTCGACTGAAGCGTGGAGCTCCGTGCGGAGGCCTACCAGTTCGTTTCGTAATCCGTCTATCCTGTCTTTGAAGCTGACCCCAAAGATGCTCATTTCCTTGAAAAGCGGAAACACAAGGAGGGCCAAGGCGACAGCGAGCACCAAGGTGTCCACGGCTGTTACCTGACCCCCGAGCAGTGCTCGGTGTCGGAAGCCTACGTATGTTGACGCCAGGATCAGCAAGAGCACCCACCATGCGACGACAAACCAATTCGGAAACTTCATTTCGTACCCTCGTGGGCACCATGTTACCATTGCGCTAGCTAACGCGGCTTATAAACGTGCTACGCTTCAAATTCGTCGACCGCCGCGGGAAGACTTGTTAATCCGTTCCCCGGAGATGCGCATGCGTCTTGAATGGACCTGTCCGTTTTGCAATCGTGATTCAATTGTGACTGAGGCCAATTATTCTCAACAAAGTGCGTTCCTGCAAATTCCGAATGTACACGGGAAAAAGCTGGTTCAGATGACGTTCACTGTCTGCCCAAATCCTAAGTGTCGCCAATTCACGCTGTCTGCGTCGATGAGCCCGATTTTTACGCGCGCCAACGCGGATGTTGGAACCGGTGGGGTTGAAAAGGAATGGCAACTCATACCTGCATCTGCTGCCAGGGTCTTTCCGGCCTATGTGCCGGGGGCGATTCTCGATGATTACGCGGAAGCTTGACTGATAAGTGCCCTAAGCTCCAAAGCTTCTGCCACCCTTTCTCGCCGATGCCTACAAGGCATGATTCGGGACTTTTGGGGAATAACGAAGCCTAATCTCTTTCAGGAAATCGATGCTGTTAGGGATCGCGTAGACCCCCAGACGTGGGGCGCCATTGACGCCGTGCGGAAGATTGGGAACATTGGCGCTCACATGGAGAAGGACATCAACGTCATAGTTGATGTCGATCCAGAAGAAGCAGCCAAGCTAATTTGGCTAATCGAACTGTTGCTCAAAGATTGGTACGTGCTCAGGTACGAACGGCAAGAGAAGTTGAAGGAGATTGCCGACATGGCGAAAGCCAAGCAAGAAGCGAAGGCGGGGCCACCCGCACTAGCGCATAAGACGCCTGAGAAGTGTTACCCGTGAGCTTTGGAGGCGGCCAAGGCGGGGAGTGGGCGGACCTCGCGATGGATGCGGCGCTGCTGGCGGTCGCGGGCGATTTCCAAATCTATAAGCAAAGCCGCAGAGTCGCACAGAACGCGAGGTCTGCGCTACAGGATCAGCGGCAAAAGAGCAAAAGCTTCCCCAGTTCGCTGAGAAACGAAAACATCGCGCAGAAGACGCGCGAATAGGAAGGAATAAGGCGGCACTGCGTTACGTCGGGGCTAAAGCCCCGACCCCCTAAGGCCCCGAGCAAAGCCACGGCGAGATCCTTCGCTTCGCCCGGCGGAACTGCGTCGAGGCGAGATCCTTCGCTTCGCTCAGGATGACACCATAAGGCAACAGGAACAGCAGATCCCTCACACCGTTCGCGTCATTGTTCAGCCCCGGGCAAAGCCACGGCGAGATCCTTCGCAGAAGCGTCCGGAGCGCAGAATGCGCGCTTCGGTGCGCCCGCCTGCGGCAGGCAGGCTCAGGATGACGCATTAAGGCAACAGCGACAGCAGATCCCTCACGCCGCTCACGAGAGGCGCGAACGGGTTCCCTTCGTTCCTCAGGGCAAGCGGGATGACAGGGCGCGCGCGGGGGACGCGACTCGCGGAGTCGCGCGGGCGACCCAAGGGTCGCCCCTACAAATTCAACGGCGAAGGCAACAGCAGATCCCTCACACCGTTCGCAAATCACGCGAACGGGTTCGGGATGACACCGAAGGCAAAAATGCTAAGAGCGGGGTTTGGGGTGGCCCCAGGAGTAGGCGCGGAACTGGTCGGTGGACTTGACGCGCACGCGGATGCCGTCGAGCTCGAGAGGGATGGGATTGTGCGGCTTGCCGGTCTGGACGAAGACGAGGATGGCGGCTTCGCTGGGATTGTCGAGGCTGGAAGTGACGCCGACGCCGAGAATGCCGGGTTGCTTCATCAGCGACGGAGAATATTTTTCTTTGGCGGTCTTGGCCGCGGCGAGTTGCTGCGGCGTGGGATTCGCGGGCGCGGGAGCGCCGGCAGTTTTTATGAACGCGGCGGTGGATTGCTGATCGAGCACGCCAGTTTGCGGAAGCGAAACGACGGCGACGACGCGCGTGGGAACTCCGGCGACGTTGTGCGGAATCGCGTGCGCGAGCGGCTCACCTTTGCGAAGGAAAAGAACCACAGCGGCACGGTCGGTGCGGTCGAGGCTGCCGGCAACGCCGACGGCGAGCACCGCGGGATCGGACATCAGTTGCGGCGCGTTTTGATTTTTCGCGGCTTCGGCCTGAGCAAGTTGCGCGGCGGAAAGTTGCGCGGCGCTCGCTTGCGCGGTGGCGTCGAAGGCCTCGGCGCCGGAAGAAGTGCAGCCGACGACGGCATTGCGCGTGGCGGGGCCGACGAACGTAGGAAAATTCTGGGGATTGCTGGTGTCACCGAGATTGGCGAGAACGGTGGCGACGGGCGCGCCAACGGTCTCGTCGGAAGAGCCCGCGTAGAGCAACGCGACGGGCTGCGCGCCGGCTTGCGAAACAATCAGCGAACCGGAATCGCCGGCCGCGCTGAAGGAGCCGCCGTTCACGGCGATTTGATTGTCGTAGAGTGCGGTGAAACTCCCGCCGCCGAGACCGACAGTGTATTGGACGGAGACGTCGAAGTCGGTCGCTTCGACGGTGGAGCAAGTGAGGCCGGTGCTACGGCCGCTTTTGGCAACGGCGGTGCTGTCGGGAACGAGCGAAGATGCGGGAAGAACTGTGCTGGCGGGAGCTTCATCGGTGGGCACGCCGGATGCGTTGGTGGTGTCGCCGAGTTGGATGATGGCGCCGGTGGAATCGACGCTGGCCGGAGATGTGACCACTTGAGCGATGGCGGCGTCGGCGGGAGGAGTGCAGTTCGAGTTGCAACCAGCGGGCTGTTGCAGAGTGATGAATTGCGAAAGATTTGCGACGGTATTCGCGCCGGCGGAAGAGCACGGAGTGACAGTGTCGATGAGGCCGGGCTGGATGATGGTGTCGCCGATGCTGCCGGTGTCTTCGTCGGCGAGGACGTGATTGTTGCTGAGGATGTATTGCGTTCCGGCACGGACGACGAGAGAGCCGAGGGTGCCGCTGGCGCACTCGTTGACGGTTTTATCGTTGGCGTTGCCGCCGGAGGTGCCGAGTTCGATGGGCAGATTTTGCGCCTGCTGATTATTGGTTAGAAGGGTGACCGCTTCGGAGGCGGAAATCGCGGTGTTCGCTTGCGCGACGACGGTGACAACGGCGGTGGTGATGGCGTCGCCGGAGGAGTTCACAGCAAGAGATTCAGGCGCCTGGTAGACGCCGCTGGTTGAAATGGTACCAACGGACGCGCTGCCACCGGGGATGCTGTTGACTTCCCAAGTGACGTTCTGATTCGTGGCGCCCAGCACGTTGGCGGTGAACGGCGAAGTCTGCAGCGGCAGCACCGTGGGGTCGGGAGTCGAGATGGTGATGCCGATGGTGACGGTGACATTTCCTTGCCCGCTGACGGAGGTGTTCGCTTGCGGAGTGGCGGTGACGGTGATGGTCGGCGGAGTGGGGACGTTTGCGGGCGCGATGTATTCCCCATTGGCGCTGATGGTGCCATTGCTCGCACCGCCGGCGACGGCCCAGGTGACGGCCTGATTGCTGCTGTTCAGGACGGTGGCGGAGAAGAATACGATCCCATCTACGGCGATAGTTGTGGCGCCGGAACTGACGTTGACGCTGACGGGCGGAGCGCTGGCGCTGCCGCCGCAAGACGTGATTTCGACGAGCAGGGCCGCGATTACGATGAGGAAGAAGGCGCGCCGGTACATTTGTTTATTCCGTATTTATTCCGGTCCCAGAAAAACGCTCGCACGTTCACAAAAGAATTTCGAAGTGTAGTTTCGCCTGATGCTGAGTGCCCCGAGTTTACGATGCGGACTGGACTGGGAGAGTTTGCTTCGCGCGCAGGCGCGGCGGCAAGGGGAATTTTTATTTTGCGAGATTATTCTGGAAATAGGGGCAGGCGGAGGAGACGGGACACTGATCGCAAAGAGGGCGAGCGAGTTTGCAAACTTCCTGAGCGTGCTGTTTGAGAAGAAGATAGACGCGGAGCTGGGCGCCGAGATTTTCGGGAAATGCGGAGCGCAGGGCTTCTTGGGCGAAACGGTAGCCGGCGTTCCATTTGGTGGTGGCCCAGGCGGGATCGCCGCCAAAGAGGCGAAGTGCGGTGTGAACGGCGTTGGAAGGAATGGCGGCGACGGGAGCGGTTTTCGTGAAGAGCAGGATTTTCTCCGCGGTGGAATCGCCGACGGTTGGGAATTGTTTCAGGGATCTCTTGGCTTCGGGCAGCGGGCGCTTGAGGACGGCGCGCATGTCGCCGGAAAATTCGTCGAGGACGCGCGCCGCGATTTCCTTCAGGCGAAACGCGGTGAGTTCCGGTTTCATGACGCTGGGGCGCATGACTTCGCGGAGCTTGGCGTCGGGGGCGTCGAGGATTTTTTGCGGGGCGAGGCCGATTTCTTTTTTCAACGCGCGAAAGCCTTTGTCGCAGCGTTCGTCGGATTGCGGGTAGCCGCAGTTGCGATGCAGAAGCATTTCGTAAGGGTCGGTGGGATGCAGGAGCTTGGGCTTGCCGTAGAATTTTTCGAGGCGATTGAAAATCGCGGGGAGCGAAGCGGGTTGCGCGGCGCGTTTGGGCATGACGAGATGTGGCCTCAGCGCTCTACAAACTTCCACCATTTAAACCCCGTACGCTTCTCATGCTTACCCTGAATGGCAGTTATTCCGGCTCTCTGGCGAGCCACGATTTCCTCTATTCCAGTAACGCTCGCAATCGTGGTGACAACACCCAGTCCACCAGCGCGGAGAAATATGATCGGTATGTACTCGCCTGCCGTGGCTCGATGCACCACCGGATCCCGGTTCCAAATGTCAGTTTGAAATGGTTGCGATTCGATGACCTGAGGCAGCGCTTTACCGTGACCAACATGGATCGCGGCTACATGGGCCCGCAAAGTGTCGTCCTTGCCTGAGGACCATGTGGCTGCCAATTCGCCATGGCCGCGAGCGATCAAATACGGGTAGTAGGAAACCTCATCGCTTTCCACGATATGCCAGTTGGTCCAGGTCTTGCCCTGATTCCGCGATCGCGCCAGCAACAGGCCCTTTTGGGAGCCCCAAAGATAGTAGAGGGCGCCGTCCGCATCCCAAGCAACCGGTTCCACCCAGCGTGGAGTTCCCTTGTTTGGGTCAGAACTCCAATCGCGCTCTCCCGGTGCCGGGTGCTTCCGCCATGACTTGCCTCCATCTCGGCTGACGGCAATCAGGTCGACGCCCGGCGTGAATTTATTGCCCGACGCGGACAGCGGAGTGATACGAACTGCGATTTCGCCATGCGGGCCGATCGCAAGATGGCTGGAGCCACCCTGGTCGTTGATCCGGGGCCGTTCCTTCCAAGTGGTCCCACGATCCTGGCTAACCTCATAACGGACGCCGTTTCCGTCATTCCAAATCACATGGGCGGTTCCATTCGGCGCGACTCCAATCCAGGGGCGATCATCAAAACGGTCTTCTGACAAAACTTTCCAGGTCCATGTCGCTCCTGCATCCTTGCTGGCGCCGACCGCGATGCGAGTACCCTCGTGCCTCTTGCCGTCGTAGCTCATTGCGACAAAGTAGACGGTGTCATCAAGGCCGACCGCGAGATCCACGTCGGAGTCGCCAATCGCGCCATCCGTCTTTTTGCCGACGTCCACGCTCTCCCATGTGGCGCCATGGTCGCGGCTTCGCCACAGGCCGGGGCTCACTTCGGCGTTGTTGTCGTAGCCACTCACGAAGAGCGTACCGTCACTCAGCTCGACGACCATGGGCTCACTGGCGACCCTGCCAAGGTGCTCCACGCCCTCGGTTGCGACCAGCGTTTTCGATGTTGCTGGCTTATTCGTGCGGTGCTGCTTTTTCGATCCAAATGCGTGGCTGCCGAACGCAGCAACAACGCATGTGGCTATGATAATCCGAACGAGCCTGGAAAGAACGGACGGCAACAGTGACGTCCGATTGCGAATGTTCGGTTTCAGAGCCGTGTGATTCTCGATCATCGCAAGATCCTCCACGCTAAAACTAATGACTCCACGGCAGCCTCAGTCCGACCGGGAATGCTCGGTTTTATTTCGAAGAAGTATAAGCCAGAGTGGCGCGAACAAGCGAAATCCCCGAGGGTGCCCAAAAGGTCGCTTCCGAAGAATTAGGGGGAGAGAAATGACGATTCTGGACGGACGACGGGCAAACCGGAAGTCGAGACGGAATGGGCATGCCGACGATGAGGGAATCGTAACACCAAGTGGCCATGTTGGGTAAAACCACTCTTGACGCGGGACGGCGATTGCGACGGCAAAAATCGTGGCGTGCAATGTGCTGCCCATGCCCGACACTTCCTCGATTGTTGGCAGCACCGTCTCACACTACAGCGTTTTGGAAAGACTGGGAGGCGGAGGAATGGGCGCACGCTATTTTTCCTTTATTGAAAATCTGGAACCGAAGGCTGCCTTGCGCCGAAAACTGAAGGGGGCGGAATCTTCCCGCCCCACCCAGAGAATGGTTCCTTTAGTTCTTGGCCGTCGCGGCAGCAGCGGCGATATTGTGGAACGTCGAGTTGGAAACCTCGTAGCTATCGACCTGAGGAATTCCGTCAACCACTCCCGCCAGGAACTTGGTCACTTCGGCGTAGGGTCCGCGGTTATAGATGTCCGCGCTCTCTTGGTTTTCCCACAGACTGATTCCAAACGCTTCCTTTTGGCCGGTGGTGACGCAGGTGATGGCGTCCTGGAAGCCCTTCTGTTTGCGGAGAAGAGGAAGAACGTCCTTCTCCATCCGCAGGGTGAATTCCGCGACACTGTTGGGCTTCAACTGCACAGAAACTTTGCGTGCATGCATGACAACCTCCTTGGTTGTTGTGGCCAAGGGCCGAAACAGATAACCTCGATTAGTTTAGATTACCTTAAGACTCCCTCAGTACATTAACCATACTGAGTTAATTAACTTGACGTGTCAAGTGCAATCTGCAAGTATTTTCAGTGGTTAATCAATCGAGTGAAGTGGAGGAGGGTTTCTATGGACGTTTGCCTGGCGGTGAAACAGCGGCTGGAAGAAGCGGGACTGGAGCAGAAGGACCTGGCGGCTGCCGCCGGAGTGACGGAGTCCTATATTTCGCAACTGCTGACGCGAAAGAAATTGCCTCCCGCGCCGGATCGCACGGACATTTACGACAAGATGGGCAAGTTCTTGAAGCTTCCCGCTCATCATCTTTCCCGGCTGGCGGAGCACGAACGCAAGGAAGAACTGAGGAAAAGCTTGGCGGACCCGCCCGCACCGCTACTGAAAGAAGTTCGCGAGTTGATTCTGCGCAAATGCGCACGCCAGCGAGAGAAAGAGGTACGCGCGATTTTCGAGGGCCAGCCTTTTGGCATCGTGGAGCGCATCGTCACGCAGAAGCTGCTGGATGTCGTCAAGAAAGTCGCCCGAGAGGAATTGGAGAGCGAAAATTGGCTGCATCAGGTGGCGCGGCTGAGTGGCCGAAGCTACGAAGAAATGCGGGTCTTCATCCTGGAGTTTCTGGACACGGATCTCTTCCACGTATCGGTGGAAAACTGCGTCTCCTTCCTGGACCCGCTGATCGAGTCGTGGGACATCGATGTGGTAACCTTCGCGATAAAGATTGTGTTAAACCGCCGACTTGCGCCAGGGAGTCCCAAGAGATTCGAGTTCATTGAAAAGGAAGCCGGGCAGTCTTCCGAGGAGGAAGCGGGCTTCAAAGAATTCCTGCGGAGCCCTTCCCTGAGGGGTGATGCGACGGGGGAAGAAATCGAATTCCTGAAAAGGCTGAGGTTCAAAGGAAAACATCCAACTGCGCTCTACTATTACCGGGAACTGCAGAACCTGAGGGACCCACTGAGTTTTCGAGAACTGTCCGTGGCCCCGCTGCACAGATACCGAGACGCAGGCGTGGTTGAAAAGCAAATGCAGATGCACGCCAGGAAAGGCGCGACGCGACGTTGGGCGGAAAACAAGGCGAAACGGTCTCCTAAACGACAGAAATCGAAAGCAGTACGCTAGCCGCCGGCTGATGCAGTGGGTATGAGGGCCAGGACATCGGCGCGGGGCGCGATTGCGGGCGCGAGGGGGCTAGCGTACAATGTGCTGCCCATGCCTGACACTTCCTCGATTGTTGGCAGCGCCGTCTCACACTACAGCGTTTTGGAAAGACTGGGCGGCGGAGGAATGGGCGTGGTGTACAAGGCGCGAGACACGCGCCTGGGCCGCAACGTCGCGCTGAAATTCCTGCCAGACGACATTTCGCAAGACCTGCAAGCGATCGAGCGATTCCGGCGCGAAGCGCGCGCGGCCTCGGCGCTCAACCATGCGAACATCTGCACGATCTACGACATTGGAGAATTCGAAGGCCGGCCGTTCATCGGCATGGAACTGCTGGAAGGGCAGACGTTGAAACACCGCATCGCCGGGAAGCCCATCGAGATTTCGGACTTGCTGGAAATCGGCATTCAGATCGCGAACGGGCTGGATGCGGCGCACGCCAAGGGAATTGTCCACCGCGACATCAAGCCGGCGAATATTTTTCTGGTGGAGCGCGGACAGGCGAAGATTTTGGATTTTGGCTTGGCCAAACTGACGCCAACGGCGAAGCCTTCCGCGGAGTCGGTGGACATTACCTCCATGCACACGAAAACGCGGGTGCTGGGGGAAGAGCAACTGACCAGTCCGGGAAGCTCGATGGGCACGGTGGCGTATATGTCTCCGGAGCAAGCGCGCGGAGAAGAGCTGGATGCGCGTTCGGATTTATTTTCGCTGGGCGTGGTGCTGTACGAAATGGCCACGGGAGCAGTTCCCTTCTCCGGGGCGACCTCGGCGGTGATTTTCGACGGCATTTTGCATGCCGCGCCGCCCTCGGCGAAAGAGTTGAACGCGCGAGTGCCGCTGGCGCTGGAAAACATTCTGGCGAAGACGTTGGAAAAGGAGCCGGACCTGCGTTGCCAGACGGCGGCGGAATTGCGCGCGGACCTGAAGCGGCTGAGCCGGGACATCGAGTCGAGCCGGCGGCCTACGGTGGCGCAGAAGAGCGATTCGGGCCCGGCGGCGAATGCGGCCGCGGCGGTGAAGCAGAAATCGGTGGCGGTGCTGTACTTCGAAAACCAGAGCGGGGCGAAAGAGGACGAATATTTTCGCGACGGAATTACCGAAGATATCGTCACGGAGATTTCGAAGATCGCGCAACTGGAAATTTTCCCGCGCTCGGAGATGCTGGCGTTCCGCGACAAGCCGGTGACGGCGCAGCAGGTGGGGCAACAACTGGGCGCGGCGTACGTCTTGGAAGGGTCGATCCGGCGCGCGGGCAGCCGGGTGAGGATTACGGCGCAACTGGTGGAGGCGTCGACGCGGCATTCGGTGTGGGCGGAGCGCTACGACCGGCAACTGGAGGACGTGTTCGCGATTCAGGAGGAGATCGCGCGGAGCATCGCGCAGGCGCTGCGCATCACGCTGACGCCGCAGGAAGAAAAAATCATTGCGCACAAGCCGACGGAGAACCCGCAGGCGTACGATTTTTATTTGCGCGGAAGAAGTTATACGCGGCGCGAGAATCTGGACTACGCGCTGCAGATGTTCGAGCAGGCTATTCAGCTGGACCCGAATTTCGCGCTGGCGCACGCCGGGATTGCCCATTTGTGCGGACTGACCTACGAGATTCGCGACCAGAATCCGAACTGGATTGAACGCGGCCTGGCGGCGTGCGACCGGGCTACGGCGCTAGCACCGGACCAGCCCGAGGTGCTGGTGGCGCGGGCGCGACTGTTCTATGCGCAGAAGAAATTCGAGGAGACGGCGCTGCTGGCACGGCGCGCCATCGAACGCAAGGCCGACTGCGAAGGAGCGTGGAACATCCTGGGGCGCGCGTATTTCGCGTCGGGGCACAACGAAGAGGCTGCGGCGCTGGCGGAGCGGGCCATCGAAGCGAATGGGGACGATTACAACGTTTATATTCCGTTTCAACATGCGCTGGAGAGACTGGGACGAAAAAAAGAGGCGGAACGCGTGCGGGAACGAATGACCAAGGTGCTGCGTCAGCAACTGGAGCTGGTGCCGGAAGATGTGCGCGCGCGGATATTGCTGTCGTCGAATCTCGCCTATTTCGGGCAGGACGCGGATGAAAGCATACGCCACCTGCAGACGGCGGTGGCGCTTCGCCCGGGCGACGCCAACACGCTCTACAATGCGGCGTGTACGTACGGAGTACTGGGAAGAAAAGCAGAAGCGCTCGAGACGCTCAAAAAGGCCATCGCCGCGGGATACGGGAACCGGCATTGGGCGGCTCAGGATTCGGATCTCGAATGTCTGCACGGCGATCCGGAGTTCCAGAAGCTCGTGGGCGCGAGTGAGCGCGCCGCGCCGTAGGAAAAACTTCTTAAGACGACTCCATGGCGGCGCAAAGCGGCCGCTACAAAAGCGAAACCCATCCCGTTAGGAATACCGCGAAGAAAAAAAAGGCGGATGGCACAAAGCTGCCCTCCACGAATCCCACGACCGAATGAGGCGGAATTGGCTGGGATCGAGGCCAGAGCATCTAACTTTTTGGCGCGGCGGTGCAGTGCAAGTGGGGTGCGAGAAGACGAGGGAGCTTTTCGACGAGCCAGGTGACCTGGTAAGGAGTTGGCGGCAAGAGGCGCAAAGCGGTTGAAAGTTGCGGGGGAAATTGTCACTCTAGAGATGGTTCCAGCTTTTGCTCAAATGGGGTCAAGGCGAGAAACGGTTTCAAGCGGCAAGAGAGGGCTCCTCAAGCGGCGCGTCACGTTGCCGCTTCTCGAAGCTGCGAGTAACGGTTGGAACGGCACGAGAAGTAGCCCAGCGTAGTCTCACTCACAGATCGGCATCTGTGCGGTAAATATTGCGAAGGCCCCGTGGGGCTGGAAAGGTTGAGATATGCTGAGGCAGTTGGCAGTAGCGTGCGCGGTGGCTTGCATGGCGTTGCCGGCGTACGGGCAGGTGCAGCGAGGCGTGCATCGGGGTTTGACGATCGAGCTGGGCGGCGGGTTTGATGACACGCAGTTCAACTCGTCGGGCTGGCCGAATTACGCCGGTTATTACGGGTCGATCGGCGTGAATGTGACGTCCTGGCTGCAAATATACGCTGACGGAAACGAGCAATTCGCGTCCGTCAGCGGCGGCAATACGAGACTCTATGGGGATCATATCGGGGGACGATTTTATTACCGGCGCTATCAAGCGCTCAATCCGTTCGCAGAGGCTTTGTTTGGAGCTTCGCGTTTGGATTTGAATTTGACTCCGGGGGGACAGAGATATTCAGAGAACGGATTCTCGTTCCGTACCGGCGGGGGATTGGATTTCAACGTCGACCGGCACTGGTCGGTGCGGGCGTTCGAAATGGATTATTATCGAACACCTTTCTTCCAAGTTCACCAGAACAACCTATGGTTCTCGGCGGGAGTGGTTTTCAAATTCGGCGAGCGCGAATACCCCAACTAGAAAAATATCGAAAGATGGGAGCAATAAAGCCGCCGTTCGGCGGCAGACGGGCGCGGCGGTGCGCTCGTTGTCGGGGCGCGTCCCGCGGTGGTACACTTCCGGCCATGGCCAAGAAAAAAGTGAGTCGAAAAAGGAATAAGAAACGGGCTGCGCCGAAAAAGGCGCGCCGCAAGAAGACAGCCGCCAAAAAGAAACTGACAAAAAGACCCGCCCAGGCGGCCAGGCAGCGCGCCGCGAAGAATCGAGTGGCGAAGGGCGCGCGGCTTTCGCGGGGACTTGATTCCGGCGGCACCGCGCTGACTCCGGAGAGCGAACACGAGCTTACCTTTGCCGCCGGACAGTCGGGGGATACTGAAGGGCTGTCGGCTGTGGAAGACGTAGATTCGGAGAGCGCGGAAGAATTGGCGGAAGAGGGACAGGATTACGAAGCGGAGATCGTCGATGGCGTCGAGCGCGCCGGGGACCAGGAAGAACAAGAGGTCCGCACGGACGTGCGCGAGGAAGAGCGGCCGCGGCAGAAGCGGGTGACATTGTAGTGTTGCGTTCGCAGGGCTGAGACCGCGAAAGGCTTGCGAGGCAAGCAGAGCAGTTTGCCGGCGCGTGTGTTACTTCAGGTGCAGCGACGGACGAAGTGCGGCGAGATGCGCGAAGGTTTGACGAACGGGGCGCGCCGCAAGATTAGTATTTGAGATAAACGCGCCGAAAGATAGAATTAACCGAGCAAGGGAACGGTGGTACCAGAAAACCCGGGATAGGCAATACAACTGGATGGCGCCGGTGCGGGTTCCATCAGTGATGGAGGCTAACTCGCCCGAACGCGCGGAGAAGGTTGCTTAAGCTTGAGAAGTTCAGCGGCAGATGCGCGCGCAGGCAGGCGGTTGGCGACGAGAAAATGAGAGGACAGGTGGCGGATGAGAATCGCGAGCGTTGCCGGCGCGTTCCCGAAGCACTACTTTAGCCAGGAAGTGCTGGTCGAAGCGCTGAAGCAATATTGGGGCGAGCGCTTGAAAAGGCCGGAAGTGCTGGACAAGCTGCACTCGAACGTGAAAGTGCGCGGGCGCTACATGTCTATGCCGCTCGAGGGCTATTATGGCCTTTCGACCTGGGGCGAAGCGAACAACGTGTGGATCGAGACGGGGTTGGACATCGGCGAAGAAGCGATCAACGCGGCGCTGAAGCCGATCGGGCTTCCGGCGCGCGAAGTGGACGCAATCTTTGTGGTGTCGGTGACGGGAATCGCGAGCCCGTCGCTCGATGCGCGGCTGGTGAATCGGCTGGGCCTGTGCCCGAACATCAAGAGGAATCCGCTGTTTGGTTTGGGCTGCGTGGCCGGAGCCGCGGGAATTGCGCGCGCGGCGGATTACGTGCGCGGCTTTCCGGGGCATACGGCGGTGCTGCTGGCGGTCGAACTTTGTTCGTTGACGATTCAGCGAAACGATCTGTCGATGGCGAATTTGATTTCCGCGGGGCTTTTTGGCGATGGAGCGGCGGCGGTGGTGATCACCGGCGACGAAAGAGATTTTCAGGGGCCGGAAATCATTGCCACGCGTTCGACGTTCTATCCGAATACGGAACGCACCATGGGCTGGGACATTTCCGAGAAAGGCTTTCAAATTGTGCTGTCGCCGGGCGTTCCGGACGTGGTGAAGCAAAACTTGGGGCGGGACGCGGAGCAGTTCCTGGGCGACTTGGGGTTGACGAAGAAGGATATTTCGAGCTGGATTTTCCATACCGGCGGACCGAAAGTCCTCGAGGCCGTGGAAGAGGCACTGGAGCTGACGAATGGCGAGCTCGAAGCATCGTGGGAGTGCCTGGCTAGGGTTGGGAACCTATCTTCGGTGTCGGTGCTCCTGGTGCTGGAAGACGTGATGGCGAATCACCGACCGGAACCGGGAACGTATGGGATTCTGGGCGCGATGGGGCCGGGATTCTGTTCGGAATTGATTCTGTTGAAATGGTAAGACCGGGACGGCGAAGAGTTTAGCCGACTTTGCGGCGGGACTTAACGGCGCGGGGGCCTGCCGCGGCCGCTTCCTTCTTTTGCGATTCAAATAGTTGGGGCTGCTTCTTGCTCGGCACCGGCGGTCTCTTTTCGAGACTCTTCTTCAACGCAGCCATCAAATCAATCACCGGCGCGACGGCGTGATGTTGCACGGCGGTGACTTCCCTGCCGGCCATTTTGGCGTCGACCAAAGAGCGCAGGCTGTCCTGGTACGTGTCGCTGTACTTTTCCGGCTCAAAACCCGTGGCGAGATTTTCGATCAGTTGGCGCGCCAGAGTGCGCTCCTGATCTTTGATCTCCGCCTTGGCGGCGTTGCCGTACTCGGCGGAACGGATTTCGTTGGAATAAAACATGGTCTGGAGGGTGAGGCCACCATCTCGCGGGCGGATGATGACGATGTTCTCGCGATTGTGCATGCTGACTTTGGCGATTCCGGCGTAACCGGCTTGCTGCATGGCTTCGGTGAGCAGGCGATAGGCTTTTTCGCCGCCTTCGTCGGGCGCGACATAATAAGAGGCGTCGAAATAAACGGGATCGATTTCGTCGAGCTTGACGAATTCCAGAATTTCCATGGAGCGGGTGGATTCCGGCTCGACTTTCTTCAGTTCTTCCTCGCTGAACAGGACGTATTGGCCTTTCTCGTATTCATAGCCCTTCTCGATTTCGGAGCGCTCCACCATGCGATTGCACGTGGGGCAAAAGAGCGGCTGCTTCAGGCGCGTGTGACACTCTCTGTGCAATTGATTGAAGCTGATGCGCTCAGTACGCGCCGCAGGAGACAAGCGAATCGGGAGCGAAATCAAACCGAAGGTGAGGAAGCCACTCCATGAGCTTGGCGTAGTTCCAAAATTGTACATTGGCTGCGGCCGAGTACCAAGGGGCGTGCCCTATTGATATGGCGAATACAGAGCGAAAGTGCGTGGATGCGAAGAGGACTGTACTTTCAATGCGATTGGGCATATCTAGGTGGCGCAGACGGGCCAGATTGTGTTGCGGAGGATGAAGATGAAGCGCTGCATGTTGGTGTTAACGGCGATGTTGCTGATGGCAGGGTTGGTTTACGCGCAAGAGCAAGCGGTGCCGGAGATTCCCTACCGGTCGGTGGCAAACTTTTTGAAGATGCCGACGAACATGTATTTGGGCGAAGTGTCCGGCGTGGCGGTGAATGCGAAGGGCCATGTGTTTGTGTTTTCGCGCGGCAATACGAGTGGGCCGGCGTATGGAGCGGCGGCGGCGCAACTGCTGGAATTCGACGCGCACGGAAATTACATCCGCGAGATCGGACACAATTTGTACGCGTGGTCGTTCGCGCACACGGTGAAGGTCGACGCGGAAGACAATATATGGGTGACGGATAAAGGGTCGGACATGGTGATCAAGTTCGATCCGGAGGGACGCGTGGCGATGGTGTTTGGGCGCAAGCAGGAGGCGTCGGACGAGCATACCGGGCCGCTCGCGCACCCGAAGTCGCCGCTGCCGCCGGTGGATGGGATATTCCGGCAAGTGACGGACGTGGCGTGGGACGCGGCGGGAAATGCGTACATCAGCGACGGGTACATCAATTCGCGGGTGGCGAAGGTGGATAAAGATGGGGATTGGCTGATGTCCTGGGGCGAGCCGGGCACAGGTCCGGGGCAGTTCAATACGCCGCATAGCATCGCGGTGGACGCGCAGGGAAATGTTTACGTGGCGGATCGCGGCAACCGACGAATACAGGTGTTCGACGGCGACGGAAAATTTTTGCGGCAGATTGCGATTGACGTGCCGGCGCCGCCGAATGCGCGTCCGGCGATTGGCAACATGCCGGCGGACCCTAGCGCGCTGAAAGGCACGATGGCGCCGGGAGCGCCGTGGGCGATTTGCATCACGCCGGGGCCGCATCAGGTGCTTTATAGTTCGGATGCGTACCCGGGGCGGATTTACAAGCTCAGCTTGGACGGAAAAGTACTGGGGATGCTGGGAGAATCGGGCAAGCAGCTCAAGCAGTTCGGATGGATACACGAAATTGCGTGCCCGTCGGAGAATGAATTGTACGTGGCGGAGCTGCTGAATTGGCGGGTGCAGAAACTGATTTTGGAGCCGCAACAGTAAAAAAGGAACTGGCTCGTCCCACGGGGCGAAACGGGACGAGCCAGAGGTGGACAGCTTTACTGAAGATTGATGGATGGGTTAGGGCATCTGCTGAAGCACGCGTCCTGTGCTGGGATCGAGAATCACCCTTGGCGCACGATCGCCGCTTTTGAAGTCAAAGAAGCCAAAGAGCGAGCCCGCCTTCGCGTCATTGGAATCACCGCCGACCCTGCCGAGACCCCAATTGTCTTCGATGAAGCGGATGACCGAGGACTGATCGGTCATTCGGCTATCGACATAGTTCTGCCGCGCATAGGGCGAAATAACAATGAACGGCAGACGCGGGCCGTAACCGCAGCGACCTGGATTGCCACCCGGAGGCGTCACGCCGCAGGAACCCGGAGCGGCGAGATCGTCGTCGTTCGAATCCGACTGGTTCACCACAGTGTCCATCTGGTGGTCGTACCAGCCATCGGAGTCGTCATAGGTGATGATGATGGCGGTATCCTTCCAGTACTGGCTGTTGGCGATGGCGTTGATCGCGGTGACCAGCCACTGCTGCTCGTCCAAAGGATCGGAATTGCCGGGATGGCCGTTCTGGAAGGCCTTGGCCTTCAGGAAACTGACGGACGGGAGCCGGCCTTCGTCGAGGGCGGTGAAGAACAAGCTCAGATCGTACTCGTGGTTCGCCTGATCCGTCTGGCCGATCTTCGAATCGTCACTTGGGGGCAGATGGTGCTGGTTTGCGGTGTCTGCAAAATAGTCAAACGGATTGTGGTGCGAGACGTAATCGGTGACTGCGACCGGAGGCAAGCCCGTCGATGTTGAGCCGCAAGAGGCTTTTCCGGCGGTCACGGAGGTAGGAGCGAAACCGCCCTGGAACCAGCCCCAGGTGAGGTTTTTGTCATTCAGGAGATTGCCGATATTCGTTCCGGTGGCGCTGGCATGCGACGATGACGTGGAGCAATCGTCGAAGGCAGGATCCACGTCGCCAATGAGAGCACCCGTCAAGGCGCCATTTGCGATGTCGCTGGCGGCGCTCCCGCTAACGGCGGTCACATTCGATGTGGTGCCGACAACGAGGTTGAGGGCGCCGACGCTGGAGGGACCGAACATGGTGCCGTAGAAGTTGTCGCTGAGGGCATAGTGCTGCGCGTAGTTCCACCAAGCGGTGACGGTGTTGCCGTCGTAGTAGCCCATCACGAGACCGGCACCGTGGCCGTAGTCGCATTCAACGCCGTCGTCGGTTCCACCGGTGCCGGTGTTTTGGGTGAACTTGTCCATCAGGCCGTGATCGAAGGCCAACTGTTCGGGCGTGTAGTCGTGATTCTGGTCGCAGGTCCAAGCTTGCGAGCGATCGAGGCGGAAAGGTTGCACGGAATTTGGATTGTCGTCGAGCAAACCGCCGCTGCGGAGGTTGTTGACGCGCGGCGTATCGGCCTTGGCTTGGAACTGTGGTTCGCCACCCGGGTTGGTGGCGTAAGGGTAGGTGGCGAAATAGTGATCGAATGAGACGTTCTCTTGGAAGAGCACGACAATGTGCTTGATGGGCGTCGCGGTCTGAACTTGATCGGCCCCGTTCCTTTCCTGTCCAGCCGCAAGGCTGGCAGATCCGAACACCAGCAAAGCGGCAACTGCGAGAAGGCCAAACTGGCGATGATGCTCTCGAATCATGAATCCTCCCGTCAAAAAGTGTACGAGGGCCGAGTGCCGTGGGCTCCGTCGCAGGAGAGACGCATCTCTCTGTGCTGGTGTGGGAGTTTCCGGGCCGACCTCGTTCGCGATGTAAATACGCGACCGCTGTTAATGCTTCGTGAGAGGCCAGTTAAAATTTCGCTCAACGTTGGGCCGCGCCGTTCTGTAACTACCCCGAGTGGCTGGCATCTTTCGACGCGGTGTTCTGCGCCGGTTTCGGCTCGACGAGAATTGTTCCCATCATGCCTCCGTCTTCATGTTCCAAAAGATGGCAGTGGTAGACGAACGTTCCGACAATGTTCGGGTCGCGGAAATCCATGCGCAGCCTAACGCTAGGGTATTGAGGGCTTTTGCCGTCCCAGTAGGCGACATTAATGGTGTCGCGCAGAAACGGCTCGTCGACGGGAACGCCGTTCCAATCGAGCATTAGGAAATGAATCTGGTGAATGTGAAATGCATGAAGCTCGCGGGTGCGATTTTCGACGATCCAGTCTTCGACGTCGCCCTGATGGACGATGATATTAGGCTTACTAGAACTAGGGTCGTAAGGCATGGGCGGCTGGCCTTCGACGGTGAGCATGAACACCGTAGGGCTGTTGGGATTTTTGGGGTCCTGAGGCTGTTCGGAGAAATACAAAGTTCGCGTGCGTACCGGTTTGACATCGCCGAGCCAGACAGAAGCGGAGCGCGGAAGAGGAACGACCGACGCGGGCAATCGCGCGGGCTCGGACGCAGCGCCAGAGACGGTGATGGTGGCTAGCGGACGGGTGGGATCATTCTCGCCGGCGGGACCGGTATCTACAGTACGCGTGACGAAACTGGCATGAACGCCTTTGGGCAGGCCTTTGAAAATGAATTCGACGCGGCCGGCCGGAGGTAAAAGGATGTGGCTTTCCCAGATGACGCGATTCGCTGCCATACCGTTTTCGTTGATAGGGACACCGTCGAGGGAGACGACTCCGAGAGGTTGCGGAGCGTTGTCAGAGAGCACCTGAAGATCGAGATAGGTAATGGCTGAGCCGTTAAGGACGCGCCAGAATTGTTTTTCTGACGGCCTAACAAGAATCTGGGCCGGCGGATATTGCGGAAACGGCACGGGAATGAAATTGATGGAGAGATCCTTGGCCGGTTTGCCGCCGCCAGTGCCGGTGTTGAGAATGTCGCCCTCGGGATCGCGCAGCACAAGCGGCGGAGGAACGTTGCCAGACTGGACCGGCTGAGCGTTGGGATTCAGAAGGTTCTGGTCGCGAATAATGAACAGGCGCTCGGGCAGGCCTGGGAGCAGGCGGTTGGCGCGTGCGATTCCGTCGATAATCAGCGCGCCGGAGGCTCCGCCGAGGACTTGCACATTGGTGTAGCCGTGGACGTGAGGATGATACCAGTAGAGGCCGGGCGGCTCGTTGGTGGGAATGCGAAAGCGATATTCGAAGGGCCGCGAACCGGGCTCGACCATGGTGCGGAGAACGTCGTCTTCGTGGCAAGTGGGAGGAACGGTCAAGCCGTGAAAGTGGACGTTGGTGGAAAGGGCGGTCATGGTCACGCCGTCGCACGGGGATTGGACTGGCATGGGCATTGAGTCTGTGGGCGCGTTTATGGCGGTACTGGCGGGGAGTTGCACGCCGGACTTCCCTGCTAAATCCGCCGAGCTTTTCAGCTCGTTTTTCAGACGCAAAATCAGCAGGTCGCCGGGATGGACACGAAGCGTGGGGGCCTCGCCGCCATTTTTCGAGAGGTAGCAGTATTCTTCCTGGCCGTCAGCGGCCATGAAGTTCACGTAGGTGAGTTCGGCCTTCAGGACGCCGTGGTGACTGCGGATTTCTTCCGGTTCGGCGACGACGCTGCCGGGAGCGGGGCGTCGGCAGGCTGCTAGCTTGCCGCGCGGAGCGAGCTGCTGCGCATACATAGAGCCAGGGCCCAACGCGAAGAGCGTGAGCGCAAAAATCGCCGTCCTCAGCAAGTCTTTTGTGCCCCGAAGCGACATAAATTGGCCAGCAAACCGGTTGAATGCTCGCGAGACGGCCTGTGGATCCCGTCCATGCAGAACTTTTGTTGCGCCGTAATTCTTATACACGATTGTTACAGCGAAATGAACGCGTGGTAAAAGGGGCGGGCGCAAGAAAAGCCAGCCAGCGCCGCCGTCACAGCGCATTGCAGCGAATTCACACACGTTTCATGCAAGCGAAATAAAACGCCGTTACATTGCGCGACGCTATGGTTTGAATTTTTGAGCCGGACGCATGGTGTCAATGACAGAAGGAGAATGGAGGCTTTCGATGCGAAGAATTTCCGCCTTTGTTGCTGCCCTAATGATCGGTTTGCTCTTGAATCCAGCGCTGGTGGTGGCGCAGCCGGGCAAACCCAATAATTTTTCGGCTGGCCCGTTGCAGACGACAACGCCGATCAAACATCTGGTGGTCATCTTCGACGAAAATATCTCGTTCGATCATTACTTTGGCACTTATCCGAGCGCCCTCAATCCGCCGGGAGAGCCGCTATTCGTGGCGCGGCCTGGTACTCCTTCAGTCAACGGCCTGACGCAGACGCTTCTGCAGCATAATCCGGATACTGCTGCGCCGTTTCGACTGGACCGTTCGGAGGCCGTCACTTGCGACAATGACAATCACTACAAGGATGAGCAGACGGCCTATGACGGCGGTTTGCTAAACGAGTTCTCGGAAATCCTGAGCGGCACGGGCACAGGCTGCACGGCGAACCTGTCGATGGGCTACTACGACGGAAACACCGTGACCGCGCTTTGGAATTACGCGCAGTATTTCGCGATCAGCGACAATTTCTTCGCGACGGAATTCGGAACCACAGTGATGGGGCATCTGAACCTGGTATCCGGGCAGACCAACGGCGCGGTTCCGGCATCGGTGCCGAAGGACGTGTTCAACGGCTCGGTGATCGCGAACATCGATCCCGTGCAAGATGACTGCGATACGAGCACGACGACGATTCAAATGTCCGGGCTGAATATTGGCGACCTGCTGAACGCGAAGGGAGTCACGTGGGGCTGGTTCTACGGAGATTGGACGCCAACCAGCTTTAGCGGCGGAACGGCGGTATGCAACAGCGAATATGACGCGCACTACACGCCGTTTCAGTATTACGCCTCGACCGCGAATCCGCATCACACGCCGCCGTCATCGGTCGGCGCTATCGGATATACGGATCAGGCGAACCACCAGTACGCCATAACTGATTTTTGGAACGCCGTGGCCGCCGGAAATATGCCTGCGGTGAGTTTTCTGAAGGCCCCGGCGGACCAGACCGGGCATCCTTCGACCTCGAGCCCTTTGGCGGAACAACAGTTTCTTGTGGATACGATTAACCGATTGCAGCAATCGCCGGAGTGGAAGGACATGGCGATCCTCATCACGTGGGACGACTCGGACGGATGGTACGATCACGTGATGCCGCCGATCGTCAATCAATCGAATGATCCGGCGAACGATGCGCTGCTGGGTTCAACCGGACTTTGCGGCACCGCGGCCGCAGGAGCGTATGAGGATCGATGCGGATATGGGCCGCGGCTTCCCTTCCTGGTGATCGCGCCCTTTGCGAAGGAGAATTTCGTCGGCCACTCGCTCGCGGACCAGACGTCGATCACACGATTTATCGAGGACAATTGGCAACTCGGGCGTATAGGCAACCAATCGTTCGACGCTTTCGCCGGCTCGATTCTGAATATGTTTGATTTTCAGAGTCCTGACCTGGGCAACCCTGCTTCCCGGCGGATGCTGATTTTGGACCCCAACAGCGGCGAGCCGATTGGGCTGATGCCGTGGTAGTCAGTAAGTCAGCGACCAGCCAATTACGGTGAGCGTGAGCAAGGACAGGAGCGCGCCCAGACTGACCAGGCTTAGCGCATGCCCGCGACCGAGCAGCGAATCGCGCGTCTGGCGATGCAGGCAAAGCAGAGTCAGCACAAAGCCGACGGTGGCCCAAGCCAGTGTGGGAGGCAGGCCGTTATACTTGCCGATGAGCGATAGGAATTGATACGGTACCTGATTGGCGGGCACCCACCAGGGAATCATGGGCGTCACGGCGGCAGCGACCACAAACATCAGCAGTTTCTTCGTCACCCAGCGCTTGATTTTTGGCCGCGTTCCACGGAGCTTCGCTCGGCGCCAAACGAAGTAGTCCCACGCTAGCAAGGCGCCGATGATGGGTATCCATCCGTAAACGGCGGCTTTGCGGTCCAGCCATAGCCAGGTGCTGAAGAGCCTGCCTGCCCGGTGCGCGAATGCTAGCCGGGGCAGCAGGAACCATCCCACCGCGGAGTTGCATGCCACCGCGGCGAACAAAGTGACCAAGCTTATGAGCTGGAACCACTGGCGGGTGGGCACGGTTCCGCAGCCCGCGCAGACGCGATGCTTGGACTCGAACTGCGCACCGCAGCGGTCGCAGAAAAAGCTCTCGGCCAACGGATTTGCGGCGGTGGCCATTACTGCAAGAGTAGTTCATCGAAGGCTTCGCGACTACTGTACGATAGGGCGGATTTGGAGCAGGTACCGGCAGGCGCGGGGAATTTGGCGCGGGTAAAAATGAACTGAAACTAAAGAATTTAGTAGCGGGCGAGGCTGTAAGCCGGATTTTGTACGCTGGGCATTGCGTTAGGATTGCTCCCGGCGCAAAGCACAGCGTGGCGATCATTCCTCTGGGCCTTCGATCACTCGAAAGGCTCGATGCGGCCTACCCGAGGGTTGGCCCTTCGAATCGCTTGCGCGGTTCTCAGGGTAAACGGGCCGGGCCAGCCCTACCCTCCTATTTGGCCTTGCTCCACGCGGGGTTTTCCATGCCTCCGATGTCGCCATCGGAGCGGTGGGCTCTTACCCCACCGTTTCACCCTTGCCTGTGCGGCACCTGAACAGGCCAGCGAGAGGTTTTGCCTCCTGCCGGCCGCCGAGTGCAATCCTCACCGGCGGTTTGGTTTCTGTGGCACTTTCCGTAGCAGGATCCTCGTCGAATCCCACTCCCTGGCGTTACCAGGCGCGTCGCCCTAACCGTTCCAAAACGGCGGAGTCCGGACTTTCCTCCAGCGCGGCCGCCTTGCGACGAACGCACCAGCGATCACCCGCCCCACCCGCTGAAGCCATTATAGAAGCGGCCAGAGGCCATAGCAATTGCAGTTTGGTTCGGCTATGCGCAGCCGAGAGCGCGCGACCGGCCGAGACGACTGCGGTGGTTGCGCAGAGGGCGCGCGGGGCGTACCATTTCCGGCAATAGCCCTGGGCCCGGGATGCCAAGGCCTGTTCGCCGCGGAGGACTATCCATGGCGAAGTGTTTTCGTCCATAGGCGGAAGCAGTGACGAAGCAATCCACTTCAGCTTCAGCGAGGCCGGCGACGGCTCGAGACCTCACAGGCAAGACTGTGGGAAGGTTTGTGATCGATGCGCGCCTGGGAGCCGGTGGAATGGGCGAAGTGTATCGCGCTCGGGATACCAAGCTGCATCGCACGGTGGCGCTGAAACGGGTCGCCGCCGATCTGTGGACGAATGAAAAATCGCGGGAGCGTTTGTGGAAAGAGGCGCTGTGCGCGTCGCGGCTGAACGATCCGCACATTGCCGCGATTCATGACGCCTTCGAGGAGCACCACGAGATTTTTTTGGTGATGGAGTACGTCGAAGGGCAGAGCTTGCGCGACCGGATGCGGGGGCCGCTCCTGGTGGCAGAGTTCCTACCGATTGCCCTGCAGTGCGTTGCGGGGCTTGACGCCGCGCACCGCGGCGGGATTCAGCACCGCGACATCAAGCCGGAAAACATCCTGCTGACGCGCAACGAGCAGGTGAAGATTTTGGATTTTGGCGTAGCGCGACGGCTACCCGGCGACACGGAAGGAACGACGCTCGACTCGCTCACACAAGACGGCCTGATGGGAACGGTGATTTACATGGCGCCGGAGATCATTGAACAGAAGCCGTCCGACGATCGCGCGGATATTTTCTCCATGGGAATTGTGTTTTATGAAGCGCTGACCGGTCGGCATCCGTTTCGAGGGCCCACATTTCTGGAAACGTGCCATCGCATCCTGAACCATACGCCCGCTCCGATCGGCAAATCGAACGCGGAGGTTCAGCAAAAACTCGAGACGATCGTTGCGCGGATGCTGGCCAAGGGGCCCGCGGAGCGGTACGCCAGCGCGGCGGACGTGCTTGCGGATTTGCAGGAAGTGCAGCGAGAGCAAGAGCAAAAAACACTGACGGTGCGCGCGCTCCCCGCGGCGAAGAACAGTTTATTCGCCAACAGGAAATTGTGGATTGCCGCGGCTTGCGTGGCGCTGGGAGCGGGCGGATTCTTCGCGTACAAGCATTATCAAAAGCCAGTATTGGGCGAGCATGCGCCGATTCTCATCACCGACTTCGAGAATCGCACCGGCCAGCCGGTGTTTGATCAGACGGTGACCGAAGCGGTGCGCGAGTCACTAGAGCAGTCGCACTATTTTCGAGTGATTCCGCGCTCGCAAGTGCACGAAGCGGCGCAAAGGATGGGCCGAGGCAACGTGGCGCGTGTTGATCGCGCGTTCGGGCGCGAGTTGTGCTTGCGCGACAATTGCCGCGCGGTGCTGGCGGGCATGATCGTGGGGACGGGGCCGAAGTACGAAATCACTGAGGAGCTGGTTGATCCGGAGAAGGATTCGGCGGTGCTCGTGGAAAGCGCGTCGATGAATTCGGCGGCGGACCTCTACGGAGCGGTCGACGCATTGACGAAGAAACTGCGCAGAGAGCTAGGCGAATCGCTGGCGCAGATATCCCAAAGCAGCCAGCCGCTGCAGCAGGTGACGACGTCGTCGCTGCCGGCGCTGCAACAATATTCGGAAGCGCTGGACCTTTTCGAAGCCGGAGACCTCGAGAAATTCTTGCCTTTGGCAGAGAACGCCGTTTCGCTGGACCCAAATTTCGCAATGGCGCATTTGTATCTGTCGCGCGCATACGCGGCGCTGGGAAATGACAAAGCGCAGCGTGAGAATCTGGACGCGGCCATGAGCGGCGTGGGTCACGTCACAGAGCGGGAGCGCCACTTGATCCTCGCGGAGAATTATGAAGTCCAAGAGTCGTACGAAAAGGCCGCGGATGAGTTCCGCTTGCTGACGGAGGTTTACCCCGACGACCTGGAAGGATTCCGGGGGCTGGCCGAGACGTCCATTTGGACCGGACGAGCGGAAGAAGCGGTGCCTGCGGAGACTCATGCGCTGGAGCTGGCGCCGCACAGCGCCGTGGATCATTTGCGCCTGATTCTTTATTTGGACCGACTGAACCGATTCGACGACGCGCTCGACGCTTATCAACAGGCCAAAGCGAGCGGCGCGGAAAGCCCGCTGCTGCGCTGGGGCACAGGACTGGCATACCTTGGGAAAGGCGACACCAAGCACGCGCAGCACGAGTTTGAGCTATTGCGCACAGAGGGCGGACAAGATGGCGAAAGCCTAGCATCGCTCTATCTGGCGCGCGTACTGATGTATGAAGGACACCTGCGCGACGCCGCCAAAGAACTGCGCAACGGCTTGCTGCTGGACGAAAGAATGAACAATCAGACATTGATGCCCGTAGGGTGTTACTTGCTGGCGGAGGTTTTGCTGGAGCGCGACAACACTGCCGAGGCGCGCGGCGTGAAAGAAAAAATGGCGCGAGAGGCGCAGGCGAGCCGAGAGTCGGAAGAGTTGCGCCGGGCGGGCATGATTTCGATCGAATTGAACGACGTTCCTACGGCGCGGAAGCTATTGGCCACGCTCGCTGAAGTACGCGCGCAACATGAAAGCGAATTCGTGCAAAGCGGTTATTACAATCTGGATGGCGCGGTGAGTCTGAGCGAAGGCCACCCCGACGCCGCCGTCGAAAACCAACGCCGGGCAGTGGTGTTTTTCCCACGATATGAGGCTTATCTTGGTTTAGGCGATGCTCTGGCGGCAAAGCACGACTGGAGCGGCGCGGCGCAGGCCTATCAGCAATACATCGGGTACGAGGGAGAGATTCTCCACGACGATTCGCCGAGCGACTGGGTACTAGCGCATCTGGCGCTGGCGAGGGCGCTCGCGCAAAAGGGCGACCCGGAGCAATCGCGCAAGTACTACGACGAGTTCCTGCAGCTGTGGTCCCACGCAGACCCCGGCTTGGCCGATGTGAAAAAAGCACAGGCGGAAGAACAGGAACTGAGCCAGAGAAAGCAAAACGGTTCGAGTCAGACAAGATCAGTTGCGGGGCAGACCTGAACGCACGTTACTTGGAGGAAATATGCAGAGTGGACAAGCGCCGGAAAGAGCAGACCAGCGATCGAAACTGACGCTGGAGCAGTGGGAACATATCCGCAAGTGCCATCTGGCTGTTCTCCTCAATAAAAAGAAGGACCTGGTGGAAATCGGATGGGTCAGCGATTGCGGCGAGAAAACGTGCGAATTGCCGCGCACGTTTGCGTTCTACAGCTGCCCTAAAAAACCCTGCCCGCCGATTTCTGTTTAGTCCGCGCCAAGCAAGTTTTCGGTTTCACCCTGGGGAAGGTGCGTCCGAATCGGCACTGGCATGCGTAGAAAGAAACGCGCAGGAACGACAAGGCATCAAATTTCGGTGCTGCTTTTGCCCGCTTTTGCGTTTGGTTCGACGAATGGAGGCGCGGCATGGTGCTTGCTCATCAGATATCGCTCAAGATCGGGGGAAACTCATGCGCCGTGCGGCAATCCCGCTCGCGGTTCTCGTCCTAGCTGTCGCTACGTTTGGCCAAACTAAGAAACCTGTTGCGCCCGCGCCGCCGAAAACGCCGCAGTATGGGCACTGGGGTCCCTCGGGCTATCACCTGGTTCGGAAGATCCCGATTCCGGGGAACAATTCGTGGGACGGGCTAGCATTCGACCCGGCGAGACGGCGGCTATTTGTTGCCCACGGGGTGCACGTGGTGGTGTTGAATCCCGATACCGGAAAAATTGTCGGGGATATTCCGAACACACTGGGGGCACACTCCATTGCGCTGGTGCCGGCCCTTGGCCGAGGATTCGTCACTGACGGGCAAACGAACGACGTGACCATTTTCGATTTGAACACGCTGAAGGTGATCGGCGTGGCGCCAACGGCGAACGAGCCGGACGCCATCGCCTACGATCCGGTGACCAAGCGAATTTTCACAATGAACCACAGTTCGAGCACATTGACGACAATCGATGCTGTTGCGGGCACACCGATCCGAGATATGCCGCTGGACGGGCAGCCGGCGGGGGTGGTGGCTGACGGCAAGGGGCACATTTACGTCAATCTGGAGAGCACCAGCGAGGAACTGGAAATCGACTCGAAGAAGCTCACGATTCTAAATCGCTGGCCGATGTCGCCGTGCGAAGCACCCACCGGACTCTCGATAGATCCGAAGCGGCGGCTACTTTTTGCCGGATGCCACAACGACAGAATGGGAATTTTGAGCGCGGACACGGGAAGGGTGCTGGCGGCACCGGCGGCGGGTTCGCGCCCGGGAACCGGGCGCTTTGATCCCGTGACACTGTACGCCTTCAGCGCGAACGACGACGGTACACTGACCATCGTAATTGAGGCACCCGAGGAGCGATTCAACGTGGTTGAAAATGTGGACACGGAGCGCGGGGCACACACGATGGCGCTCGATCCCACTTTGCATGAAGTTTTCCTGGCGACCGCGCTATACCAACCACCCCCTGCAAATATGCCGCACGCGCAGCCGCAAATCGTTCCCGGAACGGTCCACGTGCTGGTGTTTGGCCGGGACTACAACTACAAATAGGGCTTGCGCAGACCTGGCCCTGTAACCTCAGGAGGCTGCGAGCCGTCAACTGGTTAGCGGCGGAGAGGCCGGTGGCGGATTCGAGCACGCGGCGGAGCGCAGGTTAGTATTGCGTCCTTGCGCGGTGAGTTCTTTCGCCCTTTGAAGAAAGAGGAGTGCGCAATGAAGGATCACTCGAGGCCAGCGCAGCTGGTCCGAACCGTAACTCTTTACGCTGTGGCATTTTTTATCGCGGCGGCGATCGTCTCAGCGACGCGTACATCGGCGAAGCGCCATGTGCCGGCAGTAAGGGCGCAAGCGGCGGCGGGGGCGTCGGGCTACCATCTCATCAAGA
The DNA here is from genome assembly GCA_963811805.1 of uncultured Acidobacteriota bacterium. GTDB lineage: Bacteria > Acidobacteriota > Terriglobia > Acidiferrales > UBA7541 > DAHUXN01. The sequence continues at coordinate 244,296 of CAWESU010000003.1, read as the reverse complement.
CCATTCCTGTTCCCGGGGACACGTTTTGGGATTACCTTAAATTTCAGCCTTCGACGCGACGGCTGTTCATCACGCACGGAGACCACGTCGCGGTGGTGAACGTCGACACGGGGACGGTGGTCGGCAACATCGGCGGCATGCAGGGCATTCACGGAGTGGTGCTCGCGCCGGAGTTCAAGCGCGGATTTGTGACCGACGGACGCGCGGCGAAACTGTGGATCTTCAATTTGAAGACGCTGAAAGTGATCGGCAGCGCACCCACCGATCCCGACGCTGATGGCGATGTTTACGATCCGGCCTCGAAGCGCGTTTTCACATTTAATGGCGATTCGAACAGCTCTACGGTGGTCGACGCCAAGTCCGGAAAAACGCTGGGGAAAATCGACCTTGGCGGAGATCCGGAATTTCCTGTGGCGGATGGACGGGGCCATGTTTACGCCAATATTGCAAGCACCAGTGAGATCGTCGAGATCGACTCGCACACGATGAAAATCACGAATCGCTGGCCGCTCGCCCCCGGGCAGCATCCGAGCGGACTGGCCATTGACGCGCAGAATCACATTTTGTTTTCTGGGTGTCACAACAACATGATGGTGATCATGGATGCGGACACTGGAAAAGTGATCGCTACTGAGCCGATTGGCCAAGGCGTGGACGCGACGAGATTCGATCCGGGTACGGGTTATGCGTTCAGCTCGAACGGCGATGGAACGCTGACGGTGATTCACGAAGATTCGCCGACGCAGTTCAGCGTGGTGGAAAATGTGCAGACGGAGCGCGGCGCGCGGACCATGGCGCTCGATCCGACGACGCACGAAGTGTTTCTGGTGACGGCGCAGGTGACCCGAATTGAGAATCCCCCGCCACACACGCGACCGTACAAAATGGTGCCGGGCACCTTTCACGTATTAGTGTTTGGGAAGTAAGCGAAAACAAAAGAGGGACGAGGCGGGCGAGAGGCATTCGCGCCCGCTTTTATTTTTTGCCGAGGAGTTTTTCGAAGGCGGCTTCGTCGAGAATGGGCACGCCGAGCGACTGGGCTTTTGCGAGTTTCGAGCCTGGGTCTGCACCGGCTACGACGTAATCGGTTTTCTTGCTGACGGAAGAGATCACCTTGCCGCCGTGGGAAGCGACTAGCTGGCCGGCTTCTTCGCGGGAGTGGCGCTCGAGCGCGCCGGTGAAAACGAAAGATTTTCCGACCAGACGACTGTCCGTGAGCGCGCGGCGTTCCTCTTTCATGCGCACACCTTTTTCGCGCAGGCGCTCGATCAGTTTGCGGTTGGCCTTCTCGGAGAAAAAGTCAGAGACACTGGCCGCGACCTTGGGTCCAATTTCGTTCACTTCCATCAATTCATCGACACTGGCATCGGCGATTTTTCCCAGCGAGCCAAAGTGCTCGGCGAGCAGCTGCGCGGTGCGTTCGCCAACGAATCCGATACCTAGGCCGTAAATCAAACGCGACAGCTCGTTCTTTTTGCTGGCGGCAATTTCGTCGAGGAGATTTTGTCCCGATTTTTCCGCCATGCGCTCGAGGCCCGCGAGGTCGTCGAGCTTGAGCGCGTATAAATCCGCGAAATCCTTGACGATTCCCTTCTCCACGAGCTGGTCGACGAGTTTGTCGCCGAGGCCGTCGATATTCATGGCGTGGCGCCCCGCGAAATGGATCAGCGACTCCCGGCGGCGCGCGGGACACATGGCGTTAACGCAGCGGTAGGCGACTTCGCCCTCCACGCGGTGGACGCGGGTGCCGCATTCCGGGCACTTTTCCGGCACGACGACGGGCTTTTCCTCCTTGCCGTGCTTCACCACTTTGAGGACGTGAGGGATGACATCGCCAGCGCGCTCGACGAGCACGGTGTCGCCGGCGTGGATGTTCAGGCGCTCGACTTCGTCCATGTTGTGCAGCGTGGATTTGCTGACGGTGACGCCGCCGATGGGCACCGGCTCGAAAAACGCGACGGGCGTAAGCGTGCCGGTGCGGCCAACGTTGAAACCGATCTCCTTGACGAGCGTCGTTGCTTGGCGCGCGGCCCACTTGAAGGCAATGGCCCAGCGCGGCGCCTTCGAGGTGTAGCCCAGCTCCGATTGCAAGGCGACGTCGTTGACTTTGACTACCACGCCGTCGATCTCATAGGGCATCTTGTCGCGCTTGGCTTCCCACTTCGCGCAGTATTTTTCGACTTGCTCGATGCCGTCGCAGACTTCGAAATCGTCGCTGGCGCGGAAGCGCAAACGTTTCAGCGCTTCGAGCGATTGGGAGTGCTTTTTGAGCGGGACGCGCGCGCCCGAGAGCAGGTAATAGGCGAAAAAGTCGAGCTTGCGCGAGGCGGTGATGGCTGGGTCGAGAACGCGAACCGCGCCGGCGGCGGCATTGCGTGGATTGGCGAAATGTTTTCCGCCCGTGGCGGCTTGCTGGCGGTTCAGTTCTTCGAAGGCGGCGCGCGTCATCATGGCTTCGCCGCGAACTTCGATATCTGCGGGCAGGCCGAGCTTTTTCATCTCCGCAAGATCGAGGCGCAGTGGAATGGAGCGAATCGTTTTCACGTTGGCGGTGACGTCTTCGCCGGTTTGGCCATCGCCGCGGGTCGCGCCGCGAACCAGCACGCCGTTTTCATAAATGAGGGCAAGGCTCAAGCCGTCGAATTTGTGTTCGGCGACGTATTCGATTTGTTCGCGGCCGGTGAGCTGGCGAGCGCGACGGTCGAATTCGCGCAGTTCCTCGTAGGAGAGCGCGTTGTCGAGGCTCATCATCGGGCGCGCGTGACGATAGGTTTGAAAACCGCCCCGGGGCTTGCCGCCAACGCGCTGCGTCGGCGAATCGGGGGTGATGAACTCCGGGTGCTCCTCCTCGATGGCCTTGAGCTTGCGCATGATCTTGTCGAACGCCGCATCGGAAATCTGCGGCGCGTCGAGGACGTAATAGAGATATTCGTGCTTGCGAATTTCGTCGCGAAGCTTTTCGATTTCTTTGGTCAACGTAGCGCTGGCAGCCATCCGGACCTCGATAGATTAAAGTTGCGCAGAGCGCAACCGGCCGGCCGAAGCCGGAGCGAAGTATTATACAATGCGCGAGTTTTGAAACCTCTTTGTGCGGGCGGGGACTTGCGGCCATTACCAGAGAAGATTCACAACGCGGTGATTATTTACAATCCGACGAGTGGGCGCCAGCGTTCGAGGCGGCTGCACTCGATTGAGGAAGCGGCGCGGATCCTGCAAGGATCTGGAATCGACGCGCATCCGTTGCCAACCACTCGCGCCGGTTCCGCGACGGAACTGGCGCGTGATGCGGTGCAGCACGGCTGCGAGATGGTGGTTGTTTGCGGCGGCGATGGAACCATCAATGAGGTGGTCAACGGGATTGCGGGCACCGACGCACCTCTGGCAGTGCTGCCCGCGGGAACGGCGAATATCCTCGCGAAGGAACTGGGCATTCCGTGGAACATCCCGGCTGCGGCGCGGCTGATTGCGTCGGGGAAGCTGGCGCGAATCGCGCTGGGCCAGGCGGTTTGGCGCGCGCCGGAAAAGCAGGGGACTTCGGCGCCGGTCCGGCGTTATTTCCTGTGCGTGAGCGGAGCGGGGCCCGATGGAGCCATCGTCCACGCGATTGATGTCGCGCACAAACTACGAATCGGCATTTTGGCGTACTGGATGGAAGGATTGCGCCAATTCTTCACTTATCCTTTTCCCTTTTTTCACGTGGACTCGCCGGAAAAGCGGTTGATCGCAAGTCTGGTCGTCGTGGGCCGAACAAAATATTACGGCGGCCCGTTTCGCATTACAACGGGCGCAAGCTTGTTCGACGACCAGTTCGAGATTGTGGCGTACAGCGGAAGGAGCCGCGCTCGTGTGTTGATGTGCCTGCCCGCGATCTGGCTCGGACGGCTGCATCGCGTCAAGGGAATCCATGTTTGGAAGACTTCGCGGTTCACTTGCCAAGCGATGGACGGGGTTGAAATTTTCTCGCAGGTTGACGGCGAGCCGGCCAGCGCCCTGCCGGTGGAGTTTTCGATCGTGCCGGACGCGTTGACCTTGGTGATTCCCGCGAACGTCGCCGTAGACAGGCAATAAAGGAACGATTCAATGGATCCGGTGACGCACGGCTTGATCTCGGCAGCGCTGGATCGCGCCGGGCTGCGTCGCGTCTGTCCAAACGCGATGCTGATCCTGGTAGTTTCCGGCACAGCGGCGGATTTGGACCTGCTGAGCTACTTTGGCGGCGCAAGCGCATATTTTCATTACCACTACGCAGTGCTGCATTCGATTCTCGGCAGTGCCGTGCTGGCGCTCGGTGTTGCTCTGGGTTTTTGGCTTTTTGGACGTGGGCCGCAACGGAAGCCGCTGCGATTTGCGCCGCTTTTGCTGCTCTGCGTCATCGGAGCCGGTGTGCATCTGCTTTTCGATTGCCTGGGCGCGGACGGCGTGCAATTGTTGTGGCCGTTTCGCGAGCGCTGGTTCGCGGTGGATTTGCTGCCGCGGATCGATCCCTGGATTCTGGGCGCGCTGTTCGTGGGACTGTTGCTGCCGGCTCTTTTCCGTCTGGTCAGCGAAGAGATTGGCGAGCGCAAGAAAAAGAAAACGGTATCGAAGGGCGCGGTCGCCGCATTGCTACTGGTGGCGTTGTACACGGGGGAGCGCGGGCTGCTGCACCAGCGTGCGGTCCATACGCTGATGGCCCACGACTATCATGGAGCGGTGGCGATCGCGGCGGGCGCGTTTCCTGATTCGCCTTCGCCATTTCTGTGGCGCGGCGTGGTAGCTACGGCGAATACGATCGAGCAGGTCAGCGTTCCGGTGGGCTCGGGCGAGGAATTCCGCGCCAGTTCCAGCCTGACGAATTACAAGCCGGAAAGCACTCTCGCGCTCGACGCAGCGCGGCGCACGCCTTTCGCTGAACAGTTTCTTCGTTACGCGCGCTTCCCACTCGCGGAGCAGCAAACTATTCCCAATGGCTCGCTGGTCACCATTCGCGATTTGCGCTTTCCTCAAGATTCCGACTCGCCCGGAAACTTGCGCACGGTGATCGAACTCGACGGTCAAGCGCACGTCCGCAGCGAAGAGATGGAATTCGCCGGTGAAGCGGCAAGGTAGCCGCAGCAGGTGCCTTCCGATGTTCAACCGTGGCGCGAGCGCGAAGAATTCACTAGAACTTGTGGCCGGAGGGTGATGGCTTGAGCAGCCAGCGAGTGACCACATAGAACGCTGCAATCAACACTAACGGCGCGACAATAGACATGGTTTTGTTGTGCACCATCACACTTTCGACCGCCTCGCCATACTTCATCGCGAACAAGCCCTCAATTGTGTAACGCACTCCGCGGCCAACCAACACGCCAACCAGGAATGTACGCTGCGGAACTTGAGCGACGCCTTCGGCGATGACAAACGCCTTGAAGGGAAATGGCGGGGGCAGAATCGACGGAACGAATGCGCTCAGGAACGCGTGCTTATTCACCAGGTCCTCAATCCGGCCCGGTGCCGTCTTGCCGTGCTTTCTGCGATACGCGGCGCCGCCTTTTTGCGCCAGAACGTACAGCCAAACGCATCCGGCGAGCGAACCCGTCGCGGCCATGCCCGCGTAATAGAGCATCCGGGCCGGATGCCGGACCACGAAATCAATGAACAGCAAATCTGTGATAAAGGGAAAAGAAAGGACTGAGGAATCGAGAAAGGCCACCACGAATATGCCGGCGCCGCCAATGGCGCTGACAAGATGGGCGAGCCATGCGGGAACTTTAGGAGCTTTCACAGGGCCTTTGTTTGCCTCAATCAAACGGCGCATTGTAACAGAGATGTTTGGCACCAGATGGAATGCTCTGCAATCATTTCCGTGGCTCCACGAAATCAATTGTGGGGCAAGCGAAGTGGGCTATACTGCCGGTTCGATTCGGCGGTATTCGAAATGGCGTCTGAGGAGACTGAAAATGAGGAAGAGCGTCGTGTCATATGCCGCACTCTTGATTGGACTGGCTGCCCTGGCCATACCGGGAGTTGCGCAGCAGGATAAGAGCCAGCGGCCGAGTCCGCCGGCCAGCGCGCAGTGCACGTTCCCCGACGGCAAGATGCTGAAGGTCGACTATTCGAGCCCGCGCATGAAGGGTCGCGTGATTTACGGCGGGCTGGTACCGTACGGCAAAGTGTGGCGCGCCGGCGCGAATGAGGGGACCACGTTTGTGCTCGACACAGACCTGATTGTCGGCGGCAAAGACGTGCCGACAGGCAGCTATACGCTGGACGCGATTCCTGAAGCGGGTAAATGGACGTTGATCATCAGCAAGAAGACCAAGAATGACAAGGGCGGCCCTGTGTGGGGAATACCCTATCCCGGCGAGCAGTTTGACTTCGCGCGAGTGCCGATGGACGTCTCCACGCTGAACGCTCCGGTGGAGGACTTCACTATTTCGTTTGCGCACTCCGGCGATTCCTGTTCGATGCGTATGGACTGGGCGACGACACGCGCCAGCATCGTGATCAGCGAAAAGAAGTAGGCGCGGTCGGCACCCAAGCAACGCGAGACAATCCTCGGTAGGGCTGTAGAGCACGGTTCTTGACGAATCTGCCGAATCCTGCTACAAACGGTTGTTTCCGAATGCATCTGCATTTGAGCCTGTACGGCTCTCCATGAGGAGTTTTAATCATCCGAAGTGAAAATCTCAATGGGCAGTCCCTGGAGACTGCCGGAAGTGTGCAAACAGGAGGATCGCTGATGGGTAACTGGCTCGCAGGCGTATCGTCGCTACGAGGCCGATTTGCCGGTGCGGCAAGCGCCGCACTGAGGAAAGCGGGCGCAACGGGCGCCGCGCTGACAATGCTGAGCGTCGCGGCGCACGCGCAGGGCGCGCCGGAGGCAGGCGGTGAAGCGAACCTGAAAGTTCCGGATCTGTCACAGGTGTCGTTTCTTGGCGTGAACGGGCATACGCTGCTGCTTTGGGGAATTTTATTTTGCGTCTTTGGGCTTGTTTTCGGCATGACAATCTATGTAAGGCTGAAAAACCTTCCCGTGCATCGCTCGATGCGCGAAATGTCGGAACTGATTTATGAGACCTGCAAGACGTACTTGATCACACAGGGCAAGTTCCTGCTGCTGCTGGAATCGTTCATCGCGGTCGTCATTATTTTGTATTTCGGCGTCTTGCAGCATTTTGATGCCGCCCGCGTCATCATCATTCTGGCTTTCAGCGTCATCGGAATCTGCGGCAGCTATGGAGTGGCCTGGTTCGGCATTCGCGTGAACACCTTTGCGAATTCGCGCACGGCGTTCGCGGGACTTCCGGGAAAACCCTTTCCGATTTATCGCATCCCGCTGCGCGCGGGCATGAGCATCGGCATGATGCTAGTGAGCGTCGAGCTGCTGATGATGCTCATCATTTTGCTCTTCATTCCAGGCTCCTATGCGGGGCAGTGCTTCATCGGGTTCGCGATCGGCGAGTCTCTGGGCGCGGCCGCGCTGCGCATCGCGGGCGGCATTTTCACGAAAATTGCGGACATCGGCGCGGACCTGATGAAGATTGTCTTCAAAATCAAGGAAGACGATGCGCGCAACCCCGGCGTGATTGCCGACTGCACCGGCGACAACGCAGGCGACTCGGTCGGGCCGAGCGCCGACGGATTCGAAACATATGGGGTGACCGGCGTCGCGCTGATCACGTTCATTTTGCTGGGCGTGAAAGATCCCACCGTACAAGTGCAAATGCTCGTCTGGATCTTCGTCGTTCGCATCGCCATGCTGGTCGCGAGCGCGGCAGCGTACTTCGTGAACGATGCTATCGCCAAGGCGCGCTTCGCCACCGCGAACCAGATGAACTTTGAGGCCCCGCTCACGTCGCTGGTGTGGATCACATCGCTTTCGTCGATTGCGCTGACGTTCTTGATTTCCTATTTCATTATTCCGGACATCGGCGGCGACCCGACGCAATGGTGGAAGCTGTCGATCATCGTTTCCTGCGGGACGCTGGCTGGCGCCATTATTCCCGAACTGGTTAAGGTTTTCACCTCCACCGAATCGCGGCACGTTCGCGAAGTGGTCCGTTCAGCGCAGGAAGGCGGCGCTTCGTTGGGGATTCTGTCCGGCTTTGTCGCCGGCAATTTTTCCGCGTACTACTTGGGCTTGACCATGGCCGCGCTTATGGCCATCGGTTACTTGATCAGCCTGCTGGGGCTGAGCAGCTTGATGATCGCAGCCCCGGTGTTTGCCTTCGGTCTCATAGCCTTCGGATTTCTCGGCATGGGACCTGTCACCATTGCCGTGGATTCCTATGGCCCGGTGACGGACAACGCGCAATCCATTTACGAGCTTTCGCTGATTGACCAAATCCCCGACATCAAGCAGGAGCTGCAGCGCGATTTCCACATCACCGCGAATTTTGAGCACGCGAAAGAAATGCTTGAAGCAAACGATGGCGCGGGCAATACGTTCAAGGCGACCGCGAAGCCGGTGCTCATTGGAACGGCGGTGGTCGGCGCCACGACGATGATTTTCTCCATCATCATGTTGCTCACCAAGGGAATCACCGTGAATGTGGACAAGCTTTCGCTGCTTCATGCGCCTTTTTTGCTGGGCATCGTTTGCGGCGGCGCGATGATTTATTGGTTTACAGGAGCGTCGACGCAAGCGGTGACCACTGGCGCCTACCGCGCGGTGGAGTTCATCAAGGCCAACATCAAGCTCGAAGGGGTGGAAAAAGCCTCGATCGCCGACAGCAAAAAAGTGGTGCAGATTTGCACGCAGTACGCACAAAAGGGAATGTTAAATATTTTCATCGCGGTGTTTTTCGCAGCGTTGTCGTTCGCGTTCGTCGAGCCGTTCTTCTTTATCGGCTACTTGATCTCGATCGCCGTGTTTGGCCTGTATCAGGCGATTTTCATGGCCAACGCGGGCGGCGCATGGGACAACGCGAAAAAGATTGTGGAAGTGGAGCTGAAGCAAAAAGGCACACCTCTGCATGACGCGACCGTCATTGGCGACACGGTAGGCGACCCGTTCAAGGACACGTCTTCCGTGGCGCTCAACCCGGTGATCAAGTTCACCACGCTGTTCGGGTTATTGGCCGTGGAACTGGCGGTGCAGCTGACGGCAACAAAGGGCAGCGGATTGACGCACATACTGGCGGCGGTCTTCTTCCTCATTTCGTTCTTCTTCGTCTATCGGTCGTTCTACGGCATGCGCATTAAGACCGCACAGTAGGCCGAGCGGACGCGAGCGCGAAGACGCACGGCAGGTTCGAGAGACCCGCGAGAAGCAAAAGCGGGGAGCAAAAATCGCTCCCCGCTTCTCATTTCCGTTGTCTAGCGTTTGAGGGACTACCTTACATTTTGTAGCGGCCCAAATCCTCGTCGTTCAAACTCTCCAGCCAGCGCTTCAATTCTTCATTGGAGGTTTTTTCTGCGCCGGCACCGGCATTTTGCGAACTCTTGAAAACGCGCTCCTCCACGTAGATCGGGCAATCCAGGCGCAGCGCCAAAGCAAGCGCGTCGCTCGGACGCGAATCCATGGAGATGATTTCGCCGCCGCGCTCCATCCAGATGAGGGCGTAAAAAGTCTCGTCCTTCAAATCGCTGACGACGACTTTGTTGACGCGGACATCGAGGCCGAGCAGGACGTTCTTCAGGAGGTCATGGGTCATCGGGCGCGGCGTCTGAACTTTCTCGATTTCGAGCGCAATGGCGTTTGCCTCGTAGATCCCCACCCAGATCGGCAAAGTCCCGGGACCCTGCACCGCCTTGAGCACCACGACCGGCATGTTGGTCACCGGGTCCATCATCAATCCGCGGATCTTAACTTCGCGTTCTGTTTCGCGCTGACTAACTTCGGCTGGCTTCCGCGAGCCTCCCTGGCCCCAGCGCGTCTTTTCGGTCAATCGCTCGCGCAGCAATCGCTCGCTCAGGTGGTCTTCTCCAACCGGCCATTCGCGCTTCTTGCGCTCTTCTTCTTCCGCTTTGCGCTGCTCTTCCGTTTTGCGCTCTTCGTTGCGATCCATGGGACCTCCCTTGCCGACCGGATTAGCCGAGGTGCGCGCCGATAAGGCTATTGGGTCCGGCTCCGTTGATCTTAACTTGACAGTATTGTCCCAGAAGATTCTGCGCAGGCGAAGTGAAATTTACGATGCGGTTGCCGGTCGTGCGACCCGACCATTGTCCGCGCGCTTCGTGATGGCCGTCGACGAGCACCTCAAATTCGCTGCCCAGAAGAGTTTGGTTCTGGGAAATTTGGATTTCGCGCTGGCGCTGCTGAAGAAGCGCGAGGCGCTGGCTTTTCACCTCTTCCGGGACCGGATCGGCCATATCTTTTGCAGTGGTGTTGGGACGGGGCGAATACTTGAAGGCAAAGACGCCGTCGAACTTCACTTCGTCAAGAAGCGAGATGGTCTCCTCGAATTCCGCGTCGGTTTCTCCGGGAAAGCCGACGATGATGTCCGTGGTTATGCTGGAGCGGCGCTGCGCACCGCGAATCCAAGCGATCTTTTCCAGGTACTCTGCGCGCGTGTAAGTGCGCCGCATATCCCTGAGCACACGATTCGAGCCCGACTGCACCGGCAAATGGATATGGTCGCAAAGCGCGGGCGTCGAATCGATGGCATGAACGATCTCGCGTGTGAAGTCATTGGGATGCGAGGTGGTAAAGCGTACGCGGCGAATGCCCGGCACGGCGGCGACAGCGCGGAGCAGTTGCGCAAAGTTCATTCCGGCGGCGGAGGGATCACGGTAGGAATTCACCGTCTGGCCAAGAAGCTGCACCTCCGTGAAGCCGCTATCGACAAGATGCTGGACCTCGTCGAGCACCGCGGCGCTGGTCCGGCTGCGCTGCGGGCCACGCGTGTGCGGAACAACGCAATACGAGCAAGCGTAGTCGCAGCCCTCGATGATGGTCAGATAGGCGCGGAAAAGATTATCGCGGCGGGTGACTTCGGTTTCGAAGGTTTCGTCGGTGTCCAGATCCAAGCCGGTCACGCGCGTGCCGCCGGCTTCGATTTCGGTGAGCAGCTCGGGCAAATTGCGGTAGCTTGCCGAGCCGCAGACCATGCGCACCCAGGGCGCGCGCTCGAAGATGCGTTCGCCCTCCTGCTGCGCGACGCAGCCCAGTACGCCAACGATTTTGCTTTGGCCGCGCGGGCCACGGAAATCGTTGAGGCGAGTGAAAACTTTCTGCGCAGCCTTTTCGCGGATGCTGCAGGTGTTGAAGAGAACCATTTCGGCCGATTCGGGCGATTCCACTTGACGATAGCCGCGGGCGAGCAGCAGGCCAGCCACCTTTTCGGAGTCGTGCGCGTTCATCTGGCAGCCGAAAGTCTCGATGTAAAACGAGCGCGCGAGAGCCTGAGAAGCGTCCCCACCTGCGGAAACGCCGCTGGGCTTGGCTGTCAAGGACGCGAGAGGAATGTCGATTCTGGCTGCCATCGTCAATTTCAGAGTCTAGCACAGGGCACGTTGCGGCGCAGACCCGCGGGAGACTTGCGCGAATGTGTCGTTACATACAACTAGAAATATCGGATTACGATGGATTTATTTGACCGCCTCTACGGCCTATGCTACGGTAATTTTTGGGGTTCGAGGATGCTTCCTCGGGAGACAAAAACACTTTGCACGTTGCGGGCGTGATACTTGTAGGACGGCTCGGCACGATCTTCTTCCAGACGGGCTGGGTTGCACGAACGGTCCTGTTGATTCTGCTTTTTCTTTCGCTTTTCTCCTGGTCCATCATTTTTCAAAAATACCGCCTATTTTCCGTCGCGGAACCGCGCACGCGGCGATTCATGCAGCTCTTCCGAACGGGCCGAGGGCTGCCGGATCCCAATACTCTGCGTGCGGGCTCGAGCGGTTCGCCGTTTGTGAGCGTTTATGACGCGGGCTATCGCGAGCTCGAGGGTCAACTCGCCGGAGGCAACCCCCACCCGGCGGGGAAGCTGAAAAATCCCAGGGCGGTGCTGGTGGAGATGCAACTGGCGTCGGCGGACGAAGTGCGGCGCATGGAGAGCTGGATGCCGTGGCTGGCGACGATCGGTTCGATCGCCACGTTTATAGGACTGTTTGGCACGGTCTGGGGCGTGATGGACGCGTTTGCGGGGCTGGGTGAAGCGGGCGAATCGAGCTTGCGCGCGGTGGCGCCGGGCATTGCCGACGCACTGATTACCACGGCCGCGGGATTGTTCGCGGCGATTCCGGCGGTGATCGCGTACAATATTTATCTTTACCGCATACGGGATTTCGCGGTCCGCATGGACAATTTCGCAACGGAATTCGTGAGCAAGATCGAGACGCTTTACAGCTGAGCGATTATGGCGCAGATACAAAGACAACCGGGCACCACGCTCTCCGACATCAACATCGTGCCGTTTGTCGACGTGATGCTGGTGCTGCTGGTGATTTTCATGATCACGGCGCCGCTGCTCGAATCGGGAATCCAGGTCAATCTCCCAAAAACCAAAACGGTGAAGGAAATCACCCAGGCGCAAATCATCATCACCATCGACCGCGCGCAGCAGCTCTACCTGGGAAAAGATCCGGTGAACATTCACGAGATTGGCCAAAAGGTGCTGGCCAAGGACAAAGACGTTGCGCACACGCCGGTCTACGTGCGCTGCGATCAAGCCGTGCCGTTTGGCGTTTGGGCAATGGTGGTGGACACGCTGCGGCAATCCGGCATCAATAATATCAGCGTGGTGACAAAACCGCTGAACGGCGAGCCGCGCACACAGTGAAATGGAGCTAAGCCTTCCCTACCAATCCGCGCCAAATCTCAAGGCCCCGTTGGGCTATTCGGTGGTGTTTCATGTGGTTTTGTTTGGCGCACTGATTTCGTCGGCAATATTCTCCCGTCAAGGCGAGACGTGGGGCGGCGCGGGCGGACAAGGGACGATCAACGTGAATCTAGTCGGCAATGTGCCGGCAATCCCGCTGCCCAAACCGGACGTAGTGACGAACAACCGCGTGGTCGACACCACCAAGGGGCTTTATCAAGCCGAGCCGCAACCCAAGGCGCCCCCTCCGGATGAGTCGAATGCCATTTATCTGCCGAAGTTCGATAAATACAAACAGCCGGAATACTTGAAAAGCAAGCCGTCGAAGGTGCTTCCGAATCCGACTCCGCCGCCGCAAAACGCCATTCCCTACGGAAATGGAGGCGCGCCGCAGGTTCCCACGTCCACATTCATGCTCAACCAGAGCACGCGCGGCGGCATGGGAATTTCCGGATCGAGCGGCGGGAGCTTCGGCTCGCAATTTCCGTGGTACGTGGAAGCGGTGCAGCGGCGCGTGAGCGGCAACTGGCTGGAATCCACGGTGGACCCGACGGTTTCGTTCGCGCCGCGGTGCATTGCGACGTTTACGATTTTGCGCGACGGCACGGTCACAAACATTCAGGTCACCCAGTCCAGCGGAAATCAATCTGTAGATATGTCCGCGGTCCGCGCCATTCAGAGCTCGAGTCCGCTGGATCACTTGCCGGCGGGATATAGCGGTTCGTCGGTGAACGTGGAGTTTTGGTTTGATTTTCATCGCAGTCAGTGAACTTTGGCCGGCGTGAATCAAGTTCGAGGCAACGCCGGGCAGTGCATTTTGCGGAGGGCACGTAGGGGAATGAAAAAAGTCTTGGGAATCTGCGCTCTGATCGGCTTTGCCGTGGCGGCCGCTTCGCCTTGCTGCTTGGCACAGGGTTCGCAGGATTGGTTCAAAACGGGGACCGGGCTTGGCGTGCAAAAGGTCAAGCTGGCCGTTCCTGAATTTAAATCGCAGAACGCGCAAACGACACCACTCGAGCAGGTGTTTCACCAAGTCCTGATGGACGATCTGAGCTATTCGGGCATTGTGGATATGGTGAGCCCGAGTTTCTATCCGGTGAACGTTCCGAGCGTGCCCAACGAACTGAATCCCGAACAGTGGAGCCAGTCGCCCGCAAATGCGATGATGGTAGCGTTTGGGAATTTGACGGCCTCGGGCGCTTCCCTGTCGCTCGCCGGTTATCTTTATGATGTACGGCAAACACCCTCACAATCGGTGCTCGAAAAAAATTATAATGCGGACGCCACGGAGAATGGCGCACGGCTGCTTGCTCATGAGTTTGCCGATGATATTATTTCACGGTTGAGCGGCGGAGAGCCGGGGATTGCGCAGACGAAGATCGCTTTCGTGAGCAGTCGCAGCGGTCACAAGGAAATCTGGGTGATGGATTACGACGGCGCGAATCAGCAGCAACTGACGCACTTGGGGACGATTTCCCTGACTCCGCGATGGTCGCCGGATGATTCGCACATCGCTTTTACCTGCTTTGAGCCGTACCGCAGGGTTGTTTCCGCGCAGATTTGCATGTATTCCATGCTGACGAACCACGTGCAGTCGTTTCCGCGCTTTCCCGGGACGAATTCGTCCCCGGCGTGGTCTCCGGATGGAAATCAACTGGCATTCATGGCCAGCGTGCAGGGAGACCCGGAGGTCTACGTAACAGACGCCTTTGGACGACACATGCACCGGCTCACGTATGCGGTGGGCGTCAGCACCTCGCCGACGTGGAATCCGAAAACCGGAAACCAGATTATCTTTGTCAGCGACCGCGACGGTTTGCCGGACCTTTTTGAGATGAATTCGGATGGATCGAACACGACGAAGATACCTCTTTCAGCAGCGACGGGAGTGGCGGCCGCGGATTTGCCGGCGACGGGTTACGTGGTGGATCCGGCGTGGTCGCCGAATGGCGAACTGCTGGCGTTTAGCTGGCGCCGGCCTGCCGGAAATTATGACATTTACGTGATGGATCTGGCGAGCCACCAATTGGTCGAACTCACGCGCGACTCCGGAGAAAACGAGCGCCCCAGTTGGGCGCCGGACGACCGGCATATCGTGTTCGAGTCGACCCGCAGCGGCTCGCGGCAGATTTGGTCGATGCTCGCGGACGGAAGCGAGGCGCGCCAACTGACTACGGTGGGGAGCAATGAGTCGCCGAACTGGTCATGGCACTAATGCTCGCTGATTTGGCTTTGATGTGGCACCGAGTTTGTTTTGCAGTTTCCCTTGGGGTTGTTGTCTTAATGGAAGTTTGTTTTGAATCGTTTGAATCGTAGGTCCGAATCATTCTAAATATATCGGCCCTGATCTGATCTCTCGCGCAGCCCAGGGCGCGAAGGAGGATTGTGGAAATGGAGAGACGTACTAGTAGAAATTTAGTTTTGTTTAGCACGTTCGTGGCACTTGCGTTTGCCGGCGCTTGCAAGAAGAAGGTGGCGCCGCCAACTCCGCCGCCTGCCCCCGCGCAACCTGCGCCGGCGCAGCCGACGGTAACGCTCAACGCATCGTCGACGACGATCCAAAGCGGCCAGAGCACCACGCTGAATTGGACTTCGACGAACGCTACCGAACTCGATCTGGAGCCGGCTGTTGGCAAGGTAGCGGCGCAAGGGTCGACAAATGTCAGCCCGACCGAAACGACGACGTACACCATCACGGCCACGGGACCCGGCGGAAGCGCGACGGCGAACGTACAGATCACCGTATCCACGCCTCCGCCAGTGCAAGAACAGCCCGCGCCGAACGTGGCAGACCTGTTTAACCAGAACGTCAAAGATGCGTTCTTCGATTTCAACAAGTCGGACCTCAGGGCCGATGCACGCGACGCCCTGCAGAAGGATGCCGAGTTTCTGCGCTCCTATCCGCAGGTCAGCGTGACGATCGAAGGCCATTGCGACGAACGCGGGTCGGAGGAGTACAACCTTGGGCTCGGGCAGCGCCGTGCGGACTCCGCGAAACAGTACCTGGTGTCGCTGGGGATCAGCGCGGACCGGCTGCACACGATGAGCTGGGGCAAGGAACATCCGTTCTGCAGCGAGCACAACGAAGATTGCTGGCAGCAGAATCGTCGTGCTCACTTTGTAATGATTCAGCAGCAGTAGTAATCTGGAAGTGGGGCCGCAGGCGCTGCAGCCGAGAATGCTGCGGCGCCTCGGCATACCATCAGGAGGCGCTTTATGCGTGCAAGAACTATCGTGCTCTTCTTGGCTGTTCTGCTGGCTGGCGCGATGGGAGGAGCGATGCTTACTCCCCCGACGGCCGATGCCGTCTCGCGCGAGATCATTCAGATTCAGCAAACAGTCAATCAAATTTTGCAAAACCAGCAAGACATCCGGACGGACCTGGATTCGAAGGTCGCGTCCATGCAGACGCTGGTGCAGCAGTCGCTCGA
The DNA here is from genome assembly GCA_963811805.1 of uncultured Acidobacteriota bacterium. Lineage (GTDB taxonomy): Bacteria > Acidobacteriota > Terriglobia > Acidiferrales > UBA7541 > DAHUXN01. The sequence continues at coordinate 228,134 of CAWESU010000003.1, read as the reverse complement.
TGCATCGAGCCATTTGAACCAAACCATGGGCGCGCTGCAAAAGACCTTACAAGATGCATCCGCAAACAACGGCGCGAACAACAATACGCTGACGCAGCAGGTGCAGGGCGTGTCTGACAACATGCAGGACATGCAGGCGCGGGTGGCAAAGCTGGCGCAGCAAATGACCGACATCGAAAATACCCTCCAGCAGATCAGCGCCAGGGTTTCCGCCAGCCCGGCGCCGACGGCAGCTCCGATCGGCACAAACCCGGGGACAAACCCGATGACAGGACCGCCAGCAGCCACCGATACCTCCGCCAATCCCGGTCAGACGCCGCCGGCGCTTGCAACAGACCAACCCGCGCCATCCAGCTTGCAGCCCATTTCGGGCGATACGCTGTACTCGAACGCCTTACGAGACTTGGAAACCGGCCATTACGATCTTTCACGGCAGGAGTTCAACGACTATTTGAAGAATTTTCCTGACGGCGCGTTCGCCGCGAATTCCCAGTTCTCTCTCGGCGAGATCTCTTACGGCCAGGGCGACTATGAAGGGGCTATCACCGCCTATGACAGCGTCATCACGAATTATCCGAAGAGTTCGAGGGTGGGCCCGGCCATGCTCGAGAAGGGCCGTGCGCTGATTCAAACGAAAAAAACGGCGAGCGCCGAACGCGAATTCCGTGAACTGATGCGGCGCTTCCCCGGCACGGACGAAGCGAAAAGAGCGGAAGCGGCCCTGCGCAGCCTTTCCCCATCCCAGTAGCTGCTGCCCCCGCGCCGGCCCACGAACGCCGTTCTATTCTCCGCCGCTTCAGGTATACTTCCGGCATCAAAATCTGAGCTGACTGCGCGAGGAAACCTCCATGTCCGTGAATAAGGTAATTTTAGTTGGCAGGCTGGGCCGAGACCCCGAAACGCGTTTCACGGGAGGAGGTCAGGCCGTGGCAAATTTTTCGGTGGCCACGGACGAAACCTATAAGGATCGCGCCGGGGAACGCCAGAAGCGCACGGAATGGCACAAGATTGTCGTCTGGGGCAAACAGGCGGAGATTGCCCAGCAGTACCTCAAGAAAGGCTCGTTGGTTTTTATCGAGGGGCGGATCCAGACGCGCGAGTGGCAGGATAAAGAAGGCCAGAAGCGCACCAGCTTTGAGATTGTGGCCACGAACTTCCGGATGCTGGGAGGCCGCAGCGAAGGAGCAGCGGCGGGCATGAGCGCTGGGGGAGCTGGAGGTGCTTCGCACGTCGCGGAGCACGAATCCATGGGCGTAGAAGATGCGGCCGGTCCGGAGCCGCAGATTTCCGATGAGGATATTCCCTTCTAGCTGCGCATCGACGGAAAACTACTTGCCGCTGGGCTTTTCGGGGTGTGATCCGGCGGCTTCCTCGGCTTCTTCGTCGTCCGGCGACTTCAACGTGGGCAGCACCAGGCGCGCAATCAGGCGTTTCTGGATTCGCGTGTCGCGCTTCATTTTGCCGTCGCGAAATTCGAGCGCGCGCTGCGCATAGGCAGCGATGTCCGGTTCGTGAGTCACCAACACGACCGTCAGCCCTTCGTCCTCGTTGAGCCGCTGCAGAATATCCATGATTTCCACGCTGGTGCGGCTGTCGAGGTTCCCTGTCGGTTCGTCGGCGAGCAAGATTGACGGATGATTGACCAGCGCCCGCGCAATAGCCACGCGTTGCTGTTGGCCGCCCGAAAGCTGGGAAGGGTGATGCATGGCGCGCTCGGCAAGACCGACGCGCTCGAGCGATTGCTTGGCGCGAGCCACACGCTCTTCCGGAGGGATTCCGGCGTACAACGTTGGCAGTTCGACGTTCTCGAGCGCAGTGGTGCGCGAGAGCAGGTTGAATTGCTGGAAGACGAAGCCGATCTTGCGATTCCGAATATGCGCGAGTTCGACCTTGGTCAGCTCGGAGACATCCGTGCCATCGAGCAAGTAACGGCCTTTGGTGGGGCGATCCAGGCAACCGAGAATGTTCATCAAGGTCGACTTCCCTGACCCGGAAGCGCCCATAATGGCGACGAATTCGCCGCGCATGATTTCCAGCGACACGCCGCGCAGCGCGTGGACTTGAATCTCGCCCAAATCATATGTCTTGTGAACGTTATCCAACGCGATCACGGCTTCCGGTGCGGACAGTCGTGTAATTTCAGATTCTCCGGGAATGGTCGCTTCAGTTGCCATAATGGAGGTATGCGAGCAGCGGGCGCTCAGTGTCCCTGTTGCTGTTGTTTCTGCCTTTCTTCGTCGATACGCTTGAGAAAAGCATCAAATTTCACTCGCTGCTCAGGTGTAAGAACCCCGCGGATGCTATCGCGCCCCTGCTGGCGCACCTGATCATACTTAGGATCCCATTCCGCATGGCGCTCCTTGTCGAGAACGGCGTACTTGGAATCCCATTCCCCATGGCGCTGGGTGTCCAACGCGTGAAACTTGGCGCGGTCGTCATTGAGAATCGTGTCGACCTTGCTCGCCTGGTCCGGTGATAACTGCAATTCGGTCTTCAGCTGTTTGACAATATCCGGATGCTGCTGGCTGGCCAGGACCCGCGCATCCCACTGATGGATTCCTACACCTCCGAGCGCAATGCCCAAGGCAAAGACTACCACCACCAATCCGACAGCCTTCCAGGAGATGCTACTGTTGCTCATGATGCCTTTCTGCAATGGCCATCAAAACTTCATCGCTATTTGAAGGCGAAGGGGAAAAAGAAGCCGCCTGCGCGAAAGCGTCCGCCTGGGGAACTAAAACGGCCGATGGCGCCGTCGGAGTAACGACAGGGCTTCTCCCCAAGTCGTAGGCAAACAACAAGGCCAAGACAAGCACGGCCGAAAACACCAAACGCAAAGACAGGGCCTCGATCGGCCGCCAGAAACTTCTCTGTTCCTGCAGCCAATGTTCGGCCGTATTGACGCGCGCCATTACTAGTCGCGCGAACCCCGGCCCGGGATCGACGGTTTCCTCGAAGGTTGCGCCTACAAGTTTCGCTGAAACACGCAGGTCATCCAGAGCCTCCCGGCAGCCGCCGCACATTTCGAGATGTGCGGCCAATCGCTCCGCCGTCGCACGCGGAAGTTCGCCACGCGAATAGTCATCGAGAAATGGTTCCACTTTGCTGCACTTTTGAGCCTTGTGTCCGGGTATCATCGGGTTTCCGAGCCTCCACTTTTTCTAACTTCACCAACTGCATGCGAAATTCTGCGGCGATAATTCGTCGCCAGGCGCCGCCGAGCGCGGAACAGTCTCACTTTGACGGTATTCACGTTCAACCCCAGCATCCGGCCGATCTCTTCGACGGCGAATCCCTGCGCCTCCTTAAGAATGAGCATCACGCGATCTTCCTCGGTCAGGTCGCTCAGGAGGCGCTCGACGATTTCGCGAAGTTCGGCGCGTTCGCCGGGGTTCCCCGTCTCGATGTTGCCGCTGACGAACTGTTCCACATGGCGGGCCTGCTCTTCACTCAGATCAGCCTCATAACTCAACGGCCGGACTTTCTTCTTCCGCAAATAGTCCCAACACTCGTTGACGGCGATCTTGTAAAGCCAAGTCGAGAACGCCGAGCGCATATCGAAGCGGCGAATCGAGACATAGGCTTTCAGAAACACCTGCTGAGCCACGTCTTCGATGTCTTCGCGCCGGCGCAAAATGCCGCCAACAACCGCGAGTACGCGCTGTTGATGCCGCAGGACAAGCTGCTCAAAAGCGGCGCTGACGCCCTTTTGGGCTTGCATGACCAATTCGCGGTCATCCGGCTTGCTGGACCGGGACCGCGCTGGAATCGCCACCGCGGCTACGCTCGCTGCCACATACTTTGGGACGTTGTCCATACGTTTTCGGTTACATCGCGATTATACAGTACCGTTCGAGTTAGCCCTTGCATTCATCATATGTTTCATGTGACAATCCCCGCATGATAATCGGAGAGCGGTTGCGCACCTTGCGCGAGTTCAAGAAGCTATCCCAGGGCGATATCGAGAAGCGTACTGGGCTTCTTCGCTGCTATATTTCCCGGGTTGAGAACGGTCATACCGTTCCAGCCATCGAGACGTTGGAGAAGCTGGCACGAGCCATGGAGATTCCTCTCTACCAGCTATTCTACGACGGCGAAGAGCCACCTGAACTGCCAAATCTTCCAAAACGCAAGTCCTCAGACGACATTGCGTGGGGCAGCGCAGGCAAAGAAGCGCGGTTCCTTGGCCGTTTCCGCCGTGCTCTTGGGCGCATCGATGAGGCGGATCGTCGCCTCTTGTTTTACATGGCCCAGAAGATGGCGACTCGCTAAGGCGGCGCTTTTTCGCCCATAAAACAGGGCTTGCCTACTCCCACTCGATGGTACTGGGTGGTTTCGAGCTGACGTCGTAGACTACCCGCGTGACGTCGCGTACCTCATTGACCACTCGAACGGAGATCCTCTCGAGCACATCCCAGGGCAACCGCGCCCAATCTGCCGTCATGGCGTCCTCCGAAGTTACCACCCGTACCGCTATGGTACACCCATAGCTCCGATAGTCCCCCATGACACCTACGCTCCTGACCGGGAGCAGCACTGCGAATGCCTGCCAGACTTTGCTGTACAGCCCCGCGCGACGGACTTCCTCGACGACAATGGCATCGGCCGCTCGCAGGACTTCGAGTTTATCCTTGGTTACTTCACCCAGTAGTCTAACCGCCAAACCGGGCCCTGGAAACGGATGTTTCAAAAGGATTTCGTCCGGAAGGCTGAGTTCCCTACCTATCATTCGAACTTCGTCCTTGAAGAGATCGCGCAGCGGCTCGATTAGCTGAAACGGTAAGTCCTTCGGAAGCCCTCCCACATTGTGATGCGTTTTGATGACCGCCGAGGGGCCCTTAACGGAAACGGATTCAATGACGTCGGGATAGAGCGTACCTTGCACGAGAAAACGCATGTCGGAGCCCGAGGGAAGGGCCAGGCGCTTCGCCTCTTCGGCGAAAACGGCAATGAACTCGGCGCCGATCCGCTTGCGTTTTTCCTCAGGGTCGGTAATACCCGCCAGGCGCACGAGAAACCGCTGCGATGCGTCCGCTCCGTCGACTTTCAGGCCCAACCTGTCGCGCAGGAGTTCCAGAGTTTCGCTAAATTCATTCCGCCGCAGCAATCCCGTGTCGACAAACACGTTGGTCAGGCGGTCGCCAATGGCGCGATGGACCAAGACTGCCGCGACGGTCGAATCCACTCCGCCACTGAGCGCGCACAGCGCTCGCGCGTCGCCGACCTGCTGGCGAATTGCCGCCACGGTGTCGGAAATAAACGAAGCACGGCTCCAGTTCTTCTTGGCGCGGCAAACTTCAAAAACAAAATTGCGGAGAATCTCCGAGCCACGTTCCGTGTGCAGAACCTCGGGATGAAATTCAACCCCATAGAGCCGTCGGGAGGCATCCTCAATCGCAGCGACGGCATTATCCGTGCGGCCAATGGTCTCAAATCCCGCAGGCAAGCCAATCACGTGGTCGCCGTGGCTGTTCCAGACCTTCAGGTGTTCGGGCAGGCCACGGAAGAGCGTCGAGTCCTTTTCGCGGTCTAGCGTCGCTGGGCCGTACTCCCGGTGCTCCGCTTTCACGACATTGCCTCCGAGCGAATGCGCCATCCATTGCATTCCGTAGCATATCCCCAGTACGGGCAGCCCGAGGCGCAGCACGCGACTGTCGCAGACCGGCGCACCTTTGTCGTAAACCGAACTGGGCCCTCCCGATAGGACCACACCGGCTGGCCGCAGGCCTTCGATTTCGTCGATGGAGGCATTACAGGGCAGAATCGCGGAAAAGACTTCCTGCTCGCGGATGCGGCGGGCAATCAACTGCGTATATTGGCCGCCGAAGTCCAGAACGATCACGCCGCCCGGCACATTCATACTGAAAGGTCCTTTCCGTTGGCGCTTGTGCGAAATCCACTATCGCAGAACAATATTCACCAGCTTGCGCGGCACTACGATCGTTTTCGCTATGGCGTTGCCGTGCACCAATTGAGCGATCCGCGGATCAGTGAGCGCCCGGTGCTTTGTTTCGTCCTCGTTTAAGCCGTCGTCGACGAGAATTTTCCCACGCACGCGGCCATTGATTTGGATGACGACCTCGAATTGCTCTTCCTTCGCCAAATCGTCGCGAAATGCCGGCCAGCTAACGCGAGTCAATCCGCCCGTATGGCCGAGCACCTCCCAAAGCTCTTCGCAAACATGCGGGCTGATCGGCGCGAGCATCAAAACCAACAATTCGACGAGGCGCTTGGCGACTTCCGCCCGCATGCCCTGGTCGAGCGGCTCTTGCGCTTGGATTTCATTGTAATACTCCATGATGAGCGCAATGGACGAATTGAAATGCCAGCGCAGTTCAAAATCGTGGGTGACGCGCTTCAACGCCTGGTGCGCCTTACGAAGAAGGAGCTTCTCTTTGGGCGTGGCTTGTGACAAGTCGATGGATTCGCTCAGCCGGCTCTCCACATTTTTCAGATTCTGCGCGTGACGGTCGACGAGGCGATACACCTTGTTGATAAATCGCGAGCAGCCCTCGATGCCGTCCTCGCTCCATTCGAGGTCTTTCGCGGGCGGAGCGGCGAAGAGCGTGTACATTCGCGCGGTGTCGCAGCCGTACTTCTGGGCCATTTCGTCGGCGCCCACTACGTTGCCGTGGGATTTCGACATCGCGCGGCCGCCCTTTTGCACCATCCCTTGGGAGAAAAGCCTGCGCACCGGCTCGCCATGCTCGATGAGCCCCAAATCGCGCATCACTTTGGCGAAGAAGCGAGAATAAATCAGATGCAGAATGGCGTGTTCGATCCCCCCGATATACTGGTCGATGGGAAACCAGTACTGTACGTTGGCGGGATCGTAAGGCGCGCGGTCGTTGTGCGCGTCGGTGTAGCGGTAGAAATACCACGATGAATCGACGAAGGTGTCCATCGTGTCGGTTTCGCGTTCCGCTGGCCCGCCGCACTTGGGACACGTGGTCTTCAGAAATTCTGACACGTTCGCGAGCGGAGAACGCCCTTCGCCGGTAAGGACCACGTTTTCGGGCAAGCGAACCGGCAGTTGATCTTCGGGGACTCCGACGACGCCGTCCTTCTTGCAATAAACCACCGGAATGGGCGTGCCCCAATAGCGCTGGCGCGAAATACCCCAGTCTTTCAGGCGATATGTCGTTTCTGCCTTGCTAAATCCCTTGGCTTCCGCATCAGCGGTCATTTTTTCGATCGCCGCTGCAGACCCGATGTCGCTATACGGCCCCGAGTCGACCGAGCGGCCATATTCGGTGTAGGCGCGGTCCATTTGGTCTGCACGCGACACCGGCCCGTTGAGGGGCTGGACAACGACTTTGAGCGGCAGATGATATTTTTCGGCAAACTCGAAATCGCGCTGGTCGTGAGCCGGTACGCACATCACCGCGCCCGTGCCATACTCCGCGAGGACGAAATTGGCCACCCAGATCGGCACGCGCTCGCCGGAAAACGGGTTCAGCGCGAAACGGCCGGTGAAGAGGCCCACTTTTTCCGCGGTGGCAAGGTCGGCCGCTTTCAGGTTCACCTTGCGCATAGCCTCCAGCCGCTCTTCCATGGCGTTACCGCCGGGCATTCCGGCGATCAATTGCGGCAAATTCGGATGCTGCGGGGATAGCAACACGGCAGAGACGCCGTAGATGGTATCGATGCGCGTGGTGAACACTTCGAGCGCGATGCCGCTTAGGTCGGAAACCGCGAATCGGACGCGCGCGCCGCGCGACTTGCCGATCCAATTCTCCTGCATCAACAGCACGCGCTCCGGCCAACCTTCTTTCAGTTCGACCATGTCCGCGAGCAGCTCGTCGGAGTAATTCGTAATCCTCAAGAACCACTGCTCGATTTCTCGAACCTCGACGGCCGTCGTCTCATGGCGCCAGCAGCAACCATCCACGACTTGCTCGTTCGCCAACACCGTGTGGCATTGCGGACACCAGTTCACCTTGCTGAGCTTGCGGTAAGCCAATCCGCGCTCGAGCATCTTCAGAAAAAACCACTGGTTCCAGCGGTAGTATTCCGGCTCGCAGGTGGAAATTTCACGGCGCCAGTCGTAGCTGAAGCCGAACCGCTTGCACGTGGCCTTCATTTGCTGAATGTTAGAGTTGGTCCACTGCCGCGGCGGAATTCCATTTTTGATGGCGGCGTTTTCCGCGGGCAAACCAAACGAATCCCAGCCGATGGGATGAAGAACGTTGAGTCCGCGCATCCGCTTGAACCGCGCCACTGCGTCTCCGATCGAATAATTGCGCATATGGCCCATGTGCAGCGTGCCGGAAGGATAGGGCAGCATTTCGAGGACGTAGTACTTCGGCCGCACCGGATCGCGGTCCGCGTTGAACGCGCCCTGCTCTTCCCAGATTTTCTGCCACTTCGCTTCGATTCGCTGTGGCTCGTATTCGCCCAACGTTCTTATCCTTTTCGTCGCCTTGTCGTCGTTTTTTTAGTTCGAGCTTTGCGAGCCACCGGGGCTTTCCCGCGAGCTCGCGCGCCCCGCCGCGAGGCGACAAAACCGTCCGCGGCGCCACGGACGCTGCGCGGCTTCTCGCCTACCAGCCGCCAAAGCGTGTCAACGTTCCTGCGGTCATCGCCGGGGCGGTCAATCGGCGTCTCCAGAATAAACGCACGCCCTGCGAGCTGCGGGTGGTTCAAAATCCTCCGAAACCCTTCACGCCCGATTTTCCCGCGGCCAATGTGCTCGTGGCGGTCAAGATGTGAGCCAAGAGCGCCCTTGGAATCGTTGGCATGGATCACGAACACGCGATCGAGGCCGATGGTGCCAGCAATCTCAGCAAGCGCACGATCCAATCCATCGGCGCGGCGCAAATCGTGGCCCGCCGCAAACAGATGCGCCGTGTCCACGCACACACCGACTGGCAGCTCCGGGCACAGATCCAAAATCGCCCGCAGTTCGGAAAAACGCGAGCCGACGGAAGTTCCCTGCCCGGCTGTGTTCTCGAGCAGAATGCGCAAGCCGCCGAGTTTGACGCCGCGCGCGGCATGTTTGAGCCCGTCGGCGATGGCCGCGATCGCCGCGTTCATTTCCGCGCCACAACCGCTGCCCGAATGGGTCACCAGAAAATCCGCGCCGAGGGCTACGGCGCGCACGATCTCATCATGGAACGCCTGGATGGAACGCACGCGCAAGACGCGCTGGCACGAAGCCAAATTGATCAGATAATTGGTATGGATCACCAGCGGGCCGAGTTTCAATTCCGTGCGACGCGCACGAAACCGCTCGGAAGAGACGGCGATCGCATTTGAACCGACGGCGCCGCGGCTCCACATCCTCGGGCTGGCCGAAAAAATCTGCAGCGCATTGGCCCCCAAATTGTTCGCAATTTCCAGCGCCGAACAGATGTCGCCTGCTATCGAGGTATGGATTCCTATGCGTGTGCTGCCGTCCAGCCAGTTTGGCGGAAGCGGTTTTGCTTCAGGTTCGGGGCGGTATTCGTCGCTTGGGAGATACGGCTGAGCTGAACTGTGCTGAGGTTCTTCCATTCCCTCGGACGCGCGTTTCGTTTGAAAAGCGAAGTCATATTCTAGTGGATTCGCCCCGCTTACGCAAACAGGTAACCATTGACTCCGGCACCGAATGCCCTTAGACTACCGCTTCGACTATGAACCCCGAATCAGCGCAGGCGTGGCGTTCTTATTATTTTAGCTTTACCTACCGCTATCCTTACGGGGTAGCGGCCACGGTGAGGCGCGCTGGCGCAAGGGACGAGCGAATGTAGCACCAGCGCAAAAGGCTCACTGAAATTGGCCGCAAACCCCGAAACAGGGTTTGCGGTTTTTTTTTGCTTTGAAGTGTGCGGCCGAACCGCGAAAGACAGCACCCACAAGGAGAATGCCATGACTCTCAACGATCACCGACGGCGGATCGACGAACTCGACCGCGAACTGGTCCGTTTACTGAACCGGCGCGCGCAAATGTCGATCCAACTGGGACAGCTCAAGAGGGACACCGGGCTGCCCATGCGCGACGAGGCCCGTGAGGAAGCGATTCTCCGCTTCGTGCAGCGCGCCAATCCTGGGCCCCTTGATGACCAGGCCCTCGGCGCCATTTTCGGCGCCATTCTCGCCGAGTCCCGGCGCGTGACCGGCGATATGCTCGCTGAAACCGTGAAGGCGGCCGAATGAGCACCAATCCGGCAGCCCCTTTGAATACTCGGTGTGGCGTCAATTGCGGCACGACCGCGCGATGCAGTACACTCGTTCGTTCGCTTCAGCTGCCGGAATTCATCCGTCGGGGATCGAAGCAAAGCCGGACCACCGTGCGAAGGAGAGCGCCGCAATGCTCGTCGTAATGCAGGCCCATGCCACTGAAGAGCAGGTTCGCGCCGTTTGCGAACGCGTGGAGTCGCTCGGCCTGCGCGCTCATCCCATTCCTGGTTCGAACCGTACCGCCATCGGTATAACCGGAAATTCCGGCGCCATCGACATCGGCTCGCTTGAAGCCATGCCGGGAGTCATCGAGTGCATTCCCGTCAGCAAGCCCTACAAACTGGTCAGCCGCGACGCCAAGGAAGAAAACACAGTCGTGAAGGTGTCCACGCCAGCCGGCGAAGTCTCCATTGGCGGCGCGAGCCTGGCAATCATCGCGGGGCCATGCGCCATCGAAAACCGCGAGCAGGCAAGGACGGTGGCCGGGCACGTGAAAGCAGCGGGCGTGCCTCTTTTCCGAGGCGGCGCGTACAAACCGCGCACTTCTCCCTACAGCTTTCAGGGCCTCGGCGAACCCGCACTAAAAATCATGGCGGAGGTTCGCGAGGAATTCGGCCTCGGAATCGTGACCGAAGCGATCGACAACGAAAGCCTTGACCTTGTCGAGGAGTACGCCGACGTGATTCAAATTGGCGCGCGCAATATGCAGAACTTCTCGCTGCTCAAGCGCGCCGGAAAAGCTTCCAAGCCCATCTTGCTCAAGCGCGGGATGTCGGCCACGCTCGATGAGTTTCTGATGGCGGCGGAATACATACTGTCCGAAGGAAATTACCGGGTGATCCTATGCGAGCGCGGAGTTCGCACGTTTACCGACCATACGCGCAACACTCTCGACCTGAGCGTGATTCCGGCGGTGCAAATCCGCAGCCATTTGCCGATACTGGTCGATCCCAGCCATGGCACGGGCCGAAGAAACAAGGTGCTTCCGCTGTCGCGAGCGGCAGTTGCCGCCGGCGCAGACGGCTTGCTCGTGGAAGTGCATCACGATCCAGACCACGCTCTTTCCGACGGGGCGCAATCGATCATTCCCGATGAGCTCGAGCTGCTGATGACCGAAGTTCGCGCCATCGCAACCGTGGTGCATCGCACACTCAATTAGCGTAGCTCCCGTGCCGCCTATTTCGCCGCCCAAGACGCCAGGCCGCAAGTCCCGCTGGAATATCCGGCTCGTCCTCATTTTGATTATCCTGTCGGGCATCGCCGTCCGCGAAATCGCGCTCGAGCATCGGCCGTCCTTCCTGCGCCCCGGTCGGCATTTGTACGCCTACGTGGCAAACACCGCCGACGGGACTCTCACCGCCGTCAATCTGGTCACGTTGGCTGCCGCCGCGACCGTATCCGTTGGCCCTTCGCCCAGCGGAATTCGTGCGCATCCGAAACGCGATGAAATCTGGGGCGTCAGCACGTCGGACGGATACGTCTGGGTGCTCGACACGAAGGCTCTCCGCGTCGTTGCGCGCATCCCCGTTGGCTCCGAGCCTTATGCCGTGGATTTCTCTCGCGATGGCACGCGAGCGTACGTTGCGGCTTCCGGATCGGACACCGTCGCCGAAATCGACTGCGCCACGCGGCAAGTGGTCGCACGAGCTCGCACCGGCAAGCGGCCGTGGATCGCGCGCGTCACGCCCGATGGGAAGCTTGTGATCGTGACGAATCGCGGCGATTCCACGGTTTCCCTTCTGAACGCGTCGAGCTTCGCAACGGCGGCGACGATCAAAGTAGTTTCTGAACCGGAGCAGGTGGCCGTGTTGCCAGACGGCTCGAAAGCCTACATTTCCTCGGCCGACTCCGACCGCATATCCGTCATTGACCTGCGAAACTACCAGCTAATCGCGAACTTGGAGCTGGGCGGAACGCCAGGGAGCTTCGTCATGAAAAGCGACGGCGGCGAGCTTTACATTCCTTCGCCCAATGCGCACGGCTTGATCGTCGTGGACACATGGACAAATGACGTGGCCGACTATGTCATGCTTGGCTCGGCGCCAGAAGATGCGGTACTCTCCCCCGACGGCCAGTTCCTCTACGTCTCCGACCCAGGGGCTTCCCAGATTGTTCCGGTGCAGATTGGAGCGAGGCAGGTTTTGCAGCCCATTGTGATTGGCCAGCAGCCCGGCGTGCTTCAATTTGCGTCTTTGGGAGACACGCTGCTTGCGGTCGACACCGGTTCGGACCAACTCGCCGTGATTCGCACCGAGGGCTGCTCGCAGGCGTCGGGCAGCTCCGTCGGCTGCTTGATTGCGCTCGTGCCCGTTGGACGCAATCCGCGCGACCTGGCGATCAAAGAGTTTTGACGCGCATCTTCGCGCCGATTTATTGAACAGTCAGGGAGAGATTCACGGTGCGGGAAACTCCGGAGACGGTGCCCGTAACCGTGATGGTATAGGTTCCCGCAGGGGTCCCGCTCGCGGAAGAATTCGGACCACCTCCGCCACATGAAGCAAGCAGGAAAACGCCCGCCAGCAGCAGGGCTGGCCGGAACCGAAGCCGGCGGCGCGATTTCCACTTCCATAGCGTCATGAAGGCAAACACCAGCAGCCACAACCCTATGACGAAGCGCAGGTTCTTGCTTCCCGGGAGCGTGAAAGGGCTGCGGGAGGTCGTCGTGCGCGCCGTTGTGGTCACGGTCACTGTGAACCCAGCTGCCTGACCAGCAGAAACAACTACCTGCGTCGGCGAGACCGTGCACATCGAGGCAGGTGTGGGATTCGAGGGCGACATTGCCACCGTGGCCGCAAAGCCGTTTAGAGATGCAATCTGCAAGCTGAAGGTGGCCGTCTCACCAGCGGTCACGGTGGCCGATGTAGCGCCGCCGGTGACGGCGCCTAGCTGAAAATCGGTGGCCGTGCCCGTCACCGGAAGCTGCTGGGGGCTGGTGGGGGCATTATCCGTTACACTGATGTTAGCGCTGCGCGTCCCTGCGGCCGTCGGCGCAAAAGTTACGTTAATGTTGCAATTTGAACCCGCGGCAACGCTGACGCTCCCGCTACCTGCTCCCACGCAGCTGCCCGAGGCCTGAAAATCGCCGGGGTTCGCGCCAACGAAACTCACCTTGGTGATCACCAGCGTGCCGTTGCCTGTATTCGTCAACTGAGCGGGTTGGCTGGAAGACTGTGCCCCCACGATCACTGTGCCAAACTGCAGGCCTATGCCGGAAACGCTGAACCCCGCGCCCGGCACCGTGCCGACGCCACTTAGGGCAACGACCTGCGGCGACGGGGTGGAGCTGTCAGAAACAGAAAGTGACGCAGAGCGTGTGCCTGTGCCGGTCGGCGCGAACGTCACAGCCATCGAGCAAGCGCTTCCCGCGGCCAATGAGGTCGCAGACCCAATCGGGCAGTTGTTTGTCTGCGCGAAATCGCCGGAGTTTGTACCTGTGATGGCGATGCTCGAAATCGTAAGCGGGCCCGTTCCGGTATTCTGCAAAGTGACGGTTTGAGGCGGACTGGCCGGCGTACCGGGATTTTGCCCGGCGAATGTCAAGATCGACGGCGTAAGCACGACGCCGGCGGCCGTGCCCGTTCCGGCCAACGACACGGTTTGCGGTGAACCACTTGCGTTATCGGCAATGTCCACCTGCCCGATCGCGCCGCCCTGTGAGGCCGGTGTGAAAGACACGGTAATCGTGCAGTTCGTGTTCGGTTGCAAAGCGCCAACCGTCTTGCAGGTGTTGCTACCGGATAAGGCAAAATCACCCGGCGTGCCGACAGCCGGATCGATGATCACAGAAGAAATCGTCAGCGTCTGGTTCCCGGTATTCGTTAGCGTAATGCTGGGCAGCGTAGAAGTATTGCCGACGTTCACATTTCCGAACGAAAGCGACGTCTGTGAAAGTGCGACGAAGGGCGCTGTGCCTGTTCCACTCAGGGAAATCGTCTGTGGGCTGCCTGCGGCATTATCTGTGACGTTCACCGTGGCGAATCGCGAACCGCTGGCCTGCGGAACGAAGTCCACAACAATGCTGCAGCTTCCGGACGGAGCAATTCCCGTTCCTCCGATGGGACAGGTGCTCTGCGACGTGATCTGAAAATCGCTCGGATTCGCGCCGCTAATCCCCAAACTGCTCAGGACCAGATTCGAGTTACCGTTGTTCGTCAATGTGATCGCCTGCGTCGCAGACGTACTGTCGACGTTCACACTTCCAAAAGTGAGCGTGCTCGCCGATAACGTGGCGACCGCCCCCGCTCCCGTACCCGTCAGAGGAACGGTTTGAGGGCTGGTCGGCGAGTTATCCGCGATGCTGATGCTGGCGCTCGCCGCACCGACGACCGTCGGCGCAAACTCCACCGCCACCGTACATGTGCCGCCATTCGGGCTGACTCCAGCCCCGCCAATGGGGCACGTAGTCCCGGCCGGGTAAACTTGAAATTGGTTGGCATTAGCGCCTGTCAGCCCGATGCTCGTAATGCTGAGGGTTCCGGTCCCGTTGTTCGTTAGGGTCACGCTTTGCGGGGAAGAAGTGGCACCGACCGTCTGGGACAAGAATGTCAAAGATGTCGGACTGACGCCAACGATGAAGGTCTGCGCAACCCCTGTTCCGGAAAGGGCGATGGTCTGTTGTGCCGAACCGTTTCCTGCGTTGTCGTTCACGTCCACTTGCCCTGTCAGGGGGCCAGTCACATTTGGCGTAAACTCGACAGCTATGGTGCAAGTCCCGTTTGGCGGAATGGGGTTCGCTCCCACCGATCCGCAGGCGTTGGCGGTGCCCGCCGGATTCACGATGAAGTCGGAGGGATCCCCAGAGGGATCAATCACCACGGAAGATATCGTCAGCGCCACGTTCCCCGTGTTCGTTAGCGTCACGTCCTGGGCGCCGCTAGTTGTGTTTACCGTCACGCTGCCGAACGTGATCGCGGGCGGCGATGTTGGCGGGCTTGTGGTCAGCGTGACTTCGGGAGCGGTTCCTGTGCCACTCAGGTCAAGTCCCTGCGGGCTGCCTGCGCCATCATCGGTGAATTGCAGAGTTGCCGTCTCGGATGCACCCACGCTCGGAGTAAAGCCGATGGAGACGTCGCAATTAGCACCGGGCGTCAGCGCCGTGGAAGCCGTGCAGATACTGCTACCCCCGGGAAGAAGCTGGAAATCGGCGGCGTTGTTGCCGATGATGCTAATCCCAGAGAACGTTAGTGTCGCGTTGCCATCGTTGGTTACCAACACACTGATCGGCGGCACATTCGTCGTGCCCACAGGGAACGGGCCGAAAATCGCGGAAGCAGGACTGAAGGCAAGACAGCCGGAAGCCGTGGTCGACACCGTAGATTTCGTCAAGACCGCGTCCGAAAGAGGTGTTCCGAAGGCGCAGCTCGTACACGTGAGTTGAAAACCGCTCTGTAGATTCCCCGCCAAAGGGTAATCGGACGAAAGCGTGTCTCCGAAAATTATGGCATCGCCCGAAGAATCCGTAGCAAGGCCATTTGCTTCGCTGGTCGCGCTGCCGCCAAGCAATGTGGAAACGGTAAGGGAGGCGCTGCCACTGAAGGTCGGACTGAACTCCGCGATGAACGCATCCTCGCCACCAGTGAAATTCTGGGCGGTGCAAAGAACCGGAAAGGTGGCGGACGTTGTGTCTCCGGCCACAATTACCTGGGACGGCGTAACCGACGAATTGACGGCGATCCCTTGGCCGGAGTCGGTGGCCGTTCCGCCCAGATAGCTCACGTATGTGAGCGAGGGCACAAACGTCGTGGGAGTTTGGCTGACGACCGCTAGAAAAGCGTTGTTGGTAGCACCCGAGCCCAAGTTAAGCTGAAATCCGTTTGTCAGTCCTGTCTTGGAGACGAAGTCCGTCGAGCTCGTCGTGCCCGTCGCGTAAGCATTCGCCGGATTAGCCGTGTCCACCGCGATAGCAAATGCCTGATCCGAGCCGTCGCCGCCGAGCAGGCTCGCGTAGACGAGACTGGTCGTGCCCGTCAGTGCCGGATTGACCTCCATCACGAATCCGTTGAAAGCTCCCGTTCCCCCATAAGTAGTTTGGAATGCGTTCATGAAAGGAAAGGTGGCCGGTGACGATGTAAATCCGGCGATGTATGCGTTGCCACTTGGGTCTACGGCCACGCTCGTGCTGCCCACCTGAGCGATGATTCCAAAATAGGTGGAATAGAGCAACAAGCCGCTGGGATCGAACTCGGCGAAGAATCCATCGCTATTGGGCGCTGTCGGTGCGGTGCCAGTGCCTTCAAAGAGCGTCTGGAATCCATTTGGGGACGCGGGTTGGGGCAAATCAATCGAGGTTGTGTCCGAAGTTACGAAGACATCTCCAGAAGAATCCGTCGCGATGCCCCCGCCAGTCGAATTCGCGACGATGGTGCTGGTTCCCTGCGTCGCTTCAGCTCCGCTGCCGCCATAATACTGTGAGTAAACGAAACCGTTGCCAGCACCATTCAGCTTGCTGACGGTGAGATCCGAAGTTCCGTCGAGAGTGCCGCCAGGACTTGAGGCCGCAATGGTGACGGGAAAATCCGAAGAAGTCGTCCAGCCGAGGATCGCGAGATTCGGAGGGCTCACCGAATTATCCAGCGCAACCATTCCGCCTTGGTCGTTCCCCGAACCACCGATGAAAGTCAAATAGATCAAGGACGAGGAGCCGGTCTGCGACGGATCAATCTTCGCGACGAATAGGTTAGAAGCCGCGCCCGAACTGCTGCCGCCGCAGGTCGTGGATTTTATATCGTTGCAAGTCGTGGTCTCTGGGAATGTCGTGACGTCCGTGGTCGTTCCGCCAACGTAGACATCTCCCGACGAATCCACCGCGACACTGTTGCCTTTCTCCGCACCGTTGCCGCCAAGAAACGTGGTATACGTGATGGAAATCGAAGGATCAACCACCAGAGGCAAATCCGCGCGATAGTTCCCCACTTCAAATCCCACTTCGTTGCCGCTCAACAAACGATATCCGCCGGTCACACTCTTGCGCGCCCCGCCCTCCTGTTGATACATGTACGGGCGCCTCATGGTGAGTTCGCGGGCCCCAACGCGCATCACCAGATTGCCTTGCCGGTCGAGGTGAAGGCCGTCCGCCCCGTTGACGCGCAGCAAAATCTGCCGCAAATCGCTGCCTCGCGCTGCCGTCAAATCATATTCAAGCCCTTGCACGCCGCCATAGAATCGCGCGTCCACACCGCCATACAGTCCGTCATATTTCACCGCGGCGTAGTGCGGAACATCCGTATGCCATTTCCGTGGGTCGCGACCGATGAGGTAATTCGTCTTTCCGGTGAGCAAAACATCTCCATCCTGCTTCGCACTACGGCTTGCTCCGGCGAATTCAAGCCGCAGAAAGTCTCGCTTACCCGCCTCATGCCGCAGGTTGTCGCGCGCCGGCTGTTTCCAAGAAACGTAAACGCTGTCGTCGGTCAAGAAAACTGTGGCATCGTTCGCGCGGGCGAGAAATTTCACAACTGCGGCGGTCTGTCCAACATTCGGCTCGAACACCCACCCCAAATTGGCGAGCCTTTGAGCTGCATCCCTGATCGTCAGTGGCGACAACGCGATGGGCGCCGCTCTCAGTTGAAGCCGTGCAGCCGTTCGGCGCGGCACTTTTGGAATTTGCCAAAGAAGGAAAAGGGCAGCCGCCGCACTCATCACTATCGCGAGGCAAAGGAACGGACCACGCCCTGGGTCACGCCGGGCTAGGCGCATGGGCCGCGACAGAAAGACAAACGTGCCGTTCACTGGGGCGAATACTTGCTCTTATTTTGAGTTTGAGAGGTACGGCGGAACTATACCCGCGCAGGAAATTTCCTGTCAATCGATTACTTAAGAGGAACTGTTTTTCGCCGGAGCAGCATCCGTTGGCGGCTCAATCGGCCAGGCAAAAGAATCTTCGCCCAGAGGAAACTCGATTGTGCCTTCTCGCGGCACCACGTCGAGAGCCAATTCGTCCCGCCAAAGAGACGCGCTGAATCGAATCGTGCGATGGCCGGCCAGCGCAAACGCCTTTCGCGCGAGGCTCACCTCCATAATTTTTCCGATTGCCACGGAAAAATGCTCATCTACGGAAATCAATCCCTTTCCATCTTGCTCGGCAGAAAAGCTCGCGAGTTTTCCGTCATGCACACGAACAATCAGCTTGATCACTGCACCGGCCTCGAAAACAACGCGGAATTCGCAGTCCCGCAGCTGCGCGAATCCCTCGCGCAACGGATCGATGCGCACAAACAGGCGCTCTTCGTCGAAGCCGAAATAAATCTCGCCGATGAAGTTCATCTGGCCATGCATCGCTCCACCTCGCCGGCTCGTGGAGTAATACCCCGCGCCCAGCCACTCAAAGTACGAACTCGCGCGCCCATCCACTTGCACCCTCAGCCAATCTGTTGGCGGCGAGACTGGGGTTCCTGAAGACAAGCGTTTAATGGACTCCGCCACGTTCGGCGGAACATCCAGCCCCAGCGCCAGGTACACTTCCGTCAGGTGTTTGCGATACAGTTGGTCGAATTCGTCATCGTTTGACGAACTATTTTCCGGGCCGTACCACCAGCACCAGTCGCTGCCTTCGGCCGCAAGCAGCGCTTCGTACGCCCGCTTCAGGTCTGGCTTGACGCGTTTCCGTTTTGGTCCGCTTGACTCTCCGGTATGAACTTTCGCATAGGCCTCGCGTGCGTTTCGCAGCAGTTCCCAGGCGCGGATGTCCTGCGAATGTCCAATCCAGATGTCGAAATTCGCGTTAATCCAGGAAGCCGGGAATATTCCCTCGAGAGCGCGGACCTCTCCGGCCTCGGCAATCGCTTCGCTCGCCGTGAGCGCGCGAATGTCCGGATCGTGCGCGATGCGCGCATAAAACTGCCGCAGAAATTCACGCCCGTTCCCTTCGTAGTATTCCCATGCATTTTCGCCGTCGAGGATCACCGATACCGTTGCCGGTTTTCCGCCGCTCGTCCGCTCGCCAATCATCCGCAATCTGCGATGAAAGTCCTCCGCGCCTTCTGACGCGCCCATGCGCGAATACACGAAACCAATCAAGTCGGAGAGATAATGGTCGCGAAAGAAGCCATGAATGTCCCTGCCGCCGATTCTGAATTTCCACGGCGAGTACAATTCCGCAGCATTTTCCGGAATGCCATCGCCGTCGCGCCAAAAACCGATATTGCGGGTGCGCCCCAAGACGCCTTCGTCGGTGGCAAACCAGCAAAATCCCAGTTCCGCCGCGATCGCCAACGTTTCGTCGGAAACTGAACCCTCAGAAGGCCACAGCCCTTGCGGAACCTGCCCGAAAAGATTCTTGTGATATTCCCGGGACCGCACGAGTTGCTCCCTGGCGTCCTCCGGGAATCGGAAAGGGGGCGTGAGCGAAGGGCTGTGCGGATTCGCCACGCGCGCGATTTGCGAATCGCACAGCAAAGGCAAGATGGGGTGGTAGAAGGGCGTGGTCGAGATCTCGATTTGCCCCCGCTCGGCGGCCCGATGATATTCCGGCAACACCTCGCGCAGCAATTCCGCCTGTTTCGCGCGAAGATTTTCCTTGTCCTGTTCAGAAAAATCCGCGCCTTGCCGGGCAAGCGCCGATACAATCGGATCGAACGCTAGGTACTCTTCGTCCATCCACGCAAGTTGCGACAAAAGCTGCAAATCCCGCCAGTCGCGAGCGTTGAATTGTGCCGCGGCGTCCTCGGTTCCCATCTTCTGCGACCACTGGAAAAGCTCCACGAAGCGCGGCCAACGGCTCATCAGCCGTTCATGGTTCACTTGGAACGCGCGCTGCAGTATCTCGCGTTTGTCCGCGTCGGACAGATCACTCTCCGGCTTGAACGCAACGTCGAACCACGGGTCTTCGAATTTGCCGCTCGCGTATTCCTCGATCTGCATCGCCAGCGAAGGAACGACGTTGAATGTGGCGTGGACCTCGGGAAACGGCTCCAGCGCGCGCACCATGCCCCAGTAGTCTTTGAGTGCGTGCAGCCGAGTCCACGGCAGGATGTACCGGTGCGTCGTAGGGTCGCGATACTGAGGCTGATGCATGTGCCACAGCAGAACCAGATGAACGCGGCTCATGCCGGACGACTCTCCCTTGGCTTCCGGTTGCTCATGTTAGAATGCCTTGCGCGCTATGCGCATTCTCGATCGATACGTCTGCCGCGAAGTTGTCTCCGACTCCTGGTTGGGACTCGCCGTTTTTACCTTCGTATTCTTCGTGCCGCAGCTTGTCCGGCTGATGGGACTCGTGGTCCAGCACGCCGCGACACTGACGGAAACCCTCACGCTTCTTTTATGCTCGTTCCCGCCCGTCCTGATCTTCACCGTTCCCATGTCGATGCTCGTGGGCGTCCTGATCGGGCTGGGGCGTCTCTCTGCCGACAGCGAAATCGTCGCACTCAACGCCAGCGGCGTCAGCCTTCGCCGCCTTCTCGTTCCCATCGGCGCCGTCGCGCTTACCGCGACTATCCTGACGTTCTGCATCACCCTGTGGCTGGGTCCGGGTTCTCTCCGGACTCTGAACTCGCTCGAGGATCACCTGCGAGTTTCGCAGGCATCTTTTGCCATCCAGCCGCGGGTCTTCGACGAACGGTTTCCTCACATCGTTCTTTACGTTGAGGATGTCGGCGCATCCGGCATGCGCTGGCGAGGTGTCTTCCTGGCGGACTCCAGCTCCTCTTCGGGCTCGACCGTCACAGTTGCAAGAAATGCCATTGTAGTCGCCGACGCGCGGCAGGGCAAGCTGACCGTTCACTTCGATGATGTCTCCACTCATGCGTACGATCCGAAAAATCCCGATCATTACGACCTGCAGACTTCCGCCGAGGAATCCAGAGACTTGCCGCTTACAACTTCCGGTGGTGCGGCGAGCCGGGCTCAGACCCTGGGCGTTCGCGAACAAACTTTGCGCCAGTTGCTCTCGGCCAGCTCCGCCGGCAAGCACGACGCTCAGGTGGAGTTGCAACAGCGCATTGCGCTGCCGATTGCGTGTCTGCTTTTTGCGCTGCTCGGAGTGCCGGTGGGAGTACGTCCCCGCCGCGGCGGACGGGCCGCCGGTTTCATCGTGACCATCTTACTGATCTGCGGCTATTACCTTTTTTTTGTGACCGGCGTTCACTTCGCGCAAAATGGCATCCTTTCGCCGGTTATTGGCGTGTGGAGCGCCAACATTGTCACCCTCGCCATCGCGCTCATTCTTTTGCGGCGCATCGAGCACATCCATCCGGAGGCGCGCTGGTTCGGCCACCTGCGGCGCAGCCTTCTCCACAAGAAAACCGCGCCGAACGAAAGCACGAACTCCGTCACCTCGCCGACCATCGCGCGCGCAGTATTTCAAATCCAACGCTCGCGCCCCAAGCAATACCGGACCTGGGCATTCCCTCTGATTTTCGATCTCTACCTGCTCGGCACTTTCTTCTACTGGATCGTGCTTATGTTGGCCAGTTTCATGGTTCTGTTCGACGCTTTCACGCTCTTCGATCTCCTGGGCGACATCGCGAAGAATCACATCCCTTTCTCCATCGTCGCAAGCTACTTCGCGCACTTGCTTCCCATGATGATTTATCAACTTTTGCCGTTGGCCGCGCTGGTGGCCACACTCATCACTCTCGGCTTGCTCGCCAAGAACAATGAAATTACGGCGTTCAAGGCCTCTGGCGTCAGTCTGTTTCGCCTCGCGCTGCCGTTGATTCTCGCCGGAACGCTGCTGAGCACGGGAATGTTTCTGCTCGACGACTCACTTCTGCCTTATGCCAATCAACGCCAGGACGCTCTGCACGACCGCATCAAAGGCCGACCTGCGCAAACCTATTTTCAACCTGGCCATCAGTGGATATTCGGAGAGCACGACAAAATCTACAATTACCAGCTCTTTGATCCCGACAACAATTTGTTCGGAGGGCTGAACGTCTTCGAACTTGACCCGGCGACCTTTCAGATTCGTCGCCGCATTTATGCTGATCGCACCTACTGGGCGCCGAACCTAAATTCGTGGGTCCTGGAAAGCGGCTGGACTCGCGATTTCTCCGCTTCCTCGGTCACTTCCTACAAGCCATTCCGCGTCGATTCGTTCGCCGAACTTTCTGAGCCGCCGTCGTACTTCAAGCGCGAAGTCTTTCAATACGATCAGATGAACTGGTGGCAGCTCCGCAATTACATTCGCAGCTTGCAGAAGGCGGGATTCGAAACCGCTCGGCTGTCCGTGGAATGGCATAAGAAGTTCGCGTTTCCCTTGATCGCCGCGATCATCGTGTTTCTCGCCATACCTTTCGCTATGCTTGTCGGCACGCGCGGCGCCGTTGGAGGGATTGCCCTCGCCGTGGGCATCGGAATCGCCTACTGGTCGATCGCCGCTCTTTTTGAAGCTCTGGGCGCCGTCGGACAGCTGCCCCCGTTCTTGGCTGCGTGGGCTCCCGACGCCATCTTTGCCTTCGCGGGTCTCTACTTCTTCCTGAAAATGCCCACTTAATACGGCCGACGGGCCATCATCCGCGCGCCTTCGACCGCGCCTTTTTTCCTGCCGCCTTTTCTTCCAGCACTGCTTGCGCGGCAGCCAGCCGCGAGATCGGCACGCGGAATGGAGACGCGCTAACATAATCCATTCCAGCCCGGTGGCAGAATTTGACGCTGGGCGCGTCGCCGCCATGCTCGCCACAGATGCCCACTTTCAAGTTTGGCCGCGTCTTTCGCCCGCGTTGGATGGCCCACTCGATCAGCATTCCCACTCCGTCCTGGTCGAGTGTCTGGAACGGATCGCCGGCGAAAACTCCCGCTTTCTTCTCGTCCACATACTCAGGGAGGAATCTGCCGGCATCGTCGCGCGAGAGACCCATGGTCGTTTGCGTCAGGTCGTTCGTGCCGAAAGAAAAGAACTCAGCCACTTCTGCAATTTGATCCGCGAGCAATGCCGCCCTGGGAAGCTCAATCATCGTTCCGACCAAATAGTGAAGTTTTACTTTATGTTGCGCGATGATCGGATCCGCCACGCGGCGCGTCGCCTCTTCCAGAATCTTCAATTCTTTTTTCGCCATCGTAAGTGGATGCATAATCTCAGGAAATACTTTAACTCCCTTCTTCTGGCATTCGATCGCTGCTTCGATGATTGCCCGCACCTGCATTTCGAGAATCTCCGGATAAGTGATGGCCAGCCGGCAGCCGCGGTGTCCGAGCATCGGATTGGCCTCGTGCAATTGCTCCACGCGCCGGATGACTGTTTCCACTGGCACGCCGATCTTCTTCGCCAGCTCTTCCTGTTGCGCCCTCTCATGCGGGACGAATTCGTGCAGCGGCGGGTCAATCAATCGGATGGTCACCGGAAGCCCGTCCATGGCCTCGAAGATTCCGATGAAGTCGCGCCGCTGGAACGGCAGCAGTTTGTCGAGCGCTCGCTGTCGGGCTTCGCGCGTATCGGCGATGATCATCTCTTGTATCGCCAGTTGCCGCTCGATGCTCTTCTCCGGTTGCTCAAAATCCTTGAAGAACATGTGCTCCGTGCGGCAGAGCCCGATTCCCTCTGCTCCCATCTCGCGGGCCTTTCGCGAATCGAACGGCGTGTCGGCATTTGTGCGCACGCGAAGCCGCCGAACCTTGTCAGCCCAGCCCATCACGACCGAATAGGCTTTCGGTGGCTCCGGCCGGGCGAGCTCGATTTGGCCCGTATAGACAATGCCCTCGCTGCCATCGAGCGTCAGCCAATCGCCCTGCGAAATGGCCTGTCCGTTCACGTGCATCTGCTTCTTCGGGTAGTCGATATCCAGCGCCTCGCAGCCCACGATGCAGCATTTTCCCCATCCGCGTGCAACCACCGCGGCATGGCTGGTCTTGCCGCCGGTCGCGGTCAGAATTCCTTGCGCGACGTGCATTCCGCCCACGTCTTCCGGGCTTGTCTCGCGCCGCACGAGAATCACCTTCTCGCCGCGCGACGCCCATTCTTCTGCTTCATGCGCGGTGAAAACCACTTTGCCGCTCGCTGCGCCCGGAACCGCATTCACGCCCGTCGCGATTTTCCGCTTCGCCAGATCATCTCGTTTCGTGGACGGCGCAATCACCGGATAGAACAGCCGCTCCACGTCGTCTGCCTGAATGCGCTGAATCGCCTCCTCGCGCGTGATGAGTCCCTCGTTCGCCATGTCCATCGCAATGCGAAAGGTGGCAGCCGGCGAGCGCTTCCCCGTCCTCGTTTGCAGCATGTACAGGGTTCCGTCTTCCACGGTAAACTCCAGATCCTGCATATCGCGATAGTGGCGTTCGAGTTTCTGCCGCACGCCTTCCAGTTGTTTGTAAACTTTCGGCATGCGCTTGGCCATTTCGCTCAACTGCATCGGCGTACGGATTCCCGCCACAACATCTTCGCCCTGCGCGTTGATCAGGAAGTCGCCGAAGAAATCCTTCTCGCCCGTCGAAGGGTCCCGCGTGAAGCAAACTCCCGTGCCGGAATTGTCGCCGGTATTGCCAAACACCATTTGAACCACGTTGACCGCCGTGCCCAGCAGCCCCGTGATTTTTTCCACGCGCCGGTAGGTCACCGCCTTTTCGCCCATCCATGACTCGAAAACCGCTCCGATCGCACCCCACAGTTGTTCCTGCGGATCTTCCGGAAACGGCTTTCCCGTTTTCTGCTTGAAATACTCTCGATAATCCGCGACCAACTGCTTCAGTCCATCCGCCGGAATCTGGGTGTCATCTTTCACCTTCAAGCGATTCTTTAAGGCCCGCAATTTCTCTTCGAGCTCGTCTTTCGGCAAACCAATCACCACGCTGGAGTACATCTGCACGAATCGCCGGTACGCGTCATAAGCGAATCGCTCGTTGCCTGTTCTTTTTGCGAGGCCTTCGACGGAGCGGGAGTTCAATCCGAGGTTGAGAATCGTCTCCATCATCCCCGGCATGGAGCGTGCCGATCCCGAGCGCACGCTGACGAGCAGCGGATCCTTGGCGTCACCCAGTTTCTTCTTTGTGACCTTCTCCAGGCGTGCCAGGTCCGCCTTTGCTTGTGCGGCCAATTCCTTTGGGAATTTCCGTTCATGCTTGAAATAAAAATCGCACGCCTCGGTCGAAATCGTGAAGCCCGCGGGAACCGGAAGCCCAATGCGCGTCATTTCCGCCAGGCCGGCTCCCTTTCCACCGAGCACGTCCTTCATTTGTCCGTTGCCTTCGGCCTTCCCTGCTCCAAAAAAATAAACGTATTTCACTGGTCCCCTCGTCTCCTTTGCTATTTCCTTAACACGATTACGATATTAGAATCCTTGTTGTCGGCCCGCCGACATTTGCGTTTGCGCTCGCGGGGAAACGAATCTCAACGGTTTTATTTTTCCTCTGCCGCCATTTCCGCAAAATCGGCAATGGTCGAAAATTCCTTCAACAGGCCTGCGAGCAAGGCCAAGCGATTTTTTCTGACCGCTTCATCCTTGTCCATCACCAACACGTCATCGAAGAAGCGATCCACCGTCGGCCGCAACTCCGAAATAGCTTCAAGTGCTTCTTTATATTGCCCGGCGCGTTTATGTTTCCCCGCCCGCTCGGCAAGCTGCTGCGCCTCGCGATGCAAGACCTGCTCGGCCTCCACGCGAAGCAATTCGGCCTTCACACCGCCCGCGCGTCCGCCATCCGGCCCGGCTTTCTCCAATATTTTTCGGATCCGCCGAAATGCCACAGCCAAAGGCTCGAAATTCTTGGAGTGCCGGATCGTCCTTAGCGCGACGATTCGACTTCGCACGTCAACGAGATCGTCAGCTCCCGCGGTCATCGCCGCATTCACTTCGTCGTACGCGAATCCGTACTTCTCGCGGAAAAGATACTTCGCGCGTTCCGCAACAAAATCCAGCACGCGCTTCTCCAATTCCGCTGCAACCTCGATTTTCGGCGCGTGCGACGCCAGACCCTGCGCCGCCGCGGAGACCGACGCCGAAAGAGACATCGGCAAATTTTGCTCAAGTAAGATATGAACTATCCCTGCCGCCGCCCGGCGCAACGCGAATGGATCGCTCGATCCCGAGGGAATGATTCCCACCGCAAAACACGCTACCAGCGAGTCGAACTTGTCTGCGATCGAAACAGCGCAGCCAGTCAGATTGCGCGGGATGGTGTCTTCCATTCCCGCGGGCTTGTAATGGTCGTAGACGCCCCACGCAACCTCTTCGTCTTCGCCCTGCGCTCTGGCGTAGAGCCCTCCCATGATTCCCTGTAGTTCGGTGAACTCGCGCACCATCTCCGTCGCCAAGTCGCACTTGGCGAGCTGCGCCGCCCGGTCCGCCGCGCCCACGTCGGCGCCATGAACTCCTGAATCGAACCAGTTTCGCGCAATCTTCCGCGCGAGGTCGCGCATTCGTTCTGTCTTATCGCGGTAGCTGCCGAGGCGAGATTCAAATGTAATGTGCGCGAGCTTATCGGTATAGTCGGCCAGCCGACACTTCTGATCCGACTGCCAAAAAAACTGCGCGTCGGCCAGTCGCGCTCGTAGCACTTTCTCATGGCCGCGACGCACCAGCCCGGCGCGGTCCCTGTCCAGGTTGATCACCGCCAGAAAATGCGGCTCGATCTCGCTGCTACGGCTCTCCACCGCAAAGTACTTTTGATGGTCGCGCATTACCGTGACGATAACTTCCGAGGGCAGCTCGAGATATCGCGCATCGAAATCACCGCAAATCACCGTCGGATACTCATTCAAATACGTCACCAGGTCGAGGAGCGCCGCGTCTTCGTGCACCCGCCACTTCCCTTTCGCCGCGATGCTCCGAATCTCGCGTTCGATTTTCTTGCGGCGCTCGACAGGGTCGACCAGCACGAAATTGCGCCGCAGCTTGGCCGCATAGTCCTTCGGCCCGGCCACCCTTATCTTTGCATGGCCGAGAAAGCGGTGCCCTTCCGTCGTGTCGCCCGCAGCAACGCCCTCAAAATCAAAAGGGATGATCTTTCCGCCGAGAAGAGCAACCAACCAGCGCACTGGCCGGATGAACCGCGCTCCCTTTTTGCCCGTCCAATACATCGAGCGCGGAAAACTGAGCTCCCTCATCGCCCTCGGCAGCATTTCTGCAAGAATCTCGCGCGCCGTTTTTCCTCGAACGATCAACCTCGCGGCAAGGTATTCACCTCGCGGCGTCATGGTCGTGTACAAGCTCGATATCGGCACGCCTTGCTTCTCTGAAAAACTCTCCGCCGCGCGTGTCGGCTGGCCGACATTGTCAAACGCCACTGCTTTCGGCGGACCCAGCACCTCTTTTTTTTCATCCGCCTGCGCGAGCATCAGCGCATCGGACATTGCCACCAGCCGGCGCGGTGCGGCGTACGTCAAGATTGGCGCGACAAAGAGCCTGTTCGCTTCCAAATTTTTCTCAAGTATCTGTTTAAGTTCCGCCGCCGCCTTCGCCAACACCCCGGCGGGAATTTCTTCGCAACCAATCTCAAACAGAAACGGCGCGTGCTCCTTCATTTCTGCACCTGGCTTGGCGCCGCGTCTGAAATTACGCGCGGTGTCGGCAGAAACTCGCTCCACCCATTCGCCGCGCAGTAGTCTCTCGCGATTTGGCACGATAGCGCTCGCACTCTCGCGATCAGTGCCGCTCGCTCTGTCGTGGAAATCGCCCCGCGCGAATCGAGGATATTGAAAAAGTGCGAGCACTTCAGACAGAAATCATACGCCGCCAAGATCGGCGCTTGCCGTTGCCCTCCCGATTCACTCGCTCGGTCACGCCGCGCCAAGATGGCCTTCGCTTCCTTCTCGCACAAATCGAACATCTCGCGCGTGCGCTTCGCGTCCGCCCACTCAAAGCTGTAGGTTGAAAATTGCTCCTCTTCCAATAAGCGAATCTCTCCATAAGTCGCGCCGCTCGACCAGCGCAACTGGAACACGCTCTCCACGTCCTGAAGAAAAGCGGCGATTCGCTCCAACCCATACGTCAACTCGCACGAAACGGGGTCCAAATCCAGCCCACCGGATTGCTGAAAATAAGTGAACTGCGTAATCTCAAGCCCGTCGAGAAGCACCTGCCAGCCAACTCCCCATGCGCCCAGCGTCGGAGATTCCCAGTTGTCTTCTTCAAATCGAATGTCGTGCTGCTTCAGGTCAATTCCGAGCACGCGCAGACTGTTCAAGTAAAGATTCTGAACAGCAGCCGGCGATGGTTTAAGTATCACTTGAAGTTGCGTGTGCTTGTACAAACGGTTCGGATTCTCGCCGTACCGACCGTCCGCGGGCCTCCGGCTCGGTTGCACGTATGCGACTCGATAGGGATTGGGTCCGAGCACGCGAAAGAATGTCTCGGGGTGCATCGTGCCTGCGCCGACTTCGACGTCATACGGTTGCTGGATCACGCAGCCTTCCGCAGACCAGTAGCTTTGCAGTTTGAAGATCAATTCTTGAAAAGATAAGCCGGCGCGCTTCCCCGCCTTGAACTTTTCCTTTAAGTCAGGTTTCCCTTTTGACTGTGGGCTCATCCAGCGCTCTCCAACATTTCGCGCGCGTTTAGTTTACGTTCAATCTGGTATTCGACCAAATCCAATAAGTATTTCGTCAGTTCCCGCAAGGCCGGCTTCGCGAAATCCTTCGCGTCCAACTTATCGAGTCTCTCGCCCAGCATTTTCCGGCCCGCGGCAATCGCGGCGGCCGATAGTGTGGCCATGCCTGCCACACGGCACGTCGCACAGAATAGGCCCGGCGTCGCTGGGCTTATGTACCCGACCGACGTCAACTCCGCGCCGCACCGCCCGCAGCGCTCAAACGATCCGAGCCATCCGCCCAGTCGCACCGTCCACAGCGCAAAGTACGCGAGCGGCAGTTCTATTTCTCTCCGCTGCTTAATGGTCTGCGCCGAAAGCAGCAGCAACCGAAACGCCGGATCCGCAGGCTCACGGTCCGGCAGCACCGCCTCCGTGATCTCAGCCAGAAGCGCCAGAGCCACTCCCGCGGAATAGTCGCCGAACACGCTGACAAACGATTCGATCAGCTCGCATTGATTGATGCGCACCAGGTCGCGCGTTTCACGCTCAAAGAACCAGATGCGCACATACGACATCCGCTCGAACGTCGAGCCGAATCGGCTCTTCGTCCTGCGCGCGCCGGCGGCCACTCCACGCACACGGCCCATTGTCCGGCTGAGAAAACTCACCAGCCGGTCAGCTTCGCCGAGCGGATAGCTCTGTAAAACGATGGCTTCGGATTCGCGAAGTGGCATCGGCGTGTCGGCGCGCCGACTTTTCTGCGCGCTTCAGCACGCTCAAGCCGCGGGCAGCGAAACTAAACTTATTATCACAGCCGTACGCACCGCGCAATCTGCGCAACACGAATTTTTCAGTTTGCGACCGCTCGTTCCGCTTTTTCTTTGCATTGGCGCGACTCTCCACTAAAGTACGAGCCCATGCCGCAGAGGAAAACCAACATCGCCATCGTCGACGTCACCGGCGTGGGCATCAACGCGACCGATATGATCATCGCCCTTCCCCGCTTCCCGGTGTCCAACTCCAAGCTTGAATTCTCTTCTGCAGAGATCTTGCCCGGCGGTCAAGTTGCCAGCGCACTTATCGCCTGTCGGCGTTGGGGTTTGTCGGCGCGTTACGTCGGCTCCCTGGGCAACGATCCCGCCGCTGCGCTGCAATCGCGGGAACTCCAAAAGCATCGGATCGAGGCCCATCTCATCCGTGTTCCAAATTGCTTGAGCCAGCTTTCTTATATTCTCGTCGATGGCCGTTCCGGTGAGCGAACCATCCTCTGGAAGCGCGATCGCCGCCTCACGTTGCTTCCCCGGCACCTTCAACGAAATTGGGTCACCCAATCCCGAGCATTGCTCGTCGATGGACACGATGCCGCCGCTGCTGCTCATGCCGCTCGCTGGGCGCGTGCCGCACAGATTCCCGTGGTAGCCGACGTGGACAACATCTATCCAGGAGTTAAAGCGTTACTTCAATGCACCGACTACCTCTTCGCCTCTCATGAATTCCCCGCCCGTCTGCTGAGAATCTCAAATTTGTTTTCCAGTCTCCCCGAGATTTCCAGGCGCTTCGGATGTAAAGTCGCCGGCGTTACTCTCGGCCGTCTCGGCGCGCTCGCCTGGGACGGCACGCGATTCCACTACTGCCGCGGTTATCGAGTCACCGCCGTCGACACCACGGGTGCCGGAGATGTCTTCCACGCAGGCATTGTTTACGGAATTTCAAAACGCTGGGAACTTGATGCGATACTTGAATTCAGTTGCGCCGCAGCTGCCCTAAATTGCACCGCCCGCGGTGCACGCGGCGGAATTAAATCTCTACGCGAGATTCATAACTTCATGCAAAGAGCGACTCGTTCCGAGCGCGCCTTTTCGTCGGAACAACTGGCGCGCCACGCACGTACTCAAGAAAAGCGCTTATGATTCCCTTGAAGAACCTGCGTCCGCGCACTCATCCTCCGACGGTGACGCTCGCGCTGATCATTGCCAACTTTCTTGTCTTTTTCTATCAACTGTCACTCTCCCAGCGCGCCCTGCAAACCTTCCTCATGACCTACTCGCTGGTTCCCGCTCGCGTGCAAATGGCTCTGGCCAGCTCACACCACTTCACCTTGGCCCAGGCCTTCGTTCCGTTCTTCACCTCGATGTTCCTCCACGCCGGCTGGCTGCACATCATCGGCAACATGTGGTTTCTGTGGCTTTTCGGCCCCAACGTCGAAGACCGCTTGGGGCATTTGCCCTACCTTGGATTCTATCTTCTCTGCGGATTGGGAGCCGGCACGGCGCAAACCGCATTCAGCCTCGGCTCGACAATTCCGTCGCTGGGAGCCAGCGGAGCCATCGCCGGCGTGCTTGGCGCGTACATCGTCTTCTTCCCGTCATCGAAAATCCTGACGCTGGTGACCTTGTTTTTCTGGTGGTTTTTTGCGCGCTTGCCGGCGGTGCTTTTCATCGGTCTGTGGTTCTTGGTTCAATTCCTCAGCGGCGTGAGTTCGCTGGGCAGCGCGGCGCAAGGTGGAGTCGCGTGGTGGGCACATGTGGGAGGTTTTCTGTTGGGAATGCTGCTCGTCTCAGGTATGCGCCGCAAGCAGCCTTACGATGCTTACGACTACTCTTAGGCTCCCGCGCCTGCAAGACCTCGCTTGGAAATGCGCTCGGCAACCCAATCGCCCACTTCGCGCGTTCCCATTTGCCCGCCGAGGTCCGGCGTCGTTTTTCCTTCGCGCACTGCTGTGCACACCGCGTCGCGAATCAGCCCCGCTTCGCGCTCCAATCCTAAATACTCGAGCATCATCGCGCCCGTCAACGCAGATCCCATGGGATTCGCCATATTCTTCCCGGCGATATTCGGCGCGGAGCCGTGCACCGGCTCAAAAAGCGAAACTTGGCCGGGATGAATGTTTCCCGATGGCGCCAGCCCCAGCCCTCCCGAGAGTTGCGCTCCCAGATCGCTCGCGATATCGCCGAACATGTTGCATGTAACAATCACATCGAATTGCGAAGGGTCGCGCACCATCTCCATCACCAGGGTATCCACGTACAAGTGCCGCGTATCAATTTCCGTATATTCTTCGCGCAATTCCTTCCAAACGCGCTGCCACAACCCATGCCCGTAGGTCATCGCGTTCGATTTGTCGCTCATGCACACGCGTTTCAACCCCTTGCGCCGCGCATAATCGAGCGCGTAGCGAATGATCCGTTCCACTCCCTTTCGCGTGTTGATGTCCTCCTGCACGGCCACTTCGTCCGCGGTTCCCAGCTTGAAGTTTCCGCCGACTCCGGCGTACGCCCCTTCGGTATTTTCACGAAACACGATGAAATCCACGTCCTGCTCGCTGCGATCCCGCAGCGGCGTCAGTCGCCGGTCGAAAAGCACGCACGGACGCGAGTTCACGTACAGATCCAGCTTGAACCGCAGCCCTAAAAGAATGTCAGCCGCGTGTTGGTTCGAGGGCACACGCGGGTCGCCCACGGCCCCAAACAGAATCGCGTCGAAGTCCCGCTGCAGCATCTGCGGCGCGTCCGCAGGTAGCGTTGTGCCATCCTTCAAGAAACGATCCGCGCCCCAATCGAAGTAAGTGAACGCGAGCTTCCGTCCGCTCACAGCGCACGCCGCTTCCAACACTTTTACGCCTTCAGGTGTTACTTCTTTTCCGATTCCGTCGCCGGGAATTACCGCAATCCGTTTCGTTTCGGACATTTTGCACCTTAAAGCTTTACTTTATATCATCTCACCGCGTGTTCCGCGCGAACTTCAGCACGACGCAAACCAAACGCTCACGCTCCCGCTGTTTCCGCCGGCACCGCTCCCGTGCCCGGCCCAAATTCCGCCAGATAAACGCCCGCCAGAATTAATCCTCCGCCGATAAGCAGCGCCTTGGTGAGGCTCTCGCCAAGAAGAATCACCGCCAGCAACGCCGCCAGCGGCGGTTCGACATAGGTGAACACCGCAAGCCGCGACGCGGGAAGATGCGCCAGCGCCCAGAAAAAAATCAGATACGCCCCGACAGACGACACCAGCACCGTGTACGCCAACCCCAGCCAGCCAATCGTGCCTACCGACGCCCAGTCCAGTCTCACCGCCTCGCGCACCGCGAGCGGCGATATAAAGATCGCGCCCGCCAGATTGCAAAATGTATTCATCGAAATGGTGTCGTACTGCCGCGCCACTTTTTTCGCCAGCACGGTGTAAAGCGCAAAACCGGTTGTTCCCACTAGCGTAATCGAGTCTCCCACCCAGGTCCCTGCCCGCCGGTGGAACTCTTCTCCGGCAACAAGTATCGCCACGCCCGCAAAGCAAATGGCCATGCCTGTAATTTTCGCGCGAGTCACTTTCTCTAGGTTATGCGCGCGCGCCAGCACCAATACCAGGATCGGCCCGGTGGCCACAATCAGCGCGGAATGGCTGGCCGTCGTATAGTCGAGCCCCATGATGAACAGCCCGCGATTGATGACCACGCCCAAGAATCCCAGCACCGCGAAGTTCCACAGGTCTTTTCGATTCAGCCGCGACCGCCGCGGCCTGGCGAAGTAAATCGGCAGCATCAGAATCGCCGACAGCGTCATGCGAAACGACGTCAGCGCGTACGGATTCATGTACCGCAGCGTGATTTTGCCAATAATAAAGTTAAACGACCACCCGACCACCATCAGCAGAATCAGCGTGTAAAGCACCACAGGATGGCGCGGCCGTTCCACCGATTAGACCAACACCTCGCTCCGAACCGTCAGCTTTTCAATGTATTTAAGTTTCGGTTGATATCCAATCCCTGGGCCGGTCGGCACTTTGATCGTACCTTTAGGTGTTACTTCAATTTCCGGTTCGACGATATCTTCCGCCCAGTAGCGCTTGCTGGCCGACACGTCGCCCGGCAACGTGAAGTTCTCCAGCGTCGAAAGCGCGATGTTCTGCGCTCGCCCGATTCCCGTCTCCAGCATTCCTCCGCACCACATGGGAATTCCGCTCCGCTGGCACAGATCGTGAATCCTCCGCATCACCGTGTGCCCGCCCACGCGCCCCATCTTCATATTGATGATTCGGCAAGCGCCCATCTCGATCGCCGCAACGGCGTGTTCATATTCGTGAATGCATTCATCCAGGCATATCGGCGTCTCAATCTGCTTCTGCAGCTTCACGTGGCTGTAAATGTCATCCCAGCCGAGCGGCTGCTCGATCATCATCAGTCCGAACGCGTCCAGCTGCTTGAGGAGCGCGATATCCTCCAGCGAATAGGCCGAATTCGCGTCCGCCATCAGGCGAATTTGCGGCCAGCGCTTTCGCAGCGCCGCAACGCTTTTCACATCGTGGCCGGGCTTGATTTTGATTTTGATCCGCTGGTAGCCCGCCGCCAGCTCTTTCTCCACATTAGCGAAGAGTTCCTCGACGCTCGGCTGAATCCCGATCGAAACTCCGCACGGGATTTCCTGCCGCACGCCGCCCAAAAGCTTCCACAGCGGCATGTTTTTCTGTTTCGCTTCGGCGTCCCAGATCGCTGATTCCAGTGCCGCCTTGGCCATGTTGTGGCCGCGCGTGTGTCCGAGCATTCCCCAAATGTCGCGCGCGGCACCGAATTCCTTTCCACGCACCTCCGGCCACAAGAAATCGCGCAAGATGGTCTTCGCCGTATCAATCGTTTCCGGCGAATAGTACGGCTTTTCGTCCGCGACGCACTCGCCCCATCCGGTGACGCCGTCCGCCTTTACTTCCAGCAGCAGGATTCGCCGTTCCGTCGTCGTGCCAAAACTCGTTTCAAAACGCATGACCATCGGCATGCGAATTTCCCGCAGCATTACTTTCTCGATGCGCATTCGATTCCGCCCTTATTTTTGTACGCTATTTCGCGGCGATTTGTGACGCGATCTGGCTTTCCTCTTCCAATACGTAGCTTGCTTCCTTCGGTCCGATTTCCAATCCTGTGATCACGTACCCTTTCTTCATGTAGTCTAGGAACTGCTCGCGCATCTCGCTCTGCACGCGCGCCCCCGCCGCCGGTTCTACCTGCTTCCTGGCGCTGATGTCTTGCGGGATCGTAACGCGCACCGCCGTGGCGCTCGTTTTCGGCGTCTCGCCCCGCAAAATCGCGGCGACGCGCGGCGAATCAAGATACCACTCCGCCACAAACCGGTCCGTTGGCAACCCCGCATGTAGAGGGCTCTCCGTAACTCCATAGCAATTGGGAATGTACCGTTTGACCACCGCGCCAAGGCGATTGATATTGAAATGCGCGTTTTTCAGCTCCAGGGGATCGAAAGTCCACTCCACCAGGTGAATCCCCCGCGAGAGACAATCGTTCCGCTGCGCCAGCTTCAGCATCCGCCCGATGCCGCGATCGCGAAACTCCGCGAGCACTGCAGTCATGTGCGAATGGATGATCGGCTTCCCTTCGTGGATGCCCGCAAGCCCCAGCGTGAAGCCGACCATTTGATTGCCTGCGAAGGCGCCCAGCGTTTGCCCGCCGGTTTCGCGCGCCACCACGAACAGCCCCGACGGCACCACCAGGTCCTCGCCCCAAGTAATCAGTTGCAGCCGCACGCACTCTTCATATTCCTCGAGCGTCGCGCAATGCCGTACCGTGATCGGCGTGCGTGCTACGCCCGGGCCTTCGACTCGTTCCATAATTCTTCCATCTCCGTGCGCGGAACGTCGGCGAGCCGACTTCCGCCCGCCGACGCTTTCCGTTCCATCCACTGAAATCGCTGCGAAAATTTCTCGTTCGCGCGCTTCAGTGCGCGTTCCGGGTCAATACCTGTGAATCGCGCCAAATTCACAATCGAGAAAAATAAGTCACCGATCTCTGCTTCCACTTCAACTTGAGCTTTTGCGGAACCCTGCTTCTCGTGCCCTAACGCTTCACGCACTTCGTTAACCTCCTCGCGGATTTTTTCAAGTATCCCTTCCGCATCGCTCCAATCGAAACCAATGTTCGAAGCGCGCCGCGTCAATTGATAGCCTTCAAGTAACGCTGGAAGTCCGCGCGGGACCCCCTCCAGCGCCGAATGAAACGCCCGTTTCCCATTTTCTCCGTCGGGCTCGCTCGCGCGCTCCTCTGCCTTGAGTTGTTCCCAATTTTTCAGCACCTGCGCCGAGCTCCGCGCCTTCACGTTGCCGAAGACGTGCGGATGCCTCCGCACCATCTTCGTATGCACTGCCCGGATCACGTCCCCAATATCGAACCGGCCCGCTTCCCTGGCCAGTTCTGCATGAAACACGATCTGCAGGAGCAAATCGCCCAGCTCGCCGGCGAACTTCTGCCCGTCATCCGAGTCCAGTGCGTCCAGAACCTCGTACGCTTCCTCAATCAGGAACGGGCGTAAACTATGATGCGTCTGCTCGCGATCCCAGGGGCAGCCATTGGGCTCGCGCAGGCGCTCCTGCAGCGCCACCAAATCCTCAAACAATTTCCCGACGCCGCTCGCACCTCCGCGCGCTTGCGCCGCTTTTCGCGTCTTCCGCTTCAGTTTTCCGGGCTTCTTTTTGGGTGACGGCAAGACGAATCTCTCTAAGCAAGCGCACACTCTACGGCACGCTGCGCGCGCTGACAAGATGAAATTCCCCGCCCTCGTGACGCCTGCCTGTCCATAATGGTAAACTGACGTCTAGAATTTTCTCTGGTCAATCCAAGGAGTCTGCCGTGGCCGAACCGAAGCCTGAAGAATCATTCCGCGTCGTCGACCGGCGCCTGTTCACCTCCGAAGGCGAATTGCGTCCGGAGGTCGCCGAAGAGCACACCCGCGAGCAGGCGAAATCACAGCCTGCGCCGCCACCGCGGGACGCCAAAGCCGAAAAGACCGCCGCGCCCGCATCTGCTCCCGCTCCCCAGGAAACGCCGTCGCCGAAGCCTGACAGAAATTTTCAGCTCCTCGTAGACCTTCTGGCGCGCAACGCCGCCGCGCTCCTTGGCGGCATTCCCGATCCCGGCACCGGCCAGGCCTATCTTGACCTCGAAGGCGCGCGCGAAATGATCGACATGCTCGACATGCTGCGCGACAAAACCCGCGGCAACCTCGCACCCGAAGAAGACCGCCTGCTCTCCGAAGTCGTCGGCAGCCTCAAACTTTCTTACATGGAAATTTCCAAAGCCGCCGCAAAATCCATGCGCGAAGGGGCCAAGGGCGCGCGCTAGTTCATGGCTTCTGGAAACATTCAGTCTGGGCCCGCTTCCGGCCAGCTCCGCGTCACCGTCCTCGGCTCCGGCACCTCCATGGGCGTCCCCACTCTCGCGTGTCATTGTGAAGTCTGCCGCTCTGCGGATCCTCGCGATCGCCGCACTCGACCATCCGCACTGCTCTCCTACAATGGCCACAACGTCGTCATCGACACCACGCCCGATTTTCGCCAGCAGGCCTTGCGCGAGCATATCGGTCGTCTCGACGCCATTCTTTACACTCACGCCCACGCCGACCACATTCTGGGTCTCGACGACATTCGCCCATTCAACCAAAAGCAAAAATCCGCCGTCCCGGTTTACGCCTCGGAAGAGACTCTTGCGATTCTCCGCCGCACCTTCGCTTATATTTTCGAACCGCAGTCTGGCGAAAGTTCCCTTCCCCAGGTCGAACTTCATTCGCTCGACGGCGCCTTTGAACTTTTCGGCGCGCACGTCATTCCCGTTCCCGCCCAACACGGCCCGCTCACCGTTCAAGGGTTCCGCATCGGCTCGGTAGCCTATCTCACCGATTTCAGCTCCGTACCCGAATCCTCCAAAGTTCTTCTGCGCGACCTCGACCATCTGATCCTCGACGCGCTCCGTTACACTCCCCATCCCATGCATTCCACCGTCGACCAATCGCTCGCTCTCGTCGGCGAACTCGAGCCGCGGCACGCCTGGTTCACGCACATCTGCCACGATCTCGGCCACGAAGCCACCAACGCCAAGCTCCCCGCCAACGTGCGCCTCGCTTTCGACGGCCTGCAATTCGAGGCCCCGCTCTGATGCCCTTCGCCGTTCTACACTCCGCGCAAGAATGGTCCTCTCACTTCGGGCCGCAAGACCGCGCCGTTCTGACCATCGGCAATTTCGATGGAGTCCATCTTGGCCATCAAGAAATTGTCAAAGGTGTGGTCGAACGCGCCCGTCGTGACAAAAATATCGCCGCGGCGCTCACGTTTTGGCCGCATCCGCTGCGCATCGTCCGCCCGGAAATCGCTCCGCCGCTCATCGAGACCCTCGAGCAGCGCCTCGCCCATCTTCAGGCCCTCGGTCTCGATGCAATCTTCGTTCTGCCCTTCGACCACTCCGTCGCCTCGCTCGCCCCCGAGGATTTCGTCCGGCGCATCCTCGTAGACACAATGCACGCTCGCGCCATTTGCGTCGGCGAAAATTTCCGCTTTGGCCACCGTCAGGCCGGAAACGTTCCTTTGCTCTCCGCGCTCGGCCACGCTTTGGATTTCGAGGTGGAACGCGTTTCGCCGGTCATCGTGCGTGACGTCATTGTTTCCAGCAGTGCCATCCGCGCCTCCATCTCGGGTGGCCACATGATGCAAGCCGCCCGTCTCCTCGGGCGCCCATTTTCCCTCGCGGGCGAGATTCGCACCGGCACCGGGATCGGACGCCGCTTCGTTTTCCCCACTCTGAATCTTGCCACTGAGCAGGAACTCCTGCCCGCACGCGGCGTGTATGCAACGGAAACAATCGTTCGCGGCCGCACTTATCGCTCGGCCACGAACATCGGCATTCGACCCACATTCGACGGCACAAATCTGGCCATCGAGACTCACTTGTTCGATTTTTCTGAGGAAATTACTTCTGGTCAAATGGAAATTCGCTTCTGGCATCGCCTCCGCGACGAGAAAAAATTCTCCGGCCCAGAAGCCCTGCGCGCGCAAATTCGGCAGGACATCGCGCAGGCGCGCTCATTCTTCTCGCGCCTCGACGCCGCCCGCCGCCTCTGCAAGGCTTCCTGAAGAAATCTGGAGAAGTTCGGGAGTAAACGAGAGAAGCCTAGCTTTTGCAGTTCTTGCAGTATCCGCCCACTTCCGTGCGCGCCACGGTGACCTTCATTTCAAAATCCTGCTCGATCTGCTGTTTGAGCTGCTCGTACAGTTCGCTCTCGAATTCGCGCACCTTGCCGCAGCGCAGGCAGGCGATGTGAATGTGGTCGCGCGGGCCATGGCTCTCATAATAGTGCCGGTGGCCGCGCAAATGAAGAAGGTCCAGCTCGTCGATCAAACCGTGATGCTTCAGCAGGTCCAGCGTGCGATACACCGTTACGCGCGTGATTTGCGGGTCGATCTTCTGCGCCCGCGCCAGGATTTCGCCCGCATCCAGATGTCGAGGGGCTGTTTCCATCACCTGCAGCACCACTCGCCGCTGCCGTGTCAGCCGGATCGACCGCGCTGCTAATTGTTTTTGAAGCTGCCCCGGTTTTTCGTGGACGTTGATGCGTTCGCCGGTGGAAACACGTCGAGCTGCGCTCTGCGCCATATCAGTGCCTCAAGATGTCGAAATACGTGACGTATCCGATGACCGCCAGCAGAAAAACCAAGCCCGCGGTCAGAAAACGCTCTTTCACCGCCACGCTCAAATCTCGCCGCAGCGACCCTTCGATTGCCAGCATCAGTACGTGGCCGCCATCGAGAATCGGTATCGGAAGCAGGTTCAGAATTCCCAGATCGACGCTCAGAAAAGCCATGAAGAAAATGAACTCAGCGGCGCCCAGCTTCGCCTGCTGAATCGAAACTTTAACGATTCCCACCGGGCCTGCTGCGTCCCTGAGTGAGAAGCGTCCGGAGAACAGCCCGCCGACAAACGAAAAAATCTTCCCCGACATATCGATGTTTCTGTCCCAGGATTGCTGCGCGGCCCCCAAAAAAGAATATGCTTCGTGAATTGTTTCCCCGGGGCGAAAGGTCGCGCCGATCACCCACCGTTTCCCGCCGCCGTCCCCCGGATCCGTATAAACCGGACTCAGCGTCATGGAGAGATCTTTTCCGCCACGCCGCACACCTATCGTCAGCGCTTTGCCATCGGATTGCTTGATTATCGCCACCGCTATGTCGCTATTGACGATCGGTTCGCCGTTGATGGACGTGATCACGTCGTCGGCCTTCAAACCTGCTTTCGCCGCCGGATCTCCCGGCGCGACCGAATCGACCTCCACGCGCTCTTGCGCGCAGCCCAGAACGCTAAAACCGTCGCTCAGGCCCTGCGGGACCGGCACGTTTATCGGAATCACCTTCCCTGCACGTTCCACTCCAAGCGAAAGCTCCTGCCCCGGCACAATCGACGAACTGGCAAACGCCTCGTCCCAATCGGAGACCGCTGTCCCGCCAATCGCGACGATTTTGTCCCCGGCTTCGAGCCCCGCTTTTTCTGCCGGAGACCCTGGAATCACCCCGGCCACTTGAACCGGCTGGCGAGAGTACGCTGGCACGGGCACGCCGACCATGAACAATCCCCACAGCACAGCAAAGGCCAGCACGAAATTCATGAACGGCCCGGCAAGGATAATCAGCAGCCGTTTCCATCTCGGCTGAGACAGGAATTCATCCGGCGCGCCGGTGTGCTCTTCCGCGGGATTGTCTCCCGCCATCCTCACGTACCCGCCGAACGGAAAAATGCTGACTCGGTAATCTGTGGCGCCGCGCTTCCACCCAAAAATGCGGTTTCCAAACCCAATGGAAAACACCACCACGCGTACACCGCACAATCGCGCCATTATGAAATGGCCCCACTCGTGCACCAGGATCATGATGCCCAGGCCAACCACTGCCGCGACTATGCCGACCCAGCTATGACTCATGACGTCTAATCTTCCCTCTTTTCGATCTCTTCTCGCGCGATTCGCCGCGCCTCCTGGTCGGCGCTCAGCACGTCATCCATACTTTTGAAACTCACCCGCGGCATCCGCTCCAGCACGCTCTCGATCACTTCCGCGATTCCCGTGAACGCCAACCGTCCCTCCAGAAACGCGGCCACGCTCTCTTCGTCCGCCGCATTCAAAGCGCACGGCGCCGCGCCGCCCGTCTCCATCGCTTCCCGCGCCAATCGCAGGCATGGGAATTTCTTCCAGGGTACCGGCTCGAAATCGAGTTGCTTCAGAGCAGTCCAATCCAGGGCAAATCCGTTGGATGCCAC
The DNA here is from genome assembly GCA_963811805.1 of uncultured Acidobacteriota bacterium. Classification (GTDB taxonomy): domain Bacteria; phylum Acidobacteriota; class Terriglobia; order Acidiferrales; family UBA7541; genus DAHUXN01. The sequence goes on along the minus strand of CAWESU010000003.1, from coordinate 187,510 downwards.
TCGCTCCGGATAGGTTAGCGCATATTGGATCGGCATGCGCATATCCGTTGGTCCCAGCTGTGCCAGAATTGAACCGTCCACGAACTCCACCATGGAGTGAATCGTCGACTGCGGGTGTATCACCACGTCGATCTGCTCCGGCCGCATCCCAAACAGCCATCTTGCCTCGATCACCTCAAATCCTTTGTTCATCAACGTCGCCGAATCGGTGGTAATTCTCTTCCCCATCTTCCAATTGGGATGCGCCAAGGCCTGCGCCGGAGTCACTTTCTTCAGTTTTGATATCGGCGTCTTGCGAAACGGCCCGCCCGAAGCCGTCAGCACCAGCTTCTTGACCTCCCGCCGCTCCCCGGCGCGCAAACATTGATGTATCGCGTTGTGCTCGCTGTCTACCGGCAGCACCGCTTTTCCTTGCCGTTGCGCCGCCGCCATCACCAATTCGCCCGCGGCCACCAACACTTCTTTGTTCGCGAGCGCCAGGTTCTTTCCCTGCTGCACCGCCTTGTACGTCGCAGGCAGTCCCACCACTCCCACTGCCGCCGAGAGCAGCGTGTCCGCGTCGGGATGCGTCGCCACGCGCTCCATCCCCTCCGCGCCGCACAAAATCTCCGGCATCGGATTCACCTTCGCGCGCGCCAGCCGCTCTTTCAGTTCCTTCGCGCCCTCGCACGTCGCTGCGGACACTACTCTTGCCTTGTACTTCCGCGCCTGCTCCGCCGCGAGTTCCACATTTTTGCCCGCGGCGATGGCCACCACTTCAAATCTTCCGGGAAGTGAGTCGACCACCTTCAGGCACTGTCGCCCAATCGAGCCCGTCGATCCGAGAATAGATATGCGTTTCATTCAGAAATGGGCAGGAGAAAGGTCCACCTCACTGTTTTTCGTCAGAAGTGATTTGAAACATTGCGCATGACAAAACCACGTTTGCCACTTTTTCGACTGAGGCGAAACAGTCAGCCAGCACGGGTCGGTCTTGCTCTCCGCAATGTCGAGCCCACAGAAACAACATGGGCTCCAACGAACGATAGGCTTACCGGTTGGGGTTGGCTTCTTCCTGAAGAACGAAAAGACGCTCATGATCTTCCTTGGAGCAGCGATTAAATTTCCTTACAGCCGGCCCTGCAGCAGCCAACCTGCGGCAAGCCATACAACCGGTGCGGCGAAAATCAAGCTATCGATGCGGTCCAGCATTCCACCGTGTCCTGGGAGCATTGCGCCGGAATCTTTCACGCCCGCGCCACGCTTATATGCTGATTCTACCAGATCGCCCACTTGCCCCGCGATGTTCGCCAGCGCCGCCGTTGCCAACCACGCCGTCAAGTCGCCATTTTGCCACCGCGCGAAGAAGTATCCCGCGATGAGCGAACCAACCACGTTTCCGATTGCTCCTTCCCAGGTCTTCTTCGGAGAAAGCGCCGGCGCCATTTTCAATCGCCCAATCGATTTGCCTACGAAAAACGCAACGGTATCCCCGGCCCACACCGTCGAGAGCGCAAACAGCACCAGCGCTGGCCCTCCCGGCAGGAGTCCGTCCATTCGCACCAGGTAGCTGAACGGCCACGCCACAAAGATCAGCGCCGCGGAGCTGGCCGCGATCGCAGGCAGCACATCGGCAATTGCAACCCTGCTCCCAACTCCGATCAACGCCGCGCCAAACAGAAATGCGAGAAAGACCACGTCATTCGAAAAATAATTCCCCATACTCGAATTCGTTATGATTTCCGTCCCGGACCCGAGCACATGCACTTCGGCGCTGCCCGCCAACCACTGCGTATAGAAAAGGGCCGCCGCGCAAATCATCGTCCACACGCGAAAGGCGCGCAGGCCCATCTGCGCCGTCAGCTTGAAAAACTCAATCATCGCCAGCAGCGCGACCACCGCCGCCGCAATGGCCACCAGCCAGGAAGGTCCCAGATACACCAACGCCACGACCACCGGTATAAGAATTGCTCCCGTTACGATGCGCTTGACCAATCAGCCCGCCGTTTCCCGAAATTCAGTTTTGTTCGCAGAAAAATTGCAAAGCCGCGCCCATTTTCTATTGCACGCCATTTCCGGATTCGCGCCCGTGGCCCAGCCCTCCATAACGCCGCTCCCGCTGCTGAAAATTCAGCAGCGCCTCCAGAAGCCGTTCGCGCGAAAAATCCGGCCAAAGGGTATCGGTGATGTAAAGCTCCGCATAGGCAATCTGCCACAGCAGAAAATTACTCACGCGCATCTCGCCGCTGGTGCGAATCAGCAAATCCGGATCCGGCAAACCCGCGGTGTACAGATTGTTGGAAATCGTTTCCTCGTCCGCCTGAAACGCGGTCAGCCCGTTCAGTCGCACCCGGTCCAGCATGGCGTTGAATGCGTCCACCAATTCAGCACGTCCCCCGTAGTTCAAAGCCACCACCAGCTTCATTCCCGTATTCTGCGACGTCAGCCGCATGGCGCTTTCTATGTCTTTTCGCACCGCTTCCGGCAGTTGTGCGGCGCGTCCAATCATCAGCAGGCGAATATTATTTTCGTGGATGGAGGGAAGTTCTTTTTTCAGGTACTCGCGCAGGAGCCGCATCAGAAATGAAACTTCCGCCTGCGGCCGTCGCCAATTTTCCAGCGAAAACGCGTACAGCGTGAGCGCCGGCACTTTCAGCCGCGCACACGTTTCAATCGCCTCGCGCGCAATCTTCACTCCCGCGCGATGCCCGGCGATCCGCGGCAAATGGCGCTTTTGCGCCCAGCGACCGTTGCCATCCATAATAATGGCAACGTGCCGCGGCAGACGTTTCAAATCCATTTGTTCCAGAAGCGCGGCTTCCCGCCGGCCAGCGGGTTTTATCAGGTCGATCGCTTTCACTCAGGTTCGCTCGAGGACTCCTGCAAAACCTAACACAGCACCACGATGCAGGCAACCGGACAGCCCGCGCGGGTGCGCTTGGCCTCAGCCGAGGCCCGCAGCGCTGGGATTGAAGATGGTTTCATAGGCGAGCACCAGAGTCAGCACGATCATCGCGATGCTGATGACCCACGCCACAATATTGAATATCGTTCCATTCACATGCTCGCCCATCAGGTCGCGCCGGTTCACCAGGAGCAAAATGAACACCAGCACCACCGCAAGCCATACGCCGTTGCCCACCTGGGACAAAATCAGGATCTTCATCAGCGGAGCCCTGGGCAGCAGAATGATCCCGCCACCGATCACGATTAATGCCGTGTACAGCCCGTAGAAAATCTTGGCGTCGCGGAACTTGTGATCCAGTCCCGCCTCGAATCCCAGTCCCTCGCAAATCACGTGGGCGGTCGAGAGCGGAAGAATCGAAGCGGCAAATAGCGAAGCGTTCAGCAACCCAAACGCAAACAGCAGGCCGGCAAACTTCCCCGCCAGCGGCACCAGCGCTTTAGCCGCCTGCGCGGCGTCGCTGATGTGAGTCTGCCCGGAAGCATTCAGCGTGGCTGCAGTGCAAACGATAATAAAGAATACGATGACCATGCAGCTGATGCTCCCGACCAGCACATCCATGCGCGCATGTTTGTATTGCCTCGTCCGCACGCGCTTTTCCACGTATCCCGCCTGCAGATAGAAAAATTGCCACGGCGCGATGCTGGTCCCAATCAGCGCGGTGAGCATCAGCAAATAGCCGGCATTGGCGTGAAAATCAGGAACCACCGACGCGCGCGCGGCCTCCATCCAGTTTGGCTTCGCCAGTATCGCTGAAGCGACGTAGGACCCGTAGAAAACGCAGGCCACCAGAAATATCTTTTCCACTTGGCGGTAGGTCCCGCGAATCACCAAAACCCAAACCAGGATCGCCGCAATCGGCACGGCAATATATTTGCTGATTCCGAAAATCTGCGTCGATTCTGCCACGCCGGCAAATTCCGCCACGGTATTCGCCAAGTCCACCAACAGCCCGGCGGCCATCACAAAAAACGTGATGCGAAACCCGAACTCCTCGCGAATCAGGTCCGACAGCCCTTTGCCTGTGACCACGCCCATGCGCGCGCACATCTCTTCGCTGATGTAAAGCGCAACGGCAATCGGCGCCAGGCACCACAGCATGGCGTAGCCGAACTGCGCTCCCACCGTGGTATAGGTGGCGATTCCGCCAGCGTCATTGTCGACGTTCGAGGTAATCAGCCCGGGTCCGACAACGGCCAGGAATAGCCCCAATTGCCTGCGCCAATGCCTTCCCTGCCGGCGAAAATCGTCTCCCCGCCCGCGCCAGGCCTCCAGTCTCGCGTTGATACTCGTCCAGTTCATCTCATTTCAGCTTCGCATGCATCCGGTTCACGATGTCATCGACGGTAATCGAGCCAATCGGGTGCCGGTCTTCGTCCACCACTGTCAAACTGCGCAGATTGTACTTATCGAACAGCTCGAAGATTTCCCGCTCCTCCACCTGGGATTCCACCGAGATGAACGGCTCGCTCGCCAGCGCCGTCATTCGTTGCTCCTGCGCCGCCAACACGAGCTTCGCCGCCGACACCGTCCCGGCAAATTCAGCATCGCGATTGATCAGCACAATCGTGTCCAGTTGCTCGAGCGCCGTGTCATGAAACCGGATGTAATCCACCACTTCCGACTTGGTGGCTTCTGCGCCCACTTCCACCATATCCGTGTTCATCATCCCGCCGGCCGTGTGTCCCTCGAACCGCATCAGTTCTCGCATTTCCGCCGCTTCGTGCTTGGGCATCTCGCTCAGCACTTCGTGCGACGTCTCGGGAGCCAACTCCGCCAGCACATCGGCGGCCTCGTCCGGGGGCATCTCCTCCAGGATCTCGGCGGCTCGCTCAGGGTCCATTGTTTCCACCACTTGCGGTCTCAGCCGCTTATCGAGCTCTCCGATAACCTCCGCAGCGGTCTCCTCGTCAAGCGACGCGATGATCGAGCTTCTTTCGTCGGGCGACAGTTCTTCCATAATGTCCGCCAAATCCGCCGGGTGCATATTCGCCAGCTTCTCGCTGCTCAGTCGCAGCTTGACCCGCCGCAGCGGATCCGGCTCAATCAGGTTGACGAATTCCCACGGGATCTGCCGCGTCGGCAGCTTCTCTTGAATCCGCCGAATCATCGCGTGCGGCGCCACCCCTTGCAGCAGCCGTCCGACCGCGCCGGTCAGCCCCACATCGACGCGCGCGATCCTCAGCTCCACGTTTCCGTTGGTCTTGTGCTCCACCATCTCCAGGTCGTTTACGCGGACCACCTTCCTTCCATGCGTGTCGATGATCTGTTGGTCGAGCAGGTCCTTGCGCACCCCCAACCACGCCTCGTTCTTGGCGTACGGCTCCAGTTGCGTCTCCCCCACGGTCAGCTTGATGGTCCCCGGCTCCACAAACCCAATCTGGTCGTACCGCGCCAGCAGCGGCTGATACTTGCCTCGAGTGAGCAAGACCCGGCTGATGCGCCCGCCCTGCTCCGACGGCTCCAGGTAGAACTCCTTCACCCGCCCCACCAGGTGCCCTTGCGCGTCGTAGGCGTAAGATCCCAACAATTCCGTCGCGTGCAACATGCTCTACCTCCCCGCGGCCCCTCGGTGCTTTTCCGCCGACGTCGGCGCACAAAAAAAGCCCGTGGCCGGACCCATCGCCGACCACGGGCGGAAATCTCTCCGCCGTTTCTAGCCTCGGTCGGCTACGTCCTCCTTGGCCTCACGCTCCGTGCCCTGCAGACCCCAAGTACTGAGCGGCTCGAGCCCCGTCCAGGTCGTCCCCACTGATCTAGACGGGCATCGCCCCCCGGGCTCCAAGTTGGAAGAACGTTCCACTTCTGTTCTCTCCATGTCCGTTTCCTTGTTAAGAGCAGTCACAAACTTTGTCAAGCGCAGAGTTCAGAATTAACGCTTTTTTTTCTTCGGAAAGACCATATTCGCAACCTTGCTCCCTTTTTGAGAGCATTCCACCTTGTACAGTTCCAAATATGATGCCGTAACGTAGTCGTCGCTCGAATACCCCAGCGCCCGCGCCGCCCGGTCGATCGCTCGGCGCGGCCCTTCCAGTTCCAGAAAGACCCCGATGGGCGTCTCATCCAAATCGATGCTGAACCGGGGGTCCTTGGTTCGGTATTTCGTCCGATACTTCTCATATGCGAACCACGGCCGCATGCCAATTCGCCTGAGGACCCCCGCGAAACGCTCGGCGTCCTTCAATCGAAACTCGATCTCCTCCCGCTCTTTGTACCGCGCCCGCACACCAGTCTGCCCTTCCACCAGCCCTTTGAACGTCAGCAGACCCTCGATAGGAGTGCCCTTGCTCCGGCCCTTCCCTTCAGATTGCCCGGAGCCGCCGGCGTCGGCGTCTCGCTCGCGTCGTATCCGGAGGATCGCCCTCTTCGCCCCGAGTTGCCGATCTTCGGTATCGAATAGCGTGTTTTCTTCATGGACCCGCGCCGTCCTCTTTGCTCCTATCCTGCGCAGGCGCGCCACGAGCTTGCCCACGTCGGAAACCCGCAGCTTGACCTCGATCTCGCGTTTCGCGGCCATGGCTCGTTCCGCAGTATAAACATATCCTTTCGTTTGCGCCGCAAAAGCCTCGCCGTCGCGAATCCCTTTCTCGCTGTTGCCAAAGCCTGCTCGACCCGCGATAATCATCTCCGTTTCCGCCCAAATGGCTGCCGCCCGAATGGTCGTTGAATGACCGAACCAACCACGCCGCTGATGCAGCAATACCACTCCATCAAGCGGCAGCATCCCCAGGCGCTGCTTCTCTTCCGCCTGGGCGATTTTTACGAGCTTTTCTACGAAGACGCCGTCGTCGCCTCCCGCCAGCTTCAGATCACCCTCACTTCGCGTAATCGCGAGAAGGGCCAAGCCGTTCCCATGTGCGGCGTCCCCTACCACGCCGCGGAGACCTACATCGCCCGCCTCATTCGCGCCGGCCACAAAGTGGCCATCTGCGAGCAAATGGAAGACCCCTCGCGCACCAAAAAGCTCGTGCGCCGAGAAGTCATCCGCGTCCTCACCCCCGGCACTGCGACCGATTCCCCGCTCCTCGAGACCCGCGAGAACAATTTCCTCGCCTCCATTGCCCGCAATGGCGGCGGTAAACCCATCGGCCTGGCCTTTGTCGACTTCTCTACCGGCGAATTTCGCGCCACCGAATTCTCCGGCCCGTCCGCTGAAACACACCTTCGCGACGAACTCGAAATCCTCCGCCCGCGCGAAATCCTATTGCCCGCGCCCGCATCTTCTCTGTTCTCCGAAGCTGCCGCTCCTTCTCTCAGCGGCCTCGGCGCCACCGAAACCTACCTTGACGGCTGGGTCTTCGAACCCGCGCATTCCGAGCGCATCCTCACCCAGCACTTCCGCGTCGCCACACTCGACGGATTCGGCCTTGCCGGGCACGCGCAAGCCGTCGCCGCCGCCGGCGGCCTGCTCCATTACCTGCGCGAGACCTCCGCCATCGGCGCCTCCGACACCAGCAACGGCACCGCCAGCATGCAATTGCGTCCCGCCGGGCGCGGCCTCGAGCATCTCGACCACATTACTTTCTACGAACAGCAGGACGCGCTGGTCCTCGACCACGTCACCGTCCGCAACCTCGAACTCATCCAGCCCGCTCTCGGCGACGAGCCCTCCGCGACCCTCCTTTTCACCCTCGACCGCACCGCCACCGGCATGGGTGCTCGCCTGCTGCGCTCCTGGATTCTCCGCCCATCGATTGATCGCGACGAAATCGAAGGGCGTCTCGACGCCGTCGCCGAATTGAAATCCGCCACCATGCTTCGCGACGAAATTCACCGCGCCCTCGACCAAATCTTCGACCTCGAACGCCTCACCAGCCGCGTCACTCTCGGCAGCGCCACTCCGCGAGACCTTCTTGCGCTCGGCCGCTCTCTGACGGCCATCCCCACTCTTCGCGGCTTCCTCACCCGTTTCAAAGCCGCACGCCTCGCGGCGCTGCACGCCCAACTCGACGAACTCGCCGACGTCCGCGACCTCGTCAGCCGCGCCATCGCCGATGACCCGCCTGCGCAACCCACCGAGCCGGGCATGATCCGCCGCGCCTATAACGCGGAACTCGACGACCTGCGCGATTTGAGCAAATCGTCCAAGCAAACCATCGCCTCGATGGAAGAGCGCGAACGCAAGCGCACCGGCATCGCCTCGCTCAAGATCCGTTTCAACAGCGTCTTCGGCTATTACATCGAAATTTCCAAGGCCAACCAGCACCTCGCTCCGGCCGATTACACGCGCAAGCAAACCCTCGTCAACGCCGAGCGTTTCACTTCGCCTGAACTGAAAGACTACGAGCGCAAAGTCCTCGAAGCCGACGAGCGCATCATCGAGATCGAACGCCGTTTGTACCGCGAAGTCCGCGAATCAATCGCCGCGGAAGCGTCCCGCCTTCGTCACACGTCTTCCGCCATCGCTCAACTCGACGTGCTCGTGAATTTCGCAACGCTCGCGGCCGAGCGCAATTACTCCCGCCCCGCATTCAACGAATTCGAGCCCGGCCATGCCGCCAACGCCCCAGGTCGCGGCGAGCTTTTCATCGCCGGCGGTCGCCATCCGGTCATCGAAAATCTCCTCGAGCAGCGCGGCGAGCGCTTCGTCCCAAACGATCTGTATCTCGATGACGTGCATCAGCCTATTCTTCTGATTACTGGCCCCAACATGGGCGGCAAATCCACCTATCTTCGCCAGGCCGCTCTGATCGTCGCGATGGCGCAAATCGGCTGCTTTGTTCCAGCGAATGAAGCCCGCTTGCCGCTGATCGATCGCATCTTCACGCGCATCGGCGCGTCCGATCATCTCGCGCGCGGCCGCTCCACTTTCCTCGTCGAAATGAGCGAAGTCGCCGCCATCCTCAACACCGCGACTCCCGCCAGCCTCGTGCTTCTCGACGAAGTGGGCCGCGGCACCGCGACCTTTGACGGCCTTTCCATCGCCTGGGCCGTCGTCGAACATCTCCACCAAAACGCGCGTCCGCGCACTCTTTTCGCCACGCACTACCACGAGTTGACCGAGCTTGAACAGTTGCTGGCCGGCGTGAAAAACGTCCACGTCTCCGTGCGCGAAGCCGGAAGCGAAATCATCTTCCTGCGCCGCGTCGAGCCCGGCACGGCCGACAAAAGCTATGGCATCGAAGTGGCCCGCCTCGCCGGTCTGCCCGCCTCAGTAGTCGCACGCGCCCGCGAAGTCCTCGCCGAACACGAAAAGAGCGAGCGTCAGCTCACTCAAGAGCTTTCGCCCGGCGCGAACGCTCCGGTGCAGCCGGTGATGTTCACGCCCGTAAATCAGGAAGTGCTCGACGCCCTGCGCGCCGCCGACCTCGACAACCTCAAGCCTCTCGAAGCGCTCAATCTTCTCGCCGCGCTCAAGAAGCAGCTCTCGTGAACGGGCGCTCTCGCGGCCTCCTCGCGCTCGGCCTGATGTCCGGTACTTCCGCCGACGGAATCGACGTCGCTCTTGTGCGCATTTCCGGTTCACCCGCATCACCGCGCGCGCAACTCGTGAACTTCGCCGCTTTTCCCTATCCTCCCGCCGTGCGCGCCGCCGTCCTGCGTCTCGCTAACGGCGCGTCCACTTCCACGCGCGAGATCAGCCAGCTTAATTTCCGCCTTGGCGAACTTTTCGCCGATGCCGCGCTGCGTGCCTGCAAACGCTTTCGCGTGTCGCCGCTTCGCATCTCGCTCATCGGCTCTCACGGCCAAACGATTTACCATCAAGGCGCGCCAACCCCGTTTCTCGGCGCGCCCGTCTCCTCCACTTTGCAAATCGCCGAGCCTGCCGTCATTGCCGAGCGCACTGGCATCACCACCGTCGCCGATTTTCGTCCCGCGGATATGGCCGCCGGCGGCCAAGGCGCGCCGCTCGTGCCCTTCGTCGACTATCTTCTCTATCGCCATCCGCGCATCAGTCGAATAGCGCTGAACATCGGCGGCATCGCCAACCTCAGCGTCATTCCCGCCGCCGCGCAGCCCCGCGACGTTTTCGCCTTCGACACCGGCCCCGGCAACATGATTATCGACGCGCTCGCCGCGCATTTCACGCGCGGCCGCTTGCGCTTCGACCGCAACGCCCAACTCGCTCGCCGCGGCCATCTGGTTCCGTCGCTCTTGAACGAGCTTCTTGCCCATCCCTTCTTCCTCAAATCCCCGCCGAAGACCGCCGGCCGTGAAGAATTCGGCGCCCAATACACAGTGCGCCTGATCGCGCTCGCCAAGCGCCGCCATGTCCGCCCCGCCGACTTGCTCCACACCGCGACCGCTTTCACCGCCGCATCCATCGCGCAAGCCTGCGAAAAATTTGTCTTCCCGCGCGCGCGTACGCGCATCGGCGAACTGATTCTCGCCGGCGGCGGCGCTCGCAATCCTCTTCTCGTCGCTTATCTCGTCGCCTTCTTGCCTTCGCTCAAAATTATTCCCGCCGACACCTTTGGCATTCCCGCCGACGCCAAAGAAGCCTTCGCCTTCGCCCTTCTCGCCTATGTCGCATCGCACCAGCACGCCAATAATCTTCCCAGCGCCACGGGCGCGCGCCACCCTGCCGTCCTCGGAAAAATCTGCTATGCCCGCCCGCGCTAACCGGCCTCTTGCCGTCGCCGCGCTTTTTGCTTCGCTATCGATTCTTCTTTTCGGCTGCGCTTCCGGCCGCCCCGCAAACGATTCCACCACCGTCAATTTCTTGCTCGAATCCATGCCCACCAATCTCGACCCGCGCATTGGCACCGACGCATTTTCCGAGCACATCGACTATTTGCTTTTCGACAGTCTGCTGCAGCGCGACGACCATCTGGACCTCGCGCCCGACCTCGCCGAAAAATGGGAAATGCCCGACGCGCAAACCTACATCTTCCATCTGCGCCACGGCGTGCATTTCTCGAATGGCCAGCCGCTCACCTCCGCCGATGTCAAATTCACTTTCGATTCCATCCGTTCCGGCGCCATCAAAACCGCCAAGCGCGGCGCATTCGCACTGGTCGATTCCATCACCACGCCCGATCCATACACGGTGATTTTCCATCTCAGCGCGCCGTACGCTTCTTTTCCGTTGAATCTCACGCGCCAGGCCGTCGGCGTCGTGCCGCAAAATGCCGGCCCTGATTTTGCGCAGCATCCTGTTGGCACCGGTCCGTTTCGCTTGGTCAGCCTGGTCACCGATGAAGAGATCCTCGTCGAACGCAATCCAGATTACTTCGGCGGCGCGCCAACGCTCGCGCGCGTTCGTTTTCGCATTGTGCCGGACGCGCTGGTGCGCGCCCTCGAACTGCGCAAAGGCTCGGGCGACCTGGAATACAATTCGCTCACTCCGGATATGGTTGGCGCGCTTGGCCGCGACGGGAATATCGAAGTCACGCGCGCGCCCGGCACGGCGCTCGCGTACATTGCTTTCAATTTCGACGACCCCATCCTCGCGCATCGCCAAGTCCGCCAGGCGCTCGCTTGCGCCACCGATCGCGATTCGCTGATCAAGTATTTGCTGCGCGACCAAGCGCGCCTCGCTGACAGCTTGCTTCCGCCGAATCACTGGGCCTATGACGGCAGCGTCGCGCGTTATGATTTCAATCCTGCGCGCGCCAATTCCCTGCTCGACGCCGCTGGTTTCCCGCGCGGCCCCGACGGCATCCGCTTCCATCTGGAACTGAAGACTTCCACCGACGAATCGACGCGCCTGCTCGCCGCCGCTCTGCAGGACCAATGGCATCAGGTCGGCGTGCAGCTCGATTTGCATTCACTCGAGTTCGCTACGTTTTACGCGGACATTACCCGCGGCAGCTTCCAGCTTTACACGCTGCGCTGGCTCGGCGCGAACCTCGATCCGGACATTTTCGAATATGTTTTCAGCGGCGCGAAGTTTCCGCCGGCCGGCGCGAATCGCGGCCATTATCGCAATCCGCAACTGGACGTCTTACTGGAGCAGGCGCGCGTCACCGCGGACCGCGCGAAACGGAAGGAAATTCTCTCGCAGATTCAAACAATCGTTGCGACGGACGAGCCGTATATCAACCTCTGGTATTACGACAATGTTTGCGTGCATCGCCGCCGCATCTCCAACATTCAACTCTCCCCCGGCGGCGACTTCGATTTTCTGCAACACGCGACCCTGCAAGTTCCTTAGCTCTCGCGGTTGCGCAACATCTTGAACACACTCCAGAACGTCACGACCGCAACCAGAATAGCGAAGAGCGCCACCAGCGCGACTACTCCAAACTGGGGGCCAGCATCGTTGTCGAGAGCTTTCTCACCGTAGATCGCGACCTGTGCATAAAAAGCTCCGAAGAAAGTCAAAGTCAGCGCGATAACGGCGCCGAGCAACGACAGAGCGAGACGAGCAGGGGCCCGCATTGTTGCTACCCCTCGATCACTTTGCGGATTTCGGATTCGGGGACGGCGCCTTCGCGGATGATGGACCAGTCGTCGCCGCGGAGGGCCACGATGGTCGAAGAAAGGCTCGCGCCGGTTTCGCCGCCGTCCAAAATGAGCGGCAGGCGGTCGCCCAGTTGCTTCACCAGCGCCGCCGCGTTGCTGCAAGCGGGAAAGCCGGAGAGATTCGCGCTGGTGCCAGTGATCGGCCCGCCGAAGGATTCAATCAGGTCGCAGGCGACATGCGACTTCGGCCAGCGCAGCGCCACGCGCCCGCTGTTGCCGGTGACTTTCAGCGGCAGCCGGTGCGTCGCCTCCACTACAATGGTTAGCGCGCCCGGCCAGAACTTCTGCGCCAGATCAAAAAAATGCTCCGGCAAATCGCGTGTGAGAACCACGGCCTGCTCGACGGAGTTCACCAGAATCGGCAGCGCCTTGGTCTCCGCGCGGCCTTTCACTTGAAAGACGCGCTCGATGGCCGCCAAATTGTAGGGGTCGGCGGAGAGGCCGTAAAAAGTGTCGGTGGGAATGCCTACCACGCGCCCGCGCTGAATCAGGCTGGCAGCGTAATGGATGGCGTGGGATTCCGGCGCGTCGATGGAGACTTTCAGGACTTCCGCTGGCAATGGGTTCGCTCGTGCGGCGCCTCGTTCAAGCCGCAATGCGTGAAAAACTACCACACGGCGGCGAAGGGGCGCAAGCATTTGCGGGACGCGAGTGGGATGACGAGCGATGGAGAGAGGGATCGATGGAGCGCGCCGGGCCCGGCACGAAGGCTTAAAATTGAAGAGGTGGCGGGTTGCAAAAAACGCGTTTTCAGTCCCGATTAGAAAATGTTTTCTCCTTTGTTTTGCGTGACTTAAGGAAAAATGATCTGTGTTTTGTGTACCGATTAGAATTTTTTGAGGATTAAGCCTGTGTTTTCTGGAAGTTAAGCCCGATTTCGACGTCGAGGCCGGCTTTCGTGTTCCGGTTACAAAACCTCCTGCGCGACCCTCCACGGAACGCTCCCTAAAATGCAAAGGCCACCGAAGCGGTGGCCCGTCGCACCGCCGATGCTCAGCGGGCAGCCTATGTGTATCATAATCTAACTCAATTCTCAAGATAAATAACAGGCAGGTGGTGACTCGGTTTGATCTGGTGGCCTGGTTTCCGCGCCTTTACATCGATTAACCGCTTGCCTTTAACAGTGGAATTATTTCGTCAGCTTGCCTTTTCCATTCTGAGCTGCAAGCCCATATCGTATTGCCGCTTCAAGCGTATCGATGTTTATATCCTTTAGAGCTTTAAACCGAATGCAATATCCGGTCACGCTCGCCTTGCCTAGTTTTTTTCCATACATTTTGGCTAAGTACTTCTTATCTTTGAGACCAAGAATATAGACAGAGATTCCGGTTTTGTTTCCGCTCACACCAATTTGAAAAGACTCTCTACTTTTTCCATTGGCATATTTTATTGTGTGGAATCCATATCCAATCGTAGGGTTGGAAACAGTATGATTCTTGCTGTCTTTACCGTCGAAGAAACATAATTTGCATTCTGGTGACACTTGAAGCGTGAGCCGATGCAACTCTCGCATGTCACTGCGTTTTGGCTCCGGTTGGCTGGTAATATAGTTCTTGATTTGTTCTTTTACGTTCATATGTTCTGCTCCCCGGTTGCGCGCACGAGATTATACGACCTTTAATCCTTTTGAACCGCCCCCATTCTCTGTCACACCGGATACTAGAGGCTTTGGGTCACCTTCTCCCCCTTGCAAGGGCGGGCGGCCCTGACCGTTGAGGTCACTCGACCGCGAGGTCGCCCCGCAAGCCGTTGTTGCGTGGGGCCTTTTCAGAATTCCCGAAGGCTTGAAATGTGTGGAGCGCCGAGAAGCGGGCAGAGGGGCTGGAGTACATGCACCCCAAGCCGAGTTCACAATCCGGACGTATTGTTGACGCAATATAAAAGGGCGCCCCTTTTGGAGTAGGTTTTGAGCGTTCACCTCAATCACCTACAGAAAGGAGCACCCTCAAATGGATGGCACGAAGTATATCGGGATGGACGTTCACAAGGAAAGCGTTTCGATTGCGGTCATGAATTCTGCCGGCAAAGTGGTGATGGAATGCGTCCTCGGAACGAAAGCGAGCATGATTCTCCAGTTTGTGGATGGATTGCGCGGAGACTTGCACGCCACTTTTGAAGAGGGAACCTGGGCGGCTTGGTTGTACGACCTACTGAGGCCGCATGTCACGAGAATCGTGGTGTGCAATCCACGCCGGAATGCCTTGTTGAAGGATGGCAACAAGAGTGATCGCATCGATGCGCAGAAGTTGGCCGAGCTGTTGTACCTGAACAAGCTCCAACCGGTCTATCACGGGGAACATGGCCTCCGAGCCGTGAAGGAACTGGTACGCAGCCATTCGACGGTCACGAAAGATCTCACCCGGGTCATGTCGCGGGTGAAAGCCATCTATCACAGCTGGGCTATTCCTTGCACCGGCCAGCAAGTCTATGGACTGCGCCATCGTGCGGAGTGGCTGGGGAAGATCACCGAGCCGGGTGTGCATCGCCGCGCCGAGTTTTACTACCAACAACTCGATGCGCTAAGGGCCCTGCGCCAGCAAGTACGGCGGGAGTTGTTGCAGGAGAGCAAGAAGCACGAGGCGTGGAAGCTGCTCTGCCAGATCCCTTCGATCGGTCCCATCCGGGCGGCCATGCTGATGGGCATCCTGCAAACTCCGCATCGCTTCCGCACCAAGCGGCAGCTCTGGACGTACAGTGGTTTCGGCATCGAGACGCGCAGCAGTGCCGATCACCGCTCAGTCGAAGGGCAGCTCCGTAGGGCTCGCAAGCCCGCCTCGATTCGCGGGCTGAACGAAAACCACAATCACGATCTGAAGAACCTGTTTAAGAGTGCGGCCATCATCGCCTCGAGCAAGCCTGGCCCGTTCCAGGAGTTCTACGCCGCTTTGCTGACCAAGGGCATGAGACCGGAGATGGCCCGCCTGACCCTGGCCAGGAAGATTGCTGCGATCACCCTCCATGTCTGGAAGAAAGGAGCGAACTTCGACGCCCAATATCTGAAACCACAAACAGCTTGAGTGTCTCTGATGGAACCGCTCCATCCTGGGAATCCTTTTCTGGCGATGGCCGTCGGGTTCTCGAGACACTCGGGTTCGAGAGCGAGTCTCAGCCGGATTGCTAGGCGCGGTTGCCTCGGTCGCGCAGTCTCCCTGTCGACCCTAGGCCCTCTCGGACAACCCGAAAAAGCTATAGGCCACGAGTCTCAGATAGTCAGAATGGAATGACCGGCTCCGATTCGCAGGCGTGGGTTATGCTGCGAATCGGAAGATCTGCAGTACAGAGCCACAAGCGAAAGGAGCCGGTCGATGAAGAGAATAAAGTTTGTCGGTTTGGATGTCCATGCTGAGACGATTGCCGTAGCGGTAGCGGAGCAGGACGGAGAGGTAAGGTCGCTGGGGGTAATTCCGAATCGTGAGGATTCGGTTCGGAAGCTGGTAAGGAAACTAGGAGCGGCGGAAGATCTGCGGTTTTGTTATGAGGCCGGTCCGACAGGATACGCGCTGTACTGGCAACTGACCCGGATGGGAGCCAAGTGTGAAGTGGTGGCGCCCACCTTGGTGCCGGTGAAGGCCGGGGATCGCGTGAAAACGGATCGGCGGGATGCGTTGAAACTGGCACGGAATTATCGTGCAGGAGAGCTCACGCCGGTGTGGGTGCCGGATGCGGCTCACGAAGCGTTGCGAGATCTGGTGCGCGCCCGAGAAGCGGCCAAGAAGGATCAACTTCGAGCCCGACATCGGTTGAATAAATTTCTGTTGCGGCATGGCCGACGACCGCCGATGGGAGTAAAGCCTTGGACGGTGAAGTACCTGGAATGGGTGAAACGGGAAGTACATTTCGAGCAGCTGGCTCAGGAAGCCACGTTGCTGGATTACCTCCACGAAGTAGAACACGCAGGAGCACGTATCGCGCGGCTCGATGGTGCCATTGAAGAAGCCGTGAAGTTGGCGCCGCCCCAGATGCGCGCCGTGATCGAGGCATTACAGGCGCTACGAGGAATCGCGCAGGTTTCGGCGGTGACCGTCGTCGCCGAATTGGGTGAGCTGTCCCGGTTTGCAGGAGCAAAGCAGTTAATGGCTTACGGAGGAATCGTAGCCAGTGAAGACTCGAGCGGAGAGCGCACGCGACGAGGGCAGATCACTAAGACGGGAAATGCGCACCTACGGCGGGTAGTGGTGGAGGCTGCCTGGGCCTACCGACACCGACCGGCCGTGGAAAGAACCTTGCGCAAGCGGCAAGAGCATGTCAGCGAAGAGGTCAAAGAGATCGCTTGGAAAGCGCAACAGCGGTTACATCAGCGCTATCGGAAGTTGCTGGCCAAAGGCAAGAACAAGGGAGTGGTGGTCACGGCGATCGGACGCGAGTTGCTAGGTTTTATCTGGGCCATCGGCATAAAAGCAGAAACAACGCAGAAGGAGTCCCTGCAGCGAGCTGCTTAGAGTGGATTTACGCTGAAATGAAAAGGTCAAAGGAGGCAGCGTGAGTAGTGGTCGAGGTGGTACACGGAAAGGAGAATCCTCGATGGTTCTATGCGGTAGGTCTTCGGGCCGAACCCGCGCCGATAGTCCGAGGCAGCTCCCGACGGATCACGATTATGCGGTTTCGACCCGCGAATATCAGAGTGATCAACCGTCGCGAAAACTACCTCGACCACGACTTACGCGGCCTCCTAAAAGGGAAAAGAAGGAAGAAGAAAATAGTTGCTCGTAGTTGACAGGTCATTCCATATCAGAACCATGGTTGGCACCTGACCACCGTTCTGCTTGCTGGTTTCGGAACTCAGGCCCGTCGCGAATGGAAGCGATGAGAACCGCTGCTAGAGGAAACCCAAACCGCGGGGCGAACGCCCCGCAGCCGAACACATGGGCGGCAGGTTCAGAACAGCTCTCGTTCATTTCAGTGGGCTGCGAAGAAAGAAAAATTCGCGCTGGGGGAGGTTTTTTTCTTGACTTCTTCCTTTATAGAGCAATCCGGAAGTAATGTTGTAAGTCTTGATTAACGCGCTTACCGGAAACCGACTCACTACCGACGGATGAAATGAACGGGCGCTGGGCAGCTAGGGTGCGGAGGAATGAATGCGAGCGCGCGGGGCGCGAAAAGCGTTCGCTACGGGTTGAGAAAGGCGCGCTTGCGTTTTGGACGGAAAACGGAAAAAATGGTGGCCCATGCTACCCGAACAGAATTGCCCGAAGTGCGGCCGACGGATGATCCTCTATCGCTGCTCCCATGCCAATTGCACCACGGAACGCCGTCTCTGCGTGGTGTGCGAATGCGGTGGCATTCGCCCGCCGATTCCCTTCCAGCAAACCAGCGTCTTCCCGAAATGCCACGGCGACGGCATGACCCTAGCCGACGACAACCGCAGCTACAGCTGAACGTCGACCCACCGCGAATTCTTTGCTGACGGGCCAGCTCCCAATTCCCTCGTTCATCAGGAACGTGGGCAGGAATCTTGAATAACTTCCGGGTGCCGACTCATCAGACACTATGTCAGACTGGCGCAAACGGTTATTCTGAAATGTGGCTGAAAACGCAGATACACCCGGCGAGGTCCCTTCCCGAAAAAGCTTACTGCGATCCTTCTTTCGATGGTTTCTCATCGGAGCGGCGCTTCTTTGGTCGTTTGCGGCGCTGATCCTTGTGGCTGCCCGATGGATCAACCCACCGACGACTGCGGTGCACATGGAGCGCCGCTTGCAGGCCTGGATTCACCACACGCCGTATCACGAACGCTACGATTTCGTGCCGCTGAGCCAAATCTCTCCCAATCTCCAGCACGCTGTGATCGCTGCGGAAGACGCGCGCTTTTATCAGCATCATGGATTCGATTGGCAGGCGATACAAATCGCCGCCAAAGACGATGTGGAAGGCGGCCGCATTCGCGGAGGGTCCACCATCACGCAGCAACTGGTGAAGAATCTTTTCTTCGGAACGGGCCGCTCTTTCCTCCGCAAGGGAGCCGAAGTCACGCTTGTCCCGGTGGCCGAATTGGTCCTCGGCAAGCGGCGCATTCTGGAGCTTTACCTCAATGTGGTCGAATGGGGGCGGGGAGTTTATGGCGCGGAGTCGGCGTGTGAATACTACTACCGAACCTCGGCCCGCGATGTCGACCGGCAACAGTCGGCCCAGCTCGCCGCAATTCTGCCGCTGCCCCTGAAGCGACGGCCCGATCACATGATTCACTACAGCGAAGTCATCCTGGAGCGGATGCGCCAAATGGGTTGGTGATCGCGCAGCGCGTTTTTGAGCAACCCAGAAGTGACTCCAAGGAGACGGTCAGTCGAATGGCTGGGCGGAGGGCTAAGAGCGCAGAGTCTCAAGGAGGCCCGAGAGACTCTGCGACTTGGTTGACAGACTAGGACAAAGTAAAGCGGCGAACGAGCGGGCCGAGGGCAAGTAAGCCAGTACCGAGCAAGAGAAGCGAAGAAGGCTCCGGCGTGCTACTCCCGGTACCGACCACCGGCGTAAAGGTAAACTCCGTTTCCAAGCCATAGGAGGGAGTCATCAAGATACAGGCGGCGGTAGGATTGCCCGTGTCCGTAGTGCCCGGGGTTCCATTCACATTATAAACTCTGTTCGTATCGGGCGAGCACCCAGCCGCCAGATAGGTATAGTCATCACCAGGCGAAGTAATGTCCACATCCATGAGCAAGTTACCTTGTGACGGGTTATACAGGAACGGCCCGCCGGTGAAAGACAAAACGTTGGTAACCGTTCCGGTGAAAAACAAGGCGTTGTTCGAACCGAGGTTCGCTGAGTAAGTGAGGCTCAGGGAGTTGATCCCGGCACTGGTTGTCGACAGGTCGATGGTCAAGCCGCCGTTGATCGTCGTACCCCCAGGACATCCGGCAACGGGAGTAGTGTGTAGTGCTCCCCGCTAAAACTGGACACCTCAGTTAGGTAGAATCAGGGCCTCCAAACAGGAGGCAACATGGGCAGGAAACCACGCGTAGATCGATCCCCGGAAGAGAAGTGGCAGATCGTGCAGGAAGGCATCAAGAGTGGGAACGTCTCCGAGACGTGTCGGCGTCACGGGATCGCTCCGAATCTGTTTTATCGCTGGAAGGATGAGGCGGAGCAAGGAGCGAAGGCAGCGCTTGGGGGGAGAAGCGCTGCCGCGGCGGAAACCGAGAAGGACCATCGCATCCGGCAGTTGGAACGAACGCTGGGGCGGAAGTCGCTGGAGATCGAAATCCTAAAAAACGTCGTGGGGGAGTGAGCTGTGGTGCGGCTCACTCCCAGGCACGAGAGATGGTGACGCAAGGCTACACGGCCACGCTGGTGGCGGCGACGTTGGCCATCAGCCGGTCGAGTCTGTACTACCGGAAGCGGCCGCGAGGCAGTCGGGCCGACCGACGCTATGACGAGCAGATCGTCGTGGCCTGCGGGGAAAAACCCGCGTACGGATATCGCCGCGTCGCTTGGTGGCTGCGGAGAAAAGAAAACCTTCCGGTGAATCGCAAGCGGGTGCTGCGAGTGATGCGCGAGCGCGGGTTGCTGGTACGCTCGCGGCGTTTGCGTGCGCGACGGAAGAAAGAGTGGGGCCGTGTGGAAGCCGCCTGGCCGAATCAAATCTGGCAGTCCGACATGACCAAGATCTGGGCGGGGCCGGCGGTGGGTTGGGCGTACCTGGTGTGCGTGATCGACTGCTGCACGCGGGAGATCGTGGGTTGGAATCTTTCGCAGCGCTGCCGGACCGAAGACGCACTCGCTGCGGTGGAGCAGGCCGTGCTCGGACGGCTGCCCGAGGGCAGCCGCGAGGCGAGCGTGACGCTCACCACCGACAACGGCACGCAGTTCACTTCTTCGCGGTTCTTGGAGACGCTCGGGCGGCTCGGCATCACCCACCGGCGGACGGCGTATCATCACCCGGAGGGCAACAGCTACATCGAACGGTTCCATCGCAGTCTGAAGGAAGAGGAAGTCTGGACGGCGGAATATCGCAGCTTGGAAGAAGCGCGAGCCTCGATCGCTCGTTGGATCGAGGAGTACAATCACGACCGGCCTCATCGCGGAGTCCGCAATCGCACCCCGCACGAGGCCTTCTTGGCTTTTGCAGGTGTACTAAAAAACGAGGCCCTGACTGTCTAAATTAGCGGGGAGCACTACAAGTGGCACAGAAAAATGTGATGCCCGTTATGTCCACCGGTCCGGAAAAAAGGGAAGAACTGTAGACCTGCTGATATTCTCCGGAGTAGACAGTCCCGTAAAATGGAAAAGCGTTTGCTCCGTTGCCAACTCCGATTGTGACAGTGTTGGCTGCCGCGAGGGAGCAGAACATTCCCGAGCCCGCCAAAATCACCAGAGCCGTTGACGCCAGCAAGAACCTTACGGCCTTGTACATGCGGCCTCCTCAATTCTTCGCGCTGATTCCGGAAACAGGCACGTAGAGATTAACGAATGGCCGTGTGAATGGAAAACCCCTGTTATGGCGCTAGCAAGCCGGTAGCCAATCCTGTTTCCCTGTTTCCAAAGGATTTAGCGTGATAGACCGCCTCTGGAAGCTGCATCATTCTGCGGAAATAGCGCAAGAGGTTGCATAGGACTTCCCTCCGATTGGACCGTTGCCGAAAGCTAGGGGCGCGGGGGCGCTTCTTCTGTCGTGGGTGCGGGCTTTGCTTTTCGGCTGAGCGAATGGAGAGCGATCGCGGTCAACAGCATCAGAACCGGATCGATTGGCAGGCGGTAGCGCAGGTACGGCTGCGTCGCATAGTAAATCCACGGGAAGACGAGCGGAAACGCCGACAACAAGAAGGCATAGCGCCGCCAACGAATCCATGCGGCCACCAGTCCGGCCAGCGTGCCCAGCGCGACGAAAAAATTCACCAAGATGACGATTCGGGTGCCCAGCGATTTGGCCGCGGCAAAACTCTCGAAGGGCGCGGGAAGTCCCGCCCAGAAGGCCACAAATCGCCTCTGGAACAAACCCAGCTCGAGCGCCGGGTGGGTTCGTATAAACTTCGTCGCGTCGTTCCACTTCTGCTGCATGAAGGCGTTCTCGCCCATCCTCTTGTAATCATTGGTTTGCTCGTAGGCCGTCACCCGCCAATACCACGGCGCGTGCGGATCCCACACTGGGTTGTGAGCCAGCCAGAGAGCGAACGGGAAAGCCGAACGCAGCGGCACGAAACGATGGAAAACAGCGTAGTTGCGCACAGTCCACGGTGTGCAGCACAAAGCCGTCATGAGCACGGCGAGGCCAACCAGCGCCATTCCGCGCCGGCGCGCAGGGCGCGCGCGATAAATCGCCCATGCGAGCATGAATGGCAGCAGCGACGCGAGCGCCGGGTTGGTCATGAGCGCAAAACCCCACAGCAGGCCGTAAAGGCACCAGTCGCGCCAGCGCTGCGTTTCCGCGAGCTTCAGGGTGAACCAGAAGATCAGGGCTGCCAGCAACGTTGTGAGGCATGTGTCCCAAATCCACCAGAACGGAACGATCATCGCGTTGGGGTAAGCGGCCCACATCCAGCTGGCTGTCGCGCCTACTCCCGCGCCGGCGATTCTTCGACCGGCATAAAAAATGGGCACGCAGGTGGCTGCCGAGAAGACGATGTTCAGCGTGACGGCAACGAGAAACGACGCGCCGGTGAAAATACCGAAGACGCGGAAGATGCCCGCCAGGAGCAACGGATATACGGGTGTGAGCCAAGCGGTCGGCCCGGTGCCCTGTCGATACACGTCGCTGAAGCCTTTGCCTTGCGCGAGCGCCTGCGCGATGTTCCCGGTTTCCTGAAAAAACGGAGCCCAGTCGCGAACGTTTGAGGGAAGCTGGCGTTCCTGGCTCCAGGCGTAGATTCCACGCCCGCAAAACGCCACCACAATGATGAGAGGCAACGAGAGGAACGCCCGACGGAAGGCACGCACGAATCTGCGTTGCCACTCGAACCGTCGTCCCGCGCGCGTCCAGCTCGGTCCGGACGTAAATGTCGTGTGCACTTTCCCTTGATCCTATCGCTCCTCTAGGATGCCGATTCTACTCGCAGGAAGAGGAACACCACCTTGCGAATTGACAAACCTTAGGTATCGACCGTCTTGGATAAGCCGCGACTGAGTTGCCAAACACGACGCCCCCACCAGGTTGTGCACACGAGGTAGGGCGAGGTAAACCGCGTACCAACGAAAGGGCGGGTTGCGAATGCGGTGTAGAACGACCGCGAGCGAGACTACCCAGAACAGAGTAAGTCCGAGTGGGCGGTCAGTCGCATAGCGGAAGGCTCCTGAGATTTCGCGTCTGCGGCATTTATGCCGGTTTGTAGATCAGGCCGATGATGATTCCCACTAATATCCATTCAATGGAATATGCAATCAACTGTTGCAGGGTCAATTTGAGTCCGATGTTGAGATTCACATAATTGTGTACAACAAAGGTACAGGCAAAGAACAACGCGATCAGGGCGCCGAAGCGCGCCCCTTCGAAGAGGCCCGAGCCGCCGCGATACAACAGCGCATATAGCACCACAAGGGCCACCATGGCCACAAACATGGCGACCATTCCGGCCGGCATGTGGCTCATTTGTCCCTCTTTCGGACGATAAACAGCAGGATATTTGAGAAACTCGTTTCGGAACCAGGGAACCGCAAAAGTGAGCCCTCCAAGAACAAAATAGGCCGCGAAGCCACCAAGGGCCGCGAGAGCAAGACGTAGGTAGTTCATCAGCGATCCTCCAAAGATTACCGCGAAGAAAAGGCCGAACCTGTCGCCTGCGCAACGTCAACTTTATGGCCAACGACGAAAGACCGCAGAGCGTGGCATCCAGGTCGTGCATCCCTTGTTCCGCCCCGCGCAGATGGTGCGCATCTTACGACTGAGCTAATCCTGAAGCAATCCCGCAATCATGCGCCAGATAATTGTTGATAAGTTGGGATCGTCGGAAACGGACCTGCAACAAGCTTCTCTGGCGCTTGGCGAAGCGCGGCGGGGTCTGCTAGGCTGCCAGAGCAATGGCCGCGCCATCTCGAACTGCATCGGCTAAATCGTCGTCCGCGCGCGCTGCGGCGAGCACGGTCATCACTTCGCGGGAAAATCATTGGCTGAAGACGTTTCGCGCGGCGCTGCATGCGTCGCGGCCCGAGGAAAAGCGCATCGCGCTCGAAGGCGTGCATCTGGTCACCGAAGCGGTGCGCTCCGGGCTGAAAATCGAAGCGATTCTTGCCAGCGCATCCGGCGAGCGCCATCTGGCCACGTTGCAACCCGAGCTGGATCGTCCCACGCTAATTCTCCGCACCACCGACAAGCTTTTCGACTCCGTGGCTGCTACGGAAATGCCGCAAGGAATCGCGGCGCTGGCGCGCGCGCCGGAGTTCACGCTGGAAAATCTGCTTCATGCGTCTGACTCACTGGTGGTGGTGCTGGTCGCGGCGCAGGATCCCGGCAACGTTGGCGCAATTCTGCGCTCCGCGGAAGCATTTGGCGCCACCGGAATCATCGCGACGCGTGGCACCGCGCATCCCTATTCGCCGAAGGCGCTGCGCGCGTCGGCCGGCTCGTCGCTGCGTTTGCCGATGCTCGCCGAGATGCCCGCGCCCATTGCGCTGGCGCAATTGCGCGTCTCCGGCCTGCAAATCCTGGCAGCTTCTTCATCGCAAGATCCCGCGGCGCGGCGGCCGGATCAAGTTGACCTTCGCGCGCCTTTTGCGCTGCTCATCGGCAACGAAGGCGCGGGCCTGCCGTCGGAAATCGAACGCAGCGCCGACGCGCGAATCCGCATCCAACTTGCTGAACCGGTGGAATCGCTGAACGCAGCCGTAGCCGCATCGCTCGTTCTGTACGAAGCCGCGCGCCAGCGTCGCGCCAATGCCTAAGCCACACGAAAACTCATGAACCTCTTTCGCGCCATCCAGCCCGAAGAAGACGAGCCGCAGGGGTCGCGCCCGCTCGCCGACCGTATGCGCCCGCGCACTCTCGACGAAGTGCTGGGCCAGGAAGCGCTCGTCGGCCCCGGAAAACCGCTACGCATTCAGATCGAGCACGACGAAATCGTTTCCATGTTGCTTTGGGGGCCCCCCGGCTGTGGCAAAACCACGCTCGCGCGATTGATTGCCAAAACCACGCGCTCGGAATTTGTGCCGTTCAGCGCGGTGATGTCCGGCATCAAGGAAATCAAGCAAGTGATGGCCGGGGCGGAGGGCGCGCGGCGCTATGGCCGCCGCACGGTGGTCTTCGTCGACGAAATTCACTGCTTCAACAAGGCGCAGCAGGATGCGTTTCTTCCGTCGGTCGAAGCTGGAACGATTCTTTTGATCGGCGCGACGACGGAAAATCCTTCTTTCGAAGTGATCGCGCCGCTGCTTTCGCGCATGAAGGTCTACGTGCTGCAGGCACTTTCGAGCGAGCAGATCGTGTCGCTGCTGGAGCGCGCGCTGGCCGACAAAGAGCGCGGCCTGGGCAACGACAATGTCGAAATCCCCGGCGAAGTGCTGGAGCGCATCGCGCAAATCGCCAATGGAGACGCGCGCGCGGCGTACAACACGCTCGAGGCCGTGGTCCTTGGGTCCGAGCCCTCCCCGGACGGCGGCCGCGTGGTCACCCGCGAGCGGCTGGAAGACGTGCTGCAGCGCAAGCTGCTGCCCTACGACAAGGCCGGCGAGGAGCATTTCAATCTCATCTCCGCGCTGCACAAATCGGTGCGCAATTCCGACCCGGACGCCGCGCTTTACTGGCTGGCGCGAATGCTGGACTCCGGCGAAGACCCGCTGTACCTGGCGCGGCGCCTGGTGCGCATGGCCAGCGAAGATATTGGCCTCGCCGATCCCAACGCCTTGCAAGTGACGCTCGCGGCCATGAATGCCTTCGATTTTCTCGGCGCGCCGGAGGGCCATCTCGCGCTGGCTCAGGCTGCCGTTTATCTTTCGCTCGCGCCCAAATCAAACGCCGTTTACACCGCTTTTGGCGCGGTTCACGAGGACCTGCAACGCACCATCGCCGAGCCGGTGCCGCTGCATCTGAGAAACGCGGTGACCGGATTGATGGAGCATTTGGGATACGGAAAGGGCTATCAGTACGCGCACAACGCCGAGGAAAAAGTCACGGACATGACTTGCCTGCCGGAAAGCCTCTCCGGGCGCGTCTATTACCATCCAACGGATCAGGGCCTGGAAGCGCGCATTCGCCAGCGCCTGGAAGAGATTCGCCGCATCAAATCAAAACCGGCGGAAGGTCAGCAGCCGAAAAAGGATAAGGATACGCCAGCGAAGGACTCCAAACGATGACGCGCTGTGCCCTGCCGGCAAATCGCCTGCAAAACATTTTGCGATTCGCGCTCTTTTTCGCCGTGATTCTCGCTGCTCTGGTATCGGCGCCGCGCTCTCGCGCTCAGCTGAAGCCGCTCGCCACCATCGACCTTGATTGCCGCGCATTTGCGGTTTCCTCCGACGGCCTCACCGCCTGCGCCGTTTTCCATCAACTGGGCTTCAAGAAAACGACCATCGAACGCGACAATATCTGGACGGTTACCAGCGATGGCAAGAAGCGCAAAGAAATCGTCGACGGCCAGCGGCTCGTGCAGACCGAGATTCCCTTCAGCTTCAAGATTCGCCGCATCGCTTTTTCTCCCAGCGGCGAACTGCTGACGGTCCAAATGAACATCGCGGAGTTGACCGATCCCCAGGGCTCCATCCAGGAAAGCAAGCTGGTCGACCTGATGAACATCCAGGGCAAGGAAATTGCCGTCGAGGGCACCAAAACGAGCGTCATCGAAGACGCGGTCCAGGCAACCTGGCTCGCCGATGACGAGACCGTTGTCTATCTGCTTTCCTCCGACGAATCCGACCTGCTCTACCAGATCGGGCTCACGCACCCGCACCACGGTAAAGGCGGTCCGATTTTCCCAGGCCACCTTTTCACCGCGGTCGCTTGGGACGCCGCCCACAATAGCGCCGTGGCCATCGAGCGGAGTAATTCTTTCGACGAGCCCGCCAAGCTGGTGCGCTTGGATCTGATTCACCAAACGGACACGCCGCTTGCCGACCTTCCGGCATATCTCGGCCAGCTCTCGCTTTCACCCTTGGGAGATAAAGTCGGATACTTCGTCGACGGCGAGACGCTCGAAATCCGTTCTCTCGATCACCCGCAGACTGCGATCACCGTTCACTGCGCCTATGGCACCTTCGCGTGGGGGGCTGACGAAAATCGCCTGCTGCTGAAGCGCGGCGTGGAAAAGGACTCCAATGATCTGGTGTGGCTCTCGATTCCCGATGGAAACCTGACTCCCATACTGCACGATTTGATTTTCGGTTCTTTTGCAGTCTCGCCGGACGCGCACCTGATCGCGGTCGCCGAACCGGGCTCCGACCACCTGGAAATTTATCCGCTGCGGTAACTCGCCGCTGACTTGCGCCTGAAGATTCGAAGATTTCGCCAGCAGGGACCCTCTGCCGTTGCCGAAGGCCTACTTTGCCGCGAATCTGCGGAAGAAACTCGTGGGCTCCCACGTTGGCCGCGCTGGATCGTCCGCCACGCGATCCGCCAGCATGTAAATCAAATAACAAAATTTACCAGCGGCCTCCTGATCCACCTTCTGGTACGTGTCGTCCGACGGCTCGTGATAATGCGTGTGCACCCAATCGTTGAAAGTCTTTTCTTGCGGCGAGCCTTTCTCGTAGCCGAACTTGAATGCCAGCGCCGGAATTCCTTTCTGCACGAAGCTGTACTGATCGCTGCGAATGAAACGATTGGCCTCCGGCTGCTCGTCGGCGATCACTTTCACGCTGTCCGCCAGCCCGGCGGCGCGAATGTCACCCCCCAGCGTCGATTCATCCAGCCCCTGCACCTGTAGATATTCGAGCGGGAAGAGCGGCAAGAACATATCCATATTGATATCCGCCACGATTCCCTCTGCCGGCACCGACGGATGGTTGGCGAAATACCACGAGCCCAATTCGCCTTCCTCTTCGCCGCACAACGCCAGAAAAATCACCGAGCGCTTTGGCTTGGCCTTCGATTCACGAAAATCGCGCGCGATTTGAATCAGCGCCGCCACTCCCGCGGCGTTGTCCATCGCGCCGTTGTAAATGTCGTCTCCGTTCACCGGCGCGCCGATTCCCAGATGGTCCAGATGCGCGCTGACGACCACAAACTGTTTTTTCAGTACGGGATCCGATCCCTCCAGCTCTCCCACCACGTTCGGCGATTCCATGTCCGTTTCGTTCACTTTGACCTTGGCGTGAATTCTCACCGCCAGCGGAAACTTCGGCAGCGGCTGCTTCCCTTTGGCGTCGGCGAGAATCTCCGCCATGGTGTGGCCGGAGCCCGCGAAGAATACGTCGGCATCCTCCGGATTGATCGACAGCGAAATCTCCCTCCCCTGATCCCTCCGCAAGCTCGCCTCCGCCAATTGCAGCGCGGGCCGGCGCCGATTCCCCGCGATTCGCTCCCACGGCACTTCCTGATTCACCGGGTTGAATATCGCCGCACTGCCAATCGCACCCGCCGCCTTCATCGCTTTCCAGCGTTCGCCCGAAGATTCTTCGTGCGCGCGCAACGGGTCCTTGATGGTGTCCGGACCGCCTGCCAAATACACGGCGATCTTCCCGCGCAAATCGAGGCCGGCAAAATCATTGTAATTTGCCTCTGGCGCGGAAATTCCGTAGCCGACGAACACCGCATCGGTGGTGATTTCGCCGCCGGAATCGCCCGTCGGCGAGAGGATCACTTCCTTGCCCAGCGTCAACTCCGTCGTGTCGCTCCCATGAATCAATTCCACCGAGGAATACGCCTCGTCCAGCTCCAGGCTCTTGAACTTCACCGGCTGAAAAAATCCCACCGTGCCGGCCTCTGTCAATCCTTCGTCCTTGAATCGCCCCGCCACGTATCCAGCGGCCGCCTGATACCCTCCGCTCCCGGTCATGCGCCCCTGCAAATCGTCACCGGCCAGAAAGCTTACGTCTTTCCACCAGCGGCCGCCCTCGGCCCTGGGATTCTGCGCCACCTGTGCGCCCGCGACGCTGTAGATCAGCGCCAGAGCGCAAATCACCGCCAGCGCCGGCCAGCAAGATATTTTTTGCGTTTCCCGCCGCGTCTGTTTCATTTAGTTCACCGTTGCCGTTCTGTCACCGAAACCGCTTCGCGTGCTCCTTCATAATGCACAAGTCCATCGCCACAAACAGGCCCGCGTCGCGCGCCCGCTTCGCCGCTGCTTCGTGAATCACGCCTTCCTGCAGCCACAGCGCCTTGGCCCCAATCGCGATTGCGCTCTCCGCAATCTCGGGAACGAATTCCGGCCGGCGAAACACGTCCACAATATCCACTTTTTCGCGAATATCTTCCAGCCGCGCTACCGCCCGCTCGCCCAAGACCTCCGTCTCGTTCGGATTGACGGGAATGATTTTATATCCCGCACGCTGCATATACTCGGCCACGCCATAGCTCGGCCGCATTCTGCTCGACGAAAGCCCCACCACCGCGATTGTCTTGCTGGTTTCCAGCAACTCGCGAATCTCGTCGCGATTTTTGTCGTCGCGAGCCATGCGCAACTATTTCCGCGCCCGGCGCGCAGGCCGCCGCCGTTTTTCGCGCCCCGCTGGTTTACGCGCTGCGGCAAAGGCCCTCTCGCCGCTGGCCGCCATCTTCTCCGCTTTCGCTACGAGGCGCTCCAGCTCCGTCACCTCTTCACGGGACAGATGGCGATACTCGCCCGGCGCCATCGGGCCCAATTCAATATTGGCAATCGCTATGCGCCGCAATTTGTCGACGTGATGTCCGCCGGCGATGAGCGTCCGGCGAAATTCATCTTTGCTGACGCCGCCCGCCCTCACTTCCCACCAGCCCGCCGGCATTCCTTTGGCGCGCTGCAACTTCACGTGCCCGCTCCGCTCCACCTCGCGAATTTCCGCATCGCTCAACGCGCCGTCAATTTTGCACAAATATTCCTGCCTCAACTGGCGCGCGCGCATCATGCGATTGGCCAGCTCGCCGTCGTTGGTCAGCAGCATCAGCCCCGACGCGTGATACTCGAGCCTGCCCACGGGAAAAACGCGCCCCGGCAGGCCGCGCAAAAAATGCGCGACTGTTTTTCGCCCCTCGGGGTCCTGCAGTGTCGCCACCACGCCATCAGGCTTATAGAGCGCGACGTACACCTTCGTTTCCTTGGCGTGTAGCAACTTCCCCGCCACGCGAATGTGGTCGCGCTCCGCGTCGGCCTTCGTGCCCAGCTCGGTGATGACTTGCCCGTTCACCGCAACTTGGCCGGACGAGATCAGCTCCTCGGCGTGCCGCCGCGAAGCCACGCCCGCCCGAGCAATAATTTTCTGCAGCCGCTCTTCCATAGGATTTCCGTTCGAAGGTCAAATACTATCAGCATGGCGAAAGGGAGGAAAGCTCCGTACGATCTCTCACCCACTGTTTAAGGGAAGAATATTCCCAACTTGAAGAAAACAAATTCAACGAGGAGGAAGAAAAATAGGAACGCGGCGATACCCGCCAACGAGGTGAGAAAATATATCAAGTACTGGACAACCGGTGTGGTCCATTTCTCGGCCTTCGTTTCGGCCGTGTAGCTAAGAGGTCTCGTTAATCCGTTTCCGGCGGAGTCCAGGGAGCCTTTCCCAAAGCCAAGCAGCAGTGCAGCGATAAAGGGCAAAATACCGGCCAATACTTCGAACCATGTTCCTTCCCGTTCGAGACTGGCGACTCGACCAGCATACTGCGGCAAACCTATCCAATCACCGACTACAAAACCGATGACAAAACAACGCAGAACCGAGTATGCCGAGCCGAACATGAGGACCAGAGCCCCGATGAGCCAAGGCGCCCGCCTCTTGCTAGGCCATCTCATGAGTGCTCTTTACTCTGACGCGGAAAGGATCGCTTCAGCCGCGCGAGGTCGCCGCTTTTTTCTCCGGCGGCGAATTATCTGGCGTGGTGGCCTCTGAATTTGCTGCCGTCGTTCCTTCGGCGGCGTTTTCGGTGGCCAACGGCGCGGTTTCGTCCGCGTGCAACTCGTGCTCGGCGGTGTCCAGTATCGCTTCCGCGGACGGCGAGGCCATCTCCGCCGGAAGGTCCGAATCGACGGCCTCCGCCGCGTTCGCGTCGCTTTGCGCGGATGCTTCCGCCGCCTCGGGATTCGCGCTACTCAAAATTCCCTGCTCTTCGCCCGACGCTTCCTCCGGCGCTTCGTCGGGGCCTTCTTCTGGTTCGGTCGGCGCGATGCCATCGTCCGCGCCGAGCGCGGCCTGCGCCAACTGCTCGAACTCCTTCAAGCTCGGCAGCTCGTCCAAATCCGCGAGCCCGAAGCGCATCAGAAAATCCTTCGAGGTGCGATACAGAATCGGCCGCCCCACGGCATCCTTGCGTCCCGCCGTGGTAATCAGCCGCCTCTCCAGCAGCGTCTTGATCACGCCGCCGCAATTCACGCCGCGCACTTCGTTGATCTCCGGCAGCGTGGCCGGCTGCTTGTAGGCGATCACTGAGAGCGTTTCGAGCGCCGGCATGGTCAGCCGCAGCGCCGGCCGCAAACTCTTGATGAATTTGCGCACCGCTTCGTGGTGCTGCGCCTTGGTGTACATCTTCCAGCCGCCAGCGACCTTGCGAATCTCGATGCCGCGCTCCTCCGCGCCGTACGACGCCACCAGCTTATCGAGAGCCGCGCGCACTTCGGATTTTTCTCCGCCGATCGCCGCAACCATTTGGTCGATGGTCGCGGGCTCATCCGCCGCGTAAATAATCGCTTCCAGCGTGCTCATCAGTTCCTGTTCGCTCATTTTCGGTTCCCTGTCCCCGTGACACAAAACACTGCCGGCCTAAAGGCCGCCGCTACATACAGGTCACAAATACTCTTCGTCAATCTTCGCAATCGCGCCGTCGCTCTCGAACGCCAAATCGAACATTTTGCTTCTCCGCAGCAGCACGTCGCCAAACATTTTTTCCTGCGCCAGCGTTACTGCCTGCATGCGCACCATCTCCAGCACCGCCAGCAGCGCCACGATCATCGAGCGCCGCGACGCGCACGCCTCGAAAAATTCCGTGAGCGACACGGCTTCGTCGCTGGTCACCAGCCGCGCGCGCAACTGCTCCATCATCTGCGCCACGGTCACCGTTTCGTGCGACAGCTCGATCTTGGCCACCGCGCGCCGCCGCTCCATCACTTGCTGGAACACGCGCACCAGATCCACCAGCGACACCACCAGCTCCCCTTCCGTCTCTTCGCTCTGATAGAGCGACATATCCGGATGCGACCACACGTGCGCTTCCAGCTGCTGCTTTTCGTAGAGCATCTGCGCCGCGTTTTTGAACTTCTCGTGCTCCAGCAGCCGGTGCACCAATTCGTTGCGCGGGTCCTGCTCCTCGGGCGGCGCCAGCGGATCCACCGGCAGCAGCATCTTGGACTTGATGTAAATCAGCGTCGCCGCCATGTACAAAAAGTCCGCGGAAATATCCACGTTCAGTTTTTCCAGCTGGTGCAGATAATCGAGGTACTGTTGCGTGAGTTTCGCGATGGGAATGTTGTGGATGTCGATTTCCTGCTTGCGCACCAGATCCAGCAGCAAATCGAGCGGCCCTTCGTACGCGGGCAAATTGATTTGGTAATCGGGTTGTGCGTTCGCCGCCATTCTTTTCGCCGCCTAGACTAGCCTGAGAGTCTAGAACGGCGCGTGCTTGCGCACCAGCGGAGAAATTGGCGGCGCGATGCAAAACAGTAATGCCAGGACGCCGCTGACCCGCTACGCCGCGCGTCCGCCGCTAGCCCTCGAGCTTCGTGGACGCGGCACCCAGAACCTTGAGGCTCTTCTTTTCCTGCACAAACGCCACGATATTCACGTCTTTGCGATTCCAGCTGGATTTGAATTTCACGCGCGCATCGCCGGTAAACGCCGTGGCGCCGCTGCCGTCCGCGACGCCGATTTTGTGCAAATAGCGGAGCACCGCGGCATGATAAAGCGTATGGCCAGCATTTTCGCCCGCTTTTACGTCGGAATGCAGGCCGTCCTCGGTCACCGCCACCCAAACTTCCGCGACGTCGCCGGGCGTGCCTCCTTGCAGCTTTCCAACGGAAACCTGGAAGTCTTCCTCATTTTTCGGGTCCGCTTTCGCGTCCGCAATCGTGACGTCCGTTTCCGGAGCGCGCACAGCGTTTTCTATGGCTGCCTGCGCCGCTCGTCCGTTGCTACCCGTGAATTGCGCCTGCCCGTCCACCACCATCTCCGGCGTGTAGGGGGACTCGTGGGGAAGTTTTGCAATGTAATCGGTCTGCCGCTCGGTCCAATCGCCGGACGAAAACGGGTCGATCCAGCCATACTGATTCCAGTAGGTCACGTGCTCTTCCAGCACGATCAAATCGATGCCCGCGAGCGGCTGTTTTTCCATTTTCAACGCGATCGCTTCCGCCGGCGGGCAGCTCGAGCAACCTTCCGCGGTGAAAAGCTCCACCAGCACCGGCTTGCGCGCGGAATCGGCGGCCGGCGTTTGCGCCTGGCACGGCGAACCAAGCGCCCCGCACAGGGCAACCAGCATCAGCGAGGCTTTTACTGCCGTTCCTGCGAAGTTCTTCATGGTGCACTACCTCCTCGGCCCGGCGCTCTCTTTACTTATCCAACTTATCCGGGCCGCAGTGATTAAGCATTGCCACACTGAACAGATGAGAGTGATACCGACAATGGATGTCCGCAATATCCACTTGGACGGAGTTCACTATAGCCATTATGGCCATTGCGATTTATGATTTTTGCTACAGAAGGTCAGAAAAGGCCCGAGGAGACGCCTTCATTTTTCCGTCGCGACTTTGCCCTTTCCTTCGCCCGACGCCGCGCCAGATCTTCCCGCGCCTTCCCAGTTGAAGACGGCTTTGCGCACGCGCTCCATGGTTCTCTCGGCGACTTTCTTGGCGCGATGCGAGCCATCTTCCAGCACATCCCACACTTCCCGCGGACTCGCCTCGTATTTCGCGCGCCGCGCCTGAATCGGCTCAATCCATTTCACCAGCGCGTCGGCCATCAGTTTCTTGCAATCCACACAGCCAATCGCCGCCGTTCGGCACTCGCGGTCCACGCGCTCTATGCGCGCGCAGTCGTCGGCGGATTTTTTCTCCGGGAATAAATTGTGATACGCAAACACAGGGCAAACTTCCGGACGCCCGGGATCGGTCCGCCGCACGCGCTGCGGGTCGGTCATCATGTTGCGCGTCTTCGCGCGAATCTCCTCCGGCGTGTCGCTCAGCCAAATCGCGTTGCCGTAACTCTTCGCCATCCGGCGGCCATCGGTGCCGGGCACGCGAGGCGTCTCGGTCAAAATCACGTCGGGCTCTTGCAGCACCTCAGGCAGTGAAAAGAAGCAAGCGTCGCTAGCCATCTTCTCGCGGAAATTATCCCAGCCCCACTCGAAAACCGCCCTTCTAATACTTTGCGCGAGTGCGTCTCGCGCACGAGCTTCACCGCCTTGCGCATCCTCCCCTGGCTTTTCGAGCCAAGGGATACGCTTCGTCACGCGTCCAAGAGCGACTGCATCGCCCCACAACGATTCGGATATTTCTAGCCCAAAATTCGTGTTAAATCTCCGCACAATCTCTCTCGTCATCTCGATGTGCGGCGCCTGATCCTCCCCCACCGGCACCAACAACTCCTGCCCGGGCTCGCCGTACATCACAATGTCCGCGCCCTGCAGCAGCGGATAGCCCAAAAATCCATACGTCCCCAAATCCTTGTCGCGCAGATTCTCGATCTGCTCTTTGTACGTCGGCACGCGCTCCAGCCACGAGAGCGGCGTAATCATCGACAGCAGCAGGTGCAGCTCGGCATGCTCCGGCACGCTCGATTGAATGAACAGCGTGGCCTTCTTCGGGTCGAGCCCCACCGCCAGCCAGTCCGTGGCCACTTCCAACGTGTTCGACGCCACCTGCGAACTGTCCGCGTAATGGGTGGTCAGCGCGTGCCAGTCCGCCACGAAGTAGAAGCAGTCATACTCCTCCTGCATCTTCAGCCAGTTCGACAGCGCGCCGAAGTAATGCCCGATGTGCAGCGGCCCCGTCGGCCGCATCCCGCTCAGCACCCGTTTCCGTTTCGTTGCGTTTCCCATGCTGCCTACTCAATCCTCGTCGCAACTATCCTGCCTTGCGAAAATGCAATGCTCACCTTCGAGCCGTGCCGCGTTTCCGCTCCGTTTTGCAAAGTCGCGTTCCCAATTCCTGTGACCGATTCGTCCCGCCGGGCGTACACGACCGTGTCAGCCGTGAGGGTCATGAGGCCGTAGCTAAACACCACCGGGTACCGCTCGTCGACATCGGAGCCATTTGGATAGGGAAGCGTGTGGCGCTCCAAACTGGAATAGTAAGTGACGCCACTTTTTTGTGCCTCGCTTCCGAACAGCACAAGCGGCCGAAGCTCTCCCGCGCTCGCAATCGTCGGTTCATCTTCCTTGTAACAGCTCGAATCTTGCGAAATCGGGCTGTCCGACGCTTGTGTGTCTATTGGGAGAACAAAATCAATTTGCACTTTCTGATTTGCGGCAATCGAGAATGGCGCTCGATGGCCGTCGCAGAAGCGCGCCTCTTTCGCGGTCACACTGTAAGTCCCCGGAGCCAGCCGCACTGAGTATCTCCCGTCGTTACCAATCGTCAGCAAATAATGATTCGCTCTGCTTGAAAACTCCACAGAAGCGCCGACTATGCTTGCGCCGATCGCGTCCCTCACTGTGCCGCTCGCTTCAGCGTATTCCTGGCCGCTCGACGGTCGCACCGTGAGCTGCGAAAACGCCGCGACGAGAATGAAGGTCATCCACACGCGCGCTTTCACTTGCCGGCTCCGGCTTCCATATCAGGTCTTGGTTAATTCCCTTTCGCGCGCTTCATCCGCGCGATGTATTCGCCTTTCACGGATCACGGGTCACGAACCACCGCCCACGTTTCGTCTAGTCACTCGTCACCGCTTCAACAGCTCCCGCGCAATCACCATGCGCTGAATCTCGCTGGTCCCTTCATAAATCGTGAGCACGCGCGCGTCGCGGTAATACCGTTCCACGTCGCTCTCGCGCGAAAATCCCTGGCTGCCATGAATCTGCACCGCCTTTGCGCAGACGCGATTGGCCATTTCGCTCGCGTACAATTTCGCGCGCGACGCCTGCGCTCCGCGCCGCGAAGCCACAACCGCCGCGCCCTGATCCCGCATCCACGCCGCGTAGTAGAGCAGACCCCGCGCCGCCTCGATCTCCGTCTGCATGTCCGCGAGCATCCACTGAATCGCCTGAAACTCGCTGATCGTTTTGCCAAACGCGCGCCGCTGCTTCGCGTACTTCACCGACGCCTCCAGCGCCGCCTGCGCGATTCCCACCGACTGCGCCGCAATGCCCACGCGCCCGCCGTCGAGCGCCTCGAACGCGATTTTCAGCCCCTGCCCTTCCTCGCCGATGCGATTTTCCACCGGCACGCGCAAATCGTCGAACGAAAGCTCCGCCGATTTGGAAATTCGCAGCCCCATCTTATCTTCATACCGCGCCACGCGAAAACCGGGAAACGTCGGCTCGACCAAAAACGCGCTCACGCCGCGCGCGCCCGCTTGTCCTGACGAAGGAAGGGCCGCTGGGCCTGCCTGCCCTGGCAGGTCGGTCTTCGCGAACACAATGTAAATTCCCGTCTGCCCGCCACTCGACACCCAGCTTTTCGTTCCG
This sequence comes from uncultured Acidobacteriota bacterium, assembly GCA_963811805.1. GTDB lineage: Bacteria > Acidobacteriota > Terriglobia > Acidiferrales > UBA7541 > DAHUXN01. The sequence goes on along the minus strand of CAWESU010000003.1, from coordinate 151,568 downwards.
TTCAGCACATAAAAATCGCCCCGGCGCACCGCGCGCGTCTGAATCGCCGCCGCGTCCGAGCCGGCCTGCGGCTCCGTCAGGCAAAACGAGCCGAGAATTTCGCCGCGCGCCAGCCGCGGCAGATATTTTTTCTTCTGCGCCTCGGTGCCGAACTTCCACACTGGCACGGCCACCACGGAATTCGTCACGCTCAGCGTCACCGCCGTCGACGCGCACACCCGCGCCACTTCTTCCAGCATCACCGCGTAGCTGACGGTGTCCATCTCCGCGCCGCCCCACTCCTCGGGGACGAGCATTCCGCAGCAGCCCAGCTCGCCCAGCTTACGCAGCTCCGCGGCCGGAAATTTCTCCTCGCGCTCGTACGCGCGCAGCACCGGACGCACTTCCGTCTCCATGAACTGCCGCACCGTGTCGCGCAGCACTTTTTGTTCCGAGTTGAGCGAAAAATCCATCCGCAGCGCTGCCTTAGTGTTTTGTCGACTGACTTGTCTCCAGCAGGGGTGGACCTGCCAGAATCCTTATCAAATCCGGCAAATCATAACTAACCCGAGTTTCCTGCATCTTTAAGGACGCGGGCATCTCGTAGTCATAAGTTACCGCTTCAGTGTAGGGGGCTGTCGGCGGCCTAACGAAAGTCCAATGGCGAATATTTTCGACCGCGTTCGCGCCCAGCAGTTTCACGAAATTGTCATGATTGATGACCTTAGCATCTGAGATTTTCCCGTCTGCAGCGATGGTAACGGCTACAATAACCTTGCCCGTTACATGCGCCATTAGTGCTATCTGCGGATAAAATGGCGTCTCGATGTGCCGGGGGCACAGCGCGGGCTGTACCTGTGCCGCGCAAGTTCCGGCCAAGCAAAATAGCAGGAACGAGCAGATAGCCAATCTCATGCGAGCCTCCGTCGAAAAATCCAACCTCAAATCTTGATCAGCTCGCGCAATCGCCGCGTCTGCGCGCGGCTCACAGGAATTTCGCTGGTGCGCTTGTCGCTCATTTTCAGCATGAAGCTGGACTTGAACCACGGCACCACTTCCTTGATGTGGTCGATATTCACCAGATACGACCGGTGCGCGCGCCAGAACCGCTCGGAGTCGAGCTGCGATTGCAGCTCCTCGATCGTCCGGTAATTCGAAACTCCCTCTGCGTCCCGCGTGAAAATGGTGATCGTGCCATCCTGAATCGACGCGTACACCATTTCGTCCGCGTCCACCAAAAACATCCGCTGCTGCGCCTTCAGCAGCAATTTCACGTGCTTCGCCGCCTCGGCGGCCTTCGGCCCGCCTGCGCCCAGTTGCCCCACCAGCGTTTCCAGCCGCTCCACCGGAGACGCCTGCGCCTCCAGCATTTTCTTCGCGCGCTGCACCGCCTTGGCGACGCGCCCTTTGTCGAACGGCTTCAGCACGTAATCCACCGCGTTCACTTCGAACGCCTGCACCGCGTATTCGTCGAACGCCGTCGCAAAAATGATTTGCGGCATCTTGATTTTTTTCTCGGCCAGCTTTTTGATCACGCCGAAGCCGTCAAGCCCCGGCATGTGCACGTCCAGAAAAACCAGGTCTGGACTGTGCTCCTTGATCAGATTCACCGCGTCCAGCCCGTTTTTTCCCTGCGCGATAATCGTGACCTCCGGAATCCCCTTCAACAGGAACGCCAGTTCCTCGCGCGCGGGGCGCTCGTCGTCAACGATCAGCGTCTGCATGGGCATAGATTATTCTCGCCGCACAATTCTCGCGCCAGTATACGCAATCCCCGCCGCCGCTGCCAATTCGCGCCACGCCTCATTTATAGCGTTTCGCCCCGGCATTTTCGCTGTTCGCTCAGCGGCCCTCGCCTTTGGCTTCGTTTGCTGGCCACTGACCACTGACCACTTTTTTTCAGCCACTCGCCACTGGTCACTCGCCACTCGTTTCTCTATGATACTTGCCTGGAGAAATACGGAGATGACCCCGCGCGTCAAAATCCTGTCCCGCGAAACCGTCTTCCATGGACGCGTCTTCGACGTCCGCCGCGAGCAAGTGCAAGAGCCGAACGGCGTCGAAGCCACTCGCGAATTCGTGGTGCACAATGGCTCCGTCGTCGTGCTCCCCGTCTTCGACGACGGCCGCATGCTGCTGGTCCGCCAGTATCGCCATTCCGTCGGCGGATACTTGTGGGAACTGGTCGCGGGCCGCATGGAGCCCGGCGAGCAGCCGCTTCCCGGCGCCAAGCGCGAACTGCTCGAAGAAACCGGCTACACCGCTCGCCGCTGGCAGAAAATTCTGGACGTCTTCCCCACTCCCGGCTTCGTCAGCGAACACATGGTCGTTTACCTCGCGCGCGATCTTCGCGCCGGCGTTGCGCACCCCGAAGAAGACGAACGCATCACCCCGCGCGCCTTTTCTCATCACGAAATGGAGAATTGGATTCGCACCGGCAAACTCCGCGACGCCAAATCCGTCGCCGGAATTCTGTATTACCTCCGCTTCTGCGCCGCGAATCCCGGCAAAAAGAAAACTCGCCGCCACTGATGCACCCCGTGCCACAGGCTCTTAGCCTGTGGACAGCAGTTGACGTTTTGTCTTTCGTAGGGGCGCTGCTTGCTGCGCCCGTCGCGCGCAGCGCGGGTGCCGCACCCTTTGTCGCTTAAGGGTGCGGTTTTGACTCGCCTTCTACCTTCTTGCCTCTCACTGGCCACCGTCCACTCATCACTTTCTTTCAACTCTACCGTCTCGACTGTAAACTGTCTTTCATGCGCGGCACCGTAAAATGGTTCAACAACGCCAAGGGCTTTGGCTTCATCGGCCGCGACGATGGCGGTCCCGACGTTTTCGTGCACCACTCGGGCATCGCCGGCGAGAAATTCAAAACCCTCCGCGAAGGCGACAAAGTCGAATTCGACATCGTCCCCGGCCCCAAAGGCGACCAAGCCGCCAACGTCGTCAAAAAATAAGGAATTATTCGAGATTGGCGCGCCAGTCGGCCAAAATGGCTACGCAGAAGCAATTCTCACAGCGCAGTCCAGAGCACCTGCTGTCGCAAGCCTCTTGAACTCCTGCAACTGTGCTCCGCTCATCACTCTTTTCGGCAGGAAAACGAAATCCTTGCCGCCCATCTCCATTACGATGACGCGGCCAAATTCATAGATTTTGGTAAATCCAACCCAAAGATGGCACTCCGTGCTTCCCTCGCGGGATAGACTCACTCCATGCTCATCAATCGTGGCAGAAACACTAGGGTTCGGGAAAAACTTGCGCTTGAATTCCCCATGAAAGCGCCACCAAGCCCACAACAGCCACGGACCCACGACAATGAGCGGTATCGGAACAGCGAATTCCAAGGCCGTCCGCCAATCGCGGCTTCCGACAGAGAGAATCGATAAGAATACACATATGAACGCCATCGCCAATGCATCGGGAAACTCATTCCACATCGCCCACGGATGCCGCAATAGCCACGCGATCCGCGCCGCAATATAATCCGATTCGGTCCGGCGAAACGTTAGAGTCATTTCTGCTTGAACTGAGTATACAAGTTATTTATCCTCGAAATCGTAACACAATCGATTCTTCGATGATTTCCCTCTATAATCCCTCCATGGAAAACCGCGAAATCGCCCGCATCCTCCACGAAACCGCTCAACTCCTCGAAATCGACGGCGCCATCATTGGCCGCTACCGCAGCTACGAAAAAGCCGCCGAGCTGATCTACAGCCTGCACGAACGAGTCGAGGAACTCGCCAAGGACCGCAAAAAGCTCACCGAACTCCCCGGCATCGGCGACAACATGGCCGAGCACATCGACGAAATCATCGCCACTGGCGATTACAAGCTGCGCCAAAAGCTCCTGAAAAAATATCCCGTCACCTTGCTCGAAGTCCTCTCCCTCCAGGGCCTCGGCCCGAAAAAAGCCGCCTTCCTCTGGAAGAATTTCAAAGCCGGCACGGTCGAGGCCGTCGCCAAACTCGCGCGCGAACAAAAGCTGCGCGACGTCATCGGCTTCGGCGAAAAAACCGAGGAGAACATTTTGAAGGCCGTGGAATTTTTCCAGCGCTCCACCGGCCGCTTCCGCATCAACGCTGCCGAAAAAACCGCCGAGCAAGTCACCGAATACATCCAGCAGCTCGGCGACCAGATCGCGTCCGTCACGCCTGCGGGCTCGCTGCGACGCGGCAAAGAAACCATCGGCGATCTCGACCTCATCGTCGTTCCCGCCGGCAAATCCTCGCAAAAGAAAATCGACGCCATCTGCGAGCACATTTTGAAATATCCGCCCATCGAACAAACACTGGCCCACGGCGAAAACAAAGTCAGTTTCCTGCTTCCGAACGCGATGCAAGTCGATGTGCGCGTCATCGCCGCCGAAAGCTACGGCGCCGCGCTGCTCTATTTCACCGGCTCGAAGGAGCACAACGTCGCCCTCCGCGGCCGCGCCAACGGGATGGGCTACACGCTCAACGAATACGCACTCACCACGCTCAAGGGCGGCAAAACCGTCGCCAGCCGCACCGAAGAAGACATCTACGCCAAGCTCAAGCTGCCCTACATTGAACCCGAATTGCGTGAAATGACCGGCGAAATCGACGCCGCCGAAGCCGGCAAACTTCCCAAGCTCATCACCCTCGCCGACATTCGCGGCGATTTGCAGATGCACACCACCGCCTCCGACGGCAAGCACTCCGTCGAGCAAATGGCCGAAGCCGCCCGCGAACTCGGCTACGAATACATCGCCCTCACCGACCATTCCAAAGCCGTCACCATCGCCAACGGCCTCGACGAGCGCCGCACCATGCAGCAGATCAAAAAAATCCGCGAGGCGGAAAAATCCGTCGGCGGCATTCGCCTTCTCGCCAGCAGCGAAGTTGATATTCTGAAAACCGGCGCGCTCGACCTGAGCGACGAAGTCCTCGCGCAACTCGACCTCGTCGTCACCTCCGTTCACTCCTACATGAATCTCGACAAATCCGCGATGACCGAGCGCATCCTCGCGGCCATCGAAAATCCCTACACGCAAATTCTCGCCCATCCCACCGGCCGCCTGCTGCTGCGCCGCGATCCCTTCGATTACGACATGGAAAAAGTCCTCGACGCCTGCCGCGCGCACGGCGTCGCCGTCGAATGCAACGCCTATCCCGATCGCCTCGATCTGCGCGACGCGCATCTGCGCCTCGCCAAGCAGCGCGGCGTCAAAGTGGTCATCTCCACAGACGCGCACGCCACCGTGCAGCTTCGCGTCATGAAATATGGCGTTGAAACCGCGCGCCGCGGCTGGCTCGAAGCCCGCGACGTCCTCAATACCCTGCCCTATGAAAAATTCCTCGCCGCGCTCCGCCCCAAGCCCGGCGTTGCCAAGCAAAACGCTCGCGCTTCCGCCGCGCGCTAACCCCCGCCCTTCTCCGGCGTCCAACCCGTGGGAACTTTTTAATGCTAAACTGCGTACATTCAACCGGACATTCACGAGGAGGACTTTCTATGCGCCGTTTTTGCCTGGCGTTCTGCGGACTCGGAGCCTTGCTGCTCCTCACCTTCGCCGCCATCCCCACTCACGCCGACGACTGGAACAAATCCTACAAGCTCACCGGCCGCCCCAATCTTCGCGTCATCACCAACGACGGCCACGTCGACCTCTACGCCACTTCGGGCAATCAGCTCGACGCCCACGTCGCCACCAACGGCTGGCCCATTGGCGATCGCGGCGTGCGCATCACCGAGAGCCAGACCGGCAACGAAGTGGACCTGGAAGTCCACGTCCCCACTTTCCATTTTTCTTTTGGCTGGAACGACCGCTCCGTGCGCATCCAGCTCAACGTCCCGCGCGAAGCTGATTTCGACGTCGAGACCGGCGACGGCAGCGTCACTTCGCAAGCGTTCCACGGCCAGTTGCGCATTTCCACTGGCGACGGAAACATCGAGGCCAATGGTTTGACGGGGCAAGTTCGCTTGCATTCCGGCGACGGCCACATTCGCGGCGACGGTTTCGACGGCGAGCTGCGCGCCGATTCCGGCGACGGCAACATCGACGTCACCGGCCGCTTCGATTCTCTCTCTCTGAATCCGGCGACGGCAGCGTCACCGCCGAGGTGCAATCCGGCTCGAAAATCGTTAATGACTGGTCGGTGCGCTCCGGCGATGGCAGCGTCACGCTTCGCCTGCCCAATGACCTCAACGCCGATCTCGACGCCCACACCGGCGACGGCCACATCACTCTCGAGAACTTTTCCATCACCACGTCCGGCGAAATTTCCGGCAGCACCATTCACGGAAAAATTGGCGCCGGCGGCCCGCCGCTGGTTATCCACACCGGCGATGGCTCGATTCACATCTCGAAGATCTAATTCGGCTCGCGGCTAGCCGTTGTTGGGTGAACTCTAAGGCCGCCACGTAGGAGGACGGAAATGCAAAAAGCAGCGTTGATTTTCGGGGCCTTCTGTTTGTTGTGCGCAGCTCCCGCGGCGCTCGCCGACGGCAACTGGACCAAATCCTGGACCGTCTCCGGCGCGTCTGCCGATCTGCGCGTCGAGGCCGACTACGGCACTCTGCACATCGTTCACGGCTCGTCCAACTCCATTCACGCCGACGTCACCACCACCTATTGGAGCATTCCGTCCGACGTCGAAGTTACCGATTCGCAGGACGGCGACCACGTCGAAATTCGCATCCGCACTCCCGAAAATCACGGCGGCGGATGGTTCCATTGGCACTCGCCCAAAGTCGAGATCGACCTTGAAGTGCCCTCCGGCTCTCATCTCGATCTGCACACCGGCTTCGGCGACATTCGCGGAGAAAATCTTCACGCCGAAGCGCGCGTCGATACCGGCTTCGGAGGCATTCACTTCCCCGAATTCAGCGGCCAGCTCCACGGCGAAACCGGCTTCGGCGACATCACCGCCGACGGCCGCTTCGATTCGCTCGAGCTGAAAAGCGGATTCGGCAGCGTTCGCGCGGAGGCCGATTCCGGCTCAGAGATTCACTCCGATTGGCGGCTTGAATCCGGCTTCGGCAACGTGGCCTTGCGCGTTCCGTCGGATTTGAACGCGGACATCGACGCATCAACCGGCATGGGACACGTCTCAACCGATGTGCCGCTCACCGTTACTGAAACTTCCAGCCACTCGTCGCTGCGCGGCCAGCTCGGCAAAGGCGGCTCGCCCGTCGAACTCGAAACCGGGTTCGGCTCCATTCACCTCGGCAGGAGCTAGCGTCAGCCGTCGTGCTCACTGAAAAGTCGCGCCTAACGCCGGCCTATCACGCTCGACACCTTCGAGCCGGGCATCATGCCCTTTAGTTCACGGACCGCGCCCGGTATCTCCTCCACCGGCATGCTGCCAAATCCGAGGATGAATCCCTGCCGCGTCGCCTTGCCTAAATAAAGCCGCGAAAGAGGTATCAGCCAAAGATTCTGCTGCGCGGCGCGCTCCGCAACTTCAAGATCCGAGATCCCTTTCAAGATCACGCAAACATGCATGCCCGCCTCGGCGCCCTGTATCTCCGCCGCCGGTCCAAACTCCCGGCGAATGCTCTCGATCAAAACGCTCCGCCGCTCCGCATAAACCGCTCGCATCCTTCGAATGTGCCGCGAAAAATGGCCCTCGCGAATGAAATCCGCGAGCACCGCCTGATGAAAAGTTGCCGGGCCAATGTCCATCGCAAAACGCACCGCCAGAAACCGATCCACCAGATCCGCAGGAACCACGAGGTAGCCCAGCCGCAGCGAAGGAAACAGCACTTTGCTGAACGTCCCGATGTACACCACGCGCGAGTTGCGGTCGAGTCCTTGCAACGAAGTGACCGGCATACTTTCATAGCGATACTCGCTGTCGTAATCATCTTCGATGATCCAGGAGCCGTAGCGCTCCGCCCAATCCAGCAATTGAAACCGCCGCGTCGCGGTCATCGTCGCGCCCAACGGATACTGGTGCGAAGGCGTCACCAGCGCCGCTCGCGCCGTGCGGCATTTTTTTATCCCCGCGGCAACGTTCAAGCCCTCCGCGTCCACCGGAACCGGCACAATCTCGCAGCCGCCAGACGCAAAAACGCCTTGCGCAAATCCGTACCCCGGCTCCTCCATCCAGACGCGATTGCCCGGGTCCAGCAGCACCCGCGCCGTCACCTCCAGTCCTTGCTGCGACCCGCTGACGATCATGATCTGCTGCGCTTCGCAGTGTACTCCCCGCGCTGTTCGCAGGTGCGCGGCGATCGCTTCTCGCAGCTCCTTCAGTCCCATCGGGTCGCCGTAATCGAGAGACTTGGCATCGGTGCGTCGGATGTGCCGCGTCACCAGGCTGTTCCACACCTGCAAAGGAAAATGCTCAAACGCAACTTGGCTGGCTACGAACACTCCCAGGCCTCGCCGCCGGTAAAAATCCCTTCGGCTCGTCAGACGCAGGCACCCTTTCGAGAGCGGCCGCTTCCGGGAACTGATTTTCGCCGACGCAGCATTCGACGGCCGAACTGTCGTCGCGCGCTCCGGCAGCGACCTCGACACAATCGTCCCCGAACCCACGCGGCTTTCGAGATAGCCCTCCGCCAGCAGTTGCGCGTACGCACTCAAGACCGGAATGCGCGAGATTCCCAGTTCCAGCGCGAGCACTCGCGTGGACGGCACCCGCTGCCCCGCGCGCACGTTGCCCTCCACGATCGCTTTGCGATAGCCCTCGTACACCTGCCGGTAGAGCGACCGCGCCGCGTTCTTGTCGACAGCGATGACCGGGGAAATCCCTGAGGCAACTTTCTTCATGGTGCGCCGATGATAATGGCTATATCGAAAGATCGTCAAGTGGATATTGCGTGCGGCCATTTTCAGTATCATTCTCTCCCGCGGGGAGTCCATCGGAGCCGCACCGCAGCGTCTCTCTCGCGACGCGGAATCTCGCTTTGGCGCCCCAAGGACAACCATGCGGAACATGCCGAAAACTAAAATCAGAATCCCTTTTATCACCCTGGCCTTGCTCTTCCTGATGGCCTTGATCCCGGCCAGCGGCGGCACTCGGAATCAGCCGCAGAACCAGCCGCAGAACCCGCTCGCCGACAGCACCCAGGCCAAAGGCAAGGTCGTCTACGTCTGTGCCTGCCTGAAAACAAAATCATGCTCCTGCATGACCGAAGCCAAGACCGAGGGCCCCTGCTCCTGCGGCACTGAAGGCGGTCCGCCCATGAAGGCCGTCCCCAAAGACAGCGCTTGGGCGAAAACCAACCGCGAAGAACTGGCAAAATAGCCCGTGGCCCGCATCTCAACATATCGCCTAGGCCAGAACCCGGAAAGGACCGCCGCCATGGCTGAATCCGTGAACAGCGCTCTCGCAACTTCGTCGCCCGCGCGTCCTTTTCTCGCTATCGGCGTCGGTGGCCTGATCGTCGGCGCCCTCGATTTGCTCTACGCGATCCTCGTCTACAGCCCGCATCACCCGGGCCTGATCCCGCAAGTCATTGCCAGCGGCTTGCTCGGCCGTCAATCGTTTCGGGACGGCAACGCCAGCGTCGCCTTGGGAGTCCTGCTGCAATTCGTCATCGCGCTGGGCGCCGCCACCGTCTACTACCTCGCCAGCCGCAAGTTGAAGTTCCTCGTCCACCGCGCCGTCCTCTGCGGCATGGCGTACGGCGCCGCCGTTTTTATCTTCATGCATCTGGTCGTTCTGCCGCTCTCGGCCGCGCCGCTGGGACACATGACCCTGATCCACGCCTCCACCGAATTCGTCCAACACTGGTTCGTCGTCGGCCTGCCCATCGCCTTGTCCGTACGCCACTACTCACCCTAAACATGAAGCTAAAGCTCGGACGTCACGTCTTCGGATTAACGGCGTGGATCGTCGCCGAATATCTCGGCCAAACTCGCTCCGCCAAGGTCGCCGAAGCGCAATCGCGCAATGATTGAAGCAGCGCAATTCGAAAGCACCCCGCTCGCACGCGTCACCGACGCGATGCTCAGCTCCGGCCGGCCGATCTTCGCTCTCGCCATCATCGGCCTCGGCGTCGAGACGCTCATTTGCGCGCAGCGCGCCATTTTTCTCTATCGGTTGCCATCTCATCCGCAGTTCAAAGTCGTCCCGGTTCTTCCCTTCCTGCCTCCCATTCCCTGGCTGGCCTACGCCTTCGGCGCGGTCCTGGTGCTGTGTGGCATTGGCATTCTCTTCCCACGCACTCTGAAGCCATCCGCCACGGTCGTCGGCAACCTGATGTTTCTTGGCGCAGTCCTGCTCAACGCGCCGAGAAATGCGATAATCCCGGGCAGCATGGGCCTGCGCACCGTTGTCTTCGAACCTCTCGCGATTGCCGCGCTCGCCTGGCTCTCGCCGGGCCCGAGCGAGACGCCCCGCTGGCTCGACCGCACCAGCCGCTACCTCCTCGCGCTCTCTCTCATCGTTTTTGGAATCGACCACTTCCTCGCCCTCGCGCCCATCGGCACGCTTATACCCGGCTGGATTCCCTGGCACGTGTTCTGGATCGGCTTCTTCGGCGCCGGATTCATCGCCGCCGGCCTGAGCATCGCCACCGGCGTCCTGATTCGCTGGGGCGCCGCATGCCTCGGCCTGATGTACGCGATTTGGGTTTTGACGCTTCATCTTCCCACCGTTCTCGGCCTCTATGTCATTCCCGACCGGCAAGATCATCCCGCCCTGTGGTCCAGCCTGTTCATCGCCATCGCGCTTTGGGGAGGCCCTTGGGCTTTGGCTCGTTCTCGGACGCGCACTCCGTCAGCGAATTTACCCGTCGCGCCTTCCCCGAAGCTGGCCGGCGAACTCTTGAGATGATGGGATAAGAAAACAATGAAAATCTATCTGGGACGCTACGTGCTCGGATTGGCCGCCATTCTTTTTGGCGTCTTCACTTTAGCTTGGCACGCCTTTTACGTCTTGCAGCAGACCCAATCGCTCGCACACCTTCCGCACCGCGCGATCCTCATGTACCTTGTCGCGGCTGTCGAAATTCTGGCTGGCTTCGCGATTCAATGGTCGAAAACGGCGCGCGCCGGAGCAATCGCCCTGGGCATCCTCTTCTCGCTCCTCGCTCTGTCTTGGGTGCCGGGCATCGTCGCCAACCCGAAGGTCTATGCCAACTGGGGCGCGTTCTTCTACCCTTTCTCCAAGGCCGCGGGAGCGTTGATCGTCTATGCCACGTTTGCCCGCGGCCCTTCACAGCGGCTATCAAAGTTGGCTCAGTTCGCGTACATCTCCTTCGCCTTCTGCCTGGTTTCCTTCGCGTTGGAACAAATCGAATTTTTTGCGCATACCGCAGAACTTGTCCCGAAATGGATCCCTCTCGGGCAAAACTTCTGGGCCATAGCCACCACGATTGCTTTTTTCCTCGCCGCCATTGCCTTGCTCTCCGGACGTGTCGCTCTTCTCGCTTCTCAGTTGACTACCGCAATGCTCATCGGCTTCGGCGTGCTGATATGGCTGCCCGTCTGTTTTGGAAATGTGCATAATCTGTTCAACTGGTCCGAGAACTTGGAGAATCTGGCGATCGCTGGCGCGGCCTGGATTGTCGCCGATTATCTCAGCCAAAAGCCCTCTGCCGCTCCACCTCAATGGCAAAAATGATCCGATCGACTTTCTTGTCCAGCGGAAAAATCGGCCCGCACGCACGGCGTTTTTCGTTCTTGCCGCTCTGCATGCTCTTCCTCGGGTTGCAGGCTGCGCTTCTACCCACCCGCGCCGCGGCCGCGACTCCAAATCCCGTCCGCATCACGCTCGGCCAGGCGGTCGTCCCTCTCAACAGCCCTTGGAAGTTCCACACAGGTGGCGACCCGCGCTGGGCCGATCCGAATTTCGACGATTCCGATTGGGAAACCGTTGATCTCACCCCGCCGCCCGGCGCTCACGATTTTGACGTTGGACTCACTGGCTATGTCCCCGGCTGGCAAGCGAAGGGGCATCCCCGCTATTCCGGCTATGCGTGGTATCGCATCCGCATCTCTGTCGACGCGCCTCCGGGCGAAACTCTCGCGCTCTGCGGCCCTTTTTATGTCGACAATGCCTATCAAGTATTCGTAAACGGCCAGTTGCTTGGCGGCTCAGGTGATTTTTCCGGCCGGACGCCTGTAGTCCACAACATACACCTGCCCAGACTCTATCCCCTGCCGCAATCGCTTGCCTCTCCCGGAAGCGCAGGTTCCATCGTCATAGCGATTCGCGCCTGGATGGGAGCCTGGTCGTTGGGGCCAGACACCGGAGGAATCCATATCGCGCCGGCGCTTGGCACAACCTCAGGCGCCGAAGCGCTTTATCACATTCAATGGTCACAGATGATAAAGGGCTACATCGTGGACGCCAGCAACGCTTTCATCTTTCTCGTTCTCGGGGTGATGGCATGTACCCTGATCCCGTTTGACCGTTCGAACTCTGCTTATCTCTGGCTGGTTGCCGCGCTCGTTCTCACCGCGCTCCGGTGGGCGAATCAACCCGCATTCTTCTGGTGGCAATTCGAGACCATTCATGAATTCGAGCTAACCACCATTTTGCTTTTCGTTCCGTTGAGCATAGCCGCTTGGACGCTCGCTTGGTGCCGCTGGTTCCGGCTGCCCGATTGGACGTGGATGCGGCCCGTCGTGGGTGTTCTCGCGTTCCTCTACGTCGCTTCGGTATTCTCCCATCGCACTTGGTTTTACGGAGTCTTCCCTCATTGGTTTGGCGCGGCCACAAACTTCTGCATCACCGCGGTGCGTTTCGCCTTTGTACTCTTGACGCTGTTCATCATTTTCCGTGTTGTGCGCCAGCCCGGCAACGAAAGATGGTTCGGTCTGCCCGCCATTCTCGCGGTATCTGTTGGAATGTACGCGCACGAATTGTCCATGCTGGGTATCCCTGGGATATGGTTTCCCTCCGGAGTGGGCGTCTCGCTTAGCGAATATGGGCTTATGGTCTCCCACTTTGCCCTGTTCGTACTTTTGCTGCACCGGCTTTATTCCTTCCGCCAACAAGCCGCCACGCAGACCGCAGTAGCCTTCCCGTCATCGAAATCTTTCCTCTAAGTGCTCCCTCACCAATCGCGCTTTCCTTCGTCTAAACAGATTGCCGAGATGAACAAGCGCGGGCCGAATTCCGTATCAACCTAAGAAGAGGGGGCTGCCATCCGAAACTTGCTCTTCAATCTGCGTTACGCGCTGCGCCAATTTCGCCTCTCGCCCGTCTTCACTGCTTCCGCTGTACTCACGTTAGCGCTCGGCATCGGCGGCACCACCGCCATCTTCACTCTGATTCACGCCGTCATGCTCCGTTCGCTGCCCGTTTCCGATCCGGCGATGCTCTATAGCGTCGGCGACGGCACCGACTGTTGCGTCGAAAGCGGCCTGCAAGACCGCTGGGGGATGTATTCCTTCCCTCTCTACCAACGCCTCAAGTCTGAGGCGCCGGAATTCGAAGACGTCGCCGCTTTCCAGGCCTCCGGCGTACGCATGAGCGTGCTCCGCGAGGGCGAAACCGCCGCTCGCCCCCTCCGCGCCGAATACGTCACCGCCGGTTATTTCTCAACGCTGGGCATCCGCCCGTACGTTGGCCGCTTTTTCAACGCCCAGGACGACACCGAAGGCGCTCCGCCCGTTGCTGTCCTCAGCCATCGCGCGTGGCAAACCGATTACGGCTCCGATCCATCCGTCCTCGGCGCGGCGTTCGATGTCGAAGGCCATTCCTTCACCATCATCGGCATCGCCCCTCCCGGATTTTTCGGCGAAACTCTCCGCGCCGATCCGCCCGAGATCTGGATCCCGCTTCACCAAGCGCCCCTGGTCGACGGCCCGGGTAACTTGCTCAATCAATCCTCCTCTGCATGGCTTCGCATGATCGGCCGCTTGCGTCCCAGCGCTTCCACAGCCGGAATGTCGCCGCATCTCACCGGCGTGCTGCGCCAGTGGCTGCAGCACGACTCCGGCTATCCCGCCAATTGGATGGGTGATGTCATTCGCGCTCTGCCTAAGCAGCACATCAACGTGGTTCCCGCCGGCGCCGGCATCGCCACCATGAAAGAAGACTACGGCCGCAGCTTGCAAATCCTCCTCGCCGTCTGCGCTCTGGTCTTGCTGATCGCCTGCGCCAATGTCGCAAACCTGCTGCTCGCTCGCGCCGTCAACCGTCGCGGACAAACCGCCCTGCGCCTCGCCCTCGGCGCCACGCGCCGGCAGATCATTACCCAGGCCCTCAGTGAAAGCGTTCTCCTTGCCATTGCGGGCGGCGTCGCGGGACTCCTTGTCGCCATCGCCGCCGCGCGCTTGCTCCTCGCGCTCGCTTTCCATGGCGCGCGCTCTATTCCCATAAGCCCCGCACCTTCTCTCCTTGTCTTGGCCTTCGCTTTCGCGCTGGCCCTCGTCACGGGAATCATTTTCGGCGCCGCACCCGCCTGGTTCGCCACGCGCACCGACCCCGCCGAAGCCCTCCGCACCTCCAGCCGCAGCGCCACCGGACGCTCCACTTTCGCTCGCCAGACCCTGCTCATTCTTCAATTCAGCCTCTCCGTCGCTCTCGTCGCCGGAGCCGCCATGCTCGCGCGCAGCCTCGGCAATCTCGAAGGCCAGAATTTCGGTTATCCCATCAAGGGCCGCGTCGAGGTCGCTCTGCACAATCCGGAAACCAGCTTCACCGCGCCGCGATTGACTGCCCTCTATCGTCAAATCGAAGACCGCCTCAACCAGATCCCCGGTGTCCGCAATTCCGGCCTCGCCGGCTACAATCCGCTTACTGACAACTGGGGCGAGACCATCGAAATCGAAGGCCATGCGTCCGCCGACGAGACCAGCGATGAATCCGAAGCCTCTTGGGACCGCGTCAGCGCCAACTATCTGCAAACTCTCGGCGTCCCGCTCCTCCGCGGACGCTACTTCACCGCCGCGGATAACGAAACCACCGCGCCCGTCGCCATCGTGAATCGAGCCTTCGTGAAACGCTTTTTCAAAAATGGCGAAGACCCTCTCGGCCACCATTTCGGCATGGACGTGCCCGAAAACGCCGGCACATTCCGCATCATTGGAATCGTCGCTGACGCCCGCTTCGCTGGCTGGGGATTCAGACGGCCGTCCCTCCCCATGTTTTACGTCCCGTTGTCTCAGTGGGTCACTTACAAGGTGGACATCACGGGAAAAATCGAGCTGCGCTCGCACATCATCGACGGACTGTTGCTGGAAACCAATGTCTCACCGGGAACGCTCGAACCTATCGTCACCCGCGCCCTCGCCGACCTCGATCCCAACCTCACCATCACCAGCGTCCGCACTCTTCGGCAAGAATTGGATTTTCGCTTGGATCAGGAACGCGCAGTCGCCAGTCTCGCCGGACTTTTCGGCATCGTCGCTCTCCTGCTCGCCGCCGTCGGTCTCTACGGCGTCACCGCTTACACCGTCGCGCAGCGCACCAATGAAATCGGTATTCGCATGGCCCTCGGCGCTGGCCGCTCCAAAGTGGTCCAACTCATCCTTCGCGGCGCCTTCGAGCGCGTCCTCATCGGTTTGCTGCTCGGTCTGCCGCTGGCCCTCGCCGCCGGCCGCTTGATTTCCTCCGAACTCTACGGCGTCTCCTCTTGGGATCCGCTCGCCCTCACCATCGCCGCCATCGCCCTCGCTCTCTGCTCTTTCGTCGCCGCCATCATTCCCGCCGCCCGCGCCTCCTCCATCTCACCCATGACCGCCCTCCGCATCGAGTAGCGCCCCTTCCCCGTCGGCCAGGCCTTCCGCTTCAATAAAAGATGTCGGACGCAAGCCTCCCTCCATCGGAAATCCTTTTCCAATTCCCCGCCGCAATCGCACCGCAACGTCGGCTCAGCCATGAGCAACTGGCCTCTATGTTCCTTATTTCAAACGCGTTATGCGAGCGCCAAGAACCCGCCCTTTGGCCTCTCGATTGCTCCAAAACGAAACGGCGTACTTCTATGCTCATACGCACTCGCTTTTCATTCTCATTTCCCGCACGAAAGGCGGCCCTTTGCGCAATCCTACGCTCAATGTAGTAGTCATCGGAGGCGGTTTCAGCGGTGCCATGCTCGCCGCGCATCTCTTGCGCCGCGCTCCAGCTCTCTCGGTCGCCCTCATTGACAAAAGCTCCGCGCCCGGACGCGGCGTCGCCTACGGCGCCAAGTATCGCTGCCATTTGCTGAATGTTCCCGCCGCCGGCATGAGCGCTCTGCCCGGCGAACCCGATCATTTCCTGCGCTGGGTCCAGGCGAACTACGATCCATCCGCGCAAGCCGCCGATTTCCTCCCGCGCGCCCTCTACGGTCGCTACGTCGGCGAACTGCTCCAGGAAACCGTCGACCGCAGTGCCGGCAATTTCCGCTGGCTCCAGGGCGAAGTCACTTCCCTCGTCCCCGATCGCTCCCGCTTGGTCGTTCATCTAAGCGACGGCACCGCCCTCGAGACGCAAACCGTCGTCCTGGCCGTCGGCAATTTCCCGCCCTCGAACCTCAACGTCCCCGGCCTCTCCGACGCCTGCGCGCGCTACGCTCCCTATCCCTGGTCCCCTGCCGCGCACGAAAACATCCCCAAAAATGGCAAGGTCCTGCTGATCGGCTCCGGCCTCACCAGCGTTGACCTTGCTCTCAGCCTCAAGTCCGATGGTTTCGCCGGCCGCATCCACATTCTTTCTCGCCGCGGCCTGTTGCCGCAGCCTCACCAGCCGAAAAATCCGTGGCCGCAATTTTGGAACGAGCACAGCCCGCGCACCGTCCGCGGACTCCTGCGCCTCGTCCGCGCCCAGCTTCGCGCCGCGTCGGACGCCGGCTGCGATTGGCGCTCTGTCATCGACGCGCTTCGTCCCGTCACCCAGCAAATTTGGCAGTCCCTCTCTCTCGACGAACGCCGCCGCTTCCTGCGCCACATTCGCCCTTATTGGGACGCCAACCGCCATCGCATGGCCTCCGAAGTCGGCGCCGCCATCGCCAACCTGCTCCGCGACGGCCAAGCCACTCTCCACGCCGGCCGAATCACCAGCTATCGCGAATCTAGCGACGCCGCCGAAATCTCCTTCCGTGAACGCAAGACTCGCGTCGAACGCGTCCTGCGCGTCGACCGCGTCATCAACTGCGCCGGCCCTGAAACCGATTACCGCCGCATGGACGCGCCGCTCATCAAAAGCATTCTCGCCCAGCGCCTCGCTCGCCCCGACGCTCTCTTCCTCGGCCTCGATGTCGACGCCCACGGTGCGCTCATCGATTCGCGCGGCAATCCTTCGCCTTCTCTTTTCGCCATCGGCGCCGCGCGCAAAGGTCTTCTCTGGGAAACCACCGCCGTTCCCGAACTTCGCATCCAGGCCTCTCAGCTCGCCGAGCATCTCGCACGCGAATTGGCATCTCGCGCAGAAGCAGACGACGAAGACCAGCGTGACGGCCAGGACCCCGAGCCTTCCCTCGAGCGTTTCCAGTCCGCCCCTTAACCCAAAACAAGCGCCTCACGTGTCGTCGCTTCACATGAGGAATGCTCTCGCGGAATTACTGCGGAATTACTGTGGACGTGCTGCGGGCTCGCTGCGTACCCAGCACCACATGGGGCTAACTCGCTGGATTGCGGGGCACCGGTCCGCTGTCCGACGAATGCTTGGCGATCTCCGCGCCCGTGACAATCGCGGTGCGCAGTTGCCCAAACAGGTCCGTCAGCGTATCCGGCGTGTGCGGAATCAATATCGTATTGCTGTGATCGTTTGCAGCGATGTCCTTCAGTGTGTCGAAATATTGCGTCATCAACACCAGTTGCATCACGTCCTGCGGTGTCGAGCCCGGCACCGTCTTTGAAAAATCCTCCACCGACTCCTTCAACCCGGAAATGATCGCCTTCCGTTGATTGGCGATCCCTTCGCCCTGCAGCCGCTTCGATTCCGCTTCGGCCTCCGCCTGCTTCACCGCCAACAGTTTGTTCGTCTCCGCCCGCGAGACCGTCGCTTCTCTCTCGCGCTGCGCCGCATTGATATCATTCATCGCCGCCTTCACTTTCGGGTCCGGAACGATGTCCGAGATCAGCACCCTCACAATCGCGTAGCCATACTCCTTCATCGACGCGTCCAGGTTGTCGCGCAAATCGTTGGCAATGTTGGCCTGATTCAAAAACGTGTCGTCCAGCGTCATTTTCGGCACGTGGCCCAGCACCACGTTGTACACCATCGACTCGATCTGCTTCACCGGATCCGACAGTTTGTAGTAAGCGTTCTCCACGCCCTCCGGAATCACTTTGTATTGGATCGACACCGGGATCTGCACGAACACGTTATCCTGTGTCTTTGTCTCCACCTGCACGTTGAACTGCTGCACCCTCATGCTCATGCGCGTCACCACCGCTTCCAGGTACGGCGTCTTCCAATTCAATCCCGGCCCCGCCACGCGCGCGAATTTCCCCAGCCGCTGCACAATAGCCACCTGCGCCGTCTCCACCGTGAAAAACGAGCCGAGGACCACGCTCAGCACAAAAAAAACGACGACTATGCCCACCACCAGCAGTAAACCCGTCGTCAAATCCATGTATTCCTCTCTTCTTTCCTTCTCAGGTCCCCGCCGCGCGTCTCGAACTCTTTCGCGGCTTCCGCATCGGAGAATTCCCGGCGAATGCACTGCAGCTCGCGTCCCTGCTCGTTGGCGCGCCATTCTACACGCGATGCCGTTTCCCCCGCACCAAACTTTTCCGCCCCGCCATCGCCGCAACCGGGAACCTAGCAAGGGCCCTTCTTCGGCCGTGCATCGGACACCCGGGCGCGGCATTCACAGTCCGAGCTACACCGCCCCCGATTTCTGTTTTAATATGGCGTCATCGTGAAACCCGAGTGTGAATTCCTGACGAAGACCTTATACGACCCAGCGATCTTCTGGTCGATGATTGGAGCGATTGCGACCGTGATTTTAGTTTTTGTCGCCTATTGGCAACTTAAAAATTTGGCGCGAACAAGTAGGTCTGATTTTCTCTTCCGGCTGAGAAGTGATTTTTTCAACGATGATGCCCGCCGACTGATCTTCCTAGCAGAGCACAAACTGTTGAAGTTCCATGGGGAGGACGAGATTCCCTACTTCGAGATCCTTGGACGCGATCGTCCTCGCGTTGCGGACCGCATGAGGGAACTCAACATTGAAGGCGATACTGTCAGCATGTATCTCGTTGACGACAAACTTCTCGGACCCATCGAAGATATTGGCGTTCTCGAGAGGCTAGGGCTTCTCACCCTGAATGAAGTCTATGAAGCATTCGTGACCTACATCAATATCTGCGTAGAGAGCCCGGGTCTCAAAGAATACATTCAATACTCGAGGAAGGACCCAGAAGACGACGACGTGTACGACAACTTGCTCTACATGCACGAAAAGCTACAGAAGAAAGCTCCGCAGATACGCGCGAAGAAACATTAGGCCGAGCGTCCCCGATACGAGACGCGGACACCATGGATTCTCCCCTCGCGCATCTGTCTCACGGCCGCGTCAACACGTGCCGTTGGTCCACGCGCGTCGCCTGCCGCGTCCTGCTCAGCAGGAACAGCCCAATCACCACCAAAATAATCACGATCAGAATCACGCTCTGATTTTTCTTCCGCCCGCTGTCTCGGCTCATCAACTCTCCGCGGATTTACAGAACCTACAGAATCGCCCGCACCACCCCGCCGTCCACGCGCAGCGCCGACCCGTTCGTCCCCGACGCCAGCGCGCTGCACACATACACAATCATGTGCGCCACTTCATCAATCGTCTCGAATCTCTTCAGCAGCGAACTCGGCCGCACCGTCCTGAAAAATTCCGCCTCGAACGCCGCCGAATCGCCCTTCCCTCCCATCTGCGCGATGAACGTCTCCACTCCCTCCGACCGCGTCGGCCAGGCCAGCACGCTATTCGCCGTAATTCCCGTTCCCGCCACGCTCTCCGCAATCCCGCGCGCCACCGCCACCTGCGCCGTCTTGGTCATCCCGTAGTGCACCATCTCCGCGGGAATCTGCACCGCCGACTCGCTCGACACGAAGACAATCCTTCCCCAATTTTTCTCGCGCATCCCGGCCAGATAATGCCGCGACAGCCGCACCCCGCTCATCACGTTAGCCTCGAAAAAATGCAGCCAATCCTCGTCCGGAATTTTCTCGAACGGCTTGGGCTCGAAAATCCCCATGTTGTTCACCAGAATATCCACTTTGCCCACCGCCTGCGTCACCTTTGCGCAGCCCGCCGCATTCGACACGTCGCTCGCAATCCCAGTCACGTTCGCTTTCGCATGCGCCTTGCGAATCTTTCCAATCGCCGCGTCCACGCGCTCCTGCGTTCTGCCGTTCACCACCACCGCCGCGCCTTCCGCCGCCAGCGCTCGCGCCGTCGCAAAACCAATCCCCGCCGTCGACCCCGTCACCAACGCCTTCTTCCCTTCCAGTTGCAGATCCATAAGTCCTTCCTTCACTCCGCAGCGCAAGCCCGCGCGCCGCTGCTCATTTTTGGCCTCGCAGAATCGGCGCGCCTCGCATCGCGAACGTCGTCGTCAATCGTCGTAACCGGCCGTATCACACGTAACCCATTGTCCTTTTAGCTCTTCGAAACGTTTTTCCATGACGTCCACCTTCCACGCCAAGCGAGCGCGGACGAATCGCTTCGACCCGCCATGGTTATCCGCTAGTCCGATAACGTGCCCCCATTTCCCCGGCGTCGTGCCCCCTTCGTGGGCCGTGTAGCATTTGAACTCTATGCTCTCGCCCTTTCGAATCAGGCGCGTAAGGTCAAGGGCGGCGTCAACCACTCCGCACTTGTCAGTGGGCTTGCTTAACAGGAAAACTGCAGTAATTCCGTCTCTTTCCTGATAGTGAACCAGATTTTCTTTTCTGCCGTCTAGGTACACCCCCAACTGCTCGGGGAATTCTCCCTGGAAATCGCATAGGTTTTTCCCAGTGATCGAGCGGATTCCCGCAGGTGTGAACGGAATTCCGCTGCTCGTCTGGCCAGAGGCGCAGAGGGGAAAAAGCGACAGCACAGTCAACATCGAAACGAGGCAAACCCGCATACTCCCTCCTCCTTCGGACCATAGCACAATTCAAAATTCCGTTACCAACCGCGCCCCCGCAAACGCGCCCGTCGCGACCCTGAGAATTTGGCCACAATTTCCTCTCTCGCGTCATCTTACTGTATGATGACCACGCGCTCGCGCTGTCCGTCTTCGATCCTGCGAACAACGTCGCGTAGGCGCCCGCCCGGCCCTTCCAACACTGAGGAGAACTTATGAACAGATTCAAATATCTTCTGGTCGCTGCCCTTGCTGGAATCTGCTTCACTCTAGCCGCTCCCAAAGCTCAGGCCCAGGCTCAAGTCACCATCAATATCGGCCCCGAGCCGGTATGTCCCTACGGCTACTATGACTATCCTCCTTACCCTTGCGCTCCCTACGGTTATTACGGTCCGGAATGGTTTGTCGGCGGCGTCTTCATTGGCGCGGGCCCGTGGTTTCACGGCCCAGCACACTTCAATGGCCACGTAAACAACCATTTCGATCCTCACCATGGCTATAAGGGTCCGGTGCCAAAGCGCGGAGAGCGGCCTGCGCCCTCACGGCGTCCCGATCGGGTCAAGAATTTCAAAGGGAATGAAGTGCGCGACGGTCGCGGCCACACCGTCAGTCCGCACCACTAAAAAAAACGCCGCCACGAATCGTCTCGCAATTCGCCGCTCCGGCTCCGCCTTTGGCGTAGCTGGGCTCGTTGGAACGAAGAACGCGCGGAAGAATTTTGATAGCGGTTTCCGGGTGGCCTTCTCGGCCATCCGGAACAGCGCGCCCCCTCCGCCGCAAATCCTGCATCGCCGGCTACCTCCGAAACGGTTTGCAAATCTGCTCCGCTTCGCGCATCATAATTGTTTTTCTGACGCGCGCTTTTTCTCATCGTGGCACAGCGCGCCTGAAATACATTTCATTTCCATACTGAGGAGACAAACGGAATGCGGAAACCTGGAAAGATCGCGCGGCCCAAAGGCAGGCTCGGGGTACTCACGCCCGGCATCGGCGCGGTCAGCACCACTTTCATGGCTGGCGTGGAACTTGTGCGCAGCGGCGCGGCCCTGCCCGTCGGCTCGCTCACGCAAATGGGCACCATCCGCCTCGGCAAACGCACCGACGGCCGCGCGCCCAAAATTCAGGACTTCGTTCCTCTCGCCAGCCTCGACGATCTCGTCTTCGGCGGCTGGGATCTTTTCCCCGACACCGCGCACGAAGCCGCCACCAAAGCCGGCGTCCTCGACGCCAATCATCTCCGCAAAGTCCAGCCCTTCCTCAGCAAAATCAAGCCCATGAAGGCCGCCTTCGATCAGTCCTACGTCAAAAATCTCCACGGCGAACACGTTAAGCGCGCCAAAAACAAATTCGACCTCGCCGAGCAGCTTCGCGAAGACATTCGCAACTTCAAAAAATCCGCCAAAGTCGACCGCACTGTCATGGTCTGGTGCGCCTCCACCGAAATTTTCCTCCGGCCTGACAAAGTTCACCAGACCCTCGCCACTTTCGAGCGCGCCATGAAAGAAAATCACGAAGCCATCGCGCCTTCCATGCTCTACGCCTACGCCGCCATTCAGGAAGGCGTGCCCTTCGCCAACGGCGCGCCCAACCTCACCGCCGAACTCCCCGCGCTGGTCGAACTCGCGCGCGAAAAAAACGTCCCCATCTGCGGCAAGGATTTCAAGACCGGCCAAACCCTCATGAAAACGATTCTCTCCCCCGGCCTCAAAGCCCGCATGATCGGCCTCCACGGCTGGTTCTCCACCAACATTCTCGGCAATCGCGACGGCGAAGTTCTCGACGACCCTGGCTCCTTCAAGACCAAAGAAGAATCGAAACTCGGCGCCCTCGAATACATTTTGCAGCCCAAGCTCTATCCCGAACTCTACGGCGATTTCTACCACAAAGTCCGCATCAACTATTACCCGCCGCGCGGCGACAATAAAGAGGGCTGGGACAACATCGACATTTTCGGCTGGCTCGGCTATCCCATGCAGATCAAAGTCGATTTCCTCTGCCGCGACTCCATCCTCGCCGCGCCCATCGTCCTCGACCTCGTTCTTTTCCTCGACCTCGCCAAGCGCGCCGGCATGCACGGCATTCAGGAGTGGCTCAGCTTCTATTTCAAATCGCCCATGTGCGCGCCCGAGCTGTATCCCGAACACGACCTCTTCATCCAGTCCATGAAACTGAAAAACACTCTGCGCTGGATGATGGGCGAGCAGCTCATCACCCACCTCGGCACCGAATACTACGACTGAGAGAATTGCATTCGTCGTAATCTCTGGCGTCCATTTATGGTGACCGACGCCAGAGGAGTCGATCCGCCAGCAAAGGAAGACGCGCGCGAGGAACGCAAGCGCCAGCGCAAGCTCGTCGAAACTCTGGTTCAGTTGGAAAATGAGGAATTGCTTACCGGCGCTTTGCGCCTGCAAGGTGTCGCCGAGAATTCGCCTTCCTGGAATGCCGCCCTTGCGGCTTGGCGCGCCGCTCGGGCTGAGCGGCGGGCGCGACGGCGTTGAGATATCGCTCCAGCTCGTCCCACTTTTTTCGCTGTTCCGTGGCCGGCAAGCTCGACAAATGCTCGTCGAGAATCGCATGTATCTGGTCCACGGCCTTTTCAAACGCGGGCTGTTTGGAAGCCATGTAACTTTCCTCTGGTTTCATCATACCACACCGCTAACCACCCCCCGGCGGTCGATACGTCAAGCAGCGGAGGAAAAGCATATCTTTCAAAGGAAACGGCAGACATTGAACCAGCGAAACACTTCAACGAGGCCAATTGCAATCAACCAAATCGCAAAACAAGTAAGAATCCAATACCAGCGGGGGAGCGGCTCTATCCGCAGAGTCGTTTTGAAATTGCCAATCACATCTTTCGCGCCGCGAAAGGCTTTGTACAAGCACGTGCGATCGTTCGAATCCGCACCGCCAATTAAATCCTGATGAACTGTCATATTCATCCCGAAAACGATTTTCGCATATGTCTGCTCCGGCGGCGTTAAGCTCGCAACCGTCGTCCCAGTAGACAACTTGCGCACAACCTCTTGATAGTTCGCAGGATCGCTTGAGACGAACGGATTGTAATTCGTCGTAAGAAAATCCATCAGACGATGGACGGAATAGCTAAGATCTATAAGGGCCGGCACTACAGGCTTGAGGTGTGCCATAAAGGACGAGCTCGTGAAATTATTCAGTGTTGGCGAATCGAACGTGTAGACATGTCGATTCGGATAAAACCAATCCGGATGGTCGTGCGCGAGCACGCTCGCGGTATCGCTTTTCAAATATCCTCGGTCGCCCTCCTTGCCCCTGGCCCAGTTTTCAATTAAGCCAAGTTCCGCCTCGATTCCGGCAATCAAATTTAAGACCCCTTCACGGGTTTGCCTGCGCGACGCGACGGCCGCCAAGACGAACGTAAACCAAGCCCCAGCCGCGCCCCACAAAGTGGCAATTGACGCCCAGAATGACGCCGATGTACCGATATCAGGTAACGGTCCCACGAAGCTTCCCCTAAAGAAGTTTATCACGGCCCCGTAATCCCCTCTTTCTTATTGCCAATTCCGTTACGGTATGCTCCAATATTCTTATGCGGCCTAAACCGCCGCCAAACTTAAAATCTCGGCCCAACGATTGGGCCATTGACCAATCGTCCTAGGCTTTCGCTAGGGCGATTTTTTTTTGCCCCCACCACAAAAAAGGGGGGGCGGAAAGGAAGCTCCACACAGCACCCAAAGGAGAAAACACCATGCCAGCCAACACCAAACCTCATTCTTTGCCTCGTCAGCCACGCTCATCGCAGGACGCCCAGCGCGCCCAGCGCCAGGCCGCCACCAGCCTCGCGCGCCACGCCCGCAAATGCGCCATTTGCAACCACCCCCACCGCGCCGCCATCGACGACGACTTCGTCAGTTGGCGCTCCGAGTCCTCCATCACCCTCGATTATCAGCTCCCTTCGCGCTCTTCCGTTTACCGCCACGCCGCCGCCACCGGGATCCTCCTGCGCCGCCGCCTCAATCTCCGTGGCGTCGCCGAACGCATCCTCGAACGCGTCGACGAAGCCCCGCCCACCGCCGCCACCATCCTTCGCGCCATGCGCATCTTCGCGCAGATCACCGAGGACGGCCAATGGGTCGAGCCCGCGAAGCGCTCCATCGTCACTCACATCCACATCACCCAACATGCCCCGGCAAACCATTCCGTCGTCGGCGAGCCTTCCGTCGCAAACCGCCCTTTAACTACCGTTGAAGATTCTTCTGCCTCTCCAAGCGAATCGCCCGTAGCGGCGGCCTGCCCGCGCACGCAGGATTCATCCCGCGAGTCTGAAACTCCCGTACCGTCTCCCGACTCGCGGTCCGTCACGGACCGGAAAATGGCCCCGCAGCATGGCCGGAGAACGCCCCTCCATCTCGATTACCTTCCCCGCTGGGCCGCCGGCCTCTCCAACGCCGAAATTCTAATCGGTACACAAAACACTGATCCCGAAACCGTAAGCACCGAAGAACGCGGCACTTGACATTTTCTAATCGGGACAAAAACTATGTTTTTCGCTGTGGGTCACAAACTTCAGAAGTGGCGGGCGACTTCGGAGGCGTAATGCACGCCGACAGAGTCGCGATGCTCGGCGAGCCAGTCGCTAAGCTTAGTCATGCCAGTCGCCGGATTTTTGGAGACGAGGAGATTGTCCATCAGGCCGCGATATTCTTCCCAAGTGAGTACGGTGTCGCCGAGGAGCCAGCCCATGGCTTTGGTGGCAACGTAGGCAAGCGCCGCCGGAACGTGGATGATGCGCGCGGGGCGGCCGATTTTGCCGGAGATCATGCGGATGAGATCGTCGAACGAGCAGGCTTCGGGGCCGACGGCGTCGATGGCGTAATCGTCGCTGCGTTCCGCGGCGTCGGCCAGCAGCGCGGCCATGTCGCGCACGAAAATCGGCTGAACGCCGTAGCGCCCGTCGCCGGGAACGGCAAAAACGGGAAGATGGCGGACGAACCAGGCGATGTTGTTGATGAGTATGTCTTCGCGGCCGAAGATGACCGTGGGCCGCAGAATGGCAAAGGAAAGCCCGGAATTGCGAACGGCTTCTTCGAGCCGCGCTTTGCCCCTGTAATAGGCGAGCGGCGAATCGAGCGAAGCGTTGGCGATACTGACGTGGACGAAGCGGCGCACGCCGGCGGATTTCGCGGCGGAAACCAGGGTCCGAGTGTTTTCGACGGCTATGTCGAAAGTCACGCGGCCATGAGGGAAGCGCACCCAGTAGGTGTTGATGAGAGTGTCGCAGCCGGCGAGCGATTCGGCCAGCGCAGCTGGATCATCGAAGCGATAAGGAACGACGCGGATTTGCGAAATCAGCGGAGAGTTGGCGTCGGGATGATTCGTCAGCGTACGAAGTTTGTGGCCGCGATCGAGAAGCAGCGGCGCAAGGTATTTGCCGGTGTAAGAGAATGCGCCGGTGATGGCGATCTCGCGCGAGGATTCGGTGCCCATGGATCGATGCACTAAGAAGTGTAGCAGAAGCAGCCTTTCAGGAGGCTGGGGCTTCAGCCCCAGACCCAGACCAGCCATGCTTTCGGAGTTTTCTTCCTATTGCGCGCCTTACCCGCGCAAGGTGGTCAGTTGCCGGCACAGGCGTTTTATAGTGCTGCGCACGGCGATACTTTGTGAATAATGTGAAACAAATGCGCGAACAAAAACGCGGCGAAACGAACCGGGCCCAAAATGGCCTGTCACAAAAAGTCGACCGGGCCGAGATGGATGGAATGTAACGATGGGAGGGAGAAGAGTTGACTGGGTGGGTGGGCGAGCATAGACTTGAGTTGAGAGCGAGCGAGTGAAAAAAAACAAGAAAAAGAGCAGCTTGAAGAAGGCCGTCGACGAGCTAACAGCGATTGCGGAGAAGCATCTGGCCAGCCTGCCGGAAGAGGAGCGCGACGCACGGGTAGAGGCTTTTTCGCACGCGAAGTTCACTCGCGCCCGTGATAGTCACGCCAAATCTTCATGGACCGCTCGTACTCGGGGGAGCCGGGCAATTGGCCGAGGTCGTGGATAAGCGCGTTCCTGAAAGCATCCTCGTTTCCGGTTTCTAACGCCTCTTTGAATTTTCTTTCCAGAATGCGCCGGCGGCGAAGCGCCTGAAGATCGATCGGGCGCTTGCCCCTGCGACCTTCCTCAGATCGCACCTCGTGAATTTCCTCGTCCTTTGAGCCCATGCAGCTCCCTGCCGCGCAGCCGTCTGGAATAGCTGAAAAATAAATTACGACTTAGGTATCAGGCGCCACGGTTTGGGGAGTCTCCCACAGGACGCTGCGTGCTGCAAGAGGCGCGCGCCAAGAGCCGGGCGAGTTGGAGCGGAGACAAGAATTCGACTGGGCCAAAATGGACGGGCGAAACTTTCGCGTATGCGCCTGACGTTCGCTTGACGGGAGTTGGCGTGTACGCTATCGTCGCCGCTTAAAATTCTTACGCCGCAGTTTAGCTGCGGGGGAGGCTAGATGGATCCGAAATCAGCATTGGATTACGCTGCGAAGCACAACGCCAAGATTCTCGATCTGCGCTTCATCGACATTCCCGGCGTCTGGCATCACGTCAGTTTTCCTATTCACCAACTGACCGCGCAATCCTTCGAAGATGGCTTTGGCATGGACGGCAGCTCGATTCGCGGATGGGCGTCGATCCACGAATCGGACATGCTCTTGATTCCCGACGCGAATTCCGTGTTCATGGACCCGTTCCGCGACACACCGACGCTGGTGATGATCGGCGACGTGGTCGATCCCATGACCAAGCAGCCGTATCCGCGCGACTCGCGCCACATCGCGCGCAAAGCGGAAGCGTATCTGGGCTTCACGGGAATCGCCGATCAGGCGTTCTTCGGCGCGGAGGCGGAATTTTTTATTTTTGACAATGTGCGCTTCGACCAGCGCGAGCAGCACGCCTTCTATTACATCGACGCGGAAGAGGGCCGCTGGAACTCAGGCCGCGCCGAACACAATCTCGGTTATCGCCCGCGCTACAAGGAAGGCTACTTCCCTGTTCCGCCCACCGATCATTACATGGATCTGCGAACGGACATGATCCTGCAGCTCGAAGCTTGCGGCATCCCCGTGGAATGTCATCACCATGAAGTGGCCACCGGCGGGCAATCGGAAATCGATTTCAAATTCGACACCATGCTGAAGGCCGCGGACAACATGATGGTGTTCAAATACGTGGTGCGCAACACCGCGTATCATTACGGAAAAACGGTGACCTTCATGCCCAAGCCGCTTTTTCAGGACAATGGCAATGGCATGCACACCCACCAATCGTTGTGGCTGAAGGGCAAGCCGCTCTTCGCCGGCGACGGTTACGCGGGGCTGAGCCAGACGGCGCTGTGGTACATCGGCGGGCTTTTGAAACACGCGCCAGCGCTGGCCGCGCTGATCGCGCCGACGACAAATTCCTACAAGCGCCTGGTGCCGGGATTCGAGGCGCCGGTGAATCTGGCGTATTCGCGGCGCAATCGTTCCGCGGCGGTGCGCATTCCGATGTATTCCGCGAGTCCCAAGGCGAAGCGCCTGGAATTTCGTCCGCCCGATCCGTCGTGCAATCCGTATCTGGCGTATTCCGCGATGCTCATGGCCGGGCTCGACGGCGTGGAAAACAAAATCGATCCGGGTCCGCCGCTCGACAAGGATATTTACGATCTCTCGCCGGAGGAATTGAAAAACGTTCCTTCCCTTCCCGGCTCGCTCGAAGAATCGCTCAAGGCGTTGCAGCACGACCACAAATTCCTGCTGAAGGGCGACGTCTTCAGCCAGGACCTCATTCACTTGTGGATCGATTACAAAATGAAAAACGAAGTCAACGCCATGCGCATGCGCCCGCACCCGTACGAATTCCAGTTGTACTACGATATTTAGACTTTGGACGCAACGGGAACGGTGCGGCGGACGCCGCACCAATCCTGAATTTGGGTGTCGAAGGAAACGCGGGGTTCAAACCCCGGCGAAAGTTTCGAGCGCTGTTTTGTCGGGAATGATCAGCGTCGAACCTTTCATCTGCAGCAGGTTGTTCTTCTTGAAGTCGCTCAGGATGCGCGTGACGGTTTCACGGGAAGTTCCGATGGTCTGGGCGATCTCCTCGTGGGTGAGCGCGAGCGTGGCGTGAATTTCGCCCTTGTCGTTGCCATGCGCGGCGCACCAGTCCAGCAGAAAACGAGCGAGCCTTTCTCCGGCGGAGTGCGAGAGGCCGATGGAGCGCATTTCCGCCACCGCGGCGTGATAAGTTTCGCCGAGTTGCTGGGCGACGCGCAGAGCAGCTTCGCCGCATTCGCGCAGAAAGGCCAGGAAATCGGTGCGCGAGATGAAATTGGCCTGGGACGGCTCGACCACTTCGGCGGTGAGTTCGTAGGATTTTCCGGTCACGGTGGCCGGGAGTCCCAGAATTTCTCCGGGCTCGGCAATTCTGACAATTAACGTTTTGCCGTCTTTCGAGCATGTGGAAAGTTTCACGCGCCCATTGCACAAAATAAAAACGCCGCGCGCGGTTTGCCCTTCCACAAAGAGCGTCGCCCCTTTGGGATAAGAAGAAGCAGACGTGATCTGCGAGAGGCGTTTGAGAGCCGGCGACGGCAGATTGCAGAAAAGCCGCTCCTCGAGGTGAGGGCACACGACGCAATTCTCGATAATTTCCAGGCCGTAGGGAGCGCGCATAGAGGAAGCCTGGGGTATTGTACACCGGCTGGCGCGCGGAACGATTCTGAAACGGCTGCTTCGGATTTCGGCCATTTGCCCGCCTTTCTTTTCCGTGAGTTTGCCCCCGATTTTGTGCAGTGCCAGTGAGCCGAGTCACCTGGCCAGGTGATAGAGGTCACAGCGCCGGGGTTGGCCGCTGCGGTATTGAAACATCGGGGAGAACGGCGATGCACAGAGACGAAAGGGATCTTTTGGAGGTGCTCAAGGCGGAACTGGAATTTCTGGGCAGCGGCGGATACGCGCACACGGCGGGAGAGTCCTGGAGGCCCGCGTACATTTTCGAGGATTCTCCCGCCTGCATGAATCACGGGCACAAGGAAAATCCGGCGCCGTGCGGCGATTGCGTGCTGATGCAACTGGTACCGCCGGAGTTCCGCGGGCGCAAGTCCGCTTGCCGGCATATCGCGCTGAACGCCTCGGGAGAAACACTCGATTCACTCTATCGTTATGGAGACGAGCGCGAGATCGAAGCAGCCGTGAAGAACTGGTTGCAGGAAACCGTCGCGAATTTGGAGCAACGCAAACGAATGGAGCCTCTCAACACCGGCGAGCCAACGAGCCTGAAGGGCCAAGGGCAAAAAGGAGTTGCGCTGCATGAAGATGCGAAGTGCGCGAATCCCGCGTGCCAAGTTTCGTTCGAGTGGCGCAGGGGCGGGAAGTTTTTCCGCTTCCGAGAGCCGTCGATGTCGTCGAGCTTGCAGAATCCAGAAAGCGGAGCCTCCGGCGTGCATGGAGTGAGGCACTATTGGCTGTGCGAACGGTGCTCGCATCTCTTCACGCTGGCCTACGAAGAGAACAGCGGAGTGGTGCTTAAAATTTCGTGGCCGGAACTGGCCGCCGCAGGAAACTGAAAAGAGTCCGCGACGGCTGAGGCGCGGGATGTTACATGACATTGATGTCGCGGGCGGCGCATTGCGATAAAATGTCGGCTGCTCGGGAGTCCGGCCACGAGCGCGACGGCAAATGGAGGTGAGCGCTATGGCATCAGCCACATCCGCAGGTTCCGTGAAACTTCCCGAATCGGCAAATCCTCTATCTTCCGAAGAGCTGCGCAAAATGCACGCGTACTGGCGCGCAGCAAATTATCTTTCGGTGGGACAAATCTATCTTTATAAAAATCCGCTGCTGCGCGAGCCGCTGAAACTCGAACACATCAAACCGCGCCTGCTGGGGCATTGGGGCACAACACCGGGATTGAATTTTATTTATGTTCACATGAACCGGCTGATCCAGAAGCACGACCTGAACGTGATTAACGTGACCGGGCCGGGGCATGGCGGTCCGGGCATCGTGGCGAACACGTATCTGGAAGGAACCTATTCGGAGCTTTATCCGAATATTGCGCAGAACGAAGAAGGGCTGCAAAAACTGTTCAAGCAATTTTCCTTTCCGGGAGGGATTCCGAGCCACGTCGCGCCGGAGACGCCCGGTTCGATCAACGAAGGCGGAGAGCTGGGCTACTCGATTACGCATGCGTATGGCGCTGCTTTCGACAATCCGGATTTGCTGGTGTGCTGCGTGGTGGGCGACGGCGAAGCGGAGACGGGTCCGCTGGCGACAAGCTGGCACTCGAATAAGTTCTTTAATCCGGCACGCGACGGCGCGGTGCTTCTGATCCTGCACCTCAACGGATACAAGATCGCGAATCCGACGATTCTGGGGCGCATGGAAGATGCGCAGCTGACGCAGTTTTTCAACGGATATGGCTACAAGCCGCATTTTGTGGAAGGACACCAGCCGGAAGCGATGCATCAACTGATGGCGCAGACGCTGGAGACAGTGCTCGAAGAGATTCACGCGATTCAGAACGAAGCGCGGCACGGAAATGCAACGGGAGTGCCGCGCTGGCCGATGATCGTGATGCGCACGCCGAAGGGATGGACGGGACCGAAGTTTGTGGACGGCTTGCCGGTGGAAAACACGTGGCGGGCGCACCAGGTGCCTATTGGGAATTTCGAGAAGCAACCCGAGCACCTGAAGATTCTGGAAGATTGGATGAAGAGCTACAAACCGGAAGAGCTCTTCGACGCGAATGGGAAGTTCGTGACGGAACTGGCGGATTTAGCGCCGAAGGGCGACAGAAGAATGGGCGCCAACCCCCATGCCAACGGTGGAATTCTGCTGAGAGACCTGACCATGCCGAACTTTCGCGATTACGCGGTGAGCGTGCCGAAGCCGGGCACGAGCGTGGCTGAGTCGACCCGCGTTCTGGGGCAATTCTTGCGCGACGTGATGAAGCTCAACCTGGAGTCGAAACATTTCCGCGTATTCGGGCCGGACGAAACGGCTTCGAACCGGCTGGAGGCGATATACGAGGCCACGGACAAAATTTGGATGGAGCCGCTGCTGCCGACGGATGAACATTTGTCGAGAGACGGACGGGTGATGGAAGTGCTCAGCGAGCATCTGTGCGAGGGATGGCTGGAAGGCTATCTGCTGACGGGGCGGCACGGATTCTTCTCGTGCTACGAAGCGTTCATTCACATTATCGATTCGATGTTCAACCAGCACGCTAAATGGCTGCAAGAGTCGCGGACAATTCCGTGGCGGCGCTCCATTGCGTCGCTCAATTACCTGCTGAGCTCGCACGTGTGGCGGCAGGACCACAACGGCTTCACGCATCAGGACCCCGGATTCATCGATGTGGTGATGAACAAGAAGGCGGATGTGGTGCGCGTTTACCTGCCGCCGGATGCCAATACGCTGCTTTCGGTGACGGATCACTGCCTGCGCAGCCGCGATTACGTGAACGTGATCGTGGCCGGCAAGCAGCCGGAGTTGCAGTGGCTGGACATGGAGTCGGCGGTGAAACATTGCACGTATGGAGTGGGAATCTGGGAATGGGCGTGCACGGATGAGGGAGCGGAGCCGGACGCGGTGATGGCATGCGCGGGAGATGTTCCGACGCTGGAGACGCTAGCGGCGGTGGATTTGCTGCGGCAGCATTTTCCGGACATCAAGATTCGCGTGGTGAACGTGGTAGACCTGATGACGCTGCAACCTCAGAGCGAGCACCCCCACGGGCTGCCGGATCGCGAATTCGATTCGATGTTCACGACGGATAAGCCGATTATTTTTGCGTATCACGGATATCCGTGGCTGATTCACCGTTTGACTTACCGGCGGACGAACCACGACAACCTGCACGTACGCGGATACAAAGAAGAAGGGACGACGACCACGCCATTTGATATGACGGTGCTGAACGACATCGACCGTTTCCATCTGGCCGGCGACGTGGTGGACCGGGTGCCGCGGCTAACGCAGTTGGGCGCGCATTTCAAGCAGTTCGTGCGCGACAAGCTGGTGGAGCATAAGGATTACATCTGCGAGCATGGCGAGGATTTGCCGGAAATTCGAAACTGGAAGTGGCCCTACTAGGCGATGAAGATACTGGTGCTCAATTCCGGATCGAGCAGCCAGAAAAGCTCGCTCTACGAAATTGGCGATGCGATTCCCGCGCATCCGCCAGCCGCGCTGTGGGAAGGCAAAATCGAGTGGGAGAAGCGCGAAGCGAAGATGGAGATTCGCGGCGCGCGCGGCGCGGAGCTCAGCAAACGCGTGCGGGCTGATTCGCGCAAAGACGCGGTGGAGCAACTGCTGGATGCGCTGTGGAGCGGAGAGACGCGCGCGGTCGCGTCGCCCGCGGAAATCGGCGTCGTGGGGCATCGCGTGGTGCATGGCGGCGGCGAATACCAACAGCCAACGGTGATCACTCCGGCGGTGCGGGAGTCGCTGGCGCGCTTGGCAATTTTTGCGCCGCTGCACAATCGCGCGGAGCTGGAAGGAATGGAGGTGGTGGAGAAGCGGCTGGGCGCGGTGACGCAGATTGCCGTGTTCGATACCGCTTTTCACAGCCGAATGCCGGGCGCGGCCTTTGTGTATCCCGGGCCATACGAATGGCTGGCGCAAGGGATTCGGCGATACGGCTTTCACGGAATCAACCATCAATACTGCGCGGAGCGCGCGGCGGAGATGCTGAACAAGGAATTGGTTTCGCTGCGACTGGTGACGTGCCATCTGGGGAATGGCTGCTCGCTGGCGGCGATTCAGAATGGGCACAGCGTGGATACGACGATGGGCTTCACGCCGCTGGAAGGGCTGATGATGGGGACACGGTCGGGGAGCGTTGATCCGGGGATTCTGACGTACCTGATGCGCGGCGGGAAGGTGAAAGCGGAAGAGATGGACGAGCTGCTGAACGAGAAATCGGGACTGCTGGGAATTTCTGGAGCGTCGAGCGACATGCGGCAGATCATTGCGGCGATGAAGGCGGGTCACGCACGCGCGAAACTGGCCTTCGATATTTTCGTGCACCGGCTGCGGCGCGGAATTGGAGAGATGATTGCGGTGCTCGGCGGAATCGATGCGCTGATTTTTACCGCGGGCATCGGAGAGAACTCGGCGGAAGTGCGCGCGGCGGCGTGCGAGAAATTCGAATATATGGGCATGAAGCTCGATGCACAAAAGAACGGGCGGGATGGCGAGGATCGCGAGATTTCGGCTTCCGGCTCGGCGGCGAGCGTGATGGTGATCCATGCGCAGGAGGATTGGGCCATCGCGCGAGAGTGCTGGCGGATGCGGACGGCGACGAGCGGCGGGAGGGGGTTGACGAGTTCACCGAGGACGGTGTGACCGGCGTCACAAAGAGCGGTGACTGTGGTCACGGCTCTTCGCTCCGGCGCGACGCATTGTGGTTGCAGGAGGTGCGTCATGAAAGCAGCCGAAGCGGGGACCGCAGCGAAGTTGGCGGGCACTCGGATAAATTTCCGGAACATACTTTTCCTGACCGATTTTTCCGAACCATCGGAAGCCGCGCTGCCATTTGCGATGGGCATCGCGCGGGGATACGGGGCCAAGACATTCGCGCTGAATATTTTGCGTCCTGACCCATTGCTTTACTCCACTCCGGAATCGACGGCGATCGCCGAAGACACGCAAGAGGAAACCGCGAAGGCGGAGATGGCGCGGCTTGAGTCGCGCCTGGCGGGGCTGCCGCACGAAACGATGGTGGAGTGGGGCGATGGAATCTGGACCAGCGTGGAAGATGCGCTGCAAGAGCATCGAATCGATCTGATCGTGCTGGGGACGCACGGGCGCACGGGCGCGGAAAAACTTTTGCTGGGTTCGGTGGCGGAAGAGATTTTCCGATGCTCGCCGGTGCCGGTGCTGACGATTGGTCCGGCGGTGCGCAGCAGCGTCCACAATGGGGCGCGGTTTCACAATGTGCTGTTTGCCACGGATTTTTCGCCGCATTCGCTGGCGGCGCTGCCGTACGCGCTGTCGTTGGCGGAGGACAATCAGGCGCGGCTGACGCTGCTGCACATCATGAAAGAGAAGAACGCGGTGCCGGGGGCGATCTTCGATGAAACGGCCGCGGCGTCGGCGCTGAAGAGGCTCGACGATCTGCAGCCCGAGGAGGTGAAGCTGTGGTGCCGGCTGGAGAGCGTGGTGGAAAAAGGCGAGCCGGCGATGCGGATTCTGGAAGTGGCAAAACAGCGCGGGGCGGATCTGATCGTGCTGGGCGTGCGGAATCACGCAGAACATCTTGGCGCGGCGACGCATCTGCTGCGGGCGACGGCGCATAAAGTGGTGGCGCACGCAGAGTGCCCGGTGCTGACGGTGCGCGGGTAGCGATAACGAGACTGACGTGCTAGGTGTGCGGGCGTCAGCGGGGGGCGTTCAGCTCTGTCGAGCTTGGCGCCCCTTTTACTTTGCGCGAACGAAAATGGAGGAGGAGATGAAGATGATGGCGACGATTTGCGCGGCGGTAGCGGCGAGTTTTGTGTGCGGCATGATGGTGCAGGCGAAGCGGAAGTCATCGGCGCGTCCGAGTGAGGCGCGCGTGACTGGCATTGGCGGCGTTTTTTTCAAGGCGCACGATCCGATGAAACTGGCGGATTGGTACCGCCAGCATCTGGGAATCAGTTTCGAAGGCGAGGGCGCGGCGTTTCATCCGTTCGAGTGGACGGAGAAGGAGAACGCGTCGAAAACCGGCGCGACGGTGTGGGCGATTTTTCCGGAGGCGACGAAATATCTCGGCGGGGACAAATCGCGGTTCATGATCAATTATCGCGTGGCGAATCTGGACTATGTGGTGGCGCAACTGAAAAAAGAAGGCGTGGCGGTAGACGAAAAGATCCAGGATGAGGCCAACGGGCGGTTCGGATGGGCGACGGATCCGGAAGGAAACAGGTTTGAACTGTGGGAACCGAAGTAGGAGCAAAGGCCGGGCATAGAGCTTGCTCGGGATAATCCACTGCAGTAGCATAGGTGAATGGCTGAGATAGGCTTCAAACCGCATTCTGCAAGAATCTTGAGATTGAAGCTTGCGACAAGGCCGGGCACAGTCGAAGAGACGATTACGCCCCACGGTCATTACCTTTATGAGTGGTCATGTTTCGGAAAAAATGACGCGGTTAAGTGCACGGTCAAAAGTGAATATAGGCTTTCTGATGAAGAAGTGGAGTCCAAAGTGCGCACGCACGCCATGGAGGCTCCAGCGTTATTCTCTCGTATTGTTCGCTTAAATGGCCGAAATCCGGATGCGGTCCCACTCGCATCGTTGGCTGAACCCTTCCTTTAACCAACACCAGCAAATTCACTCCGTCGCACAATTCAAGGCAAGCCGATGCTCTTTTTTACGGTATATGACACGAGGCGTGAGAGTCTGAATCGAGTCTGCAAACCACTCCGAGAACGGTATCGGGTATCGGCTTGTCAAAGGTTACGGAAACGAGGTAACCGTGCTGGGGGTCTGCTTTGGCGCCGTTTTGCATTTGTTCCGACGTGAAACAGGGTACATCGCTGGCACTCTTATAGAGCAGGCACGTGCGCGCTTCGCCTATAATCCAGGGACCGTAAGAACGCAAATAGTAGGTGCGGGTCTGCGGCTCGCTGCAACCGCCGAAGACCATAATCGCGATAAATGCGAATACTCTCCACAGCCACTTAGTCATGCCTTTCATATCCGTCCGATCGAGAGCCTACGCCAATCCGATATGCTAAGGCAATCCGCCTACTGGGTTGACCGACGGCGCTGAACCGGCGTGCCTTCCCTGCTTTGCATACGGTGAAGGATTTCGCTAGGCTCGTGGGCGAGATGGATCGAGCGTTCGCGGAGATTCTGTTCAACGAGCCGGCGGCGGCGGAGGCGAATCTTGCGCTGCTGCGAGGGCAGCTTTCGCCGCAACTGTGGGGGCGGCTGCCGACGCTGCTGGGGCAGCTTCCGAGTCCCGACGACGCGCTGAATTTCCTGGAGCGGTATTTGCGCGAGGCGCCGGCGAGCGTCACGCGGCATTTGGAAGCGCATCCCGCGGCGCTGCATTATCTGCTTTCGCTTTTCAGCTACAGCCGTTTCCTCTCCGAATCCCTGGTACAAGAACCGGAATTGATTTTGTGGTTAGACCGGCGCGGCCCGAACGAGGGGCTCGAGCGGATGAAGTCGCGCGACGACGTGCTGGAGGATTGCTACCGGTTTTCGACGATGGCGTTCGATTTGGCGCCGGCGGTTTTTCTGGCGCGATTCAAGCGGCGAGAATATTCGCGCATCACGCTGCGGGACGTGCTGAATCTGGCGTCTCTGAGCGACACGTGCCTGGAGCTGTCGAATCTGGCGGATGTGCTGATCGAACGGGCGCTGCGACTGTGCGCGGTGAAATTGGAGAATGCGTACGGGATTCCGCAGTGGAAGGATGCGTCGGGCGGCTGGCAACCGGCGCGAATGACCGCGCTGGCGCTGGGGAAATTGGGCGGGCAGGAGCTGAATTACAGCTCGGACATCGATTTGATTTTTCTGTATGACCATGATGGAGAAACGCCGGGCGGAGACGCGGGCGCGATTTCGAACCTGGAATATTTTGTGCGGCTGGCGCAGGCGATTTTGAAAATGCTGAGCGATGCGACGCCGGAGGGGGCGGTGTTTCGGATCGATATGCGGCTGCGGCCGGAGGGACAGCAGGGAGATTTGGCGGTCAGCTACGGGACGGCGCTGGAATATTACCGGACGCGCGGGCGCGAGTGGGAGTTGCAGATGCTGATCAAGGCGCGCGTGGCGGCGGGAGAGATTTCCACGGGGGAAAAGTTGCTGCGCGAGTTGCATCCACTGATTTACCCACACGAGGCGGGAGCGGGAGTGGTGCGAGCGGTGACGGACGCGCGGGAGGAGATTTCGCGTGCGCTGGAGGAGCACGCGGCGGGCGGAAATGAGGATACGGCGATATGGAACGTGAAGCTTTCGCCGGGCGGGATTCGCGACATTGAGTTTATCGCGCAGTGCTTGCAGCGGATTCACGGCGGGCGGGACGCGTGGGTTTCGGGGCGCGGGGCAGGGACGACGCTGGTGGCGCTGCAGCATTTGCACGACAAGGGATATTTGTCGCAGCGGGATTTTTACCGATTGAGCGCGGCGTATGAATTGTTACGCAAGGTGGAGCACCGATTGCAGCTTCGCGATGGATTGCAGGAGCACGTGCTGCCGCGCAAGGCGGAGGCGCGAAGCCGGATCGCGCGGCGCAGCGGCGTGGAAAAAAGCGGCGCGAAGAGCGCGGGCGAAGAGTTGCTGGCGCGGATTCGCAGGCACTTCGCGGAGGTGCGCGAAATTTACGAGCGCGTGGTGAGCGAGGCGACGCCGAACGAGGCGCGTCTGAACGAGGCGGGCGCGCGACCTCGAGGGACCGAAAGACGCAGAGTTGCGAGGAACTTATTTTACGGCAGCGCGCAGGCGGCGCGGGAGCGGACAGAGTTCCCTGCCGTGGCAGAGCGGCTGGCGCACTATCGCGCGCAAGGAGATGTGTTCGCGCGGAGGGGTCTCGAAAAATATCTGGAGGCGGCGCGGCACGATGCGGAGTTGATGAAGGAATTGGAGGAAACTCCGGCGAAACTCGATTGCGCGGCAGCGCTTTTCGCGCTCAGCGATTTTGCAGCAGAGACGCTGGTGCGAAACCCGCGAGCGATTGAACGGATCGGCAATTCGCCGGCGCAGGAGGCAAAGAAACAGCAGACGCTCGCGCTTCCACGGGACATGGCAGCGCTGCGAGTGGCGCATCAGGAAGCGGTGTTTGCAGCAGCAGCGCGATCGATTTTGAGCGAGCCGAGACCGTTTGCGACGTTTGCGGAGCTGACGCGCGCAGCGGAGAGCGCGGTGCGGGAGGCGCTGGCGTTCGCGGCGCAAGAAAGCGAGGAAGGCGCAAAGGCCGAGGCGAGATCCTTCGTCGCAAAAGACGCTCCTCAGGATGACACCGTAAAGACGGGACGCGAGCGCGCAGGACTTGACGCGGATTTTTGCGAGGCGCCGTTTGTGGTGATGGCGCTGGGGCGGCTGGGCGCGGGAGAAGTTGACATTGGGTCGGACGCAGACGTGGCGTTTTTTGCGGCGCCCGACGGCCCTTCCTCCGTCAGGACAAGCTGGCAAGCCCGCGATGAAGAGGAGATGCAAGAATGGCGGCGGCTGGCGGAACGATTCATACGCGCGGCGGGAAGCTACACGAGCGAAGGGCTGCTGCTGCCGGTGGACACGCGGCTGCGTCCACGGGGAGGCGAAGGGGAAATTGTGCAGACGGCGGCGTATCTGATGGAATATTTTGCGAGCGAGGCGCAGGCGTGGGAAGCGGCGACGTATTTGAAGGCGCGTCCGGTGGCGGGAAATATGGCGCTGGGCGAGAAAATAATTGCGGAGCTGCACGGGATTTTGCGGCGGAGATTTTGCGCGGCGAGCGGAGGTGACGCGCACGAGTTGGCTCGGCAACTGATGCACATGCGCGAGCGGTTGGACCGCGAGCGGGCGGAGGGCGCGACGGGATTCAAATGCGCCGCGGGAGGATTTTTCGACATTGAGTATGTGATTGCGTATACGGCGCTGGCGCGGGGCGAGTTTGCGGAGATGCCGAAGAATGTGCTCGAACAGATTTCGGCGCTGGAGGCAAGCGGCGCGCTGGGCGTGCAGCAGGCGCGGGTGTTGCAGGAGGCGGCGATGTTTTACCGTTCGCTGGATCATGCGATACGGCTGGTGCTGGGACGATCGTCGAACACGTTGCCGGAACCGGCGCAGATTCCGCGGGTGAATGCGCTGATGGAACAGTGGGGTATACCCGTGCATGGGAGTTTGCATGATGCGGTGGCGGCGACGAGGAGGATGGTGAGAGGGATTTATGGGGGGATCGTGCGAACAAGAAACTGAAGGAAACTGCTAGTATGCGCCCAGCGTAAAAATAGCTTTCAGGAGGGTCTCGACGGGAACGGGCGTGCCGTGGCACATCTCGGGAATGTACTGCCACTGCTCAAAGGCGGTGAGAGCGGAATTGGCAAGGCCGCTGTCAGGCGAGGTGAGGACTTGGAGACTGTGTAGCCGCCCGTCGGCGCCAATCACGGCGTAAGCAAAGACTGTACCTTGGGTGTGGCTGAGTTTTTCACTTATCGGATAGACTGGCCCAGGTTGCATCGTCGACTTCGGCACAGCATCGGGATCATCGCAATAGGGCCAGGGGCTCGAGCCGTCGGCAGGCTGAAAATCGTCCGGGCCTGTATTCGCCAGCGGCAATATCGAATTCACGGCAAAGGTAACGCGCGCGGCCGATTCGTCGTCGGTACCAATGTTTCCCGGAAAAAGCTTTCCGGCAAAGGAGATGAAGCCGGAGAAAACAGTCGAGGAGCCTGGACCGTCACGGACAAGCACTCCCCTGACGGGATCAAAACAAAAGTCTGAACCATATTCCTGTTCTTTCCGTATCAGAGTCACGCAGTCAAGCTTGGTTCCGCGTGGCTTCTCTTGATGCAGTTTGACGGCTTTCATATCCGCAATGGCCTCAGGCTTGGACCAAACATGGAGGTCCTTGAGAAAATCGAGGCCTTGGCTCAATTGTAAGAGTTGCTCGAGTTCGTAGGAAGTGGTGCGTGACTGCCAGTATCGATTTCCCTCGCCGATGCGAATACGCGTGTAATTCGCGAAATGGATTTCTTCGCGCCACTTTTCAGGGGATGCCCACTTTAGACTGTATGCACCCGTAGCCGGTTTGCCGAATCGTTGTGCAACAATAATCGTGGCACGCATCTCGAAGGGCGGCGATCCGGGGGCGCGGATGTCACTGGCGGCGAGTGCCTTCGCAAAGAGCGCAGTGGCTTGCGCGCGCGCCGCTGCATCCTTGGAGGATTGGGCGTGGGCGCAAAGCGCGAAAGGCAAGGCGAGCACCGTCAACGCGGCAAGTGCGTGGACAATTCGCCTGCGAGCTGGGCGGAAAATGATTTCGCACATGGCAATAACCCTCAAGCGAATATTGGAGAATCCTAATCTGGATTTGCAGCCTGCGCATCGTACGCTGCTGCTGCGCTCCGACACAAGAAATTTGCGAGAGAGGCTTCATTGTTGGTTAGCGGCGCGGAGGCGTGATATGTTCGAAGACTTCTAGCGCGACGGGAGATAGTGGCGTCGAGCCGTCCCGCAGTTGCATCCGGGACGCAAAAGGCGCGCGGCACTGCAAAAAGGAGACGCGAAAAGCCGAGGCGAGATCCTTCGCTGCGCTCAGGATGACAAAATGAAAGGTGGGCGCGAGTGGGAGAGTCGCGCGGGCGCAGCCCTTCGTCGCTCAGGGTGAACAAGCAGCGCCCCTACGATCAGAAACACACAGGCTGAGAGCCTGTGCCACCAAGGCTAGTGCAGAAGCAGGTTCCTCGCCTCCGTTCGCAGAAGGCGCGACCGGGCTCGCAATGACAAAGAAGGTGACAAGCATGAAGAACAGCTACAACGGGGTGGAAGTGCCAAAGGATGGCGCGGCGATTGAGTACGGCGAGGGTGTGTCACAGGGAAAAACCCGACCCTTTGCACAAAACGAAACGGATGGGGCACCTGCAGGGTCTACGACGGGGACATTTCGCGTACCGGAGAGGCCGATCATACCGTTCATCGAGGGCGACGGGACGGGGCGTGACATTTGGCGCGCGTCGCGAAGAGTTTTTGATGCGGCGGTGGAGCGCGCGTACGGCGGAAAGCGCAAAGTGGCGTGGCTGGAAGTGTTCGCGGGGGAAAAGGCGTTTCGGAATTTCAAGGAGTGGCTGCCGCAGGACACGGTGGAAGCGATACGGGATTTTCGCGTGGCGATCAAAGGGCCGCTGACGACTCCGGTGGGCGGAGGGATCCGTTCGCTGAACGTGACGCTGCGGCAGTTGCTGGAATTGTACGCGTGCGTGCGGCCGGTGAGATATTTTCCGGGGGTGCCTTCGCCGGTGCGGAATCCGGAGCGGATGAACGTGGTGATTTTCCGCGAGAATACCGAGGATGTGTACGCCGGAATCGAGTGGCGCGAGGGAACGCCGGAAGCGGCGAAGGTGCTGAAATTTTTGAACGATGACATGCTGAAAGGGAAAAAACATATTCGCGAAGATTCGGGCGTGGGGATCAAACCGATTTCGGTGACGGGGACGAAGCGGCTGGTGCGAAGGGCGATTCAGCACGCGATCGAGCACAAGAAGCGAGTGGTGACGCTGGTGCAC
This sequence comes from uncultured Acidobacteriota bacterium, assembly GCA_963811805.1. Classification (GTDB taxonomy): domain Bacteria; phylum Acidobacteriota; class Terriglobia; order Acidiferrales; family UBA7541; genus DAHUXN01. The sequence goes on along the minus strand of CAWESU010000003.1, from coordinate 109,472 downwards.
AAGGGCAACATCATGAAGTTCACGGAAGGCGCGTTCCGCGATTGGGGATACGAGCTGGCGAAGAGCGAGTTTCGCGAGCAGATTGTGACCGAGCGGGAGAGCTGGATTCTGGACAACCTGGAGAAAAATCCAGGGATTACGGTGGAGCAGAACGCGGCGATGGTCGAGCCGGGGCTGGAAAATGCGCCGGAGGAGTTTCGCAAGCAAGTGGCGGAGGAAGTGAAGACGACGCTGGCGGCGATTGGCGCGACGCACGGGCGCGGGCAGTGGAAAAGCAGAGTTCTGGTGAATGACCGGATCGCGGATTCGGTGTTTCAGCAGATTTTGACGCGCGCGGACGAGTACCACGTGTTCGCGACGCCGAATTTGAATGGCGATTATTTGTCGGACGCGTGCGCGGCGCAGGTGGGCGGGCTGGGAATGGCTCCGGGGGCGAACATCGGCGATGGATTCGGCGTGTTCGAGGCGACACATGGGACGGCGCCGAAATACGCGGACAAAGATGTGATCAATCCGTCATCGGTGATGCTGAGCGGGGCGATGATGTTTGAGTTTATGGGATGGAACGAAGCGGCGGCGCTGATCGAGGCGGGCATCGAGCGGACCATTCAGCAGAAACGCGTGACGTACGATTTAGAGCGGATGATGCAGGGCGCGACGAAGCTGAAGACGTCGGAGTTTGCGTCGGCGATTATTGAGAATATGGGGCAAAAGGCAGTGGCGAGTGACAAGTGACGAGTGACGAGAAAAGACGACCTTGCGCGGATGAGGCAGCGCAAAAGGAAGAAACGCGGCAAAAGCATTCCCTTTGGCACGACCTGCACTTCGTTTCTCCCTTCCTTCGTCAGGGCAGGCAGGGCAAGAAGCCGTGCCCTGACAAAGAGGGCTCAGCTGTCAGAGTCAAGGATACAATTCGCCATGGTGCGGGCTGATCCGCTGGTTAGTTCTTGTATCCGACGCTTACCCCGCCGCGCTGGTATGAAGGAGGTGAGCTCTCGTGGCGACACGCATAGCACTTGCGGTGCTGATTTTTGCCGCTTTTGCATTCGGCCAAAGTACTTCGGCTGTGGAGACAACAGAGTATCCGACCGTTATCTACGCAGAGGTTCCGCTTTATCCTGCCATCGCCCGAGCGGCCCATATCACTGGAACGGTGGAGATTCAGATCACGGTTGAAAAAGGTGCCGTGGTCCACGCTCAAGTCAAGTCGGTCGTTCTCGGATCTTCAAATGGTGCGGTGCTCAACGACGAAGGCAAGAAGAAAGTAGGCTTGTACCTTTCTAATACGGCCGTCGCCAACGTCAAGACTTGGCGGTTCCAGCCGCAAGGTGGTGCGAGTTTTCTTGTGACGTACGTATACAAGATCGAGGGAGAACAAACGTCACTTCCCGAAAATCCCAAAGTCGAGATGGATCTGCCCCGACGCGTGACAGTGACGGCGAAGCCATCCAAACCCTACTGCAGTGACGGGTGTGGCTGACGGCCCGGTCGCCTCACTAAGCCTAAAATCGTTTCCCCTTTGGAAGAGTCGGAAGCGCGCCTTTCGAAGTAATTTCCCGAGATTCACGATCAACGGCACTTTTGACTTTCAACGGGGCAGGTTAACCTTTACACTTTTGTGTTCCGGTGGGGCAATTTATTTCGCGTCGGTGAGAAGCAGGTCCCTCACCGCCATCCCGCAGCAACGGCGGGCTGAGTTCGGGATGACAAGCTTTTCAGGACGGCGTTGGAAGAGTCGGAAGCGCGCCTTTCGAAGTAATTTCCGAGATTCACGATCAACGGCACTTTTGACTTTCAACGGGGCAGGTTAACCTTTACACTTTTGTTTTCCATTTGAGCGGCGAGCAATTTGCCGGCCTTCCCGGCGAGCCGGGACGCGAAAAACGCGAAAGGCTGGCGCTACAAAACAAGCAGCCAATTCAAGGGCGATGTAACGATGAGAAAGTATGAGTTGCCTGAATTCCTAACTAATGTCGTTTCCCAAGGCGATTATGAGATGTGGCTTCATCGAAAGGCCGTGGCCCACGTGCGCCGGGATAGAGGGCGGGGACGGGCAGGAGCGAAAAACGAGGACTACAAGGTGGCCATCCATAGGGCGGTTACCGATTCCAAAGGCAGAGATGCATACACTGGGGAACCGCTCGATTGGAAGCTGATAAGGCAATGGAGCAATGCTGAGGCGGAGGCGCGCGGCGTGGAATACAAAAACACGTTCGCACTATTGCCCTCCGTGGATCATGTGTTCGGGGGGGAGCTACAACCATGTTTTAAGATTTGCTCTTGGCGAACTAACGACGCCAAGAGCGACTTGAAGTATGCAGAGTTCTTGAAACTGTGCGAGAGAGTAATTCGATTTGCTCAGGGGAGCAACTGATGAGGAAAAAAGTGACGGTGGTGGGCGGCGGGTTCGTGGGGTCGACGACGGCGCAGCGCATGGTGGATTCGGGCCTCGCTGACGTGGTGCTGACGGACATTCTGGAAGGCGTGCCGACGGGAAAAGCTCTGGACATGCTGGAGTCGGCGTCGATTTCGGGGTCGAGCGTGAGCGCGGTGGGAATTTCGACGTCGGGCGGTGACTACAAAGAGACGGCGAACAGCGACATTGTGGTGGTGACCGCGGGATTTCCGCGCAAGGCGGGAATGAGCCGCGACGATTTGCTCAAGGCGAACTACGACGTGATCAAGGGCGTGGTGGAACCGATCACGAAACTTTCGCCGGAAGCCATTTTGATTACGGTGACGAATCCGCTGGATGCGATGACGCAGGCGGCGTTCAAGATCAGCGGGTTTCCGAAGCAGCGCGTGATGGGAATGGCGGGGGTGCTGGACTCGGCGCGAATGGCGGCGTTCGTGGCGATGGAACTGAAAGTGTCGGTGGAAAATATTTCGTGCTTTGTGCTGGGCGGGCACGGAGACGACATGGTGCCGCTGCCGCGGTATTCGACAGTGGCGGGGATTCCGCTGCCGGATTTGCTGCCGAAGGAGCGCATCGACGCGATTGTGACGCGCACGCGCAAAGGCGGCGGCGAAATTGTGAATTACCTGAAGACCGGGTCGGCGTACTACGCACCGTCGGCGGCGGCGTTTGCGATGTGCGAGGCGATCCTGATGGACAAAAAGAAAATCATGCCGTGCGCGGCGTATTTGGAGGGCGAGTACGGGATCAACGGGCTGTTCGTGGGCGTGCCGTGCAAGCTGAGCGCGCGGGGCATCGAGCAGATTATTGAGATCAAGCTGACCACGGAGGAGAAGGCGGCGCTGGAGAAGTCGGCAGCGTCGGTGCGGGAGCTGGTGGGGATTTTGGGGCTGTAGCGCGACGCGAACGCTCTGGAACCGAATACTTTGCGCGCAGGGCGGCGCAGAGAGGGAGAGAAACACATTGTTGTGTTCCTCTCATCGGACGCCAGAAGGTCACAAGGTTGCGTTCGCGGGAATCGACGGACAGGCTGCGGAAAAAAGACGGACAGCAGATTCCTCACACCGCCCGCCGACAATTTCAAGTTTGCTTGCTACCGCAGCGGGGCGGCCGGGTTCGGAATGACAACTTTCTCGCGAGGCGCTGGAAAAGTCGGCGGCATCGGTGAGGGAGCTGGTGGGGATTTTGGGGTTGTAATCACCGGATGAGATGGATGCAAGCGCCTGGGCCTTGAACGACCGATCATAGCTTACGCACATCCCGCGCTGCGAAGCAGGACCATGAAATTGGAATAGAAGCGTTGGAATAATTTTCTGCTTGTTTGTTCCTGCCCTCGTTACAGGTTGCGGTACTTGACTCAAGCGGCAGAGGTGGTAGACTCTGCACCACATTCCCTCCCAAGGAGTTTTCAGTGGGCATGAAATGGCCAGCACTGCACAGTTCCCTTCACAGGCGGATGGTTGGTGTATGCCCGCCGAGCAGAGGCATGGGGCGGAGATGGCCCGTCAAGGAGAGTTCCATGAAAAAGTACATCGTTTGCGTGATGTTGATGTTTGCAACCATGGTGTTTGCCCAAGCGAGCAGCCTGGCGGATCAGCAGACAGGTCCCGCGTCATTTCGAGTGAGCAGCACGACGTTCAGGAATGGCGGCACGCTGCCGCTCAGCATGATTCTAGGGGCGAGCGAGTGCCCATACGTTTCCGGCGGCGGAGATCAATCGCCGGAAGTGTCTTGGCAGAATGCGCCGCGCGGAACGCGAAGCTTCGTGGTAACGCTGTTTGATACCACGGCGGCGTTCACGCACTGGGGGATGTATAACATTTCTCCCGAGGCGAGCGCGCTGCCGGAAAATGCCGGCGTTGCCGGGAGCACGTACGGAGAGCAAGTGTTCAATGATTTCTACTACGGCGCGCAATACGACGGGCCGTGCCCGCCAAACAACTACACGCCGTATGTCCACGATTATGTGATCACTGTGTATGCGCTTGACACCAACCTGCATTTGGCATCGGCGGCGCCCAATTTCCCGGCGAACGGCGAGACGCTCTATCGCGCGATGTTCGGGCATATCCTGCAGAGCGCAAGCATTCAGGGGTATTTTTCGACGGCTAGCAACTAGATTATCGAGATCAAGCTGACGACGGAAGAGAAGGCGGCGCTGGAGAAGTCGGCGGCGTCGGTGCGGGAGCTGGTGGGGATTTTGGGGCTGTGACGGGAAGTAGAGCAGCGGTTGTCGAGCCGCGATTATTGTTTGTCGTAAAAAGTGGTTCTGGTCATCGCCGGGCCGTCCGCGCCGGTGTGGTGGAAGGTAACGGTGAGTGTCTTTCCATCTTCCGATACGACGAGCCGCCCGCGGTCGGCCACTTTACCCGCTATGATCTCCGTGCCGGAAAGAATGTGCGAGCTGATGAGCCGGTACAAACGCAGGTCGGCGGGCCCCGGGGAGCTGTTGGTGACGGCGTAGGGTTTGCCGTCGAATTTGCCGGTCCAGGAACTCTGGAACGGCTGACCGCTCCCGTCAGTTCCAGCCAAAGTGCAAGTTATGTTCTCGCCGGATACCGTGTAGGTGATCGTGGAAACTTTCAATGCGCCGGCGGGGAGTTTGGATTTCGCTTCATTTAACTGCCAAGTGCCCATGAAAACGCCGCCTGGAGCCGCATAGGCCATTCCGGTAGCCGCAAACAAGGTGGCGACGCCCCAGAGAAAGATGTTTCTGAACACCCTGGCGTTCATATGATCTCCGATCGCGACGCTGCGTCCGAATGCGGGCCTTGCGCGAATTGTACAGCAGGAGCGAGGGCGAGGCGCAATCGAATTGGACGTGCGGCGTGAAGGCAACCGCTGCAAGGCAAATTGCGGACAGGGCTGCGTCGCTCTTACCACGGTATTTTCCGCTGTAACCTTTTGGCAGTTGGCGCGTAACCTGTGTGGCAAACGGAATGATCGACGTCACGAGCCTCTACGAGCGGTATGCGCCGGACGTTCGCAGATTTGCCCTTTATTTGTGCGGTGATCCGGTGATGGCGGATGAAATCACTTCGGATACGTTTGTGCGCGCGTGGCTGGCGCGGGAGAAAATTCGCGAGCTGACGGTGAAATCTTACCTATACGCCATCGCGCGAAATGCGTACGTCGACTTGCACCGGCGGGCGGCGCGGCACACGGAGCTGGACGAGAGAATGCCCGACGCACACATCAGCGCCCAGACGCACCTGGAACAAAGAGCGGAAGTGGATGCGGTACTGGCGGCGCTGCAAGAGCTGCCGGAGATCGACCGCACGGTACTGCTGATGAGGGCGTTCGACGAAATGCCGTACGAAGAAATCGCAGTTGCTTTGGAAATTCCCGTGACGACGGCCAAAGTGAAAGTGCATCGCGCGCGAGCGAAGTTGATGCAGGCGAGGCAGCCGTTGCAGGGAACGATTCCGGTTGCAGGAGGAAAAACATGAATATTAGCCGTGAAGTGGTCACCGATTTGCTACCCGTTTATTTTTCGGGCGAGGCCAGCGCCGACACGCGGAGCCTGGTGGAGGATTATTTCCGGGGCGATCCCGATTTCGAGCGCGTGGCGCGCAGCGCGGCAACACCGCTGGAGGCTCTGCGACACGCCGCGCGGGTGGCGCCGGACGCGGAACAGGAAAAACGGGACCTGGAGTGCGTCCATCGCGGATTGCGGCGAAACAAGGCGCTTTTTGGCGTGGCGCTGTTTTGCACGTTGGCGCCGCTGGCGTTTTTCTTCAGCAACGGGCATTTCTTTTGGCTGATTCGCGAGGATCCCTGGGAAGCGGCATTTTTGTGGAGCATGGCGACGATTCTGTGGCTCGGGTATTTTGGGCGGCTGCGGCGGCGGACAACCTCCCAGCTGTTTGCGATTCTATTCATTGTGGCGCCCATGCTGCTCGATTTGCGCTTCAGCGCCGCCGGCGGCGTGCAGCTTCGCAGCAAGAACTATTTCGATCTGCTGTGGCAAGCGACGCTTTTCTGGAGCGTGGCGGCGATAATGATCATCCAGAATCTCGCGCGGCTGCGGCAGCGGACGTTCCAGGCGGCGCTTGCGATTCTCCTTATGGTGTTGCCGCTGCCGTTCATGTTGCATGCGGTGATTGCCGGCGGGCCGCACGTGGCGGGTAAAGTAGCGCAGCTTGCGGTTCTGTGGAGTTTTGCGGCGTGGGTGTGGGTGATGCGTTACCGGCAGCGGGGCAAGACGGATTCGGATAAGGAATGTTAGCGACGGCAGCAACCGCAGAGTCTCAAAACAAAAAGGAGGCTCTGCGCTGCCAGTTACTTAGCAGCTTGTTGAAAAACCCGTTTCTTGTGCAACTTTAATTGAAAAAACTCGTCTGAAGTAAAGAGGTTCAAGGAGACGAGCGAATGCGCGGAGACGATAACCAGCAGGAAGGAATGTTCAGCTACGTTTCACCAGAGAAGCGTGTTCCAGCGGATCATCCGTTGCGACCGGTCCGCAAGATGGTGGACGAGATCCTGAAGGAGATGTCGCCGCAGTTTGCGAAGTTGTACTCCGAGGTGGGGCGGCCATCGATAGCGCCCGAACGATTGTTTCGGTCTCTGCTGTTGCAGATCTTCTATTCGGTTCGCAGCGAACGCATGCTGATCGAGCAACTGCAGTACAACCTGCTGTTCCGCTGGTTCGTAGGGATGGAGATGGACGAGGTGGTGTGGAATCACGCGGTGTACAGCAAGAATCGGGAGCGATTGCTGAACGAAGAGATCGCGGAGTCGTTTTTCAGGCGGGTGCTGGAACGAGCCAGGCCGTACATGTCGGACGAACATTTCACGGTGGACGGAACGCTCATTGAGGCGTGGGCCAGCCAGAAGAGCTTCCGACGGAAGGACGGACAGGGAAAGCCACGGGGAGCGGGCGGAGAGGTGGACTTTCACGGAGAAAAGCGCAAGAACCAGACGCATGAATCGACCACGGATCCCGAGGCCCGGCTGTTCAAGAAGTCCCAAGGAAGCGAGGCGAAGCTAGGCTACCTGGGACATGTATTGATGGAGAACCGCAACGGACTGTTGGTCGAGACGTTTCTGACCGAAGCGCATGGGAGAGCAGAGCGGGAAGCGGCGATGCTCATGGCGGAAGCGATTCCGGCGGGAAAGCGCGTGACGTTGGGAGGAGACAAGAACTACGACACTCAGGAGCTGGTCGGAGAACTGCGCGGGATGAACATCACACCGCACGTGGCGCAAAATAATACCCATCGCAGGAGCGCGGTGGATGAGCGGACCACACGTCATGAGGGATATGAAATCAGTCAGCGGAAGCGCAAACGAGTCGAGCAAGTGTTCGGATGGATGAAGATGGTGGGGGGACTCAAGAAAGTGAAGTTGAGAGGGATCGACAAGGTCGGGTGGCTGTTCACCTTCACCGCAGCTGCCTACAACTTGTGCCGATTGCGAAATCTGATGGCCAGAACATGAAACGGAGCTTCGCTTCGGGCGCGCTGAGCCAAGAAGAAACATCCACAGCAGCCCTTCACAGCCCGGCGATAACTCGATGACTCACAAAATCATGACGGAACGCTTGAAAAGCTAAATTCTTCAACAAGCTGTTAGAAGAATTCTTGCACTTACACCACGGAGCAGGATTTTGCTTTGGGTCCCAAAGCTGAGCAGTCTTGTACATGTCGTTGATGAAAAGGCATAGGTGTGTGCCCTTAAATTCGGAAAAGCGAAACTTGAAAGACTGCTGAGGCTTGCCACGGCATGAGACCACCACCCTGTGAGCAGCAGTCAGATCTAATCGATCGATCTCTACACTCGCTTGGCTTCCGACTGGCCACGACTCTGGTTTGTCATTGTCAATTTGCAGTGACATATCCTTCCCCGGGCAAGGTGTAAGCGGCGGCCCAGAAAATGGAGATGGATTCGCCGGAACTGGGGCGACGCAAATTGAGCCTGTCTTCGGTTTCTCAAAAGAGGTCGAGCCCAAAAGAAAGAAGACAGAAAACGCGATTATGACCGACGTCAGTCCCTGGCCGCTTGTCGCCATCTCACACCTACTGTGAGGACGCAGGATGCGGCGCGGTGTGGTGCGCGGGCGCAGCGGGAACGACACGGGCGGTGAGGATTTTGTCGAGCTTGGGGAAATTTTTCTCGAGAAAAACGTTGCCCCCGTTGGTGATTTGGTCCTGCATGCCGGTCGGCTGATCTCCGTAACCGCTGTAGAGGGATTCGATGACGGCCATTCCTTCGGTGACTTTGCCGAATGGGGCGAAGTGCATCGCGTCCAAACGCGCATTGTTGCCGAGATTAATGAAGACCTGAGTGCTGCGCGAATTCGGAGCGGACGATTGCGCGTAGGTGACGTAGCCGGGAAGATTGCTTTCCTTGACGGGATCGTCGTTGATATTGGCGTTGGTCCAAATCTTGCCGTATTTCGGATCGGCGGGAATGCCGAACTGCACGACGAATCTGGGAATCATGCGGAAAAGCGTGGCGTCGTCATAAAAATGATGCTCGACCAGATTGTAGAAGCGGTCGGCGCCGATGGGCGCCCAGGCGCGGACGACCTCGATGCTGAAATCGCCCTTGGTGGTGTGAAAATGCACGTGATAAACGGCCGGCGCGGTGGCGTGCAAGGTTGCGGGATTCAAAAGCGAGCCAGTGGACATGTGTCTCCTTTGGGTGGTGTGTTGCGCGGTGCTGGTCTGGGCGGAAAGGACGGGAGACGACATGGCACAAATCAGGCCCAGAACCGATGAAAGCGTGCCAATCCTAGCGATTTTCATTACCCCTGCCCTCCTGAAAGATTGAAATTCGCAATCGCGGCTCGGACGCGCCGGAAGCGACGCGCCGAAGCCAAGTTGGAAAGACTAGCTGGTACGAGAAAAAAAAGCAAAAACTATAGTCGTGTGAAGAACTCCGATGAGCACTATTGGCGGCCCATGCCGGGCATGGTCATCTTGCGATAGCCGGCGGGCGGCATGAAGAGCGTGGGATTCTGCGGGCCGAGATCGATATCGCGAAACTCCATGGTCATGCCCGTTTTGTCGTCGAGCCATTTGACGGGAAACCCCTTCAACTGGCGAGCGGACCAGACGGTGCCGACGTAGGTTCCTTTGTCGGTGGTGACGGTGATGCGGTATTTGTCGCACATATATTGACCAACCTGCTCGGAGCCGAGGTTCTGGCGGTCGATTTTGGCGTCGGGCATGCGGGCGGCATTGGCGATATTTTGCGAACCGGCCGAAGCGCTGCCGCCGCGCTTGAAATTCGCGAGATTAATTTCCATGTACATCTGCTGCTGCGGCATGACGGTCCACATCAAGCGGCAATCGGTGCGCATGATCATGATCATTTGGCCGCCATTGCCGCTCGTATCGGTCATTTCCATACGGAGCGCGCCAGGCGTGGCGAAATAGCGCATCTGACTGACGCGGCCTTTCATGGTCATGACCATAGTGGCGGCAAAGGGGCGAAGGGCAAAATCCCAGCCAGCTACGGCGGAGGCGGCGCCGGCTTGCGGCAGGGCTTTGCCAGAAGGAACTCCGCAGGCGACGGACGGCGAGGATGCGGGAAGAACCGGAGCGTTCGGCGGAGCCGTGGAAGCGGCTTCGGCGGGCGCGGAAGCGGGTGCGGAGCCGACTTCGGTGCTCTGTTGCGCGTCGGCGACGAAAGAAGAATCGGCGGGGTGCGGAGGATCAGGAGGCTGTCCCGCATGGATGGTGGACATCATTCCCGGGCCGACGGTGACGCACTGCTGTTGTAGATTGCAGAAGCGAACGGAGCCTTCGAAATCGATGACGGTGGCGACGCTGTTATCGAACGCAGGAGCCGCGGGCGCGGAAGAAGCGTCTTGCTTGAGCGCGTCGGAGGATTGCGACTGGACTTGCGAGACGAGATTTGCCATGGCGTCGGCGAGGGTCTGGCCGAGCGGGGATTTCTGGAATTGCGGATTGTTCACGTCGGCGGCGCCGAAGTTTGTGCTGTAGCCTTCGGCGTTGACGTTCACGTTGTTAAAACCTTTTTTCGAGGAGGCGTCGATGGTTTTGAGGACGGTGCCGTCGGCGGTGCGGATCATCTGGACCTGGAGGTCCACGTCTGCGTCAACGTGCTTGAGCTGGCCGCTGCCCGCGCCGGGAACATGGAAACGGCCGAGGCCGCCGAGGCCGTGCGTGGATTCCTTGGCCTCAGCCTGCTGAATCACGGGCACGAGAACGATGGTGGCGTTGGTGGCTTGGCCGGATTGCGCGGCGGCTTGCGGGCCGATGGGCGCGGCGGCGCCGGGAGCAGGCGAAATCATCGCGGAGCTGACCTGGCCGGATTGGCCGAGCTGCGTGCCGAGTTGCTTCGCGAGGGCTTCGGTGTTGGCGTCGGAAAGCGCGACGGATGATGCGGCGGAGAATGGGAGAACGGCGACGTCAATTTTGGCGGGCGGCGGCGCGCCCTGACCCTGCTGCAGGAAAAAATCGGTGCCGACGATGCCGGCGGTGGCGACGGGCGTTTTGATTTGAAACGCGGCGCCGGAGTGGGTGAGCGGAACGACTTTGGCGCGGATGCGGCCATAGCCGAGTTCGAGCTGAGTCTGCTGCGCAGAGGCGTCATGCTGAATGACGCGCAGGCTGGAATTCGAGCCGACGTTGAGGACGGAGCCGTCGCCGAGGGCGATGCGCGCGCGGCCCATGGGCTGCGTGGCGACGAGATCGTTCCAAAAGACAGCGGCTTGGGCCTGGGCGACGAGGCGCTGGCTGCCGCGGTCGATGTTGACGGCGGGAATCAATTGCGAAACCTGGCCGGCAGGCTGCGGGGCTTGAGAAAAAAGCGGCGCGGACAAAGAGATGATGGCGATGACGCACAGGGCCAACGTCACAGAAAGAACAAGAGAACGAATCTTCACAGCGGCCTCCCTCGGAAAAGGGGCAAATGTCGAAACAGATTGTCGTTAGCGCGGCGGAGCGCCGCAGGAAACTTCGGGCAACGGAGCGGAGACTAATGCACGGGATTGTAAGCGTCAAGGCGATTCAGGAAAGGCGTTTCTGCGCCGGAATGCGCGAGGAGCCGAAGCTGAGCGCGGAGGGACGATAAAAATCCATCCGGCCGATGGTCGGGGCTCAAGCCCGACCCTACAACTGCGTTATTTCGCGCTGCGCGCGAACGGGCGATAAAGCCGATCGGCCTCTAACACCGGCAGACTCAAAAGCGTCGAGGCGAGATCCTTCGCTCAGGATGACAGCACAAAATCACGGCTGGGATTGCATTTCGCGGCTGACGCGTTCGCATTCGGCCATGACGCGCAGGGTATTCTCGCCGAGAATTTTCTTGATGTCGGCGTCGGAGTAGCCGCGATCGAGGAGCGCCTGAGTGATCTCCGGCAAATGCGAAACGTCTTCCATGCCAATGGGCATGTCGGAGCCGTCGTAATCGGAGCCGAGGCCGACGTGGTCGATGCCACCGATTTTCACGGCGTGGTCGATGTGGTCGACGATGAGAGTCCAGTTGACGCGCGGAAGGGTGCCGTCGAGCATCATTTTGTGAACGAGCTCGTCTTCGGTGAGGACCGAACAGGCTTCGTTGTCCTTGCCGCACTTCTGCGCGACTTCGTCGTTCATCTTTTTCATGATTTCGGGATGCGCTTTCACGTAGTCCGCATATTCCTGGCTGAGGAAGCCGACGTGATAATTGATCTGGATGACGCCGCCCTTTGCAGCGAGGGCGCGGATCATGTCGTCGGTCATATTGCGCACGGCGGTGCAAAGAGCGCGGCAAGAAGAATGCGAGGCGATGAGCGGCGCTTTGCTGACGGCGAGGGCGTCGTAAAAAGTTTTGTCGGCGGTGTGCGAAATGTCCACCATGATGCCGTCGCGATTCATGCGCAGGACGACTTGCTTGCCGAAATCGGTGAGGCCATTGTGCGCGGGCTTGTCGGTGGAGGAATCGGCCCAGTCGGTATTGACCATGTGGGTGAGGGTCATGTAGCGAACGCCGAGGGCGGCGAACGTATCGAGGACGGCGAGGTCGTCATTGATCATGTGGCCGCCTTCGACGCCCATGAGCGCGGCAATTTTATGTTCGGCGAAGGCGCGGCGGACGTCGGCGGCGGTGCGCGCGAGCATGATGTCGTTGGGATGAAGGCGAGCCTGTTCGCGGACGGCGTCGATCTGCTCGAGGGCTTTTTCGACGGCGATGGGGCCGGTGATGGTGCCGGGCATATAGATGGAGAAGAAAATGCCGTCGAGGCCGCCGGCTTTCATGCGCGGAATGTCGATATTGCCGTCCGTGTGGCGCACGTCGAGATTGAAGTGCGGATCGAGGAGGCGCTGGGTGGTGTCGTCATGCGTGTCGATGACGATGGAGCTGAAATGCAGGGCGCGGGCATGGGCGGAAATTTTCACGGTTTGCGCGGACGCCACGAATGGGAACGCCAGGAACAACAGGCTGCACACGGTGCAAGCGAGAATGCGCATCGATGAGGCTTCCTCCGGCGGGAAAGGGTAACGCAGAGGCGCGATGGCAGCAAAGAAAATCTGGGGGCGCGGCGGAAAGGCGGACAGCAGATTCCTCGTCGGATGCTCGTCGCATCCTAGCTCGGAATGACAAAGCCTGCTGAACCTGTGTTATTGAATTTCATCATCAGTAAAGTAATTGTAGAACGCGTCAAAATAAACTTGATCTGAATTTTCTACTGATTCCGCAAGTTTCCACAACTCATTGGAAACCTCGTGAGCTTCGACCCGTTCGTCAAATGTCTGCGCGTCTTCAAACTCGACCAACTCCAGCCCCATGTCTCGCAGTGCTTCTCTAGCTTGCTTCTCAAATTCGTGAACGTTTTTAGCCATACCGATCGCGTTCGCGTATGCGCCTTTGGCCCCCTTCGAGAGCGCCGAACTCTGCGGTTTCGGCTTCACATGCACCATCGCGATCCACAGGTTTTCTCGCATGTCAGGCAGAGGATGTTCTGCGCTTATTTCTGAATACCCGGGAGTTTCCATTCCTCGTCGCGTGAGGAGGACCTGTCTTTGAATACCGCCGCGTTCCCATTCTTCATGCTCTTCGACTCTTGATAAACAGCGCGAGGTTCACAACCGGAAGCAATATCGCTGTCGTAATAACGATAGCCAGCTTGGAATAAAAACGGAACTCAACAAGGAGGGTGAGGATCATTACTGCGTTGATCAGGATTGCTTTAGTGCGAAATCTCATCTTTGACAGCGCTAACGCTGAATGCCCAAGCGTTTCCATTCCTCGTCACGTTCGGTGGGGCCTTGGGACCAGTTGAGCCAGTCCCAGACGGCGTGCTTGAGAACCTGGCGATTGATTTCATTGTTGGATTCGGTGAGGGGAATGCTCTTGGGGCAGACCTTGACGCAATTTTGCGCGTTGTCGCAATCCTGAATGCCGCCGGGGCCCATCATGGCTTCGAGGCGGGAGCGCGAGTGCATTTCGCCGGTGGGATGCATGTTGAAAAGGCGGACCTGATTAATGATGGCGGCGCCGACGAATTGGGTGTGCGAATTCACTTTGGGGCAGGCTTCGAGACAATTGCCGCAGGTGATGCAGCGCGCAAGCGGGTAGCCGACCTGCTGCTGCTCGGGCGACATGCGCGGGCCGGGGCCGATGGCGTAGGTGCCGTCGATGGGAACCCAGCACTGCATGCGCTTGAGATTTTCGAACATGATGGAGCGATCGACCTGGAGATCGCGCACCAAAGGAAATTTAGTGAGGGGCTCCAGGCGAATGGGTTTTTCGAGATTGTCGACAAGAGCGGAGCAGGCCTGGCGCGGATAGCCGTTGATGAGCATGGCGCAGGCGCCGCAGATTTCTTCGAGGCAATTCGCGTCGTAGGAAACGGGCGTGGTGCCATTGCCGTCTTGGGTGACGGGTTTTTCCGCGATGTCGCGCAGGCAGGTGATGACGTTCATGTGCGGGCGATAGCGAATTTCGAATTCTTGCCAGCGCACGGCTTCGTGGGGAGCGGCCTGGCGTTTGATCCGGACGATGAATGTGTTTTCAGGCATGAGGCCTCATTTCATGCTAACAGAAAAGCAACAGCAGGTTCCTCGTCGGATGCTCGCCGCATCCTCGCTCGGAATGACAAACAAAAAGACGCGTGACAGGCCGATAAAACCGATCGGCCCCTACAACAGCAAGGGCTGGCGCGACTCGCAGAGTCGCGACGGGCGCAGCAAGCAGCGCCCCTACGAAAACGACCTTGCGCGCTGCGCGACGGGCCGACAAAACCGGCAAATACAGAATCAAAAACAAACCGTCCCGCAAGGCCTCAAGTCAGCCCGGCGAACGACGCCGGGCGGGACCTGACTACAACTGCAAAACGACGAAAACAAAACCTGCCGGCCTGAAGGCCGGCGCTACAAATGCAACGGCGAACTGCTAATACTTACGGGGCCGGGGCGGCAGAAGCGAGATGTCGACCGGGTCGTATTCGAGCTTCATTTTGCCGCCGTTGAAGCTGGCCTTGGTGGTCTTAAGCCAATTCTTGTCGTCGCGCTCGGGAAATTCCGGCTTGTAGTGAGCGCCGCGGGTTTCGTTGCGGGCGAGAGCGCCGAGGGCGATGACTTTCGAGAGAATGAGCATGTTGCCGAGCTCGCGCGTGAACTGCAAAGTTTGATTGGACCATTGGGTGCGGTCGGCGAGATTGACGCGGCTGAAACGCTCGCTGAGCTCGTCGAGTTTGCGCAGGGCTTTTTCGAGATTGGCGTTCAAGCGGACGACGGTGACGTGCTCGACCATCACGTCGCCGAGCTCTTTCCAAATGGTCATGGGGTTTTCGGTGCCCTGGCTGTGGAGCAGAGCGTCGTTGGCTTCCTGCTGGCGCGAGCGCTCGGCGTCGTAGACGGGCGAAGGAACGCTTTCGCAGCCCTTTTCTAGATTGCGCGCGTATTTGACGGCGCTAGGACCGGCGATCATGCCGCCGTAGATGCAGGAGACGAGCGAATTGGCGCCGAGGCGATTGGCGCCGTGATACTGATATTCGCATTCGCCGGCGGCGAAAATTCCGGGAATGTTGGTGGCCTGGCGCTCGTTGTCGATCCACAGGCCGCCCATGGTGTAATGCATCGCGGGAAAAACTTTCATGGGCTCTTCGCGCGGATCGGGGCCGACGAATTTCTGATAAATTTCGAGCACGCCTTCGAGTTTGCGGTCGAGCATTTCGCGCGGCAGATGGGTGAGGTCGAGATAAACGGCATTCATGCCGGGCAGGCTGAGTTTTTCTTCGAAGACGATTTTGTAAATGGCGCGCGTGGCGACGTCGCGCGGGACGAGATTGCCGTATTTTGGGTACCACTCCTCGAGAAAATAGAAGCGCTCCTTTTCGGGAATGGAGCGCGGGGGACGATTGTCTCCGGCTTTGCGCGGGACCCACACGCGACCGCCTTCGCCGCGAAGCGATTCGCTCATCAGGCGGCATTTGTCTTCGCCGGGAATCGCGGTGGGATGGACCTGAATGAATTCGCCGTTGGCGTAGTAGACGCCCTGCTGGAAAAGCGCGGACTGCGCCATGCCGGTGCAGGCGACGGAATTGGTGGTCTGGCGGAAAATAGCGCCGATGCCGCCGGTGCAGAAAATCACAGCGTCGGCGGGAAAAGTGCGGACTTCCATGGTGCGCAAATCCATGGCGCAGATGCCGCGGCAAACGCGAGACTCGTCGATAACCGCGGAGAGAAAAGTCCAGCCTTCGAATTTGTGGACTTTGTCTTCGGCTTCGAAGCGGCGGACTTGCTCGTCGAGGGCGTAGAGGAGCTGCTGGCCGGTGGTGGCTCCGGCGAAGGCGGTGCGATGGTAAAGAGTGCCGCCGAAGCGGCGAAAATCGAGCAGGCCTTCCGGCGTGCGATTGAACATCACGCCCATGCGGTCGAGGAGGTCGATGATGGCGGGCGCGGCTTCGCACATGCCTTTGACGATGGGCTGATTGGCGAGGAAATCGCCGCCGTACACGGTGTCGTCGAAATGGATCCAGGTGGAGTCGCCTTCGCCTTTCAGATTTTTTGCGGCGTTGATGCCGCCCTGGGCGCAAACAGAGTGGGATCGCTTGACCGGCACGACGGAGAAGAGTTGGACGGGCACCCCGGATTCGGCGATGCGAATGGTGGCCATCAGGCCCGCGAGGCCGCCACCGACGACGATGATTTTAGGTTCGCGCATGATTCGGTCAGAGATATCCGCTGAACGGATGCCAGTTGTAAAGAAATCCGGCGACTATCAGGAGTCCAACGACGGCGAATGTGACTCCAACGAAAGCGCCGAGCCAGCCCGCGGCGCGCTGGGCACGGGGAGTGACGGCAATTCCCCACTTGCAGCAAAAATTCCAAATGCCGTTGCCGAGATGAAACGACGCGGCCAGGATTCCGATGACGTAAAAGACCGCGTAATACGGATTGGCGAAACTTTGAGCGACGCCGGCGTAGGTGCTGATGCCGTGCGTGGCGAAACGTTCGAGCCAAACGTGCCAAATGATGTAGGCGAAAGCGATGATGCCGGTCCAGCGCTGCAGGGTGTAGAGCCAATTCGCCATCCACGGATGGGCCCAGACGTTGGTCTTGCCGCGCCACCAGATCCAAAGGCCGTAGCAGCCGTGGAAGGCGATGGGCAGCCATATAAAGCAAAATTCGACGGGAACGCGCCAGGGAATCTGCTCGAGGTTCGCGGCGGCGGTGTTGTAGTGTTCCGGGCTGACGAGCGCGTAACTATTGGACCAAAAATGTTCGGCGAGAAATGCGCCAATGGGAATGATGCCGCTGAGAGAATGCAGTTTGTCCCAGAAATAACTGGAGTCAGGTTTCGACGCCGCGGTCTCCATCCACTCTCCGAAAACTTTTCCGCAGGAACATGAAGCACTTCGCAGCGAGTTTGGCGCCGCTTCGGTAGTGCCAACAAATGAGTATAGACAGCGGACAAAGTGTTTGCAAGACGGCTACACGCGAAAATG
Source organism: uncultured Acidobacteriota bacterium (assembly GCA_963811805.1). Classification (GTDB taxonomy): domain Bacteria; phylum Acidobacteriota; class Terriglobia; order Acidiferrales; family UBA7541; genus DAHUXN01. Next base: position 92,151 of record CAWESU010000003.1, on the reverse strand, counting down.
CACGGAAGATTTGGCGCGAGACGCGTGTGATAGACTTTGCGCATGTCGGCATCCACGCTTGCTGAAGTGGCGACACTGATCAATGGGATCGTCCATCGAGGGACGAAGCTCGACGCTGCGCACTTGGCGAAGGTTACGGAGGCGGTGGGGCACGTTTTTTCCGTTCATGCCGACGAAGTGGCGGTGCTGGCGCTGACCGAGGACGCGAAGTTTTTGCGGTTCCGCGTGCCGGAGCAACTGCAAACGGTGGGGCAGATACCGATGACCAGCAATAATTCGCTGGCGGTGCGCACCGCGAGAGAACAGCGCGCGGAGATCGTCAACCACTTCAACATCGTGCCGCATGCTTCGGTGTTCGAAGGTGTGAAGCTGAGCGACGAGCGCCACGAGCCGATCCAGAAAATCATGAGCGCGCCGATCGTCAGCGGGAAGAAAGTCCTCGGCGTGCTGCAAGTGTCGCGCAAGGCGAAAATGGCCAAGGGCGCGAAGGATTTTTCGCAACACGACCTGAAGCAACTGGTTTCGATCAGCGATCTGCTGGCGCCTGCGATGCCTCTGTGGCAGGAATAAGTCCGAAGTTCCGCACGGCGATTTGAATCCCCTGCGAAGCACTACCTGAAGTCGAAGCAAGTTTGTGAGATACTTTTGCGGCCATGACACCTGCGCACAGAGTTTTTACATTCCTCAGTTCCCTGCTACTGCTGTGCTGCGTTTCGGCCGGACGCGCTGATTCGCACGGCGCGGCGCAAGAAGAACAAAAAAACAGTGTGACGCTGACGCTGCTGAGCACGACGGATTCGCACGGGCATTTGCTGGCGCTGAACGAGCTGACGAACCGTCCCACCAATGAAGGATTGGCGAAAATCGCCACGCTGGTGCGGCAGATTCGCGAGACGACGCCAGATGCTTTGCTGCTCGATTGCGGAGACACCACCGAAGGCACGCCGTTCGCGTATTACTTCGCGGTGACGGACACCAGCGTACCGAATCCAGAGATTGCGGCGTTCAATGCGATGCACTACGACGCGATGGCGGTGGGCAATCACGAATTCAATTTCGGCGAAACGGAAATGTGGAAAGCGAAAGGCGAATCGCATTTCCCGTGGCTGGCAGCGAATCTGAAAGAGACGTATGCGAGCGGCGTGCGCTACATCCAGCCGTACATCATCAAGAAAGTGTCGGGCATTCGCGTGGGCATCGTAGGATTTGTGACGCCGGGCGTGCCGCGATGGGAAATTCCCGCACATTACGCGGGCTATACGTTCGAGCCGATCGTCGATGCCGCACGGCGCGTGATTCCCATTGTGCGAGCGAAATCGGATCTGGTGGTGGCGATTGTGCATTCGGGACTGGACCGCGATCCGGAAACGGGCAAACCGTCTTACGGCGGCGTGCAACTGCCGGGAGAAAATGCGGCGTGGGAGCTGGCGGAAAATGTGCCGGGAATCGACGTGATGTTTTACGGGCACACGCACGAGGAGATGCCCAAACTGATTGTGAACGGCGTGCTGATGGCGCAAGCGAAGAATTGGGGCGGTTCGCTGGCACGCGCGGACGTGACCATGGAGCGCAACGCGTCCGGAAAATGGACGGTGGCGTCGAAAACTTCTACGACGATTCATCCGACGGCGGAAACGCCGCAAGATCCCGGAATCGTGAAACTGCTGGCGCCGTACGAAGAAAAAGTGGAGGCGTATTTGAATACGCCGATTGCTACGACGGACAAAGCTCTGGATGGCACGTTGGCGCGCTATGAAGATGAGCCGCTGGTGGATGCGATCCAGCGCGCGCAGATGCAATACGCGCACGCGGATGTTTCGATGGCGACGATGTTCATTCCGAGTACGCACGTGGCGGCGGGAACGGTGACGATTCGCGATGCGTTTGGAATTTATCCCTACGAAAACACGCTGTACGCGGTGGAAATGAGCGGCGCGCAGTTGAAAGACGCGCTGGAGCACGCCGCGAGTTTCTATCCGGCATGGCCCGCGCCGGAGGGAAAGCGGATGCGCTTGCCGGGATATGACGCGGATTCGGCGGAAGGCGTCGCTTACGAGATGGATTTGTCGAAACCGGTGGGCGACAGGATTGTGAATCTCAAATTTCATGGCAAGCCGCTTTCGCCGATGCAGAAATTGCGCGTGGCGATCAACAATTATCGCGACACGGGAGGCGGCGGATATTTCGTCTACAAGAGTTTGCCGGTGGTTTACCGCTCGACGAAGGAGGTGCGCGACCTGCTGATCGCGTATCTCGAAAAAACGAAGCAGTTCCCTGCCGCGGACGGCAACTGGCGGATCGTTCCGGACGCGGCGCGCGAGGCCATCGAGAAACAGGCGCTCGAGGCAGGGCATGAGCGCGGCGCAGGAGCGAATTCCGCGGCGACGCAGCGCTGACGAAAGGTAACGCCAAGCGTGAAAAAGAATTGACACTGTATTCGCTTCTTGTTACTTTTTGCGAGCAGTTCATCTTCCACGCTCCTAAACGGAGGCACCGCAGCCCGGCACTTCATGGCGTTCGTCGCTAAAAAAATATTTCTGACAAAAGGTGTGGGAAAACACCGAGAGCGCCTCTCGAGCTTCGAGCTGGCGCTGCGGAACGCCGGCATTGCCGCTTGCAACATCGTTCGGGTTTCCTCGATTTTTCCGCCGCACTGTAAACTGATTTCGCGCAGCGAGGGTTTGAAGCACTTGAAGCCCGGGCAAGTGGCGTTTGTGGTGATCAGCGAGAATCAGACGCGCGAGCCGCACCGGCTGATCGCGGCGTCGGTAGGCGTGGCGCTGCCGGGCGACAAATCGATGTACGGCTACCTTTCCGAGCACCATTCGTTCGGCGAGCCGGAAGAAATCGCGGGCGAATACGCGGAAGAGCTTGCCGCGGAGATGCTGGCGACGACGCTAAACGTGGAATTCGATCCGGATTTGTCGTGGGACGAAAAGAAAGAGGTTTACCGGATCTCGAATAAGATTGTCAGGACCATGAACATCACGCAATCAGCCGTGGGCGACAAGCGCGGATTGTGGAGTACGGTGCTCGCGGCGGCCATTTTGGTCGGCGACGACGATTAAATTCCCTCATTCGGCCTCGACACTCGCAGTCATTCTGTTTTTCTTTGCAAGTTGCGCCTTCCTTGCGGTGAATCGCGCTCGTTCGCAGGAAACGAATAGTGCCGGCGCTGGACACAGGGTGTTCGTGGTGTTTCTGGGCACGGGAACGCCGCGGCCGGATCCCGGGCGGCAAGGGCCGTCGCTGGCGATTGTGGCGAACGGAAAAGCGTATATCGTCGACGCGGGCACGGGAGTGGTGAGGCAAGCGGCGGCGGCGTTTCGGAACGGAATCAGCGCGCTGTGGGCGAGCCAACTGGACATCGCGTTTCTCACGCATTTGCATTCCGATCACACGCTGGGGCTGCCCGACCTGATTCTGACGCCGTGGGTGATGCATCGCACGATTCCGTTGCAGCTTTACGGGCCCGCGGGGACGCAGGCGATGGTCGACAACATCGAAAAAGCATACGCGGAGGACATCCAGATTCGCATCGAAGGACTGGAATACCAGACCCCGACCGGGCATCAGGTGGTGGTGCACGAAATAGAGCCGGGCGTGGTTTATCATGACGCGAACGTGAAAGTCACTGCGTTTGCGGTGAAGCATGGGAGCTGGAAAGAAGCGCTTGGGTATCGCTTCGACGCGGACGGAAAATCGATCGTGATTTCCGGCGACACGCGGCCGGTGGACAGCGTGGTGGAAGCGTGCAATGGATGCGACATGCTGGTGCATGAAGTTTATTCCGGCACGCCTACGAATGCCGAGGATGCGGCGTACTTTTCTTCGTTCCACACTTCAGCGGAGCAACTGGGAGAGATCGCGGCGAAGGCAAAGCCAAAGCTGCTGGTGGTGTGGCATTATGTGCCCCTGCGAGACACCAACGAAGCGAAAATGGTGGAGGCGATCCACCAGACGTTCCACGGCGCGATCGTGGTGGCGAATGACCTGGATGTGATTTCGCCGTGATGAACGGCGCCTATGTGGCGTCTATCTCAACGGTCAACTGGCACCGCGCTCTTTGCAGCGGGGCCGTAGAACGCCCAATGAATCTGCGGGACGTCCGTGTCCTTCACGATGAGTGCGCCTTTTTCAATGTGATTTCCAGTGATCCTCGCCGAGTAGATCGAATCGTTGACGCGGTATAAAAATTCACCGTTGGGGCAAATGAGCAGAACTTCGCTATCCTCTTGGCCCGTGTCCAGAACCAGCCTTCGATTGTCCGCGAGATTCTGAAGAACTAATTTGCCGGGAATGTAGAGGTCCAGAAAAGCGTTGTAATACTCGTCGCGAACGTCGGGGAGATCCCCATTCGTAGACCCATAGCTCTCATTTGCAGTGCCCGGACTACCGCTTCCGCTCCCAAGCGGCCCGGGCCGCCAGTCCATTTCCGTCGTCACAAGCCAATCGCCAAAGAGACGAACCTGCGCCCTGGAGTTGCTAGTGACCGTCGTCGGGAGATCAAGCGCTCGCCACTTGTCGGTCGACTTGTTGAGGATGAGCGCGCGTATGGGCTCAGTGTGCGTGGGCCTGGCGGCGTCAACGGTGCCGCCGAACATGTCTTTCGGCAGAATCCACACAACGAGATAGCGATCAGTGGCTGCTAGAATCCAGACCAACTGACGAAGCTCTGGCTTGAAGGAATATTGCGGCGGGAGCTGCGCCAGGACTACGTCCGGCTGCCAGGAATATGGCATGACTAAATCCACCCCGGCGATCTCAGCCAGTGGAGGCGTCACTAGGAAGGGCCCGCCATTTTCGCCTTCGCATTGCAGAGATTTGAAGGCATCCCATTTTCCCGGGCGGATTCTTGGCTTGCTACTCTCCCCGTCACCAACAGCCTGGATTACTTGGCCGACGAGACAGAATTGTGCGGCTGAGGGCAGTGAGTCTCCTCTAACAGCCCCCCAGCAGGGGAAATCGTCAAAGTTTGCGACGGTTATGAGGTCATTTCGGGTTGGATCATCCTCGTGGATGACGAACATCCGCCCCTGTCCTGCCCGAGTCTGTCCTGCCAAATATATCTTCCCGTGTAAGTCATCTGCGATATCCATGAAGCATTGGCTGGGACTAGCGGTAAAAAACCGATGGATTAAGAGGAGCTTTCTGCTGCTACTAGCTGTGTACAGCGCAGCCGGGTACGACTTTGGAGTTCCGTTCTGTGGTGGAGTCGCAGCAACAAAATAGATGGAGCTCTCATTCGAATTGCTGGCGGGATAGGTCTTTGCGGAGACATACAACGCCAGAAGGATGAGCAGGCACCCGCAACCAGGAGGCCATCGCAGTCTCATGGCATGGCCACCAGCGAGCTATTGCGTCTTGGCGGACGTAATGGAAGAAGCGGTGATGATCGCGCCCGCGCTCGGCCCCTTTTCGGTGGCGAATTCCTCGTGACCGCCGACGATCCCCGTCACCACAACAGCCTGGCCGGCGAATTTCGCGGCTTGGTCCTGCGGATTCAAGACGTAAACTTTTTTATCCGCGAAGTTGTAGAACGCGTACTTGGCGTGCTGCTCTTCGACGCACTTGAAGGTGCAGGAAGCGGTTGGCGGTTTGGTGACGCGATTGAAGCCGCAGAAGGTATCGGTGACGTAGCCCTTCCAAGTATGCGAGGGGCCGTTGGGTCCGGCACACAGAGTGAGCGGCGCAGCGAAAAGGAGTAGGAGACTGACGGCGAAAAGACGTCGGGTCATAACGCACCTCCTTGGCGGGGAGTCTGTGCCTCTGCAGAGCGAAAGTCAATCGGATGGAGTGCAGGACGAGCAACCATTCTTTCATCGGGCTTGGTCATAACAAATTTGCAGGTATTCTAGACCTCTGGGGACCGAGAATGCCGAAGGGAATCGAACTCGCGACCGTGAAAATTCAGGAAGAAGTCCCGCTCGCCGAGCACAGCAACTACCGCATCGGCGGGCCCGCGCGATATTTTTGCGAGGCCGCGAATGAGGAAGAGATTCGCAACGGCGTGCTGTTCGCGCGCGAGCAAAGGGTGCCGCTTTTCATTCTGGGCGGCGGGACGAACCTGCTGATCGACGACAGCGGCTTCAAAGGGCTGGTGCTGAAGGTGAACGTAATGCAGCTCGCGGTGGACGGGCAGACCATGACCGTGGGCGCGGGCATGATGGTCAGCGACATGCTGAAATTCACGATGGAGCATGCGCTGAGCGGACTGGAATGGTCCGGCGGGCTGCCCGGAACCGTTGGCGGCGCGGTCCGCGGAAATGCCGGAGCGTTCAAAGGCGAAATCAAGGACCGGATCGTCAGCGTGGAAAGTTTCGACGTAGAAACGCTGGCGGCGGTCACGCGCGGGAACGCGGCTTGCAAATTCGGATACCGGTCGAGCATCTTCAAAGAGAAAAATGGGCGCGAGATTATTTTGCGCGCGACGCTGAACATGGACGGAGGCGACGCGCGGCAGATCGCCGCGGGCATTCAGGAAAAAATCAATTACCGGCTGGAGCGGCATCCCATGGAGTACCCGAACATCGGGAGCACGTTCAAGAATGTGGACTTGGAGCTGGTGCCGAAAATATGGCGCAACGCTTTCGCGAAAGTGATCAAGATCGATCCGTTTCCGGTGGTGCCAACGGCGTATCTGATTTCCGAGGCAGGTTTGCGCGGAATGCAGCACGGCGCCGCGATGGTGTCTCCGAAACACCCCAATTTTATTGTGAACCTGGGCGGAGCGACGGCGGCGGACGTGAGGTTCCTGATCGCCGAAGTGAAAGAAAAAGTCTTTGAGAAATACGGAATCCGGCTGGAAGAAGAAATTCAGCTGGTGTGACGTCCGCGAATCCACCTCGTTCCACGAGAAATTAACCCAGAAAAACAAGCAGGCATAGCGACGGGGCGATCATTTGACTCGCGCCGCGATTAAGCGGACACTCCTCGCCAACCGGCGAGGGGGTGCGTATGAAGCTGAGAATCATCGGAAATGTGTTCGGGGCCGCAGTAGCAATATTCGTCGCGATTTCTTTTTCGCCGGTTGTATCGGCGCAAACCAGCTCGAGCAAGACTCCCGCGACAGGAGCGAAACCGCTGCTGCTGGAGAAAAATGAGGGCGAGCAGCGCGTGTGGCGCGATCCACCGCCGGGAGGATTCACGCTGAAAGTGAGCCCGAAGAACAATGGGTCGCAGCATCTGGTTTTCGGAACCGAAGACATGGCGCCCGGCGACGAAATTCCCACGCACAAACACTTGGGCCAAGACGAAATCGTGTATATCGAGCGTGGAACGCTTCATGTATGGCTGGGCAGCCAGGAACGCGATCTACACGCAGGAGGAATGGTGTTCATTCCTGCCTATACCTGGGTGCATTTGAAGAATATCGGCAGCGACACGGCCAGCCTGGTCTTCGTGTTTTCAGCGCCTGCGTTTGAGAATCATTTACGGTGCATGTCCGTGCCGGCGGGCCAGAAAACTACGCCGATGACCAAGGCGGAACAGGAAGAATGCGACCGCGAGGGACACGTGGTCTACCAGGAGCGCGAAGGAAGCGGAAAAATGTAAATCGGGCGGGCGTTTCGAAACTTGCCGATTCCTTCGGATGCGCCGGGAGCCGAAGGCGCGCGCGTCCGCTCCGGAACGCGCGGTTTCGCACTCTGTGACGAATCGAAAAATATTCCCGCCGAACTTCTAGTCGAACTTCTAGCGGCCACTGGAAGCGCTTTGCGCTTTATCCGCGCGAACCGTGGGCGTGTCGACGAGATGCTCGGCGAGGAACCACACCTGCAATTCGTTGGTGCGAATTACTTCGCTGACCAGCAAATCGTTGGTGCCGTCGTCTCCGGCATCCGCGGCGTTGCGCGCAAACGCACGCGTTTCCTTCAAAATAAATTCGTGCGCTTCCAGAAGGCGCGAAAGCTGCACGGGCAACTCTTCGCGGCCACGCGGTGGACGAGGAATGATGGTGGTCTCGGCCACGTCGGGAGCCATGGCGATGCTGACGCCGCCGAGGGTCTGAATTCTTTCCGCAATCGCATCGACCAATTCGTTCTGCTCGCCATAGTGCTTATCGAAGAGCAGATGAATCTGGTAGAAGGTGTGGCCGGTCACCTGCCAATGATGTTTTTTGTACATGTCGCGAAGAGTGATGGTGTCCGCGAGGAGCTGATTAAGATTGTCGGCGCTCGCGGCGCAGACTTTTTCGTCAAGAGCGATGGGCAGCTTGGCGATTTTGCCGTAGGGCTGGATCTCGTGGGCGTGCTGGTGGAGAAGCGGTCTGGCCTGGGAGGTTCCCGCTTCGAGCTGATTATAATCGGGACCGCGCTTGTCGTTATTTTTCGGACTCATCTGCTTGCTCCTTCGTGATGTGGCGCTGCGCTTCATTAACGTGTGGTCTGGGTCACCGCGTGATGGTTTGAGCCAGCGCCTTTTTTCGCGCGCTTGGCCGAGCGGTCGAAAAAGCCGATGCGCTCGAGAACTGCTCCAGTGATGAGCGGCAGGGCCACGGTGGCGTCTTCGAAAACTTCCGCGAATTGGCCGCCTTCATCTTTGGGCACGAATTTCCCCCAGGAAACGGCTTCGGTGTAAGTGCTGCCGGAAAGCCCGCCCCAATGCACCGGCTCGGGGCAAATGCGCAAGCCGTAATTGTAGCGCTTGAGCGGCATTTCTTCGTAGCCGCGGCGCGCCAGCAACTCCGCGTACACGCCGAACTGCTGCGACCAGTTGCGCGGCACGCCTCCGCCGACGGTGAAAATTCCCATGCGCTTGGTGGCCAGCATGGTCTCGGCGAAATGCTCGAAATCAGCGAAGGGATCGAAACGCAGCACCGGCCGGCCTTCTTTGCGGCGCTGGCGATTATGCAGTGCGAAGTCGATGCCCAATTCCGAGTCGGTGAACGCGGGAATGAAAACCGGAACGTTCTTCTCGACCGCGGATTTCAGGATGCCGCGCCCGTGCGCGTGGCGAATCAAATATTCGCCGATGCAGCGATTGAGTTTCCAACTGCAGACGGTTTCCTCGGGATCCCATTTCTCGAGCAGCGCTTCCACAATTTCCTCGATGTAATCGAGATTGAGTTCCGGCTCGAGCGAATCGTAGACGCGATTGTAGCCGGCGAAGAAAAGTTCCTTGTCGCCCATTTTGGGGTCGTAACGGAAATGCTGCTTGCCGGCGGCTTCGACCAAACCGTGAGCCATCAGCGCGCCGGTGGAAACAACGGCATTCACGATTCCCGAATCGATCAGGTCGCAAAACACCAGGCCCATTTTGGCAACGGTCATCGCGCCGGAAAGCGTGAGCACCACGAAGCAATCCTGATCGCGGGCCATGGCTTCGAGAACATCCGCGGCGTCGCCGACTTGCCGCGCGGTGAAAGCGGTCTGGCCCATGGCGCGAACCAATTCATCGACGGTTCGGGCTTTCGAGAGATCCAGCGGATAGGTCGGGGTCAAGCGATTCGCAATCGGATCGTGCAAAATTCTGTCCGTGATTCCCTTTTTCTTTGCCATTCAGTATCCCCGCAGGTAATGTATCACCTCCGAAGCACTCTTACGGCTATAAATAGTACAGAGCGCGACAAGAAGAAAGAAAAAAATAAAATCGAAGGATGATTTTACAGTGTTGCTGAAAACTTACACAGCGATGACGGCGGAAAACTTCGGCGGGATTCCGGAAGAAAATTCGCGCTACAAGGATTCGCGCGCGGTGATTTTTCCGATTCCGCTGGAGCGGACGACAACGTACGAGCACGGCACGCGCAACGGTCCAGGCGCGATCATCGCCGCGAGCCGCAATATGGAAACGTGGGATGAAGAGCTCGGCGTGGAGACGTTCGCAAAAATCGGCATCGCCACGCTGCCGCCCATCGATACCGCCGAGGGCACGCTGGAAAAAGTGCTGGTGGAGATGCACACCACAGAGCTGGCGCTGCTCTCGGATGGAAAATTTCCCGTGGCGCTCGGAGGCGAGCATTCGATTACGCCGCCGCTGGTCTCCGCCGCGGTGAGGAAATTCCCCGATCTGAGCGTGCTGCAGATCGACGCGCATGCGGACCTGCGCGAAGCGTACCAAGGCAATCCCGCGAGCCACGCGTCGGCGATGCGGCGCGTGGTGGAGATGTGTCCGGCGGTGCAGGTGGCGATTCGATCGCTCTCGATCGAAGAGTCGGAAGCGCTTCCGCATTTGCGGACAAAAATTTACTGGGCGCGGGACATTGCGCGCGCGCCGCTCGACAAATGGATTCCGCGCGTGGTTGCTGATCTTTCGCAGCATGTTTATCTCACGGTGGATTTGGATGGCTTCGATCCCGCATACATGCCGGCGACGGGCACGCCGGAACCGGGCGGGCTCGATTGGTATCAAGTGACCACGCTGATTCGCGAAGTGGCGAAGGCGCGGAAAATCGTGGCCGCGGACGTGGTGGAGCTGTTACCTCAGCATGGGGATCACGCATCTGATTTTCTGGCGGCGAAGCTTGTGTACAAGATTTTGGGCTACGTGTTTTGCATGAGCTGAAGCGGAGCCAGATCTGCCGACACAGTAAGAAGAAAACTAATTTCTAAATTCAGAGACGATTCAGGCGGAGGAGCGCAATGGAGTTTTTCTATTACAGCCACGGCCTGCTGGGATGGATCATCATCGGACTGATTGCCGGATGGCTCGCAGGAACGGTGTCGCGCGGGCGCGGATTCGGCTGCCTGGCAGATATTATTCTGGGACTGATTGGCGCGGTGGTCGGCGGCTGGATTTTCTACAAGCTGGGCATCCGCGCCGGCGGAGTGCTGGGCAGTTTGGCGGCGGCGTTCGTCGGCGCCGTGGTGCTGGTGGCGATTGCGCGGCTCTTCGCCGGGCACCATGACCACTGAGACGACGTTTGCGCTTTTGCTGTTGCGCGCGAACTTTGCAAAACCTAACGCCCAGGTAATGCGTCTAATAGCATGAGACACGAATGGCTCCTGATCTGAAAGAGAATCACAGCACTGCGTTTGGCGATCTGGCGCGCATGACCCTACGCGTGCTGGCGCGCAACAAAATGCGCACGGCGCTGACTATGCTGGGCATCACCATCGGCATCGCCGCGGTGATTTGCACGGTGGCCATCGGCGAGGGCAGTTCGCAGCAGATTCGGCAACAGATTGCGCAACTGGGCGATAATCTGGTTTGGGTGGAAGCTGGCGGACGGAACGTCAACGGCGTACGCACCGGCAACGACAACACGAAGTCGCTGACGAACGACGATGCGCTGGCGCTGCCAAAAGAAATTCCCATGCTCAAGCAGTGTTCGCCGAATACCGATGGGCATGTGCAGATTATTTACGGGAACGAGAATTGGTACACGCACATGCGCGGCACCGGGGCGAACTTTCTGCAAGTGAAGAATTGGCCGATCGCGCGAGGAAACAATTTTTCAGAAAACGACGTAGCAAGCTCGGCGCAAGTGGTGCTGCTGGGCCAAACGGTGGTGAATCAACTCTATCGCCCGAGCGAAGATCCCATCGGCACAACGGTGCGAATCAACGGATTGCCGTTCAAAGTGATCGGCATACTTTCGGAAAAAGGTATGACCCCGTACGGCTGGGACCAGGATGACACGGCGTCCATCCCCATATCAACGGCGCAGCGCAAGGTGTTTGGGAATTACTGGCTGGATGATATTTTTTGCTCGGCGACTTCCTCGGATGCGATTGGGCCCGCTGATGATTTGGCGGAGCGGCTGCTGCGGCAGCGGCACCATTTGCGGCCTTCGGAGCTGGACGATTTCAGCATTCGCACGCCCACGCAATTTCTGGAGGCGCAGGAACAAGCCAGCAATACGTTTACGCTGATGCTGGCGTGCATCGCATCGGTGTCGCTGCTGGTGGGCGGAATCGGAATTATGAACATCATGCTCGTGTCGGTGACGGAGCGGACGCGGGAAATCGGCGTGCGCATGGCCGTGGGCGCGACGGAGCGCGACATACAACTGCAGTTTCTGACCGAAGCGGTTATCGTGAGCGCGCTGGGCGGAATATGCGGAGTTTTCTTCGGAGTATTTACGTCGCGCTTGCTGGCGAGCACGCTGGCGTGGTCTATGCAGATTCCGCCGTCGGCGATCGTTATCGCAGCAGCATTTGCGCTGTTCGTGGGACTGTTCTTCGGCTTCTATCCGGCGCAAAAAGCGGCGCGACTGGACCCGATTGAAGCGCTGCGCTTCGAATAAGTTTTCCCGCGCTGATGTCGCTCTCCGCTGGCGCATCAAATACCGCAAAACCGCACCTGTGATACGATAATGCCAGAAAGTGAGACGAAAACGGACAATTGAGTAAACCTTCCTTGTGGATGGTCCCGCTGGGCGGCCTGGGCGAGTTCGGAATGAACATGATGGCCCTCCGCTACGGCGAGGACATTCTCGCCATCGACGCGGGCCTGATGTTTCCGGAAACGGAACTCCTCGGCGTCGACATAGTGATTCCCGACATCACGTACCTCAAGCAGAACCGCGGCGTGCGTGCGCTGCTCTTGACGCATGCACATGAAGATCACATCGGCGCCGTGCCTTACCTGCTGCCGGATCTGAACTGCCCCGTCTACGGAACGCGCTTCACCCTGGCGCTGGTGCGGAAAAAACTCGAAGAGCACGGCTTGCTGGAAAAAGCGGACCTGCGCGAAATTTCGCCGGGAATGAAGGTGACGCTGGGGCCGTTTGAAGTGGAATTTGTGCACGTGACGCACAGCACCATCGAATGCGTGGCGCTGGCGATACGCACGCCGCTGGGAATCGTGATTCACACCGGCGACTTCAAGGTGGATCCCACGCCGATCGACGGCGAACCTTTCGATTTGCACCGCTTCGCGCGCTATGGCGAGGAAGGCGTGCTGGCGCTTTTTGCGGATTCGACGAACGCGGAGCGGCCGGGCTATACGCCTTCGGAGCGCGCGGTGCGACCGAGACTCGAAGAGCTTTTCCGCGCGGCGCCGAAGCGCGTGGTAGTTTCGTGCTTTTCCAGCTCCGTGCACCGCATTCAGCAAGTGATCGACATTGCCACTGAGCAGGGGCGCAAAATCGGGTTCATCGGCCGCAGCATGGGCGACAACGTGGAGATTGCGCATTCGCTCAACAAGCTGCGCATACCCGACGGATCGGTGGTGCGGCCGCAGGACATTAAATCGTTCGATCCGCGAAAAATCGTGATCCTGGCGTCGGGCAGCCAGGCCGAGCCGATGTCCGCGCTCTCGCGCATCGCGGTGGACAATCACCGCATGCTGGAGCTGCAAGAAAACGACACGGTGATTCTGTCCGCGCGAATCATTCCCGGAAACGAAAAAACGATTTCGCGAATGATCGATCATCTGTTCCGGCGGCGCGTGCTGGTTTATTACGAAAGCGGAAGATCGGCGCCAATCCACGTTTCGGGACACGCAAGCCAAGAAGAGATGAAGCTGCTGCTGAATCTGGTGCGACCAAAATATTTCGTGCCGATACACGGCGAATACCGGCAGCTCTTCCAGCACGCGGCGCTGGCGCGGCAAGTGGGCTCGGTCTCCGGCGAAATTCTGATGGTGGAGTCGGGGCAGCCGATCGAGTTCACTCCGGACGGAGCGTTCCGGCGCGAGCCGGTGCAGGTGGGGCGCGTGTTTGTGGATTCCGGGTCGCTGGAAGAGATCGAAGAAGTAGTGATTCGCGACCGGCGGCACTTGGCGGAAGACGGCGTGGTGGTGCCGATCATCGCCATCAACAAACACAGCGGGAAGATGGAAACGTCGCCAGAAATCGTGACACGCGGATTTCTGCCCATGGACGACGGTCAAGAGCTGCTGGCACTGGCGCGCAACGTGATCCTGAAAACGATGGAACAATCCAACCCGGAAGAGAAGATGGATTGGAGTGTGATCAAGGAAAAGATCCGCGTGGATTTGAAGAAATTTCTCAACAAGAAGACCTCCAAGCGACCGATGATTTTGCCTGTCATCCTCGAAGTGTAAGCACGCCGTAAGGTCCTTCCTGCCGTTGCCTGTAACCAAGCTAGTTTGTGGGTAACGGGCCAGCGTGAATTGTGACTCCTTGTGTCACGATCACGACAATCCACGCTGGCCCACGGCGACTTTGTGCTTGACATTACGGTAAGCATATACTTACAGTTAGTTATGGCTTACGGTCCTAAGGAACTGGCGGCGATTGCCGATCCCACGCGGCAGGCGATGCTCGAGCGGCTGCGCAGGCGGCCGATGACCGTGGGGGAGCTGGCCGAGGGCCTGCCGGTGACGCGGCCGGCCGTTTCGCAGCATCTGAAAATTTTGCGGCAGGCGCGGCTGGTGACGGAACGGCGGGAAGGCACGCGCCACTATTTCAATTTGAACCCGGAGGCGCTCTTGGAGCTGCGCGCCTATATCGACCGCATGTGGGAGGACGCGCTGGGCGCGTTTTCGCGGTACGTCGTGGAGCAAAAGCGGAAACGGAAGAAGCTCGGAAAGTGAACGTGCGGCGCTTCCCTTCCCCGATGAAATTGTCGCTGCGAACCGCGCGCGAAGCGGATTTCGAGACGCTGTACGCGATCGATCAGGTGTGCTACTCGACGGCGGTGGCGTACACGCGCGAGGAGCTGCGATGGTACATGAGCCTGCGCGGCGCGGAGTGCCTGGTGGCCCAGGCGCGAACGAGGGCGAAAAATTCGCTGGCGAGAATCGCCGGGTTCATCATCAGCGTGAGCCGAAATACGCGCGGACACATCGTCACCATCGACGTGCTGGAGGTTTACCGGCGGACGGGCGTCGGATCGGCGCTGCTGCGGCACGCGGAGGAGCAGATGGAGCAGCGCGGCGTGGACGAAGTGTGGCTGGAAACAGCAACGAACAATGAAGCGGCGATTGCGTTCTGGAAAAAGCATGGATATCGTAGCCACGGCCGATTGCCGAATTATTATCCGGACGGATTGGATGCATTGGCGATGTCGAAAACGCTGGTGAATCGGGCCGGCACGGAGAACTGAATGGTTCTGTGGCATGTCATCCTTCTGGCGATTGTACAAGGGCTAGCCGAATTGCTGCCGGTATCGAGCTCCGCGCATGTGATCGTGGCGGCCGAACTGCTGCATGAAAACATGTCCACGCCGAACAACGCCTTGCTGTTGGTGCTGCTGCATACGGGCACAATGTTCGCCGTGATCGTATATTTTTGGCGGCGATGGATGCATGACATTTTTGCGTCGTGGGAAAGATTTTACTGGTTCGTGAAACTGATTTTCGTGTCCTCGCTGCTTTCCGGATTGGTTTTCGTGCCTGTGAATAAGCTGGTGGAACGAGTGCTGAGCCGCGGCGGACAACACGCGGACATCGAAGCGCTCTTCAATAAACTGAACTGGATTGCGCCGGCGCTGGCGCTCGCCGGAGTGCTGATTTTGTACGCCGGGCTTCGCGAAGTGAGGCGTCCGGAAACGGAGGCGGACAAAAGCGCGGTGCGGCGCGGGATTCACTGGCTGGATGCCATCGTGATGGGAATTTTGCAAGGATTCGCGATTCCCTTCCGCGGCTTTTCGCGTTCCGGAGTGACGATCTCAGGCGGCTTGCTCACCGGCGGAGAACGCACGGAGATCGAATGGTACAGCTTTGCGATGGTGGTTGTGATTACGCCGCTGGCCATCGCATGGGAACTGAGACGCGTGTATAAAACGGCGCATCTTAGTGGCTATGGGGTGCATTGGGGTCCGGCGCTGACTCCGGGAATCGTTGGTATGATTTTTTCTTTCGCGGCCGGACTGCTGGCGCTGAAATGGCTGAGCCGCTGGCTGGAAAACGGAAGGTGGTACTGGTTTGGAATCTATTGCCTCTTCGCCGCCGGCGGCGTGGCGTATCTGTATCACCTCGGCTACTGACAAGGAGATGGTTGGCGCTCATGTGTTATCTGGTACGCACGGAGAAACATTTTGGTTTACTGGCAGCTTTGGCCCGGTATAGTTGTGGCGCTGGTGTTCCTCCACAAGGGGCATGCGTGATGGCGCCCGCGCATCCCATGAAGACGCTGAGGCCTTCCCCACAGCCCAGGAGATTCTTGTGCGCATATTCGAACTGACGGAAAACCGCCGCATCAATGAGCTGGTCGGATTCATCGGGGTGACGCTTGGCGTGCTGCTGGCGCTGAGCCTGCTGTCGTATTCGCCGCAGGATGCTTCGTTCAACGTGTCCGCGCCGCCGCCGATTGGCGGACCGGCGCACAACTGGATCGGGCCGGTCGGGGCGCACGTCGCGGACCTTTTCTTCCAGGGACTGGGTTACGCGGCGTTTCTCTTCCCCGTCGGACTGCTGCTGCTGGCGGTGTTCTGGTTCCGAAGCAAGAAGGTAGAGGCGCCGGTGGCGAAAGTGATCGGAGCGGCGCTTTTCGTTTTTGCCCTGCCCGCGGAATTTTCGCTGGTGGGCCTGCCGGACGTGCGCGGGGCGCTGCCGCCGGGCGGGATGCTCGGCGAGATGGTGGCGCAGATGCTGCGCGCGGGATTCAATTCGATTGGCTCACAGGTGGTGTCGATTGCGTGCATTGTCGCCGGGCTGTTTCTGACTACGCAGTTTACGTTCGCGGGAACGGCGCGATGGATGAAAGGCCCGCTGGCCGCGGACGGTTTCCTTGGCAAGAGAATTTATGCGCTGATCGACCGGTTCAGAGATTGGCGCGAAGCGCGCGATTCGGAAAAACTGCGGCGGCGCGTGGAAGAGATCAAGATCGCGGGCCGGCCGGCGGTGGCGACGCAACTGAAGTCGGTGAAGGCCGCAGCGAAAGATGAAGACGAGGAAATCGAGGAGCCGGCGAAGGAATCGCGGCGCGTGATTCCGACGATTACATTTGGCGAGCGCGGCGACGGGGAGCCGATAACGCCTTCGCGGCGGCCGAGTTCAGAGCCCAAGATTTCAAAAGGCAAAACGGCGTATCGCCTCCCTTCCCCGGGATTGCTGCGGCTCTCGGAGCGCGGCGAGCGGATGACGGAGCCGGAACTGAAAGAGTACGCGCGGGCCATCGAGCAGAAGTGCGCGGAATTTGACGTGGCCGGACACGTGACACAGATCAATCCGGGGCCGGTGGTGACCACGTTCGAGCTGAAGCCGGAAGCGGGAATCAAGTACAGCCGGATCACGAGCCTGGCGGACGACCTGTGTTTGGCGCTCAAGGCGGAATCGATTTTGATCGAACGCATCCCGGGCAAATCGACGGTGGGCATACAGGTGCCGAATCCGCACCGCGAAACGATCGCGCTGCGCGAGG
The DNA here is from genome assembly GCA_963811805.1 of uncultured Acidobacteriota bacterium. GTDB lineage: Bacteria > Acidobacteriota > Terriglobia > Acidiferrales > UBA7541 > DAHUXN01. The sequence goes on along the minus strand of CAWESU010000003.1, from coordinate 74,939 downwards.
TGATCGAGTCGGCCGAATTCTCGCATTCGTCGACGAAGCTGGCGCTGCCGCTGGGCAAGGACCTGGTGGGGCATATTCGCGCGGCGGATTTGACGCAGATGCCGCACCTGCTGATCGCCGGCGCGACGGGAACGGGTAAGAGCGTGTTCATCAATTCCATGCTGATGGGGATGCTGTACAAATCGACGCCGGATGAAATGAAGGTGGTGCTGATCGACCCGAAGCGCATCGAGCTGGGACTGTACGAGGACATTCCGCACTTGTTCACGCCGGTGGTGACGGACCCCAAGGTGGCATCGAACGTGCTGCGCAACGCGACGCGCGAAATGGAGCGGCGCTTGAAACTGCTGGCGCAGCGCGGCGTGCGGAATATCGACCAGTACAATCGCACATTCGAAAAAGGAACTTCGCTTTCGCTCTTCGACGAAACGGAAGACACGGAGCACAAGCCACTGCCGTACATCGTGATCGTCATCGACGAACTGGCGGATTTGATGATGGTGGACACGACGAACGTGGAGGAGTCCATTACGCGGCTGGCGCAGATGGCGCGAGCCGTGGGCATCCATTTGATTTTGGCGACGCAGCGGCCGTCGGTGGACGTGATTACGGGCCTGATCAAGGCGAATTTCCCGGCGCGCATTTCGTTCCGCGTGGCGAGCAAAGTGGACTCGCGGACGATTCTGGACACGAACGGCTCGGAATCGCTGCTTGGACGCGGTGACATGTTGTACCTGCCGGCGGGATCGTCGCGGATACACCGCATTCACGGGCCGCTGGTGACCGAGTCCGAGGTCGCGGCGGTGTGCGAATTCTGGCGCGACCAAGCCAAGGCAATTTACAACGAAGAGCTGCTCAAGCCGCCGAAGGATGAAAACGCGGCATCTGCGGAGGGCAACGCGGATGGCGGCGAAGAAGTGGATGACGAGCTCTACCAAGAAGCGGTGCGCGTGGTTTGCGAAATGGGGCGCGCGTCGACTTCGACACTACAGCGGCGACTCCGCGTGGGCTATGGGCGCGCGGCGCGGCTGATTGATTTGATGGAGAAGGACGGCATCGTCGGGCCGCCGGACGGATCGCGCGCGCGCGAGGTGCTGAAAAAGAAAGAGTGGATGCGCGAGTTCGACGAATCCATGAAGTGATTGCCCTTCCCTGCGCAAGCTGACGCAACTCTGGCGTCAGTTGACCTGAGACAAAGGAATGATGAGGCTGCCGAGCTGGTTGGTGCTCGCGTTTTCGACCAGCACACGCACGGTGGTTACGCCGGCCTTGGGATGCAAGTATTGATGGAACATCATGCCGGACTTCAGCAGAGCGGCATACTGAGGATCGGTGATTTGAAAGTCGTAGCCCTTTTCCCACTGATAGACGACCTTGCCGGTTTGGTCCTGCTCGAACACGTATACGATGACGGCACCCTTGTGCAGATCGCCGGTCTGAGCAAGCTGGAGCTTGTGAATATCGATGGAGCAGGAGAGGCTCAGGGAATTCGGCTGGGGCTGGTCGACGCGGGCAAGAGTGGCCTGCAGCGGAATCACGGACGATTCAATCGGACTTCGCACGGCAGTGAGCAGGCGGATCTGGTCCTCGTCTTTTGTGGGAACGGTGTCCGGGAACGCGAAATAGCCCTTGGGGTAGTGCACGGTCAGACCGCTGCGCTTCACTTCGACTTTGAGTTCGTGGAATTTTCCGTCGAGCGCGTCGCGATCGATGTAGAAGCCCAGGGTGTAAGTGACAGCGGAATCTTCGACGGCTTTGCGAATGGCGCCGGTGATGTCGTTGGTGTTGACGAAAGCCTGGCCACCGGTGTCGTCGGCGAGCATTTGCATGGTGGTGATGCCGATGGGCTGATCGGACTGGCCGGGCATATTGTCCATGTGGCCGTTCGCCCCGGAAACGCTATCGAAGTCGGCCGTCCCCCAAGCGCCGATAGCCACGGTGGGCGCACTGGCGAGCAGGCCGCGCGCGTCCACCGGATAGACGGCGATATTCGCAGGGCTGAGCACGTGGGCCATGGCGGCGCCGGAAAAAGGAAGATTCGCGGTGAGCCAGACGAGATTCTTGCGTCCCGGAATATTGGCGACATGGGCGGCGATTTGCTGCAGGGCGGCCATGGTTTGCGCAGCGCGGTCCTCGTTGGCCGCGGCCGCCAGGCGCAAGGCGGCTCCGTTGTCGAAGCCGCTTCCCTGCTTGAAAGCATCTTCGGCGCCACTATCATGCCCGGGGAACCTGAGGACGGTGTCGCCGGGCTCGACGACCTGGCGATTGGTCATCGAGGTGGCGTCGTAGTTTTTCACAATCGAGAGGAGCTGGTCGCGGTCATTGGTGAAATCAGACAACACGTATAGCCCGTTGCGAAGGGCGTAGATGGCGATGCGATCCTGCGGCTGGAGCTCCTGTATGAATTGGATGAGGTGCTGCTTGGCGTTCTGTAGAGCAAGGTCCTCGACCCAGAAAGGCGTTTTTTCATATTTCGATTGCGGAGCGGAGCCGTAGAGAGTGTTGAGATTGTCGAGCAGGACGACGGTGACACTGCGCGGCACGGCCGCAGCATACCGCGGCAGGTCGGAAAACGTGTTTCGCGGCAGCGGCAGCGGCTGCTCGGGGTGCTGCGGCTGCCGGACGGAAGCGTCAGCGACGGTGAAAATGCTGATAGTCCGCGGCTTGCCACGATCGAGGACGACGAAATCGTTCTTGGTGAGATTTGCGACCGGGCCGTTTTTGTCGCGCACGATGACGCCGACTTCCACCAGGCGCGTGGCGACGTGAATCTGCGGAGTCTGCGGCGAGTCGGCGGGCGCGGCGGCGATGGGCACCAGAAGCGAGGCTAGCGCCAGTGCAACGGCGATGCGAAACATGGACTCCCCCCTGCTACGGTGGTTCGATTGTACCCTGGTTGGATGCGAATTGACACGCTCGCGGCGCGCCCGTAAAATCGCTGATTGTTCCCGTGCCGAGGTAGCTCACCGGTAGAGCGCGGCCCTGAAAAGGCCGGCGTAGGCAGTTCAACTCTGCCCCTCGGCACCACTTCTTGATTGCGCCACGCGCGCGGCACTGACGGTGGCGCACATCGGCGTTGCTTCTTACGCGGCTTCCTTCTGCAGCTTCCCTTCCCCAACTTTCTTCTGGAGCAAAGTCCGGGCACCGGCGGTGTATACTGCGCGACCGGAGGCGAGCATGAGCCGTTCTGCCTTTGCCGGGAAACACATATTTCGCGTGGCGACTCTTGCGATGGTTTGCGCATTTCTGCCAGTATTCGCGGCGGCGCAGGGCCGCGCGATGGGCGAGCATTGGGTTGGGACGTGGGGCGCGTCGCCGCAAATGCCACCCGCGAGCGCGAATGCGGATAATCCAGGGTTCAGCAACCAGACGGTGCGGATGATCGTGCGCGTGAGCATCGGCGGCGCGGAGCTGCGCGTGAAATTCTCGAATGCGTTCGGCAGCGCGGCGGTGACGCTGGGCGATGCGCATGTGGCGCTGACAGACAAAGGCGCGGCGATCGTTGCGGGGACGGATCGCGCGCTGACGTTTAGCGGGCGAGCGTCGTTCACGATTCCGCCGGGCGCGATGGTGATGAGCGATCCGGTGCGTCTGGATGTGCCGGCGCTCGCGAGCGTGACGGTGAGCGTGTTTTTGCCAGACACGAAGGGGCCGGCATCGTGGCATTCACTAGGGCGTGCAACGACGTACATTTTCGGGCCGGGCGATTGGTGCGCGAGCGCGGACATGCCGGGCGCGAAAACGGAACAGTCGTGGTATTTACTTTCGGGCATCGAGGTGCAGGCGAGCGAGCGCACCGCGGCCATCGTGACGCTGGGCGATTCGATTACCGATGGCGCGGCGGCAACGCTGGACGCGAACAAACGCTGGCCGGATATTCTGGCGAACGAAGTGTCGGAGGCTGGCGGCGCGAACGGCGCGTCGCTTGCGGTGCTGAACGAGGGAATTTCCGGCAACCGGCTTTTGCACGACGTGGACGGGCCAAACGCACTGGCGCGATTTGACCGCGACGTGCTCGCGCAGGAGGGCGTGCGGTATTTGATCGTGCTCGAAGGCATCAACGACATTGGCTGGCCGCACATGCAGGACGGAAAATACGCCGGCGACGCGGTGAGCGCCGACGAGATGATCGCCGCGCTGCGGCAGATCGCGGAGCGCGCGCACGCGCATGGCATTCGCGTGTTCGGCGCGACGCTGACGCCGTTCGGCGGCGCGTTTTACCAAACGACCGATGGCGAGGCGGAGCGCGAGGCCGTGAATGACTGGATACGGACGAGCGGCGTGTTTGACGGCGTGATTGATTTCGACAGAGTGACACGCGACCCGCAGCAACCCGAGCGCTTTTTGCCAGCGTACGATTCGGGAGACCATTTGCATCCAGGCGACGCGGGATACAAGGTGATGGGCGAGGCCGCGGCGCGGGCGTTCTTGGCGAAACGTTCTACTGCAAAAATCCCTTAACGATAATTTTTGCGTGCGGCGAAAAGCGCTTGAAGACGTGGAATTGTGCGAATGGGAGCCTGCATGTCGCGGACTCGCAACAAATTCCGGTGGAAAGTGAAGCTCGCGCGAGGGAGTGCGCTGGCGTAGAATCTGCGTGGAGGTGGCGGCCATGGCGCAAGCGTGCAAGCACGTCAGTGAAATTCGCAAAGTGACGGCGAGCGGCAAAGGCTGCAAGGAGTGCCTGGAGATGGGGGACACGTGGGTGCATCTGCGGCTGTGCCTGATTTGCGGGCACGTGGGCTGCTGCGATTCGTCGAAGAACACGCACGCCACAAAGCATTTTCACGCCACGAAGCACCCCATTATGCGGTCGTTCGAACCGGGCGAGGACTGGCGCTGGTGTTACGTAGACGAAATCATGGTCTGAGGGCCCGCTTTGCAGCCCGCTTTCCTGTTTGGGCTGGCGAGGTGACACGATGAATCCCGAAGCGAAACGCGCGGAAGAAAATCCGTGGCCGGCGCTGCCATTGAAGGAATGGGAGCCGACGCGTGCGACGCTGCACATGTGGACGCAGATGGCCGGCAAAGTGAAGCTGGCGCTGTGCCCGGACATCAATCATTGGTGGGGCATCACGCTGCACGTGAACAGTCGCGGGCTGACGACGCAAGCGATTCCCTGCGGCGAGCGCGTGTTCGAGATGCAGTTCGATTTCCTGAAACACGTGCTGGAATTTCGATGCTGCGACGGGCAGAGGCGCGAAATGAAATTGGCGCCGCGCTCGGTGGCGGATTTTTACGGCGAATTCATGGAGACGCTCGCGTCGCTGGGCATCGGCGTGAAGATCTGGCCGATGCCGGTGGAAGTTCCCAAGCCGATCCGGTTTGACCAAGACCACGTACACGCGTCGTATGATGCGGAGCATGTGGGCCGATTTTGGCGCGTGCTGCTTTCGGTGGCACCCGTTTTCGACGAATTCCGCGCGCGCTTCTTGGGCAAATCGAGCCCGGTGCATTTTTTCTGGGGCAGCTTCGACCTGGCGGTGACGCGATTTTCGGGCCGGCGCGCGCCGGAGCGGCCCGGCGCGGACCGAGTAACGCGCGAGGCGTATTCACACGAGGTGATCAGCCTGGGATTTTGGCCGGGGACGGAAGGCGCGATGGACGCGGCGTTTTATGCGTACGCCTCTCCGGAGGCGACGGGATTCGCGGAGGCGCCGGTGCGCCCCGCGGCGGCGTTTTACAGCAAAGAGATGAAGGAATTCTTTCTGCCCTATGAAGAAGTGCGGGGGAGCGAATCTCCAGAGCATGCGCTGATGGATTTTGCGCAAAGCACGTACGATGCGGGCGCGACGCTCGGGAAATGGGACCGCGCGGCGCTGGAACGCCAAGCGAGCGCGAGCAAAGAGTTGAGCGCATGAGCGCGGCGACGACCGATGTGCTGGTGATGGGCGGCGGTGCGACGGGGCAACTTGCCGCGGCGTATCTGCGGATGCGCTTCCCGGAACTGAAGGTGACAGTCGTCGAGGGGCCGCACAAGAATCGGCCGATTGTCGGCGAGTCGTTCGTCGAGATTACGATTGATTTTCTGCTGGAGCTGGGACTCGGCTCCTATCTGATCGAGCGGCACTTTCCGAAGTACGGACTCACCTACTACTTCAAGCCGGAAATCGACCGACCCGAGGACCGCACGTACGTCGTCGATGAGACTCCGACGGTGCCGCCGCTGCTGTCGTTTCAGATCAACCGCTTCACGTTTGATCGCGAAGTGCGGCGGCGCAACGTGGAAAACGGCGTGGAGATGATCGACGGCACGGTGTCGGGCGTCGATTTGGGCCACGATGGCGCGCTGCATGCGGTGATGGTGCGAGACGCGGCGGAGCAGGAAAGCGTTTTGCAGGCGCGCTGGCTGATCGACGCGACGGGTCGCAATCGCGTGCTGGCGAAAATGCTGCAACTGAACGACAAGGTGATGGAGCAGAAAGATGTGTTCTGGTTCCGGCTGGCGAATTTCAATCCGGAGATTCTGGCGCGGATCAACGCAGTGAAGAAAGAGAATCGCGCGTTCGTTCCGTATTTTGCGACGCACCATTTCTTCGGAAAAGGAAACTGGATCTGGTGCATTCCGATGCGCGCGCCGGACGACACGCCGTTTATCAGCATCGGGATCACCTATCGCAAAGACGTTTATCCGCACGGGCAGGTGCGCACGATGGAGCAGTTCCTGGAGTGCGTGGGGCGCGAGCACGAAATGATCGTGGAGCTGGTGCGCAGCGGCACGGTGACGGACACGAATTTCTACGGCTCGTACATGTGGGAGTGCCGGCAACATTATTCGGCGGACCGCTGGTACATCATCGGCGACGCGGGAAACACGGTAGATCCGCTGTACAGCGTGGGAATGGCACTGTCGTCGGTGCAGATCCGGCAGATTGCGGCGATGATTCAGCGCGAATTGAGCGGATACGATTGCCGAGAGTTCACGGCGGATCTGGATACGGCGCTCAACGCGTTTCATCATAGCCTGACGCGCGATACAACGCGGCTCTACGAATGCACGGGCGACGCGTACCAGTGCCATTTGCGTGTGCATCTGATCGTGACGAAACTCTTTCACCTGGGATTGCCCGCGCTGATGAACGATTACCTGTGGGACCCGGTGGGCGTGAAATTGATCAACCGTTTCGCGGACTTGGCGACGCTGGAGCGCGAGGCGCGGGAGTTTCACGAGCTGATCCGCGAGGTTTCGGCGAATCCGAAGAATCACGCGCTGGAGAATTTCATCAAGGTGCAGTCGAGCGAGTCGATGAATTATGTTTTCTACGAATATCACCGCGAGGAAGGGATACCGGCGTCGCTCTCGCGGATGCTGTTTGGCCTGGCGGGATTGCGGCTGATGCTGCTGCGAAAATTGGGCTGGCGCGGATGGACGCAGTTCCGGCAACAGGGAGCGATGCTGCGGGATTTTCTGCGCGGCATGGCGCTCATTCCGTTCCATGGCAAGAAGCTGCGGAAGAACTGGCTGGTGCGCCGGATGTTTCCGATGCGCGACGCTAGCGAGAGCGCGGCGATGGCGATGCAGCCAGCGATGCAGACACCGCCGGTGGGAAGCGGCGCGCGAGCCAGGCACGAGCCTCTTCAGGGTGATAGTTAAACAGGCCGAGCCCGCCGCGGTACACGATCCTACCCTTCTCGTCGATGATGTAAATCCGTTCCGGCCAGCCGCCGTAGGTGCGATCGGCGGCGTCGTTCATGGTGTCGATGGCCATCGGCAGGGGAAAATGAAAGCGCGTGACGAAATCGTTGGCGATGGCCACGCGCTGCGGAAACGTGGTCGGCTGCGGATAGCAGATATTCTCGTCGACGTTCGATTTCATCTGCCATTCGTCCTGCGGATGCGCTTCGCGAATGTAGACGGTGAGAAAATCGGCGCGATCTTTGTAGTCATTGTAAATCTTGACGAGATTTCCAATCTCGCGGCGGAAGGGCGGTCAAGTGTAGCTGCCAAAAATGAGCACGAGCGGACGGCTGCCAATCTTGTCGTGCAGATAAAAGGCGGTGCGGCCGTCGAGAGAGTAGACGCGCGCGTCGGGAGCGACATCGCCGACGTGCAGATCGCCCTCGTGCCATTGCGGCAGGGCGTAGCGCAGAAAGCCGTAAACGTCGCGCGGGCCGCCCATGAAATGAGCGAGCGTGAAATAGCCCGCAAACAGCAAGAGCAACAGGCTGGCGAGAATCCACTTCCAGGCCCGGTGTTTTCGTATGGGAGCGTTTTCGCTCATCAGTAGAAGTGCCCGAGGCAAAGTAGCGCGCGAGCAGCGGGAATGTCAATCGAAGCAGTTCCGTGCGCGAATTTGCGAGTGGCGGACAAAAAAATAACCCGCTTGGGCGCACCAAGCGAGTTTATAGATAAACTATATAGCAGACTGGCAAACAGTTGTCAAGGCTTTTGTTTGCATCAAAAAATCGTCCAAGGTGAAAATGCCGGAAGAGCCGATTTTTGAGCAAAATGCGGCGGAACAGGAGGACCCGCCAGTCGGGAAAAAAAAGCAGATCCCTCACCGCCGTTCGCCAAAGGCGGGCGACCGGGTTCGGGATGACAACGTGACTCGGGAGTCGCGGCGGAGGGTCTGAAGACCCTCCCCCTACACTAGACCCGCGGTTGAGCCCTGCCAAATGTCTCTCGCTGCGGCTCTACTCAGTAGCGGTTCGCCGGAGGCATGGACTGGCCTTTGACGATGACGGCGCGAACGCGCTCGAGGGCATGGATGTCTTCGAGCGGATTGCCTTCGACGGCGACGACGTCGCCCTCCTTGCCGACGGCGATGGCGCCAACGTTGTCGAGGCCGAGCAGATCGGCGGAGGCTTTCGTGCCGAAGTAGAGGGCCTGCTGCGGCGTGGCACCAAAACGCACCTCGGTCATGATTTCGTCGCGGACGGTTCCCTTCCCCGGCTCGTAGCTCTGGTCGGAGCCGGCGGCGATCTTCAGGCCAGTTTTCAGACCTATGCTGAATCCCTGGAGTTCGCCCTGCCAGATGAGGTTGGCCTTTCGAGTGACGTAATCGGGCATGTGAAGTTTCGCGCCATTCTCGATGAGGTTATTGGCAATGTAGAGCGTCTCGGTGAGATAGGTGCCGTGCTCCTTCATGTAATTGGCGGCGTCCTGATCGAGGCCCGCGCCGTGCTCGATGGAATCGACTCCGGCGTGCAAGGCGGCCCAAATGGTCGGCAGGTTTTCATCGTGAGCAGCGACTTTCACATGAGCGTTGTGGGCCTGTTCGACGATGACTTTTAACTCTTCCTCGGAAACCTGTTCCGAGAGCGGCGAATCGAGCGGGGAGAGCACGCCGCCAGACGCGAGAATCTTGATGACACGCGCGCCGTATTTGAGCTGCCAGTGAACGGCGGCTTCAGCGTCGGCGGGAGAATTGATGAAGCCGTTTTCGGGCGTGTAGTAATTTTCGGGCGTGAGGTCGGGAGGAAAATCGTAGAAATCGCCGTGGCCGCCGGGAATGGAAATAGCGTGCGCGGCGGGAACGAGATGCGGGCCGGGAATGGTGCCCTCTTCGATGGCATTCATCAAGGCAACGTCAACGAAGGCGCCGCTGCCGAGAGAGCGCGCGGCGACAACTCCGGAATCGACGGCGTAGGCCATGGCTTTGGTGGCGCGAATAGCCGCAAGAGACTCCGACGGATACTGACCGCGCGGGCCAGTCCAAATGTGGATGTGCGCATCGACCAGACCGGGAATGCAAGTGTATTTCGAGAGGTCCTGCTGCTGGGCTCCGGCGGGGGCGCGCAAATCGCGGCCGACGGCGGTGACTTTGCCGTCGACGATGATGACTTCGCCACCGTCGATGGCGGGCTGGTCGGCGTCGGCAATCAATTTGCCACAACGCACGAACGTGGCGCTGGATTTAGACGACGGAGCGACAGGCATCTGGTCCGTCTCCTGCGCCAGCAAAGCAGGAGCCGCGAATGCCAAGAGTGCAAGTAAAGCCAGAAAGGAAATTCCGCGCTTCATGATTCCTCCGATGAGAGCCCGCGCTTTCCGCGCCGAGAATTGGGCCGGTGAAGATTATTCCGGCGGTTGTTGCGTGTCAATGAAGACGTGGGCAGGAAGCGTGAATTTTGGCGCGAATGAAAGGGTTGAAGTGGCGCGCCCCCACGTGATATGGATTTCGCGGGGAGAGCGACGTAATGATTCGAAATTTGGGCGCAATTTTTCTGGGATTGATGGCGGCGCTGGCTTTTGCGCGCGTTTCACCGGCACAAACGTCCGCGGCGGCCGCGCCGCAACATTGGGACACACAAGAAGGCGACTTCGTGGTTCACGGTTTTCATTTTCACGATGGCGAGACGCTGCAGAATCTGCGGCTGCACTATTGGACGCTGGGAAATCCGGCACGGGATGCGCACGGCAAAGTGACGAATGCGGTGCTGATTCTGCACGGCACGGGAGGAACGGGCCAGGGATTCCTGCAACCAGTGTTTGCGGGCGTGCTGTTTGGGCCCGGAGAATTGCTGGACAGCTCGAAGCACTTCATCATTCTGCCCGACGATATCGGGCACGGGAAATCGAGCAAGCCGAGCGACGGGCTGCGAATGAAATTCCCGAAGTACGACTACGCGGACATGGTGCAGGGCGAATACGACCTGGTGACCGAAGGGTTGCACGTCAATCATCTGCGGCTGGTGATGGGCACGTCGATGGGCTGCATGCACACGTGGATGTGGGGCGAGACGTATCCACAGTTCATGGACGCGCTGATGCCGCTGGCGTGCCTGCCGGTGCAAATCGCGGGGCGCAACCGGATGACGCGGAAAATGATCATGGATCTGATCGAGAGCGATCCGGCGTGGGAGGGCGGAAACTACACGAGCGAGCCGATGAATGGCTTGCGCGCGGCGATGGACGTGGAGCTGCTAATGGTCAGCGCGCCGCTCTATTGGCAGAAGGAAAACCCCACGCGCGACGAGGCGGATGCGTTTCTGGCGAAGTCGCTGGCCGAGCGCCTGAAGGGCGTGGACGCGAACGACATGATTTACGCGTTCAATGCTTCGCGAGACTATGATCCTTCGTCAGAACTGGGCAAAATCACGGCGCCGCTCATGGCTATCAATTCCGCGGATGATTTTGTGAATCCGCCGGAATTGCACATCGACGAAAGGCTGATTCGCGAGGTGCGGCACGGGCGGTTTGTATTGCTGCCGATCAGCGACCAGACGCGCGGGCATGGGACGCACACGTTGGCGGCGGTTTGGAAGGATTATTTGGCACAATTGCTTGTGGAAAGCCGCGGGAGGGACAGCAACTAGCTTGTTTTCAGCGGCTTCCAGCATCGAACAGTGATTGCTGCTCGCGAATTGGCCGTCTATAATGGGAGATGCCAGGCCCCTGCCCTGTTCCCCCAGCACAGCGATGAATTTTTGAGAGGAACCCTCATGGAGCAAGCGACGACTCCTGAACGCCGGATCTGCAAAAGGCGGATCCTTTATACCCCGGAATACCTGGATATGGGCGCGGAGAACGGAGGCGTGGTGCTGAATTTGAGCGAAGGGGGGCTCGCATTTCAGGCGGTGGGGCCCGTCGAGCTAGGCTCGGAAATTCCGCTTTCCTTTTCGCTCGGTCCCGGCTACCGCGTGGAAGTAAAGGCTCGCGTGGTGTGGGTGGCCGCACAAGGCAAATCGGCTGGCGCGGCCTTTGGCAGGCTTTCCAAGGATTCGCACAGCCTGATTCGCGAATGGCTGGCGAGGCCCGAGTTGGGGCATGAGGAAGAGGGCGGCGCTCCGGCGCCAGCTCCAGCGCCAGTGGCCGAGAGCGCGCCGTCGTTGGACATCGCGGCGGCACCTGCGGAACCGTCTCCCGTGGCGGCGTTTCCGTCGCGTGAAACGGTAGCAACGCTTCCCGATCCCGCGATTCTGACCGCGCCAGCACGTGACGTGTCCCCAGCGGCGGCTGCGCCGAGGCCGCAAAGCATTTCTGCCGTGCCAATGCGCCCGCAGGCTGTGCCGACTTCGCCAAGGGCTCCGGAGGGCAAGCGCGACGGCCGAGGGACGAATTCATTTTCGGCGGCGCCCTCCCTTTCGGTGTGGGGCAGGAACGATGCGCCGGCGAGGCCGCGCATACCGCAGCCGAAAGACAATGCGCCTTTGTTCCCTCCGCGGAATGCAGAGAATATTTTCGCGCGATCGGCGACGAGCATAGAGCCCGAGCGGAACCTTCGAAGAGGGTCGGCGCTGTTCATCATTAGCATCGCGATTGCGGCAGGAGCGATTCTTACCTTTTACGTGCGGGACCATCGCCAACAGCTGGGAGAGGCGATTGTGCGCGTGGGGAACGCCATGGCGGGAGCGCCTGCGCCTAGCGCGCCGACAAACGCGACGGCGGCAGACGCGGTCTCGACCAGCGGGAGCACGGCAGATACGGCGCCCGCGACGACGGCCGCGCAAGCGCCTCAAGTCCCCGCGACGCCGGGTCACGTGACCAAATCGCCGACGACACCAGAGGCCTCCGCTGTCGAGCCGGTTGCAAAGGCGCCGATTGGCGGCGCTGGGCAGGCGAATGGTCCGCAGTCGAGCACCAGCAGCCGGCAACCGGGAACACTAAGGACCGGCAGCCAGGCGAGCGACCCATTCGCGACAAAGACGGCCAAGACGACGTCGGCAAGCGCACCAGCGCCTGGGAACCCATACAGCGGACAGGCGGAATACCAACGCGCGGAAAATTATCTGAACGGCAATGGCGTGCCGCAAGACTATGTCGAAGCTGCGGACTGGTTCTGGCGTTCGCTGGAGGCCGGAAACACGAGCGCGGCCATTCCGCTCGCGAACCTGTACCTGGAGGGCAACGGAGTCTCGCGCAGTTGCACGCAGGCACGGATCCTCCTTGACGCGGCGGCGCAAAAGAATATTACAGAGGCGATCCAGAAACTGGCGCAGCTTCCGGAAAACTGCCAATAATCGTCCACTCCGATCCGGCTTAACGCTTCAGACTTTTAACTTTAGACAAACATATCTGCTTTTTATGCTGCAGACACTTTTCGACTGGGTAACAATATTCGTGGGGTCATGTCCAACGTGCTGCTCACGTTCCTGTCCACTCGGCCCAGCGGTGAGGCGCGTCAGTGAAGCGCAAGAAACTCGGAGAGGTGCTTCGCGAGCGCGGAAAAATCTCTCCAGAGGACCTGCTTCGCGCGATTGAAGAGCAACAGGGCAAGGTCATTCACCTGGGCGAGCTGATGCTCGAGCGCGGGCTGGTCGCCAAGAGTGACCTGGTGGAAGCGCTCGCCGAAGTCAGCCGGATTCCCTACGTCGACGCGAGTAGCGCAGAGATCGATCCGGAAGCTCTGCAGCTCATACCGTCCAGCGTCGCGCTGCGATTCTGCGTGATGCCCATCAACTTCGAAGGCAATCGTTTGGTGGTGGCGATGGCGGAGCCGCAAAATCTGCACGCCATCGATGAACTGCGCTTCCTCTCCGGCACGGACGTGGTTCCGCGTATCGGATTCCGCCCGGAAATCAAAGAGGCCATCACGAAGTGGTATCACCTGGAGGCTGCCGGGCCCACTGACGAAAAAGTGGCCGCAGATGACGACTCCGAGGGGAGGATGGAGTTTGTCTCAACCAGCTCCCTGCAGAGAAATATCGACGCGATGCAGGAGATGCAGGCGGAGCTGATGCATAAGAGCACGCCGGCGATGCGCTTGGTGTCGCAGACGATTTCCTCCGCCGTGGCCAAGCAAGCCAGCGATATTCACATCGAGCCGCAGGCCGGCGACTCGGCGGTGCGCATCCGCGTGGATGGAATGCTGCGCGAATTGATTCGCGTGCCGCGCTCGATACAAAGCTCGGTCGTTTCGCGCATCAAGATCCTCGCGGACATGGATATTTCCGAACGCCGGGCGCCGCAGGACGGCCGTTTCATGGTGAAGTTCGGCGGCAGCAAGATCGATTTGCGCGTCTCGACGTTGCCCACGCAATACGGCGAAAAGGTGGTGATGCGGCTGCTGCAGACGGATGCTCCGATGCAGCAGTTTGAGAATCTGGGGCTGGCGCCGGAGATCGCGGCGGAGCTGCGGCGCATAATCGCGCTGCCGCAAGGTATGCTCCTGGTTACCGGACCCACCGGCTCGGGAAAGAGCACAACGCTCTATTCCGCGCTGACCACGCTGCGAAAGCCTACGGTGAACATTATCACGGTGGAAGATCCCGTGGAATATGCGCTGCCGGGCATCAATCAGGTACAGGTGAACAACAAGGCCGGGCTGACGTTTGCCAATTGCCTGCGGTCGATTTTGCGCCAAGACCCCAACGTGATTATGGTGGGCGAAATCCGCGACAAGGAAACGGCGGAGATCGCGCTGAAAGCGGCACAGACCGGCCACTTTGTCCTTTCCACGCTGCATACGAACGACAGCGTGGCGGCGGTCAGCCGGTTGCTCGACCTAGGCGTGCCGGGATTCATGATCGCCGCGTCCGTCTCCGGCATCATCGCGCAGCGGCTGGTGCGCAGGCTGTGCTCGTGCCGCGGAGAGATGGCCGCCAGTCCCGCGTACCGCGTTCGCCTGCTGGAAGCGGGAATGACGGAACTGCCGGAGTCGCAACTCGTGCCGGTGGGCTGCGATACGTGCGACGGCACAGGCTACAAGGGCCGCGTGGGCGTGTATGAGCTGCTCTCGTTCAACGACGCCATACGCGCCGCGGTCCGCGACGGCGCCCGCAACGACGAAATGCGCAACCTGGCGCGCTCCGGCGGAATGAAACTGATGCAGGAATATGCGCTGGAACGAGTGCGAGAAGGGTTGACAACCATCGAGGAAGTCTCTCGCGTGATTCCCTTCGAGCGCATCCCTTCGCTGATCTGCGAGCATTGCCATCGCGAATTGCAACCTTCGTTTACCTATTGCCCCTATTGCGGCTCTCCCCGCGTCTTGCCGCCGAGCCCAGTCGGTACGTCGAGGGAAGGAGCCGTACGAGGATGACACCACGCACAAAAAAACCGGCGAAAGCAGCGCGAAACTGGAACAGTTCGCGAGTGGCCGAGCGCTACTCGAGCCTTCGGGATCTCAGCGTCACCTACGAAGGGCATAGCGACACCGTGGCGACACGCTTGCCGGACATTTCCAGCCGCGGCATGTTCATCAATACCGCCCGGCACTTTCCGGAGGGCACGGTGCTGAACGTGCGTTTTCGGCTGGCGCGCACTGGCGTGGAAATCCAGTCGCGCTGCGAAGTCCGGTACTGTCTGGACGGCGTGGGAGTGGGCGTGGAATTCGTCAACATTTCCCCCAAAGCGGCGCTGGCGATTGAAGAGGAGTTGCATCCGGCGACGGCCGGTGTGCGTGGGAATGCCAAGCGCGCGCCTCTTCGCAAGCCGCGCCGTAAGAAACGTGCGCCATCCCGCAAGAAAGGGAGAAAACGGGACAGGCGTAAGAGCTGAACTCATGGCTGTACGAAGGGACAGGCTCCGTCGGCCCCTGGTACAGGTCATCCTTCCGAAACCCTTCCCGGCGACTTCCTTGCGCGCGTTTCCGCCGAGGCCCACAATCAACCTGTTGAGTGTTGCTCTGTGAGTGTGTGCGCCGCCTTGCGTTTCGGCACGAGCAAAGAATCAAGGAGAAGGTAACTTCATGGCTCCGTTGTCCAAGACAATTTTGCCGATTCAAACCAATACAGCGGAGGCCGAGCGCCGCAACGCGATCCGTTACCAGCTGACCGTTTCCGCCGAGGTGGTGGAGCTGAAATCGGGAACGCGATTTTCCACGCGAACTACGGACCTTGGGCCCGGCGGCTGCTTTGTGGACACGCTCATGCCGCTTCCGGTGGACTCGGATGTGAGCATCCGACTGCACAAGGACAACATAAGCTTTGAAGCTCCCGGCACGGTAACTTTTTCCCAGGCGGGACTTGGAATGGGCCTGGCGTTCAATGAAATGCCGCCCGAAAGGCAAGCGGCATTCGACGCATGCCTGGCAGAACTCACGACGATCCGCCCCGCAAGTTTCGAGACTCCCCGCAGCTCGCACCGCGCTGCCCACGCTAAGGATAAATCTTCCGCTCTCACGCAGCGGCTGATCCGGTTGTTGGTGAAGCGTAATTTGATCACCGAAGCCGAAGCCGAAGCCCTGCTCGACGAACCTCTGCTCTAAACCGCACGAACCAGACCCTCTCGTCGACAGTGCAGCGCCCGCAATTCGACAGTCTTCTAAATCGCTGAAAACCAAGAGCCGGAACGGTACCGAACGAGATTTCTCGCTTGGGGCGTGCTCACCCTTTGGCGCGGCGTGCGTCTGAACAGTGCGAGGCTTTTCTGCGTATCTTAATCGGGCCACAACTCTGGAAAGAGAGGTGAAGGCGCATGATGAAGGGTCTGCAATTTGCCGGAGCAACGCTGGCTCTGGCGCTGCTGGGTGTGATTGGCGCGCCTCCCGCACAAGCCGCCGTGGACGGCCACTTCGACCGTACGCTGAGTGTGAATGGGCCGGTCGATCTGGACGTGACGACCGGTGCGGGAAACATCACCGTCCATTCTGGCGACGCCAGCAAAGTGGAAATTCACGCCACGATTCACGCGGGAGAAAGCTGGCGCGACAGCGATAAAGACGCGGAGTCGCGGGTGCAGTATCTGGAGCAGCATCCGCCGATCGAACAGAATGGCAACACGATTACCATTGGGCACATCGAGGATCGCGACCTGATGCACAACATTTCGATCAGCTATGACATCGTGACGCCGGCGCAAACGCACCTGCACTCGGCGACCGGCTCGGGCAACTCCACGGTTGAGGGATTGGCAGGGCCGGCGGAATCGTCGTCCGGCTCCGGAGATGTGAGACTGAATGATATCGGCGCCGATGTGGTGGCGCGTACCGGCTCCGGCGAAATCACCATTTCCGGCGTAAAGGGCGGGCTGCGCGCGAGCAGCGGCAGCGGCAACATTCGCGCCGACCAGATTTCCGGGGCGATCACGGCATCGACCGGCTCCGGCGACGTGAGGCTCACGCAATCCGGCGCAGGCGACGTCGAAGTATCTACCGGCTCGGGAACCGTCGAAGTGAATGGCGTGAAGGGCGGGGTGCAAATCGGCACCGGAAGCGGCAACATCACCGCGGAAGGGACGCCGACGGGAAATTGGCGTCTTCACACCGGTTCGGGAGATTTGACCGTCGAGCTGCCGGCACAAACGTCGTTTGAACTTTACGCGCACACAAGCTCGGGCAGCATTGAATCGAAATTCCCGATCACCACGGAAGGAACGATCAGCCCGCGGGACTTTCACGGAAGAGTTGGATCCGGCGGTCCGGTCGTGGAGCTTCGCACCAGCTCCGGTACGATTCACATCGAGTCAAAATAATTCAGCGAGAGAAATTCCCGATTCCCCAGAGGGCCGGTGAAGTTGTGCCGGCCCTATTTTTTCCGCTGCCGCTGAACGAACCGCTGCCATCGTTACATCTTGGGCACGCCGCACACCGCGAGCATTAGGACAGGACTATAGTGGCAGCGTTGTGCCCGGTTCCCTCGCCGGGCGAGAAAGGACACCACGATGGCTCGCCCATGCCATGTGGCTGGATGCAGTGCGGAGATTTTGCCCGTTTTGGCCGGTGACGGCGTTTGCCTGAACCATTTCGTTGCAATGGCGGTCGAAAGAGCGGACCAAGTTCGCTGCGCATGCCTCGAATCGCGGCCGGTGGAGCAGCAAACCATTGACTGGCTTCTGGGAGATGCGCGCCACGTGGCGCGAGAGCTTTCGACATCGCAGCCGGGGTTCGGTAATGAGCAGGTTCTCGAGCTGCTTCTGTGTCTCGCCAACCTGCAGGATTACATCCGGCACCATTCGGTGAAGGTGAAGGCTCTTCACTAGAGAGCCGTTGCGGGTTCGCGCGGGATTGCTTCGCACCGGTTCGAGACGTTAACTGTCTCGACGCCGGTGTCTTGCTTTTCGTCGCATAGCGGTGCAATCTGAGATTTCGGAAGTCGATTCGCACCCATGCCCGACGAACCCAAGAAAACGAGCGACCTCCAGGCGGCCCAGCCTGCTATTCCTGGCGTACCGGTGCGTGCGGCCGCAAAGCCAGCGACCTCGGCGGCAAAGCCTGCGCCTGCGGCGCCCGCTCAACAACCGGTCGCCAAGAAAGAAGCGAAGGGCCAGCCTCCGTATTATTTGTGGGCCGCTGGGGGTGGCGCCATCCTCGTGCTTGTTATCGCGCTTGCCTGGTGGGCGCACGGAGTACCTCGAGCTGCGCACCTCGCGCCTGAGGCGGCCGCTCCGGCGCCTGCTGCACGACCTGCTCCGCCGAAACCCGTGGAAACGATCGCCGTTGCTCCTGGCCCGGTTGCCACCACTTCCGAGATGGAGGAGCCCTGGAGCACGAGGAAATTCTTGTACCGCGGCGCAGACGGCAACACGACCCCTGCACTGCTGGTTCATTTGCCCGGTGATGCGTACTGGGCTATTTCGCTTCGTGAACCCTACGGAACATGCGAACTGGAATTCGCGAGCGTCGACAAACTTCGAACCGATTACAATCTGGCAGCCAACCATCCGATGATTGGCGATCCGTGCACGCACACCGTCTATGATTTGACGCATTACGGCAGCGGGCCCAACGGGCTGGTGCGCGGGGCAGTTGTTGCCGGCATCGGATTGCGGCCGCCGTTGGCCATTGAAGTGCAAGTGGAAGGGCGCGAAATCGTGGCCTCCCGCAGCGAATAAGGACTCCGCGATTTTGCAAGGCTCTATGAAAAACAAAACGGCCCGCCGGCAGAGGCCAGCGGGCCGTTCGTGTTTCTGTTCGATTCGTGGCGAAATTACATTGTGCTTAGCAGCTCAACGGAACGAGCCACCATTTCCTGCTGGCCCGTTTGCTGGTCCACCAAGATGAACCCGACGATCCTCAGATCGAACGGCCCTGCGCCAGTAAGCGCGGAAAGGCCGCTCAGGTTAATGTAGTTGGTGAACGTGGTGGAAACTACCGTCAGCGGCTGAGGCAAGAGCACGCCGGCGAGGTAGTTGTCGTTAATCTGGAAGGTGCCCAAGTTACCGCTTTGAATCTGCGTGCTCCCCGGCACCCACGTGCCTTCCTGGCCCTGCCGCCCAAGCGTGACGCGGTGCACGGTCAGGGTCTGCGAGCTCCCTGAACCGTTCAATGCCCCGCCGATGCCGAGCCGCTGCCCGGGCGCCAGTGTGGTGTTGTTGAAGAGCAGCACCGTCAACGGATTGTGGAAGTCGCCGATGAAATACTTTTCGGAGCCGTCCAAAGTGAAACTGTCGATTGCCCCGATGGGAGCCACGGGCTGAACATCGGGCAGCTCGGAACGGACGTAGACTTGCACTTGAGTCGCCGGATTGGGCGTTTGCGGATTCACGTAAGTAGCCAAGCCGCCAGCGAAGAAGTGATCCTGCGAAAGAATCCCAACTTCATCCGCGTCGATGTTGTGTGTCACCGGGTCGAGTTGTCCGGAGACCTCCACGATGGAATTCGTGGTGAGCGCGCCGAACGAGCTATTGTCGTCCCAGTTGGTTTGCGCGTTGGTCGCGACGGTCCACGTGCGGCCGTGCGGCCCTTCCATCGCAAAAGTCGTACTGGTTGTGTCGATGTTGGTGACGCCGCCGCGGAAGCAATCGATTTCCGCGTCGGACTGGCCAGAGATCAGCGCGCGAACGTTAAAGGTCGGGTTGATCGTGCCTGTCACTTGGCCATTTTGTGTTTCGATGGTCTGCGCGAGATCCAGGTCGATCAGCAGACCGACCAGATCGTTCGGAGTCACCACCAGCGTGCTTGCCAGCGGAACGGTGACGCTAAACGTGCCCGGCGTGCCATTGATGGTGTTCAACGCGGGCGGTGTTTGTGTGGTGTCGAGGTAGCCGATCACCGGCGTATTGCCAGTAATCGTCACGCTATCGTAGCTGCCCGGCTGCACGGGTTCAAGATCGACCAGATCGTGAAGACCGCTGAGCTTGGCAAAATCGATATCGACCGAGTTCAAGAGCACAGGCAGTGAACCGCCCGAATTGTTCACGGTGATGCCTGTGATTGTGACGTCAAAGGAAATCACGCTCGGGAACATGGGTTGAGCGTCCGTTCCAAGGGTAAACACGTTGCCCATCTGCGGCTGCACGTTTGAATTCGCGGTGTTACCGGCACAGCCACTAACTACAATCAACATCAGGCCCGCAAAAATCACGCTGATACTCTTCCGGATTCGCATCCCTCTTCTCCTGTTCCACCCCAGAACGGACAAGAAATATGGCCTACCACGAGGGGAACCAAATTCACGTTTATCGTGGACCACCCCTCTTCCGGATTGAACACCAGCCGTCCGGAGAAGTTGCGCGGATTGTAAAGGAAGGTGGAAATGCAGCGTTCAGCTAGGCGCGGTGCATCGAATGAGTGGGCGGCCTCGCGCGCCGGATTTCAGGATATTTCACTGTTAGAAATAGAGTTAGAATGCCGGCAGTTGGGCGATTGGAGGTGACGGATGCAGAAACGGAGGGTCGGGAATTTGCTGGTTGTGCCATTTTTTGTCATCGCGCTGATCATGGGATGCGCGACAAAGCCTACTGACATGCAGCTGACCACCAATCTGAAGGCGCAAATGTTCTCCGATCCGCAGACAAAAGGTGCGGATTTGCAGGTGGCGGTCAAGAATGGCGTGGTCACTCTGTCGGGCACGGCGCCCAGCGACGCGGCGCGCTACGAGGCGTACAAACTTGCGGCCAGCATGTCGGGCGTCAGCAAGGTCAACGACCAAATGAGCGTGCAAGCGCCAGAACAAATGGCCGAGGCAACGCCTGCGGTGCCAGCGGTTGTGCCCGCCGTCAAAACACGGCCCCGCCCCAAACCCAAGCGCGTGCGCGAAGCCGCGCGCCGCGTGAACAAGAAGCATCCGCGTCCGGCCGGCACTGCCGAATCGGCGGAAGCCAGTTCACAGCAGGCCGACCTGCCAGCAACGACACTTGCGTCCGAGCAGGAGCCTCGCCCATTGCCGCAAACAACGGCTGCAGCGACTTCGCCGCCGCAAGCTACTTCAGCTTCGGCGCCTGCACCGGCATCTTCGCAACAACCACAAGCACCCCCTCCGCCTCCGCCGCCGGTGACAGCTGTTTTTCCGGCGGGCACCACTGTCGAGATTCAAACCGTCGATCCAATCGATTCGAAAACCGGACAAGCGGGCGACCAATTCCAAGCCACTCTCGCGCGACCGCTGACGTGGGACAGCCGCGTCCTGGTGCCCAAGGGCGTGACTGTCTATTTGCGGTTGGTCGCAGCGGATACTTCGGGCCAATACAAGGGGCAGAGCGAATTGCAATTGCGCATGGTGCGATTGGAATTCCAGGGCGTGGACTATCCGCTCAATTCCAGCACGTACAGCGAAATTGGCAAATCGCGCGGCAAAGACACGGCCGAGACGGTGGGCGGCGGCGCGATACTGGGCGCGCTCATCGGCGCGATTGCCGGAGGCGGCAAAGGTGCGGTCATTGGCGGAGCCGCAGGCGCCGGCGCGGGAGGCGTTTACCAGGGACTTTCGAAGCCCAAGGAAGCTCGCATCCCTTCGGAAACGGTGCTCGATTTCAAATTGGATCAGCCTCTGAATATTCCTGTGCCTGCCACGGGCGCAGCCCAATAACCCGACTGCGGAGAGCGAAAGCCAGACGGCGGAGTTGCGCACGGCAATCTTCGTTCTGTGCGGCGAGCAGCCTTGCCTTGCGCCAGCCGTTCCCTTACGATGACGGATTGAGTTTCACCTGAAAACATGCTCGGCAAAACAGTTCTCCATTATCGAATCATCGAGAAACTCGGCAGCGGCGGCATGGGCGACGTATACAAAGCCGAAGACACGCGCCTGGGCCGCACGGTCGCGCTGAAATTCCTTTCCGAAGAGCTCCGGCACGACAAGTTTGCCCTGGAGCGATTTGAACGCGAGGCGCGCGCGGTGTCCGCGCTGAACCATCCCGGAGTGTGCGTCCTCTATGACATCGGAGAATACGAGGGTCAGCATTTTTTGGTGATGGAACTGCTGGAAGGCCAGACGCTGCGCGAGCGAATCGCGGGCCGGCTGCTGGCGAACGACGCGCTGCTGGATTTTGCGATTCAAATCGCCGATGCTCTGGACGCGGCACACTCGCGCGGCATTGTGCACCGCGACCTGAAACCTGCAAATGTCTTCATCACCACGCGCGCACAAGCAAAAATTCTCGACTTCGGGCTGGCGAAGCAGTCTCCTGTTCGCGGCGTGGGAATGCTGGCGTCGGCGACGGCGAGCACGGACGTGACCTCAGATCACCTGCTGACCACACCCGGGTCGACACTGGGCACGGTCTCTTACATGTCTCCCGAGCAGGCGCGTGGCGAAGAGCTGGACGCGCGTTCCGATCTTTTCAGCTTCGGCTGCATTCTCTACGAAATGGCCACGGGCAAAACGCCGTTTGCGGGCGGCACGCCGGCCGTGATTTTCGACATGATTCTCAACCGCATGCCTGCCGCGCCCGGCGAGCTGAATCCGAATCTGCCGCCGAAACTCGAAGAAATCATCGGCAAGGCCATCGAGAAAGATCGCGACTTGCGCTATCAGACCGCGGCCGAAATGCGCGCGGACCTGAAGCGCCTGAAGCGCGACACCGACTCAGCACGGGTCGCACCAGCTTCGATGGCCTCGCAGCGCGCCGTTCCTTCAGCTTCCGGCGGTTCCGCGAGCGCGCCGTCGAGCGGCTTCACGCGCAAGTCCGCAGCTCAAATTTCCGTCACCTCTTCTCCGGCGCCGGCAGGCGAAACGCTGGCTCCGCACAAGTCACCCTGGTGGGGCTTTCTGCGCGTTCTGCGGGAACCGCGTTGGTATTGGCTCCGCGTGGCCATTGCGCTGCTCCTGTTCGCGATCTTGATCGCAAGGCACTACTGGGAGCGCTACCATCCGGTCCAGACGGCGTCGTCGTTCCAGCAGATGACCATTTCGCGGCTCACCACGTCGGGCAACGTGGGGCCCGCTACAATCTCTCCCGACGGGAAATGGCTTGCGTACGTCGTCAACGGGAAGCAGGAAAGCCTGTGGGTGCGCCAGCTCGCCACCGGAAGCATTGCGCAAATCCTTCCGCCAAGCTCCACGACATACAACGACGGCTCAATCATGTTTTCGAATGACGGAAATTATTTGTACTGTGTCGTCGATCAGCAGGGCAGCAACACAGGAATCCTCGAAAAAGTTCCGTCCCTCGGGGGCGCGCCAGAGCAGATTCTTTCCGATATCGACAGCCCCATCAGTTTTTCGCCCGACGGCCGCCAGATAGTCTTCGTACGTAATTCAAGCAAGAACGGCACTTCTTCCATCATGCTGGCGAATGCCGACGGATCGAACACTCATGCCCTCTCGACCGACCACGATCCAGTTACGTTCAACTGGACTGCCGGACCTGCATGGTCCCCTGACGGCAAGCGTATTGCCATCGGCGTGTGGGCCGGAGGGCTTTTGGGTCACACGACGCTTGAAACGATCGAAATTGCGGATGGCAGTGCAACACGGCTTGGAACTTCAAGCTGGGAAGAATTGCGGCAAATTGCGTGGTTACCCGATGGCTCGGGAATTGTCTTCGCCGGCACGCCCGAAGGTGAATCCACCCGGAACTCGCAACTATGGCTGTTCTCGTACCCTGCGGGCCAAGGCCGGCGAATCACAAACGATCTCAACTACTATGTCGGCTCCAGCATCACTGCGGACGGCTCTGACTTGGTGACCATCCAGGCGGCATTTCGTTCCAGTCTGTGGCTTATGACTGGAGACATGTCGAAATGGGGAAATGCGTCTCCACGCGAAATTACATCGGCTTCTGACCGCGCGGACGGCTTCATGGGGACCGCTTGGACGCCCAGCGGCGGCGTCATCTATGGCTATTACAGTTCGGGCCAGATTGGATTGACGAAGCTATCGCCCACGAATGGCGATTCGCAAGACCTCAATACCGGCTCCGACTTCAATGCCAGTCCGTCCTCTTGCGGCCAAAGCGGTGATTTTGTGTTTAGCACACACACTCAGATATGGCGAGCCGATGATAACGGTGGCAACCTCAAGCAGCTTACATCAGCGCCGGAAAATATCTTCCCCGCCTGCTCGCCCGACGGCAAGACCGTTTTCTATGACCACACGGAAAACGGAAAAACCCGTCTGTGGCGCGTAGGAATCGATGGTCAAAATGCCGTCCAGGTCGCAGACAAAGCATACGTCGAGCCGGAAATCTCCCCCGATGGCCGTCGACTCTCCGTCTACGATTGGGAAGACACAAACGGGAAAGCACAGCTCATCATTCTGGACGCCGCAACGGGTGGAATCGAATCTACAATACCCATATCCTCGATCTCGCTCGATCCCGGCCAAAACCGCGTGTCATGGACTCCCGATGGCCGCGGAATCGTATACATCGATGACGACCGCGTATCCGGGACTTCGAATCTATGGGAACGCATCATTGGCCCGCCGGGAAGCAAGCCCGAAGCTCCTAAGCAGCTCACGAATTTCACCTCCGAGCACATTTGGTCATTTGCCTGGTCGCAGGATGGCAAGCAGTTTCTCTTAGCGCGAGGCGACACTTCTGCGGGCGCCGTGATGCTCTCACACTTCCACTGAACCCGCAGGAACTCACAGTGGGGCGAGACGCGAATGGGCGCGGCAGAATTCGACGACCCGCGCTTCGGCCCAGAAACGCTCGCCGCTCGCTTTTTTCGCAATAAATCCGCAATGGCCGCCATAACGCGGTGCTTCGATCTGGATTTGGGAGTTCTCCCTCAGCCTGGCGGCCTCGAAGGAGCGGAATGGGATCATCGGATCGTCCTGGGCTACGAGCAGCAGCGTGGGCACGCGAATCTTGCCTAGCAAGGGCAGCGCGCTCGACTGCGCGTAGTAATCGTCCGCGTCGCGAAAGCCGCAGAACTTCGCGGTGATGGCGTCGTCGAATTGCCTCACGCTGCGCACGTTGCCGAGCCCGTTTAGCGCATATCGCTCCGGGAACAGAGCCGCTTTCCGAAGGATGCGCGCCTTGAGCAGCTTGACGAAACGCCTTTCGTAAATGCGGTTTTGTAGCTCACCGATGGCGTCCGCGCACGCGCCCAAATCGCACGACGGGCAAATGCCGACAACGCAGCGCAGTTCGCGCGGCACAGAATCGTCGAATTCGCCAGCCATCTTCAGGACCAGATTTCCTCCCATGGAAAAACCGGTGGCGAAAATCTCAAGCAAGCAATCGCGCTCGATGAGTTCGCGGACCACAGCGCGCGCGTCGCAGCTCAGACCGGAATTGTAAAGCGTGGGCGTGAGCTTCTCCGTGCCGCCACAATTGCGCTGATTCAGGCGCACAACGTTGAAGCCGGCGTGAAAGGCTTTGTCCGCAGTGCCGAGGATGTAGCCGGAATCGCTCGAACCTTCCAGACCGTGCAAGAGAAGCAGCGTCGGATGCTCCGCAGGCTTTTGCTGCCAGTGGCAATCGGCACGCACCTGCGTTCCCGGCTCGGTTTCAAACAACCTCGGCACCGAGCGGTTTAGGTGAACGTAGCGGCGATGCCAGAAGGCCGAGGCAATAGTCATTAAATGCGGATTGCGAAGGAGAAGCGGCGGATCGAATTCCTGCATCGGTTCTAATTTACGTTAGGCAAGCGATGCGCGCAACTTCGCCTGATGGTTTGTCGCTTGACCTGCATTCGTTCGGCGCATACAATTGCTGCTTCACCGATGAAGGTTTTTTGTCACAGGATAATTGCATTTCGAGCCCAGCGAACCTCGCTGGGCTTTTGGCGTTTTTAGGGGCAAGAGAGCGGACGAAACGAACGTTCGCACAAGGAAGGTGGAATGAATCCTGATGGACGTATTCCCGAAGCGCTGACTTTTGATGATGTGCTGCTTCTGCCGGGCAAATCGTCGGTGCTGCCGACGGAGACCGATACGCGCACATGCCTTTCGCGCAAGCTCGCACTGAATATTCCCATCGTGGCGGCGGCCATGGACACGGTCACCGAATCGCGCCTGGCGATCGCCATCGCGCGCCAGGGCGGCTGCGGCTTTGTGCATCGCAACATGAGCATCGACCGGCAGGCTGAGGAGATCGATCGCGTGAAGCGCTCGGAGAGCGGAATGATCGTTGACCCGGTCACCATCGCGCCCGAACTCTCGTTGCACCAGGCACTCGATATTATGAACAAGTACAAAGTCTCCGGCCTGCCGGTGACGCGCGGCACGCGTCTGGTAGGCATTCTGACCAATCGCGATCTACGCTTCGAGCGCAATCTGGACCAGCGCGTCGGCGACGTGATGACCAAGGAGCATCTGGTCACAGTGCCGGTGGGCACGACTCTCGACGAGGCGGAGAAGTTGCTGCAGCGCCACCGCATCGAAAAACTTCTGGTGGTCGACAAGGATTTCAATTTGAAGGGCCTGATCACCGTCAAAGACATTCAGAAAAAACTCGAATATCCGCGCGCCACCAAGGATGAGCACGGGCGCCTGCGCGTGGGCGCAGCGATTGGCGCGACCGGCGATTTTCTGGATCGCGCGGTCGAGATGTCGAAAGCCAATGCGGACGCTTTGGCCATCGACACCTCACACGGCCACTCCACGCGCGTGATGGAGGCCATCAAGCAGGTCAAACACCGGCTGCCGGACGTTCAGCTCTTGGCGGGAAACGTTGCCACCGAAGAAGGCGCGCGCGATCTAATCGCGCTCGGCATTGACGGATTGAAAGTCGGCATCGGCCCCGGTTCGATTTGCACCACGCGCGTGGTGACCGGCTCGGGCGTGCCGCAAATCACGGCCATCATGGAAGCATCCAAGGCCGCAAATGGCACGGGCGTGCCCATCATCGCCGATGGCGGCGTGAAATTCTCCGGCGACATCACCAAGGCGCTCGCCGCGGGCGCTTCGGCGGTGATGATCGGCGGCCTGTTTGCGGGAACGGAAGAATCGCCCGGCGAAACGATTTTGTATCAGGGCAGGACGTACAAATCGTATCGCGGCATGGGCTCGCTCGGCGCGATGGAATCCGGCTCGGCCGATCGGTACGCGCAGGAAAACAGCGAGCGCGGGAAATCCGTTCCGGAAGGCATCGAAGGCCAAGTTCCGTACAAAGGGCCTGTTTCCGGGCTTGTGGATCAACTGGTCGGCGGCCTGAAGAGTGGCATGGGCTACTGCGGAGTTGCTAACATCCGCGAACTGCAGGAGCGCGCCAAATTCGTGCGTATCACTTCAGCGGGGCTTCGCGAGAGCCACGTTCACGACGTGATCATCACCCGCGAAGCGCCCAACTACCGCCTGGAATAGACACAAGCTGTCGCGAAAATAAAAAGCCCGCCCGGATGAAACATCCGCAGCGGGCTTGATGTTTTTAGGAGCGGTGAACGTTTATCTGGATGCGACGCTTTCTTCCTTTTCGTCGCCAACCGGGGCCGCTTCCTGCGGTTTCTCTTTCTTGCCCTTCTTTTCTTTCTTTTTCAGCTCCGAGCCGATCAGTTCCAGGATGGCCAGTTCGGCGCCGTCGCCGATGCGCCAGCCCACTCGAATGATGCGCGTGTAGCCGCCGGAACGGTCGGAAAAGCGCGGCGCGATTTCGCCAAACAGCTTTTTCGTCGCGTCCTTGGTTTGAAGAAACGCAGCGGCCTGCCGCCGAGCGTGCAACGTATCACGCTTGCCGAGCGTAATCATTTGCTCGACCAGCGGACGCGCCGCACACGCGCGCGCGATGGTAGTCTGGATTCGTTCGCGCTCGATCAAGTTGGTAACCAAGTTGCGCAATACGGCGCGGCGGTGCGCCGGTTGTTTCCCGAGTTTGCTTCCTGCTACCAGATGTCGCATCGGTTCATTTCCTTAGAAAGCAGTAGTCTCTTCCGGGGTCGGCGGCGCGGTCTGGCTGGGCAGCGGCGGCCAGATGATGCGCCCGTGCTCGTCGAACTTCATGCCGAGAGAAAGGCCCATCTTCTGCAAGATGTCCTTGATCTCATTGAGAGACTTGCGGCCGAAGTTCTTGGTCTTGAGCATCTCCGGTTCGGTCTTCTGCACCAGCTCGCGGAGGCTCTGGATATTGGCGTTCTTCAAACAGTTGTAGGAGCGCACCGAAAGCTCCAGCTCTTCCACGGAGCGGTCCAAATGCTCCAGGCGCGGATCGCTGAAGTTCTCGACGACTTCCTCCGGCAATTCCGGCTGCTCTTCGAAATTGATGAAGATGCTCATATGATCCTTGATGAGCTTCGAAGCCAGGCCAATCGAATCCTGCGGCGTGATCGCGCCGTTGGTCCAAATCTCCAGATTCAGCTTTTCGTAATCGGTCATCTGCCCGAGGCGAGCCGCCTCCACCGAGTAATTCACTTTGCGCACCGGTGAATGCACGGAGTCGATCGGAATGTAGCCGATGGGGAGATCCTCGTCGAAGTTGCGGTCCGCGGCCACATATCCGCGGCCGTTCTTGACGCGAATCTCCATCTCCAGCTTGCCGCCTTCGCTCACGGTGGCCAGGTAGACGTTCTTATCCAGCACCGCGATATCGGCGTCCTCTTCGATCTTTCCGGAGGTGACCGGCCCGGGCGTATCGACCACCAGCATGATGGTCTTCGGCTGGTCCGAGTTCAACTTCAGCGGCACCTGCTTCAGGTTCAAAATGATGTCCGTGGCATCTTCCACAACGCCGGGAATCGGCGAGAATTCATGCAACACGCCTTCGATTTTCACCGCCGTAATGGCCGCGCCCTCGATGGAGCTGAGCAGCGCCCGGCGAAGCGCGTTCCCCACCGTGGTTCCCCAGCCGCGTTCAAACGGCTGCGCTGAGAATTTACCGTACTTGTCGGTCAGCGATTCGAGTTCCGCTGCCAGCCGCTTCGGTTTCTGAAAGCCCTTCCACATTTTCCTTTCCTCCCCCCGCAGCACGCGGGCCATGCAAAAAAAGCTTGTTGTCTTCGTGAACTCGCCCTACTTGGAGTACAACTCAACGATGAGCTGCTCGTTCATCGCCGGCGTCTGCACATCGTCGCGGCGCGGCAGAGCCAGGACGCGCGCCTTGAAATTCTCGCGATCGATTTCCAGCCACGGCGCGGCGTTCTGGTTTTGCGCCAGATTGCGCGCCTCGAGAACCATGGCGTTCTGGTGCATCTTTTCCTTCATCGCAATTTCGTCGCCCACTTTGACGAGGTAATTCGGGATATTCACTTTGTGTCCGCTCACACGCACGTGCCCGTGCAACACCAGCTGGCGCGCCTGCGCACGCGAGCTCCCCAGGCCTGCGCGATAAACCACGTTGTCGAGGCGCCGCTCGAGCATGACCACCAGATTCGAGCCCGTGGGCCCCTGCGCGCGCGCAGCCTTCTGATAATAGTGGCGGAACTGGCGCTCGAGCAGGCCGTAGGTGCGTTTCATCTTCTGCTTTTCGCGCAACTGCACGCCGTAACCGACCATCTTGGGCCGGCGCGCCTGCCCGTGCTGGCCAGGAACGAAGTTGCGTTTTTCGATGGCGCATTTTTCCGTAAAACACCGGAGGCCCTTGAGGAAGAGTTTCATCCCTTCCCTGCGGCACAGCCGGCAAACCGCTTCGCGATGTCTTGCCAATTCTGCTTCTCCTTTGTGTGCTGCTCAGAAAATCCGATTACACGCGCCGCCGCTTGGGCGGCCGGCAGCCATTGTGCGGCACCGGCGTGACGTCTTTAATCACGCGAATGTGCAAACCCGCGGAGGCCAGAGCCCGCACCGCCGATTCGCGCCCCGCTCCCGGACCTTTCACGCGCACTTCAATCGATTTCACGCCGTACTGGTCGCGCGCCACTCCGGCCGCGTTCATCGCCGCCTGCTGCGCGGCGTAGGGGGTGCCCTTACGGGAACCTTTGAAGCCCACCGACCCGGCCGACGCCCAGCTCAACACCCGCCCGTCGGGATCGCTGAGCGTGACGATGGTGTTGTTGAAAGTCGCCTGCACGTAGGCCACGCCCTGCGGCACCACGCGCTTTTCCTTCTTCTTGCGGAATTCCTTCTTCCGCTTCGATGATTTGCCCGCTGCAGCCGGTTTCGCTCCCGCTGCCGGCGCTCCGCCTTCCTGCTGTGATTCCTTTGCCACGAGTGTTCCTTCCTTTAGCCCGGCTTACTTCCGGGCGGCGACCTTCTTCTTTGCCGCAACGGCGCCCTTGCGTGGACCCTTCCGCGTGCGCGCATTCGTGTGCGTACGCTGTCCGCGCACCGGCAAGTTCCTGCGGTGACGCAGCCCGCGATAGCACTGAATTTCGATCAGCCGCCGGATGTTCATCTGCACCTCTTTGCGCAGATCCCCCTCGACGCGGCCCTCCGATTCGATGGCCTGACGGACGCGGTTGACGTCCTCTTCAGTCAGGTCCTTCACCTTCTTCGTATGATCCACGTTGGCCTTGGCGCAAAGCTTCTTCGCCCGCGCCTGCCCAATGCCATAGATGGCCGTCATGCCGACCCACAGCCGCTTATTGGCCGGCAACTCCACGCCTGCGATACGTGCCATATTTCTCCCCCTAGCCCTGGCGCTGGCGGTGCTTTGGATTGCTGCACACCACACGCACCACGCCGCGCCGATGAACAATCTTGCACTTCATGCAAATTTTCTTAACCGATGCTCGAACCTTCATTTTCTCCTGCTCCCGTTCCCGCACCGCGCTATTTGTAACGGTAGACGATGCGCCCACGCGTCAAATCGTAGGGCGAAAGCTCCACGGCCACTTTGTCCCCCGGCAAAATCCGGATGAAATTCTTGCGCATCTTGCCGGAAATATGCGCGAGCACTTGATGCTTGTTCTCGAGTTGCACGCGAAACATGGCATTGGGCAGCGGCTCAATCACGGTCGCCATCACCTCGATAGCGTCCTCTTTCGGATTCCCGGAATTCGCCTTCTGCTTATCGCCCTGCGGCCTTTTTGCCATGCGCTCCTAAGTCGTCACCATCGACGCTATAAATATTCTTCACCAAACGGGCCCATTTGCCTCGCGAGGACGGGTAAGAATCCACGGACCGTTCTCCGTCACTGCAACGGTGTGCTCGAAATGCGCCGAGTCGCTTCCGTCGGTGGTCACCGCCGTCCACTTATCTTCGAGCACTCGCACTTCCGGACTTCCCGCATTCACCATGGGCTCGATCGCCAGCACCATTCCTGCTTGCAATCGCGGCCCGCGCCCCGGTTCGCCGTAGTTCGGCAACTGCAGGTCCTCGTGCATCTTCGTGCCGATGCTGTGGCCCACAAACTCGCGCACCACCGAAAGCCCGTTGTGCTCCACCCACTCCTGCACCGCCGCGGAAATATCCGTCAAGCGATTCCCGGCGCGCACCTGCTCGATGCCTCGCTCGAGCGCTTCCCTGGTGACGCGCAGCAGCTTCTCGCGCTTCGGGTCGATCTTTCCCACCGGCACCGTCAGTGCCGCGTCGCCGTAGTAGCCCTCGAACTCGACGCCGAAATCCATCGAAAGAATGTCGCCTTCCTCCAGCGCGCGCTTGGCCGAAGGAATGCCGTGCACCACTTCACTGTTGATCGAAGTGCACAACGACTTCGGGTACCCGTGATAATTTTTGAACGCCGGCCGCGCCTTATGCTTGCGCGCATACTCTTCGGCCTGCTCGTCCAGTTCCAAGGTCGTTACGCCGGGCTGAACTCTTTTTCGCAATTCCGTCAGCGCGCCCCACACAATCATCCCCGCGCGGTGCATGGTTTCCAGCTCCGTCGCGGAACGGCAAATAATCACAGCCGCTTCTCCAGACGCTCCAGGGCGGCGAAAACCGCGTTACTGACCGCCGGCACGCTCGCGTCTGCGTCAATCTCTTCCAGCGTTTGCTGCGCCCGGTAATAATCCACCAGCGGCTTCGTTAGCGCGTGGTACGTCAGCAACCGCTCGCGAATCGCTTCTGGCCGGTCATCCGGCCGCTGAATCAACTCCCCGCCGTCCACGTCGCAGCGCCCTTCCACTTTCGGCGGGCGGTCATAGATGTTGTAAATTTCGCCGCCGATCTTGCACGTCCGCCGCCCGGTCAAACGCCGCATCAATATTTCTTCGGGCACTTGAAAGTAAATCACCGCCGCCGGCGCCGACTTCTGCGCTTCCAGGATCCCGCTGAGCGCCTCGGCCTGCGCCAGCGTCCTCGGAAAACCGTCAAACACAAAACCTGGCGCGCAATCTGCGCGCGCGATCCGCTCTTCCACCATCCGCAGAATCAGATCATCCGGGACCAGCTCGCCGCGCTCCATGATCGGCTTGGCCAAAGCGCCGAGTGGCGTGCCGAGCGCCACGCTTTCACGCAGCATGTCGCCGGTGGAAAGGTGCGGCACCCCGTAGTGTTTCGCGACGAGCTTGGCCTGCGTGCCCTTCCCCGCTCCCGGCGGCCCCAGAAAAATCACCGGGCGCGCCAGCACTCTCCTCGCGTCGGCCTGCGACACGATCACGCACCTCGGCCCCGCAAACGGCCGCGGCGCGTGAAGCCTTCGTAGTTGCGCATGACCAGCTGCGCTTCGAGCTGCTGCACGGTATCCATCGCCACTCCCACCACGATGAGGAGCGACGTCCCGCCGAAATAGAAATTCACGTTCAGACCTTCGAGCACAAAGCGCCAGAAGTGGTCGTTGATCCAGCTTCCGATCAGCGGCAAATGCTGCAAGTGAATGCCGGAAATCATCCACTCCGGCAGGACGCAGACGACCGCCAGATACAATCCGCCGACAAACGTGAGCCGCGTCAGCACGCGATTGATGTGCTCCGACGTATTGCGCCCGGGTCGGATGCCGGGAATGAAGCCGCCGTATTTCCGCATGTTGTCGGCGAGCTCCGTGGGATTGAAAATGATGCCCACATAAAAGAACGCGAAGAAAATAATCAGCAAAACGTAAATCAGCGTGTACAACGGCTCGCCCCACGCCAGTGTGCGCGCGAAGGAGTCGAAAAATGGGGACTTCTTCTGCAGCACAAGCGCCACGGTTTGCGGAAACGTCAGCAACGAGCTGGCGAAAATCGGCGGAATCACACCGCCGGAGTTGACGCGCAGCGGCAGATAGGTCATTTGCCCGCCCATCACTTTGCGTCCCATTACACGCTTGGCGTACTGCACGGGAATGCGCCGCTGGCCGCGCTCGACGAATACAATGAACGCGACGACCGCAATCATCAGGACAAGCAAAGTAACGATAGCGATCGGCGCATAGGCGCCCCATTGGCCGCTGGTGCTCATCTGCCACAGATCTTCCACCGCATGCGGCAGGCCTACGACAATGCCCGCGAAAATAATCAGCGACATCCCGTTGCCGATGCCGCGGTCGCTGATCTGTTCGCCCAGCCACATGATGAAGGCCGAGCCCGTGGTCAGTGTCAGAACGGTCATCAGGATGAAGCGAACTCCCGGGTGATAGACCAGCATCTGGCCGGAGTAATTCGTATGCTGCAGCGTGACGGCAATGGCCAGGGACTGGAAAATGCTCAAAATGATGGTCAGGTAGCGCGTGTACTGGGTGATCTTCTTCCGGCCGAGGTCGCCTTCTTTTTGCAGGCGCTCCAGATATGGCCAGACCACCACCATCAACTCCAAAATAATCGCCGCCGTGATGTACGGCATGATGCCCAGCGCGAAAATCGAAAGCCGGCGCAAATTTCCGCCGCTGAACAAGTCCACGATGCCGAGCACCGAATTGCGGTTCTGCTGGAACAGCGACAGCAGCAGTTCGCCATTGATTCCGGGCGTGGTAATGAAGGCGCCGAGGCGATAGACCGCTAGAATCATCAGCGTGAAGAGACACCGGTTGCGCAGGTCCGGCGTGGTGATGATATTTCGAAATGCCTCGATCAGCTTCTTCATTGCAAAACTTCGACCTTGCCTCCGGCCGCGGCGATCTTGTCCTGCGCCGAGCGGCTGAACTTGTGGGCGTGCACCGTCAGCGCGACCTTCAAATTGCCATCCCCCAAGATTTTCACGCCGTCATGCCGCACGTGGATAATTCCGCGGCCTTCCAGCGCGTCTGGCGTCACCACGTCTCCGGCCTGAAACGCATTGAGCATCTCCACGTTGACGATGGCGTAGCGCTTCGAAAACGGACTGTGAAATCCGCGCTTCGGTATGCGCCGATGCAGCGGCATCTGGCCGCCTTCGAATCCCGGGCGCCGCGAATAGCCGCGCCGCGATTGCTGCCCCTTGTTTCCGGCACCGGCCGTCTTGCCCATCTTAGAACCCATGCCGCGCCCCACGCGCACTTTGCGGTGACGCGAGCCCTTCGGCGGCTTCAAATTCGATAGATTCACGCTCATGTCTTGCCCCGTTTACTCCTCGATCTGAACCAGATGGTGCACGCGCGCGATCATTCCGCGAATCGATGGCGTGTCTGGACGCTCGATCAGCTGATTCATCCGGCGAAAGCCCATGCCGCGAATCGTCTCCCGCATATTGCGCGGACAGCCGATGAAGCTGCGCACCCATCGAATTTTCAGCGTCCCTGCGTTCTTCTTCGTCGCCATTCGCAACCGCCTATTTTCCGGATTTCGTTTCCACCTTGTTGTTACGCCGTCGCCACTTCCGCAGATCTGCCGCGTTCTTCGTTCACTTTCGCGGCGTCTCTCAAATGCAGGAGCGCGTCAAAGGTCGCCTTGATCACGTTGTGCGGATTCGAAGTGCCGATCGACTTCGTCAGCACATTCTGAATCCCCGCAACCTCCATCACCGCGCGCACCGGCCCACCGGCAATTATTCCAGTGCCGTCCGGCGCGGGCTTGAGCAGCACCTGACCCGAACCGTAACGTCCGAGCACCTGATGCGGGATGGTCGAACCCTTCAGATTCAGCCGCACCATGTTTTTCTTGGCCTGCTCGATGGCCTTGCGAATGGCCATAGGCACCTCGCGCGCTTTGCCCATTCCAAATCCGGCGTGCCCTCGCTGATCGCCCACCACCACCAGAGCGGAAAAACTCAGGTTCTTGCCGCCCTTGACGACTTTCGTTACGCGATTGATGGAGACCACCTGGTCCTTCACGTTCGCGAGATTCGCGTCAATATGGCGGCGAACAGCAAGCGTGTCTTTGAGCTCTTGTTTCGGCATAAGTTGTTAGAACTTCAATCCCGCCTCTCGAGCCGCTTCGGCAAGCGCCTGAACACGGCCGTGATATTGGTAGCCGCCACGGTCAAACACCACGTACTCGACGCCCGCAGCCTTGGCGCGCTCGGCGATAATCTTGCCCACGATCTTCGCCGATGCGATGTTTCCTCCGCCCTTGATCTGTTTCTTCACATCCGCATCGAGCGAGCTGGCCGCCGCGATGGTGTGTCCCTTGAGATCGTCGATCACTTGCACGCGAATGTGCTTGATGGAGCGAAACACGCACAGTCGCGGACGCTGCTCCGAGCCCGCCATCGACTGGCGCATGCGCCGGTGAATCCGCTGCCGATGCGCATCGCGCGAAAGCTTCCGTGCCGGCACAACAGCCATTGTCGCTCTCCTTCGCCCCTAAGAATCTTATGCCGCGGTCTTCGCCGCGCCGGCCTTGCCGGCCTTCTTCTTGAGCCGCTCGCCGACGATGCGAACGCCCTTTTGCTTGTACGGATCCGGTGGGCGCAGCGAACGAATATTCGCGGTCACCTGGCCGACCAATCCTTTGTCCGCGCCGCTCACGGTCAGGCGCGTTTGCTTCTCGACGGCGACCTGAATCCCTTCGGGAATCGGAAACTCGATAGGATGCGAATAGCCCAACGCAAACACCACGTTCTTTCCTTTCACTTCCGCACGGTAGCCGACGCCGACAATCTCCAGATCTTTTTTGAATCCTTCGGTGACGCCCTTGACCGCGTTGGCCACCAACGCGCGCGCCAGTCCGTGGAGGGCGCGCTGCGACTCGCTCTGGCGCGACGCAATCAGGTGCCCGTCCTTCTGCTCGAACTTGATGCGGCCCGGCACCGGCACGTGCATCTTTCCCTTCGGCCCTTGAATGTCGATCGCGCTCTCGCTTACCTGTACCTTGACGCCGGACGGCAAAGCGATCGGTTTGTTTCCTATTCGCGACATGGCTCTACCACACCTCGCACAAAAGTTCGCCGCCGACGCCTTCTTTGCGTGCAGTCTGGCCGGTCATGATTCCGCGCGGCGTGGACAAAATCGACACGCCGATGCCGCCAACGACCGGCCTGATTTCATTTTTCCCCACGTAGCGCCGGCAGCCCGGGCGCGACACGCGCTTCAGGTTGGTCAGCACGCCGCGCTTGTCGGCGGTGTAGCGCAAGAACACGCGCAGGACCTTGCGCTTGTTTTCGTCCACTACTTTGTAAGTCGAAACGTAGCCCTCTTCCTTCAAAATCCGCGCGATTTCCACTTTCATATTGGACGCCGGCAGATCGACGCGAGGATGGCGCGCGCGTACCGCGTTGCGAATCCGCGTCAGCATGTCAGCTATGGGATCAGTGTTCATTTCCTGTCCTTACCAGCTCGCCTTGGTCACGCCGGGAATCTCTCCCTTGAGCGCAAAACCTCGGAAGCAAATCCGGCACATCTCAAACTTCCGTAGAAACGCGCGCGGCCGGCCGCAAATCCGGCAGCGGTTGCGCACACGAATCTTGTACTTCAACTTCTTCTTCATCTTGGCGCGTCGTGCTGTGGTCGCCATTCTTTCTCCTTAAGGAATTCCTGCTAATTCCGGAACGGCACGCCCATCAACTTCAAGAGCTCGCGGCCCTCTTCATCCGATTTGGCCGTGGTGGTGAGCGTTATGTTCATGCCTTTGATTTTGTCCACGCGCGTGTAATCGATCTCCGGAAACACCAGCTGGTCCTTCAATCCCAGCGTGTAATTCCCGCGCCCGTCGAATGAATTCCCCGGCAATCCCTTGAAGTCGCGCACCCGCGGTAGAACGATATTCGACAGCCGGTCCAGAAATTCGTACATGCGCTCGCCGCG
Organism: uncultured Acidobacteriota bacterium; assembly: GCA_963811805.1. Classification (GTDB taxonomy): domain Bacteria; phylum Acidobacteriota; class Terriglobia; order Acidiferrales; family UBA7541; genus DAHUXN01. Next base: position 38,121 of record CAWESU010000003.1, on the reverse strand, counting down.
CAGCGTCACCATGCAGCCGATGGGCATGCCCTTGCGAATCTTGAAATTCGCGATCGATTTCTTCGCCCGCGTGACCACCGGCTTTTGCCCGGTGATCTGCCCCAGCTCCTGCACGGCCACGTCGAGCAGCTTGATGTTCTGGCTTGCCTCGCCCATGCCTATATTCACGGTGATCTTTTTCAAGCGCGGCACAGCCATCGTATTCGCGTAGCCAAAGCGCTTCGAGAGCGCCGGCATCGCGTCCTTGCGGTAGCGTTCATGTAAACGGCTAATCATTTGCGAAAGCCCCTAGTTCTCGCCTAATTCTCGAACGTCGCGTTGCAGCGCCGGCAGACGCGCACTTTGGTACCGTCCGGCGTCACCGACATGCCCATCCGCGCATGCTTGCCGCAGCCCGGGCAAACGATCATTACGTTGGAAACGTGAATCGGCCCTTCCTTGTCCAAAATTCCCCCGCGAATGTTCTTCGACGGATTCGGCCGCGTGTGCCGCTTGATGATGTTCGCGTGCTCCACGGTGACGCGGCGCTTAACCGGATCCACGGTAAGCACCCGCCCAGTTTTACCCTTGTCGCGTCCGGACATGATCTTCACCGTATCGCCGTGACGGATCAGAATCGGCGCCCGCTTCACTCTCTCGTGACGCTCCTGCAACATCACCACACCTCCGGCGCCAGCGAAATAATCTTGGTGAACTTCTTCTCGCGCAACTCCCGCGCCACGGGCCCAAACACGCGCGTTCCCACCGGCTCACCGGCCTCGTTAATCAGCACCGCGGCATTGTCGTCGAAGCGGATGTACGTTCCATCCTTCCTCCGGTGCTCTTTTCGCGTGCGAACCACCACCGCTTTCACGACTGTTCCCTGCTTCACCTGGCTGTCCGGCGCCGCCTCTTTCACTGAAGCGGTGACCACGTCGCCCAGCCCGGCCACCAATCCTGCGTCCCCGCCCAAGGGCAGGATGGCCATCAATTGCCGCGCGCCGGAATTGTCGGCTACGGTCAGCCATGTCCGCATCTGAACCATGCGCTATTCCCTCGTTCCCGAAAGTCTTATGCGACGCGCGTTGAGCGCGCCACAATCTCCGTCAGCCGCCAGCGCTTCAGCTTCGAAAGCGGCCGGCTGGCTACGATTCGCACCGTGTCGCCGGGCTTCGCTTCGTTGCGCTCGTCGTGGGCGTAATACTTCTTGTTGCTGCGAATGACGCGAAGATACTTGCGGTGCTGCACCGTCCGCGCCACTTTCACGACAATTGTCTTGTTCATCTTGGAGCTTGTGACCACGCCCACCAGCTCCTGCCGCGCGCCTCGCTCTTTGGGAGCAGCCGCGCTTGCTGCCGCTTCACTTGCCATCGGGCTTCCTCATGAGCTTGCTCATTTTTCTCGAACTTGCTCCTTTTTCGTGCGGCTCGATCTCTTGTGGCTCAGTTTTTTCTCGTGCGGCTTCGCCTCGCGCTTCTCGGGCTTTGGCGACTCAGCAGCCTTTGCCGGGGCCGCACTGCGCAGCCCCAGTTCTTGCTCGCGCCCCAGCGTCTTCACGCGCGCCAGATCCTTTCGCGCTTCGCGAAGCTTCTTGACGCTTTCCGCCTGGCCGGTGGTCAGTTGAAACCGCAGCCGGAAGATCTGCTCGCCGAGCTCGTTTTCCCGTATCCCGAGCTCGTTCGCGTTCATTTCCCGGAACTTCTCCATGCTCTTCGCGGCCATCAGAGCTCCTCCGACCGGCTAACGAACTTCGTCCGGATGGGCAGCTTGTGCGCCGCCAAATCCATGGCTTCGGTCGCCGACGCCAAGTCCACGCCCGACATTTCGAACATCACGCGGCCCGGTTTCACCACCGCAACCCAATGCTCTGGCGGACCCTTGCCCTTGCCCATGCGCGTTTCCGCCGGCTTCTTGGTGAACGGCTTGTCCGGAAACACGCGAATCCACAATTTTCCGCCGCGCTTGATGAACCGCGTGATGGCCACGCGCGCCGCTTCGATTTGCCGGTCGGTGATCCATGCCGGCTCAAGCGCCTTCAGTCCGTACTCGCCGAAAGCCAGCGACCCGCCGCGCCACGCTTTCCCGCTGCGCCGGCCGCGCTGCTGCTTACGGTACTTCACTTTTTTCGGCATCAACATAATGGCTTTTCCTTACTCCCCGAATTTCTCAGGCGTTCGCCGCGGCCGCGGCGCGCTCTTCCGCGCGCTTTCTCTCCGGCGCGTTCTCGCCCTGATACACCCAGCACTTCACGCCGATCACGCCATAGGTCGTCTCCGCCTGCGCGAACCCGAAGTCAATGTCCGCGCGCAGCGTTTGCAACGGCAAGCGCCCCTGCAAATACCATTCCTTGCGCGCGATTTCCGCGCCGTTCAGCCGGCCTGCCACGCGAACCTTGATTCCCTTGCAGCCGAAGCGCAGCGCTGAATCCACCGCCTTGCGCATCGCCCGCCGGAAGGCCACGCGCTTTTCCAGCTGCAGCGCGATTGATTCCGCAACGAGCTGCGCATCGAGCTCCGGCCGATGCACTTCTTGAATGTCGATATGCACTTCGCGCTTGGTGCGCTTCTGCACTTCCTCTTTGAGCTTGTCGATCTCCGAGCCCTTGCGCCCAATGATGATTCCCGGCCGCGCGGTGTAAATCCGCACCACCAGCTTGTTCGCCGCGCGCTCGATGTCGATCGAGTTCACGCCCGCCGACTTCAGCTTCTCCTTCAATTCCTTGCGCAGTTGCACGTCTTCGTGCAACAGGTCCGCGTACTCCTTCTTCGCGAACCAGCGCGACTTCCACGACTTGTTGTAGCCCAGCCGGAAGCCGTACGGATGCGTTTTCTGGCCCAATCGATCCTCCTGTGCTCCTACTTCTTGCTCTTCTTCTTGGCCTTCTCGACCGCTTTCTTCTGCTGCTTGGCGCGATCTTCCAGAGTCTTGCGCGCTTTGCGCACCGCGCCCTTCAGTCCCTTGGAGGCCTCGCGCTCGGCGATGGCTTCCTTGGCGCGATGCTCGGCGGCGCGCTCGTGCTCGGCCACTTCCACCACGATGTGGCTGGTGCGCTTCTGATAGCGGAACGCCCGGCCCATCGGCGCGGTGCGCAATCGCTTCCAGCGTGGGCCTTCGTTGACGAAGCAGCGTGAGACAAACAGTGAATCGACATCCAATGAATCGCCCGATTCGTCCGCCTTGTGCTCCGCATTGGCGATGGCGCTACGCAGCACTTTTGCGACGTCCCGCGCCACGCGCTTCTTGGTGAATTGCAGCACTTGCAGCGCGTCTTGCGCTTGCCGGCCGCGAATCAGATCGATCACCAGCCGCGCCTTTTGCGGCGAAACGCGGATGAAACGCCCATTCGCGAAGCCGTCGATCATCCGATGCTGCATTGGTTCAGGTGCCATGATTCCCTCTGCCCTTAAGCCTTCGGCGCTGCTGGCGCTGCTCCGCCCGCGGGAGCTCCGCCTGCCGGCGCTGCGCCCGGAGCCACGCCTGCCGCCGCGGCCGCCCTTTCCAGGGCCGCCTTCACCGCGTGCCCCTTAAACGTCCGTGTCGGCGCGAATTCGCCCAGCTTGTGCCCCACCATCTGCTCGGTCACGTACACGGGAATGAATTTCTTTCCGTTGTGCACCGCGATGGTGTGGCCGATCATCTCCGGCAAAATCGTCGAGCGCCGCGACCACGTCTTCACCACTTTCTTTTCGTTTCGCGAATTCATCCCTTCGATCTTCACGCGAAGGTGATCGTCGATAAACGGACCTTTTTTCAGCGAGCGTGGCATCGTTCCTCGATTCTCTTACTCTTCCACCCGGCGCAGCTTTACCCACTGCGCGCGGCGCATCCGCCGGAAGCCGCGCACCGGACCCGGCACGCGATGCGACACCGGGCAGAACGGGCATACGAAACGTGTGCCTTGCGCGTTGGGCTGTTTTTCCACAATCACTGCCCAGCCCGCTTTGCACAACCGGTACAACTGCTGCGGCGGCGGAATAATCACTCTGGCTTTGCGAACCGGCTTCACCACCGGCCGGACACGCTTCCGTGCGCGCGCGGCGCGCCCGGATACTCTTCGGGTTGTTCGTGTAACGCTCATGGGTCTGCTCTCAATTTCCCGCCGCGCCGGGATCATTTACTGTTTGCCTTTCCTATCTACAGCGTACAAATCTCGTTATGGCTTGCGCCGTTGCACAATCAGACGGTCGGAAGCTTTCTTCTTCCGCGTCTTTGCTCCCAAAGTCGGAAAGCCCCACGGCGTCTGTGGATGATTGCCCTTGACGCGCCCTTCACCGCCGCCGTGCGGATGGTCCACGGGATTCATCGCGACGCCGCGCACCGTGGGCCTGCGCCCGTGCCAGCGCGTCCGGCCGGCTTTGCCGTAGGTGACATTTTCGTGATCCAGATTCCCCAGCTGCCCGACCGTGGCCATGCAATCGACCGAAAATTTTCGCGTCTCGCCCGACGGCAGCTTCACCAGTGCAATATCGCCTTCCTTGCTCAGAAGCTGCGCCGCGCCGCCCGCCGACCGCACCACTTGCCCGCCTTTGCCCGGCGCCAACTCCAGGTTGTGAACCATCGTGCCAGGCGGAATATTGCGAATCGGCAGCGCGTTGCCCGGCAGGATATCCGCCGTGGCGCCGTTCTGCACCGTCATGCCCACTTCCAAACCCACCGGATGCAGAATGTAGCGCTTCTCGCCATCGGCGTAATGCAGCAGGGCGATGCGCGCGGAGCGATTCGGGTCGTATTCGATCGCCGCGACCTTCGCCGGAATGCCCGTCTTCTCCCGCCGGTAGTCGATCACGCGATACTTCTTCTGGTGCCCGCCGCCGCGATGCCAGATGGTGATTTCGCCGTGCGCGTTGCGCCCGCCGGTTCGCGTTTTCGTTTCCACCAGCGACTTCTCCGGCTGCTCCTTGGTGATCTCGCTCTTATCCACCATGGTCAAGAAACGCCGCGACGGGGTGTAGGGTCTAAATGATTTCAGTGCCATCGTTGCCTCTTGCTACAGATTCTCCGCGTACTCCATCATCTTCTCGCCGGGAGCCAGCTTCACGTAAGCCTTCTTCCAGTCCGGCCGCTGCCCTTCGGAACGCCCGCGGCGCCGCGTCTTGCCGTGATAAATCGCCGTCCGCACTTCCGCTACTTTCACGTTGAACACCTTCTGCACCGCTTCCTTGATCTGCGTCTTGGTCGCCTCGCGCGCCACTTCGAAAACCGCCGTTTGATGGTTCTCTTTCACACCTAGGCCCTTTTCCGTGATGATCGGCCGCCGGATGATTTCATAAGGCTGCATCGACATGGCTTAATCCTTTTTCGCCTTGGGCTTCGATTTGGAAGACGCCTTGGCCGCCGGCTTCTTCTCGGCTTTCTTCGCCGACTTTTTATCCTGCGCCTTCGCCGGGTGCTTGGCTTCGTGCTTCGCTGCCGGCTTTTCCGCGCGCTCGCTCTTTTCCTTCGGCGCAGCCTGAATTTGCACGCGCTCGGAGGCACCCTGCTCCGCTCCCGCCTGGCTCAATCCGCGGCTCAGCTTTTCCGCGGCTTCGCGCGACAACAGCACCGACTCATGCCGCAGCAGGTCGTACGGCTGAATCGCCGTAGTGCGCACCAGCTTCACGCCCTCCAGGTTGCGGCTGGCGCGCTCCAGATTCACGTTGTCGCCGCCGTCCACCAGCAGCAGCGTGCGGCTGGCGTCATCGACGCGTGACAGCGCCTCGCGGAACGGCTTGGTCTTGTGCGATTCCAGTTGCCAATTTTCGATCACGAACAGTTTCTTTTCGGCGAACTTCGCCGAGAGCGCCGAGCGCAGCGCGCCGGTAAAAACCTTGCGCGGAATGCGGTACGCGTAGCTTCGCGGCACCGGCCCGTGCACCGTTCCGCCATGCCGCCACAGCGGAGAGCGAATCGAGCCGATGCGCGCCCGGCCCGTCCCCTTCTGCTTCCAAAGCTTCCGGCCCGCGCCGCTGACTTCGCTCTTCTGCTTCGTCTTGTGCGTTCCCCTGTGCTGTGCCGCCAGGTAATGCCGCACCGTCTCGTGCAGCAAATGCGGATTCACGCGCGCCGCGAAAACATCGTCGGCCAGCTCCAGCTTTCCCACCGTCTTCCCGCTCAGATTCGTAATGTCCACAACAGCCATATTCGTCTCGCTATTTCCCGCTTTTCGCTTTTTTCACGTAGATGTACGCCCCGGTTGGCCCCGGAACGGCCCCGCGCACAAAAAGCAGATTTTCATCCGCATCGATCTTCACTACTTTCAAATTCTTCGAAGTCTTTCGCACGTTCCCCATATGTCCCGGAAAGTGCTGGTTCTTCCACACGCGCGAAGGAAACGAACTGGCGCCGATTCCGCCCGGCGCGCGATGAAACATCGACCCGTGCGAAGCGTCGCCGCCCGCGTAATGCCAGCGCTTCACGCCACCCGCGAATCCGCGGCCTTTGCTGATGCCGGCCACGTCCACCAACTCGCCCACCGTGAATCCGTCGACCAAAACGCGGTCACCGGCTTTGGTCTCGTCCTTTGACTCTTCCAGCCGAAATTCCCCGAGGAAACGCATTGGCGCCACGCCGGCCTTTTTGAAATGCCCAGTCATGGCCTTGTTGACGCGCTGCGGCTTGATGAACTCCACCAGCCCCAGCTGCACCGCGTCGTAGCCGTGCTTGTCTTTCGTCCGCCGGTCGACCACCACGCACGGGCCGGCCTGCAGCACGGTGCACGGAATCGACGCGCCGTCGTCGCCGAAGACTTGCATCATTCCCAGCTTGATCCCCAAAATTCCGTTGACCGCCATGGTTCTCGCTCTTCCTTTATCGAACAGCAGATCCTTCGCTGCGCTCAGGATGACAGCACATAAAACGCGCTGTCACTTCGTGGCGTGCTCTCGCCCGAACGCTTTGATTTCCACGTCCACGCCCGGCGGCAGATCCAGCTTCATCAGCGCGTCCACCGTATCCGGCGTGGGCCCCAGAATGTCGATCAGCCGCTTGTGCGTGCGCATCTCAAACTGTTCGCGCGACTTTTTGTCCACGTGCGGCGAACGCAGCACCGTCCAACGATTGATCACCGTCGGCAAAGGAATCGGCCCGGCCACATCCGCGCCGGTGCGCCGCGCGGTTTCGACAATTTCCTTCGTCGATTGATCGAGAATGCGGTGATCGTAAGCCTTCAAACGAATGCGAATTTTTTCTCCGGTGGACATGTTTACTCGACGATCTCCGTTACCGCGCCCGCTCCCACCGTGTGTCCGCCTTCGCGGATCGCAAACCGCAATCCCTTCTCCAAGGCCACCGGCGTGATCAGCTTCACTTCCACACTCACGTTGTCTCCCGGCATCACCATCTCCACTCCCGTCGGCAGCGCCACGTCACCGGTCACGTCCGTCGTCCGGAAGTAGAACTGCGGCCGGTAGCCCGTAAAGAACGGCGTGTGCCGCCCGCCCTCTTCCTTCGTCAACACGTACGCTTCTGCCTTGAACTTCGTGTGCGGCGTGATCGACCCCGGCTTGGCAATCACTTGCCCGCGCTCCACTTCCTCTTTTTCCGTCCCTCTCAGCAGCAACCCTACGTTGTCTCCGGCAATCCCTTCATCCAAAAGCTTCCGGAACATCTCCACGCCGGTCACCACTTTCTTCATCGTCGGACGGAAGCCCACAATCTCAATTTCTTCTCCCACTTTCACTTTCCCGCGCTCCACGCGCCCCGTCACCACCGTCCCTCTTCCCGAGATCGAGAAAATATCCTCGATGGGCATGGCGAACGGCTTATCCACATCTCGCTGCGGCAGCGGAATGCTCTTGTCCACCGCTTCCATCAGCTCCAGAATCGACTTCTCCCACTTCGCGTCCCCTTCCAGAGCCTTGAGCGCCGACCCGCGCACCACCGGCACTTTGTCGCCTGGGAATTGATAGGTCTTGAGCAGGTCCCGCACTTCCATCTCCACCAGATCCAGCAGCTCGGGATCCTCCACCGCGTCGCACTTGTTCAGAAACACCACGATGTACGGCACGCCTACCTGCCGCGCCAGCAAGATATGCTCTCTCGTCTGCGGCATCGGCCCATCGGTCGCCGCCACCACCAGGATCGCGCCGTCCATCTGTGCCGCCCCGGTGATCATGTTCTTGATGTAGTCGGCGTGCCCCGGGCAGTCGATGTGCGCGTAGTGCCGGTTGGGCGTCTCATACTCCACGTGCGACACCGCAATGGTGATGCCCCGCTCGCGCTCTTCCGGCGCGTTGTCAATGCTGTCAAACGCCCGGAACTGCACTTTCGGGTTGTTCTTCGACAGCACCTTGGTGATCGCCGCCGTCAGCGTGGTCTTCCCGTGATCGATGTGCCCGATCGTCCCAATATTCAGGTGCGGCTTGCTGCGCTCAAATTTTTCCTTCGCCATATCTCGCTCTGCTCCTCAGCGTGTGCTTAATTCCTGTTGGAAATCCCCGAAAACTCTCTCTTGAACTCAAACTGCTTCACGCATTGCTCCAGCTCGTCTCGGTCTATGGTTTCAAAGAAGGCCCGCCGCTGCTTCTCCAGTTCGCCGCTCTCCACCATTTCCACGAGTCTCAGCCAGCCCTTCTCCCCGAGCATGTACTTCAGTCTTTCCACAAATTCTCGCCGCCGCTTCTCCGGTCCCTCGCTCACTTGGCTCCTACCTTGCCCGTGGCCTTCGAAATCACTTCCTCGGACACGTTCGCGGGCGTCTGCGCGTAATGCGAGAAATGCATGGTGAAGCTGCCGCGCCCTTGCGTGCGGCTGCGCAGGTCGGTGGCGTACCCGAACATCTCCGAGAGCGGCACTTCCGCGCGAATCACGTGGCTGCCGGCGCGATTCTCCGTGCCCTGCACGTGCGCGCGGCGCGAATTCAGATCGCCAAACACCTGGCTCATGTATTCTTCCGGGACGACGACTTCAACGCGCATGATGGGCTCGAGCAGTTTTGGATGCGCGCGCCCGCAGGCTTCCTTGAAGGCCATCGAACCAGCAATCTTGAACGCCATCTCCGAGCTGTCCACTTCGTGATAACTGCCGTCTTCCACCACCACCGCGATATCGACCATCTCGTATCCGGCCAGCACGCCGTTTTCCATCGCTTCCTTGATGCCGTTCTCGATTGGCGGAACGAACTCCTTCGGAATCGCCGCGCCGAAAATTTTATCGATGAAGAGCATGCGATGCTCTTTGTCGAAGCGCCACTTCCCGCCCTTGCCGGCCACTCGCTTCGCCAAGTCATCGAGCTCGTCGGTGGAAAGCTCGTGCATGTCCTCGTGGCCCGCGTTTGGCAGCGGATGCACGGAAAGCTTCACGTGGCCGTATTGCCCGCGGCCGCCAGTCTGGCGGATGTACTTCCCTTCACCCGGCGCCTGCTTGGTGATGGTCTCGCGATAAGCCACCTGCGGCCGGCCCACGTTGGCCTGCACGCTGAATTCGCGCATCATGCGATCGACGATGATTTCCAGGTGCAGTTCGCCCATGCCGGAAATCAAAGTCTGGCCGGTGTCCGGCTCGGTGTGCACACGGAACGTGGGGTCTTCCTGCGCCAGCTTCGCCAGGGCGTTGCCCATTTTTTCCTGGTCGGCCTTGGTCTTGGGCTCAATCGCCACGGAAATCACCGGAGCGGGAAATTCGATGGTTTCCAGAATGATGGGCTTATCTTCACTACAAAGCGTGTCGCCGGTCGAAACATTTCTCAAGCCCACGCATGCGGCGATGTCGCCGCAATCGATCCCTTCAATCTCCTCGCGCTTGTTCGCGTGCATGCGCAGCAAACGGCCAATGCGCTCCCGCGTTCGCTTCGCCGGGTTATAAACCGTCGCGCCGGTCTTGCAAACGCCGGAATAGACGCGAATGTAAGTCAGATGGCCGACGTAAGGGTCGGTCATGATTTTGAAAGCCAGCGCGGAAAACGGCTGGTCGTCTGCGGCGCGGCGCAGCTCCGGCTCTTCCGTGTCCGGATTGAGGCCCTCGACCGGAGCAATATCCGCCGGCGCCGGCAGATAATCCACGATCGCATCGAGCAGCGGCTGAACGCCCTTATTCTTGAACGCCGATCCTGCCAGCACCGGCACGAGCTTAAGCGCCAGCGTCGAGCGTCGAATCGAAGCGCGCAGCTCCGCCGGCTCGAGCTTGTGCTCCGCCAGATACTTCGTCAGCACGGCGTCGTCGTGCTCGGCAATGTACTCGACCACTTTCTCGCGATGCTCTTTGTAGAATTCCGCGTTCACCGCCGACGCTTTGAGCGCTGCGGCGATGTCCGGACGGCTCTTCTGAAACTCCGGGTCCCACAATTGATCGAGCGTGATGTATTCGAATTCGGCGCCCAGCGTTTCGTCCTTCCAAACAATGGCGCGCTCTTCGATGAAATCAATCACTCCGATGAAGCTGTCTTCTTTGCCGAGAGGAAACTGGAGGGGGACGGGGTGGGCCGAGAGGCGCTGCCGCATGGTTCGAATCACGTGATCGAAATCCGCGCCCACGCGGTCCATCTTGTTGACGAAGGCGATGCGCGGCACGCGGTACTTGTCCGCTTGCCGCCAAACCGTTTCCGTCTGCGGCTGCACGCCCGCAACCGAGTCAAAAATCGCCACTGCGCCGTCCAGCACGCGCAGCGAACGCTCCACTTCCACCGTGAAATCCACGTGGCCCGGCGTATCGATGATGTTGATGCGGTAGAGCTGGCCGAAGCGCTTCCACGCCGCCGTGGTCGCCGCGGACGTAATCGTGATTCCGCGCTCGCGCTCCTGCTCCATCCAATCCATCGTGGCGGTGCCTTCATCCACTTCGCCGATCTTATAGGTCACACCTGTATAGAACAGGATGCGCTCCGTCGACGTGGTCTTGCCGGCGTCGATATGCGCCATGATCCCGATGTTGCGCATGCGGTCGAGTTGGAATTGCCGCGCCATCTGAAAATTTCCCGCTTACCAGCGCCCGTTTACCAGCGATAGTGGGCAAAGGCCTTGTTGGCCTCCGCCATGCGGTGCACATCCTCCTTCTTCTTCACTGCTCCGCCCTTGCTATTGGCCGCGTCCATCAATTCCTCGGCCAGCTTGTCGGTCATGTTCTTTCCGGAACGCTGCCGCGCGTACAGAATCAGCCAGTGAATCGCCAGCGACTGTCTCCGGAACGGATTCACTTCCACCGGAACCTGATAGTTCGCCCCGCCTACGCGCCGCGTTTTCACTTCCAACACCGGCTTCACGTTCTCTACGGCCTTCTTGAAAACCGTCAGCGCGTCGCTATTTGTCTTCTGCGCCACGCTCTCCATCGCCGTGTAGAAAATCTGCTGCGCGGTTGCACGCTTGCCGTCATACATCATGCTGGAAATGAATTTCTGCACCAGATCGCTCCCGTAGACCGCGTCTCCGGGAATCTTGCGCCGTAAGACAAATCCTTTGCGTGGCATTCTGCGACTCTCCTACTTCTGTGCGGCTTTTGGCCGCTTGGCGCCGTATTTCGAGCGCCCCTGCTTGCGATTCTCCACGCCCGCTGCGTCGAGCGTCCCGCGAATCACGTGGTAACGCACGCCCGGCAAATCCTTCACGCGGCCGCCGCGCACCAGCACGATAGAGTGCTCCTGCAAATTGTGGCCGATGCCGGGAATGTAGGTGGTCACCTCGGCGGCGTTGGTCAATCGCGCGCGCGCCACTTTACGCAGCGCGGAGTTCGGCTTCTTCGGCGTCTGCGTATATACGCGCACGCACACGCCGCGCTTCTCCGGGCAGCCTTCCAGCGCGGGCGATTTCGTTTTCGTCCGCAACTGCTCGCGGCCGTGTCGAACCAATTGTGCAAACGTCGGCACTCTTATCCTCCGAAAAAATCCCGGTTTCGTTGTTTTGCAAGGCTTGCGAGGCCCGGCAAACGCGCATGAGGTGGCAGAACAGAACGGGCCTTACGACCCCGAAGGAACCGGCAAGGTACTCCGCGCGGGCGTGCTCACAAAATTCGGGAACACAACCACTTCACTTGCGGAGAGCTTCAAACGGCTTTGCGGGGCAGGCGCCCCATTTCGGCCGTCCCCAAGACCCCGTTCCTTCGTTCTCTGTTCCGGGGCAGGGGGGAAACCCCTATCAGCACAACTACGCCTGTAAGTCCACCAACAAACCAGCAACTATAAAGATAGACACCACAACTGTCAACCACAAATGCAATAGATTCTGCGCGCTCCGCCGCAGTCACTCCTTGAACCGGGCCGGGCCGGAGCCCCCGCACCCAACTTCGGCGAGCACTACAATCCAAACAACGCGCCAAAATTGGCGATTAGAAATTATCTTACCTAGTGTTTTCAGTAAGTTACGAGAGTTTCTAATTCCGCGGCTTGGCGATTAGAAACGTCGCAACGGCACTCCTTACGCGACAAGAATCGCACCCTGCAAGCCAGCGCAATGCCACGCTTCGCCACGATGCTTCATACCAAGTGGGATTATATCACTATTAGTACCTTCCAACTAACGTCTGATTCGAACACCACGCAGCAGGCCACATGGCGGCCTTATTCTCAGAGGAACCTGCCACTTCTGGAAACAATCGCGTGATGCCAGGCTTTACGCAGCCATGCAAGCTGACTACACTGCTTGCACCGCGATGATCATTCACAATCACAGAGCGACTGCCCTGCGAATCGCTGTGTTCTGCCTCGGTGTTTTTGTCTCCGCCCCGCGCGGCGTTCACGCACAAACGACGAGCACTGCGTCGCCAGGCGCACAGGCCACAACTCCTCCAGCATCGTCCATGCAAACGAAATTGCCCGCCGCAGCCGCGTCCAGCAAGGCGAGCGCCGCCATCCCGGTGACGATCGAGCTGGACTCTCTGAAAGTGCGTTTTGAAAATGACGGCACGGGCACGCGGCAGATCGATGTCCGCGTGAAAACCGGCAGCGACGAAGGAGCCAACGAACTTAAAACCATTTCGTTCGATTACGATTCGGCAAACGAAAAAGTTGAGCTTCGTTTCTTGCGCGTGACCAAACCGAACGGCAGCATCGTGGAAGGCAAGCCAGACGCCTTATCCGACGATCTTGCGCCCGCCGCAAAAGACGCGCCAGCGTTTTCGGAGTTGCGCGAGGCGAAGGTCACTGTTCCGGCGATGGCTCCCGGCGACACCTTGAGCTACGAGTTCGTGACCTCCGTCGTGAAGCCTGCCGCCGCGGGCGAATTTTGGTTTTCGCACAGCTTCCTGACGGCGCGGCCCGCCCTCGACGAAGAGCTTGAAATCAATGTGCCCGCCGCGCGCACGATTCACATTCAGACAGCGCCGCAGTTTCCGGCGAAGATCTCCACTGCCGGTGACCGAAAAATCTATTCTTGGAAAAGATTGAACGCCCCGCCGACAAGCAACGTCTCCGCCGAGCCCACGCCTCCGCCAGACGTCGTGCTGACCACATTTGCAAGCTGGGACGCGCTGGCGAAGTGGTTCGCGGCCATGGAACATAGTGCGGCAACGGCAACCGATGACATCACCGCAAAATCGAAGGACTTGATCGCCGAACAAAAAACGGACACGGACAAAATCGAAACGCTCTACGAGTACGTCGCGAAACAGATTCATCTGCTCCGCATTCCTGCGGAACAAGCCGGATTTCAAATACACGATGCCGCGAAAGTGCTGAGCGCCGGCTACGGCGACGAGTTTGACAAGTGCGCGCTGCTCGCAACGATGCTGGGCACGGATGGCTTTCACGCAGAGATCGCGCTGCTGCCTCGCGCCGAGAAATTCGATCCGGAGCTTCCGTGGCCCGGCGCGATCAGCCAGGCCGTGGTAATGGTCACGGCCGGCAAAGATGCGCTGTGGATGGACCCGTCTCCGGACACTCTTCCCTTCCAAATGCTACTGCCGAACGCGCGCGGCAAAAACGCGCTGGTTGCATCCTCGAATGTCGCTCCTCATTCCGCGAAGACTCCGCTCGACCCGCCCTTCCCATCCAACCAGGACGTGGAAATCAACGGCAGTGTAACGTCGCTGGGAAAACTGACCGCGCGGGTCCGCTACGTGCTGCGCGGAGACAACGAATATGCGCTGCGCACGGCGTTCGAACGCACCCCGCAATCGGAATGGGCCTCGGTGGCAGAGACTATGGCCACTCTCGACGGGCTGCGGGGAACTGTCGCGAGCGTCAAGCCCAGCGACCCGACGAGTACGCGCGATCCTTTCACTTTGGACTTCGTTCTGGTCTTGCCAGATTTTCTCGATTGGTCACAGCCGAGAGTTGGAGTGCCGCTCCTGTTGCCGGTCTTTGGCCTGCCGGATGCGCCCGCAGACTCTTCCAAGCCCGTACTGTTGGGAACCCCGTTGACGGTCACGGCCAAGCTGACGCTGGACCTTCCGGCAAACGACCTGCCGCGCGTGCCCGTGGGCGCGGCGGTGAAGCGCGATTACGCTGAATATCACTCCGAGTACAGCGCGCAGGAGCAAGCCATCACCGCCCAGCGCACCTTGCGTTTCATTTCCAGAGAACTGCCGGCGACCAGGCGCGCCGACTACCAGGCCTTCGCCGCGGCGGTGCAAGCGGACCAGAATCAGGGCGTGCTTGTGGAGAACATCATTCCCGGCGTACCAGAAGAGGCTAGCGCGGGCGAACTGATGCAAGCCGGCGCGGCGGAGATTCAAGACCGGCATTTCCGTAACGCGTTCCTACTATTTCAGCAGGTGGAGCAGTTGAATCCTCAGCAGACAAACTTGTGGCTGAACATGGGAACCACGCAACTGGAGCTGGGGAAATTCGACGACGCGATCGCCTCGTTCCAGAAGCAACTCGCGGCGAATCCCAAGGATGAGTCGGTAAACAATCTGCTCGGAGTGGCGCTCTACGACGAAAAAAAATACGACGCGGCCGAAGCGGCATTCAAGAAGCAGCTCGAGATCAAACCACTCGACCCGGATGCGTACTCGTATTTGGGCACCGTCTATATCGACGAAAGACAATTCGACAAAGCCCATGCGGCGCTCGAAAAGGCGGCAGTGCTGAGCCCTGACAGCGCAGGTGTTTACGTGCGGCTGGGCCAGGCTGAATTGGGGCTGGGAAAAACAGACGCGGCGCTGGCCGATTTTGAGAAGGCATCCGCGCTCTCGCCCTCGCCGCTGGTGGCCAACGACATTGCTTACGCGCTCGCCGCGAACAAAAGAGCGCTGGACCGCGCCAAAGGATATGCTTCCGCGGCAGTGGACCCGACGGAAGAGAGCCTCAGCCAGATCGATTTGCAGCATGTCAATTCGAACAACTTCGTGGCCATGAACGCTCTCCCTGCGTTCTGGGACACGCTCGGTTGGGTCTATTTCCAACAGGGCAAACTTGCGGAAGCCGAACCGCTCATCGAAGCGGCCTGGCGCCTGAATCAAGTGGGCGACACCGGCGCTCATCTGGCGCAACTCTACGAGGCGCGCGGCGAGAAGGATCTGGCCATCCGCACCTACGAACAGTCGCTTGCCGCGGGAGCGGCGCCTGCCGAGACCCGCGAACGATTGGCGAAATTGCTCGGGCCAACCGCCGGAACGCCAGCAGCAATCGACGCCGCCGTGAAACGCGCTGGCAGCGAACTGATGCGCGAGCGAACCGTCTCGCTCGGAAAAACCACAGTGACCGGACGGGCGG
Source organism: uncultured Acidobacteriota bacterium (assembly GCA_963811805.1). Classification (GTDB taxonomy): domain Bacteria; phylum Acidobacteriota; class Terriglobia; order Acidiferrales; family UBA7541; genus DAHUXN01. The sequence continues at coordinate 22,583 of CAWESU010000003.1, read as the reverse complement.
GATTCGTCGTGCTAATCGAGCCGGGCACCAATGGACCGGTGGCGCACGACGCCAAATTCCTCGTCGGCAACGACAGACTCGCTTCAGTGGCGGAGCGCCTCCGCGCAGTTTCGTTTCCTCCCATTTTGCCGCGCGGCACGCGGGCGCGAATGGTCTTGCGCGGCGCCGTGACCTGTTCAGCCCAGACGGCGAAATGCGATTTCGTCTTCGACCGGCCGCGCGACCTGCTGGCCGGAGGGAATTAGTCCTACGAACGAAATTCCTTTTACATTCGTATCCCCCAGGCATGGCGCAGCCGTGTGCTAAGATGGTTGTTTCCCGAAGCGAGCCATGAAAATCGGATTCGTCAGCCTCGGATGTCCGAAGAACCTCGTCGACAGCGAGGTGATGATGGGCATTCTCGCGCGCGCGGGACACGAAATCACTCCGCGCGCCGACGATGCCGACGTGCTGGTGGTCAACACCTGCAGCTTCATCGAGCCGGCGCGGAAAGAGTCCGTCGATTCGATTTTGGAGATGGCCGAATACAAAAAGTTTGGGCGCGCGCAGAAATTGATTGTTGCGGGATGCCTGGTCGAGCGATATCGCAACGAAATCCGTGAGCGGATTCCGGAAGTCGATGCGGTGATCGGCACGGGAGAAGTCGAAAAAATCCTCGAAGCGTGCGAAGGCGAACTGGCAGACGTATCCGCCGAAGCGCCGTCTTTTCTCTATCACGATTTGACTCCGCGCATCCTGGCCACGCCTCGCCACACCGCGTACATCAAAATCAACGAAGGATGCGATCATCCCTGCGCGTTCTGCATCATTCCGCAATTACGCGGCCGCTTTCGCAGCCGCAGGTTCGAATCGGTGGTACGCGAAGCGCGCAATCTGGCCGCGGCCGGCGTGCGCGAAATAAATTTGATCGGACAGGACACGACGTTCTACGGCGAAGACCTGGGATTTCGCGACGGGCTGCCGCTGCTGCTCGAAGAACTGGCCGCCATCGACGAGCTGCGCTGGATTCGTTTTCTCTATTGCTACCCGAACCGCATCACCCCGAAGTTGCTGGAGACCATCGCGCGGCACGAGCGGCTCGTGAAATATCTCGATATTCCGCTGCAGCACGCCAGCCGCAGCGTCCTGGCGCGCATGAAGCGTGGCTCGCATGCCGACGCGTTTCTGAAAATGCTCGAACGCATCCAGCGGACCATTCCCGGCGTTTCGCTGCGCACCTCGTTCATCGTGGGATTCCCGGGCGAGACGGAGGACGATTTTCGCGTGCTCTGCGATTTTGTGCGCGCCGCGAAATTCGATTGGATGGGCGTCTTCGCGTATTCCGACGAGGAAACCGCGAAGAGCTTCGCGTGCGGCGAAAAAGTGGACTCGGAAACAATTGCGCGGCGCCGCGGCGAGCTGATGGCCATTCAACAAAAGATTTCGCGGCAGAAGTTGCGCGCAAAAATCGGCAAGAGCTTTACCGCGATGCTCGAAGGGCCTTCCGCTGACACGGAATTTGTTTGGCAAGCGCGGCTCGAAGGCATGGCGCCCGAAATCGACGGGAAAATCTACGTCACGGATATTTGCGGCGCCAGCGATGCGTCGCAATTGCCGCCGCCGGGAACCATAGCGCGGGTCGAAATCACCGAAGCTCACGATTACGACTTGGTCGGACGCGCAACGGAAATTGTGTTCGAGGGCGCGGCTGAATTGCGCGCTACTGCTCCTGCGCAGCCGTTTCCGATACTCGCCTGAACCGCCCGCCGGATGGTGCGCTCGTGCGAGCCTCGATGCGTGTTAGGCTAGGCGCCGGCCATGGAACTGCGTTGCCCGATTTGCAAGAAGCCAACCGATTCGGACAAAGACAAAGACTTTCCGTTCTGCAGCGAGCGCTGCCGCCTGACGGATTTGGGCAACTGGGCCAGCGAAAAATATAAAGTGACCGAACCTGCCATGGACGAAGAGGGCCCTGAAGCGCACGAATCGCCCGCCTCCGATGAAGACGGACAACCCAACGGAAACAATGCACGGGAAAAATGAATACGAACAGTGACGCCGCGGATACCGCGATTGCGCGCAAGCCGTGGCTCTCGTTTTTCCTGGCTACAGCAGGCGGCGCAGGCTACCTTCCGGCAGCGCCCGGCACGTGGGGCTCGCTGGTGGGCGTCTTATTGTATTGGGCGTCGAGCAGGATTTTCTTGGGGCATGTTGGGATTGATCTTCGTTGGCGCGAAGCGCATCACGTTCTGCCGTTTTCTCCTTGGACGATTCTTCTTGCGGTGCTCATCGCGCTGATTGGTGTCGCGGTATCAGCGCGCGTTGCAAGATTCGTTAGCCGAAAAGATCCGCAGTTCGTGGTCATCGACGAAGTTTCGGGGCAATTTTTGACTTACCTGGTCGCCCTCGCCCCCCTCAACTGGAAATATTTGCTCCTGGGTTTTATACTTTTTCGAGGATTCGACACGTGGAAGCCGTTCCCGGCGCGGCAAGCCGAGTCTTTGCCCGGCGGTTGGGGCATAATGGCGGATGACTGGATGGCCGGGATTTACGCGGCCATAGGGCTTTGGATCGCGCGGGCGCTGGGCCTGTGAAGTTCTGGGGACATCTCAATTGAAAGTGAACGGCATGCCGAGAATTGAACGCGTGCGGCCCACCGCGGCTATTCCCGGCGGAGAAATCACAATTCACGGCGCGGGATTTTCCGGCGGAAATCATGCGCGCGCGGAAGTGCATTTTGGCAGCGCCGCCGGCAGCGTGATGATGGCGTCGGAAAATCTGCTCGTCGCGCGCGTGCCGGAGGGAGCCGACGGCGGCGCCGTTCGCGTCCAGGCCGGAGACGCAGCCAGCCAGCCTTTTCCCATCGCCCTGGGCGAATTGATCGCGGACAATTTGAATCCTGTGGCGAATCCCGCCGTCGACCGCGAAGGAAACGTGTACGTCACCTTCAGCGGACAGCGCGGGCAAAAGGTCCCCGTTTCGCTTTACAAAGTAACGCCCAGCCGCACCGTGAAGCCGTACGTCACGCAGATGATGAATCCCACGGGCTTGGCGGTCGGCCACGATGGCGCGCTGTACGTTTCCTGCCGCAACGACGGTACCATCCATCGCGTGATGCCCGACGGCAGCAACGAACAATGGGTGGAGGGCATGGGAATTGCCACGGGGCTGGCGTTCGATCGCGCTGGAAATCTTTACGTGGGGGATCGCAGCGGGACGATTTTCAAGATTGCCGCGGACCGCCAAATTTTCGTGTTTGCCACGCTCGAGCCCTCGATGTCCGCCTACCATCTGGCTTTTCACTCGAGCGGCGATTTGTACGTCACCGGGCCCACAACCTCGAGCTTCGACCGCGTGTACCGGATTACCCCGGCCGGTGAAGTGGAAATTTTCTACAAAGGCCTCGGGCGGCCGCAGGGAATGGCTTTCGACAGCGCCGGGAATTTGTACGTGGCTGCTTCGCTCGCGGGCAAACGCGGCGTTGTCCGCATCTCCGCTGACGGCCAGGCAGAGTTGGCGCTGAGCGGGCACAATATCGTGGGCCTGGTGATCGAGCCCTCGAAGCGCGCCCTGGTCGCCACGAATACCTCGCTTTACTCACTGAATTGGACCGTACAGGGAAGCGCTCTGCCCGCCTGATAGAAATTCTCTCGACGACGAATAACTATTTATCGGCTGACACGTCTATAATTCGAGAACGCCGTCGCCTTAAGATTCGGAAGGAAAAATGCGCAAAGTCCTCGCGGATTTCTCGACGGATATTCACTACGGCCTGCGCCAGCTTCGCAAAAACCTTTCCCTGACCATCGTCTGCGCCGCCGTGCTGGCCATCGGCATCGGCTCGGCCACCGCGGTTTTCGCCGTTCTATACGACGCGATCCTGAAGCCCCTTCCCTATCGCGACGCGGGCCAGCTGGTATACGTCCATAACGAATTCCCCGGCTCGCAATTGGCGACGACGCAAGCCTCTGGCCCTGATTATGTGGACCTGAGCACGCAGCATGAAATCTTCAACGAGACCGCCGCCTATTACTTCAACGATTTCACCATGACTGGCGTGGGAAGCGCGCAGCACGTCGACGCCGTGAACGCATCGGCCACTCTTTTCCCGATGCTCGGCATCGCTCCGCAGCTCGGCCGTACTTTTAGTCCCGAGGAAGATCGCAGCGCGGCAAAAATAGTGATTCTCAGCGACGCGCTCTGGCGGAGCGCATTCGGCGCGGATCGCAACGTGCTCGACCGGTCGATTGCCTTGGACGGCGTGTCCTATCGGGTTATCGGTGTGATGCCCGCCGATTTCAACTTCCCCTATCCCGCCTCGCAGATGTGGGTGCCGCTGGCGCTGGCTCCGTCGGATCTCGCCCCCGGCGAGCGCGGAGATAAATGGCTACAGATGCTTGCCCGTGTCGCGCCCGGCCTGACTCCGCAGCGCGCCGATGCCGCTCTTGCGGCGATCAGCCACGGATACGCAGCGGCTTACCCGACCCACTACCCGGAAAAAGCCGGCTGGCGTTTCTCCTGCGCGCCGATGGTCGAACAGCAAACCAAAGCCATTCGCAGCTGGCTGCTGCTGGCGTTCGACGCGGTATTCTGCGTGCTACTCATCGCCTGCATCAATGTTTCCGGGCTGCTCCTGGTTCGCGCCAGTATTCGCAAGGGCGAATGGGCGGTGCGCGCGGCGCTGGGCGCCGGCCCGATGCGCCTGGTCCGTCAAATTCTCGCTGAAACGGCCTTACTGGCGCTGATTGGCTGCACGGCAGGAGTTCTGCTGGCGGTCGCTTTGGTGAGGCTCAGCAATCGCTTCGGTCCGATTCATCGCACCACAATCGAACCGTGGACGCTTCTCTTTTCGCTCGGCCTCTGCCTCCTGGCCACATTCCTTGCCGGAGCGCTTCCCGCAGCCACATTTTCGCGCTTGCCGCTCGAGCAGGCGCTGCGCGCGAGCGGGCCACGCGCCTCCGCTGGCGGCAGCCATTGGCGCCGCATCCTCGCCGCCGGACAACTGGCCATCGCCATTGCTCTGCTCTTTACCGCGACCGCGTTGAGCCGCAGCTTCACAAAACTGCTGGACGTTTCTCCGGGATTTTCGCCGGAAAACGTCTGGACCGGAAGCGTCGGCCTTCCTGAGAAACCTCGCGGCGCCGCATCGCAAGCCTATTTCTATCCCCATTTCTTCCAGGAATTTGTGACGCGCATTTCCGCTTTGCCCGGAGTCGAATCGGCATCCGCCTGCTTGGCCCTTCCCTTCTCAAGCGGGGGATTCACCGCGGACCTTTACTTCCCTGGACGGCCGGAAACCGCCGTTCGCCCCGCCGCTCGTTTCAACCTCATGCTTCCCGCCTATTTTGAAACCATGAACATCCCTCTGCTTCAAGGACGCGTCTTCACCGAGCACGACAATGCCAGCTCGCCGATGGTCGCCATTGTGGACAGTGCTTTTGTGCAAAAGTATTTTCCGGGAGAGGATCCCATCGGCAAGGTAGTGATGAACAATGCCCAGCACGACCAACCCTACGCGATTGTCGGTGTCGTAGGCCATGTGGCCAGTCGCGACCTGGCGGAAACCCAACGGCCGGAAATCTACATCCCTGCGTGGCAGCATCCGAACACGGCCATGTTTATTGCAGCGCGAACCAAAGGAGATGCAGACATCACTTCAGGCGTGCGCGACATATTGCGCAGCATGGACAGTACTGTGGCGCTCTTCGACGTGGAAACTATGCCCGGCCGAATTCTCGATTCGGTGAAAGTGCGCCGTTTCGTCGCCTGGCTGCTCGATAGCTTCGCCTTGGCTGGCGTTCTGCTGGCCGCGCTCGGTCTTTACGGCACATTGGCGCATCTCGTGGAACTTCGTCGTCGCGAAATCGCCATCCGCATGGCCCTCGGCGCGTCTGCGCACAGCGTGCGCTCGCTCATCGCGCGCCATAGCCTGTCGATCGCGCTCGCCGGACTCATACCCGGCGCAGCGCTTTCGTTCTTTGCCATCCGCGCGACGCGAAGCTTCCTGTTCGGCATTTCGCCGCTTGATGCTTGGACCATCGCCGCGACGGCGTCGGGCTTCTTCGCTCTGGCGATTGCCGCGTCCTGGATTCCGATCCTCCGTGCGACGCGCATCAACGCCCTTGCCGCCCTTCGCGAAGAATAGCCCTTTCATTTCCCGCGCCACGCGCAATGTCCCCCTTGCAGGTGGTGCGGCCCATCGGTTACAACATCTTCGATGGATGCGGAGATCATCGCCGTAGGTTCTGAGCTGCTCACGCCGTATCGCCTCGATACGAATTCCCTTTTTCTCACCGCGGAACTGAATCGCATCGGTTTCCGCGTGCGCCGCAAACACGTTGTGGGCGACCACGACGAAGACTTGCGTCAGGTTTTCCGCGGCGCGCTCGAACGCGTGGAAGTGGTCATCTCCTGCGGAGGCCTGGGCCCCACGGCGGACGACCTCACGCGCGAAATCGTCGCGGACCTGCTCGGGCGCAAGCTCAAGCTGAACGAAACGATTTTGCGTGGCATTCAGGAACGCTTCCGCAGCTTCGGCCGCACCATGCCGGAAGTGAATGGCCGCCAAGCGATGGTGCCTGAGGGAGCCGAGCCCCTCGAAAACACGCGCGGCACCGCGCCGGGCCTGTGGATCGAGCAGGACGGCAAAGTTGTGGTGCTCCTGCCGGGCCCCACCGCCGAACTGCAACAGATGTTCATCCGCGAAGTAAAGCCGCGGCTCGCGCGGCGCGGAGGCAACCTACGCCTCTACACGCGCGATCTGCGCATCACCGGACTGCCGGAGTCGGAGGTCGACCAACGCGTCTCGCCCATCTACAAGCAATATCCCGGCGCGGAAACGACCATCCTCTCCGCCCCCGGCGAAATTCAGCTTCATCCGCGCGTCTGGTCGGAGGACGAAGCCGCTGCCGTCAAACTGCTCGATGAGATGGTCGAGCGATTTCGCATGGTGCTGGGCGAGAATTTGTTTTCCACTTCCGGCGAAGCCCTCGAAACGGTCGTCGCCGCCGAACTGCAAGACCATCGCGCCACGATCGCCGTTGCCGAAAGCTGCACAGGGGGGATGCTCGCGGCGCGGCTGACCAATGTGCCGGGCAGCTCGTCCTATTTTCGCGGCGGCGTGGTTTCATACAGCAACGATCTGAAATCGGCGTGGGTGCACGTGCCGAAGGAATTGATCGAGGCCAAAGGCGCGGTCAGCGCGGAAGTCGCGCTCGCGATGGCTCATGGAATCCGCCAGCAAACCAATGCCACACTGGGCGTGGGGGTCACCGGGATCGCCGGGCCCGGCGGCGGTACTCCGGAGAAACCTGTGGGGCTGGTGCATATCGCGGTCGTAAATGAAAAGAGCGCGAAGGAGCGCACGTTTCGATTTCCGGGAGACCGCGACAGAATTCGCCACCAAGCCACGCAAGCAGCGCTCGACATGGTGCGGCGCTACTTCCCGTACGCCGCGACGGCGAAGGGATAGCGCGTGCGGCTCTTCGTCGCTCTGGACGTGCCCGAGGAAACGCGCCGCGCGCTGCGCAGCGCAGTGGAGGGCTTCCGCACCGTCTGCCGCGGCGCGCGATGGGTGCGCCCGGAGGGTATACACGTCACCTTGAAATTCATCGGCCATGTTGAGGACACGGGGGTGGCGGACATTCAGGAAGCGCTCTCCGGCGTGCGCGGCGAAAAAACCTTCGACATGGCGCTTCGGCAATTCGGATTTTTCCCCAACGAGAAGCGCCCGCGCGTCTTTTACGTCGGGATAGAGGCGGGCAAAGAGCTCGGCGCCCTCGCGGGAGAAATCGAGACACAACTCGAGCCGCTCGGAATCGCGAAAGAAACGCGCGCCTTCCAGCCGCATTTAACGCTGGCGCGATTCAAAAGCAACGAGGGATTGCCCGAACTACGCGAGAAAATCGCTTCCCTGCCATCGCAAGACTTCGGCGGGGGTGCAGCCGCGGAATTTCATCTCTTTCAAAGTGTGCTACAGTCCGGCGGCGCGGTGTACACCAAGCTCTCGACCTATCGCTTCTCGAGATGAAAGGCTCTGGCGCGTGAAATCGCTTTGGCTCATTCCGGTGGTCGCGTATTTTCTCGGCTCGATTCCCTTCGGCTATTTGATTGTCATGTTGTCGCACGGACGCGACGTGCGCGCGTCCGGCAGCGGAAATATCGGCGCGACCAACGTGATACGCGTGGCGGGAAAGCCCGCGGGCCTGGCAACGTTCCTGCTCGACGGCGGCAAGGGATATCTCGCGGTGTGGCTCGCGATGCATTGGTTCCACGCCAACATTCGCTGGGTGATGATTGCCGCCGTCGTGGCCGTGCTAGGACACATGTTTTCCTGCTGGCTGAAATTCCGGGGTGGCAAAGGTGTCGCAACGGGGTTGGGAGTTTTTCTGCCGATTTCATGGCAGGCGATGGCCGCGGCCGTGATCCTTTGGATCATCGTTCTGGCGTTCTGGAGATATGTCTCGCTCGCGTCCATCGCGGCCGCAGCAGCGTTGCCGTTCTTGGTGTACGCTTTCTACGCGCCACACCATGCGCCGCCGCTGGAGGTATCTGTAGGCAGCGCTGTCGTGGGCGTGCTGATTATTCTGAAACATCGCCACAACATTCAGCGGCTCATCGCCGGCACGGAGGGTCAGATCACCGGCCGCGAATAGGCGCTCGTTTTGGCAATATCATTCGGCTGTCTCGTTCGGCCTTCGCTTCAAAGCACGGCGCCAAAACATGACCAAGATCGCCATCATCGGCGCGGGAGGATGGGGCACGGCGCTGGCCATCGTGCTGGCCGGCGCGCGCGAGTCGCGCCCGCTCGCCCTCTGGGCGCGCGAAAATGACGTTCTGGCGTCTCTGCAAAGCGAGGGCGAAAACTCCGTATTTCTTCCCGGCTTCTGCGTCCCGCAGCACGTCGAAGTCACCGGCGAACTGGAGCCCGCGCTCCGCGGCGCGGAAATCGTCATCGGCGCCATGCCTGCGGCACACGCCCGCGCGATGTATTCAGCCGCGCTTCCCTTTCTGCGTCCGGAAATGCGCTTCGTCAGCGCCACCAAGGGCCTCGAGCCGGAAACGCTGCTGCGCGTCACCGAAGTGATGACCCAAGTGCTCGCCCCGAAATTCCGCCCGCGCATCGTGGCGCTCTCCGGGCCGTCTTTCGCAAAGGAAGTCGCGCGCGGCGACCCCACCGCCGTAGTGGTGGCGTCGACCGATCGCGAAGCGGCGAAAGAGATTCAGCGCGAATTTTCCGGGCCAACGCTGCGGCTGTACACCAACGAAGACGTCATCGGCGTCGAACTCGGCGGCGCGCTGAAAAACATCATCGCCATCGCCGGCGGTGCTTCCGAAGGGCTGGGCCTTGGCCACAATACCATTGCAGCTCTGATCACACGCGGCCTTGCGGAAATGACGCGCCTGGGGACGGCCCTGGGCGCGCGGCAAGACACGCTGGGAGGCCTCGCCGGATTGGGCGATCTGGTGCTCACATGCACCGGCGACCTCAGCCGCAACCGCTTCGTAGGCATCGAACTCGCGCGCGGCAAAAAGCTCGACGAAATCCTCGCGTCGATGCGCATGGTCGCCGAAGGCGTGGGAACTACTGCCGCGGCGCGCACCCTCGCGCAAAAAGCCGGCGTCGAAATGCCCATCACCGAGCAGATGTTCGCCGTTCTCCACAAGGGGCGTTCTCCCAAGGACGCCCTCCGCGAACTCATGGAACGGCGCCTGAAATCCGAGTCCGGCCAAGACGCCTGAGCCTCGCCGCCGCGGGGACCCTCGGTTGCCAATCCGATAACAGGTAGTACTTTCGGCCAGTTGTCCCACCGTGCAGGATTCACATACGATTCTTAGGCAAGGCCAAACTGTGACCGCAACGCCTACCAAATCGGCGAAAGTGCATCGTGTGCGCATTCTCTGGATCGTGATGGGCGCGCTGCTTCTGACCAGCGCCCTCCCGCTCTGGCTCTACCATCGGAAAGTGCTGGCGCTCAGCGAGCAGAAGCTGCAGGACACCGAACGCGTGCAGCAATCCGAGATCACCCATTCGCTGGCCTCGGAAGTCTTTCAATTCGAATCAAATCTGACCAACCAGCTCCAGAGCCAGCGCCAGTTGCTGGCCCTGACCGGGTGGATCGAGAACGTCAGCGACCCGGCCTACTCCCCGTACCTCAGCCGCATGCTCCAGAACGTGGTCGAATCGAATCCCGATATTCTTTACATCACCGCCATCGGCCAGGACGCCAAGGGCGAATCGGCGGGGAGCTTTCGCGCCGACGAAGATCCCTTTGTGAACGCTGTTCTCAAGCACGCCTTTACGGAAAGCGTTCAAGGCAGCGCTTCGGTCAGCGGAGCCTTCGCTCTGGGACGCAACAATCGGCCTGCGATGGTCATCTCCGTCCCGCTCATGTCCAACGGCCAATTCACCGGCATGCTTGCTGCGGTTGTTTCGCTGGATCGCATGCTGGCGCGTTTGAACGATGCCAGTGTGCGCGACCGCACCGTGTTCGTCGTAGACGCCCAAGGCCGCGTCATTGTGCCTCCCGACAGCATGGACATGGTTCCCGGGCGCGACCTCAGCACCAATCCCGTCGTCGCACAGTTTAAAAAGTTCCCGCAGGAAGTGCGCGCCACGGAAACCACCCAATTCCAGCTTGCCGAAGACAAAAAATTCGTCGAAATGATCGGTACCTACAGCACCATCCCTGAACTGCACTGGGCCGTCATCGCGCAGCGCAGCCTGGACAAGGCCCGCGTGGACGCGGGCGTGCAGGAGCTGACTACCCAGGCCATGCGCTTCGTCATCGCCGTCACGCTTCTTGCGCTGCTTGTTGGATATCTCTCCGCGGTCGGCATCACGCGCCCGATTCAGGGCCTCGTGCGCTCTACGCGAGCCATTGCGCGCGCCGAGTTCCACCAACGCGCCGAAGTTCGCGGCACCGCCGAAATCAGCGAGCTAGCCGAGACATTCAACACCATGGCCGGCGACATCGAGCAGTACGTCGACCGCCTGCAGTTGGCCGCCAGCGAGAATCGCGAGCTCTTCATGGGCTCCATTCGCATGCTTGCCGCGGCCATCGACGAAAAAGATCCCTATACGCGCGGCCACTCCGGCCGTGTCGCAAAATATTCCCTCATCATCGCGCGTGAACTCGGTCTCAGCACGGAAGAGCTCGACAAAATCCGTATTTCCGCGCTCCTGCACGACGTAGGAAAAATTGGCGTGGACGATCAAGTCCTGAAGAAGCCCGGAAAGCTTACGGAACAGGAATTTGCGCTAATGAAGCAGCACCCCGCGAAGGGCGCGAACATCATGCGTCCCGTCGCGCAGTTGAAGGACATGCTGCCGGGCATCGAGCTCCATCACGAGCGCATGGACGGCCAAGGCTATCCTTACGGCCTCGTCGGCGAGCAAATCCCGATGATGGCGCGCATCATCGCCGTCGCCGACACATTCGACGCCATCACCACCAACCGCCCCTATCAATCCGCGATGGACCTGGAATACGCCGTGAACCGCATCAAGCAGCTTGGCGGCGAGAAGTTCGACTCGAACGTAGTCCGCGCTTTCCATCACGCCGTCGAAACCGGCAAACTGAAGCTCAGCGCCTCCCTCGTCGAAGTCGAAGTCTAAACGCAAGCTCGTTCGCCCCTCCTCCGCAGCACACGGCTACACTCCTCTGCTAGAATGGACGTTCCGCGGCACCGTGACGCGGGGCTATGATCTCCCTCTTCGGCAAACCGGAAAAAAGCGAATCGTTCCTCGATCGGCTGAAGAATTCCGTCGCCAGGACGCGCACCGAACTATCCGCCCGCGTCGAGCAATTGCTCACCGGCGACCGGCCCGTTGACCCGGCGCTGCTCGCGCAACTCGAAACGGCCCTGCTGAGCGCGGATATCGGCGTCAGCACCACCAAAGAAGTGCTCGCCTCGCTTCGCCGTCAGGTCACCGAGAAGAAGCTCGCTGGGCCTGCGGCGCTCAAGCAGGAGCTGAAAAACGAACTTGTGCGGATTCTCGCCGCCGCGCCCGTGCAAGTCTCGCGCAACGGCGACGGCACCGCGCTGCCCGCGCCGCGCGTGATTTTCGTCGTCGGCGTCAATGGCACCGGCAAAACCACCACCATTGGCAAACTCGCCCATCGCCTCCGCGCCGAAGGCCGCTCCGTCGTGCTTTGCGCCGCGGACACCTTCCGCGCCGCGGCCATCGAGCAGCTCGACGTCTGGGCCAAACGCGCCGGCGTGGAACTCGTGAAACAAAAAGCGGGCGCGGATCCCGCTGCCGTTGTTTTCGACGGACTCACGGCGGCGCGCGCCAAAAATGTCGACGCTGTGATTGTCGACACCGCCGGCCGCTTGCACACAAAATCAAATCTCATGGCCGAACTCGAAAAAATGAAGCGCACTGCCGCGAAAATCGTTCCTAACGCGCCTCACGACGTGCTCCTCGTGATGGACGCGACCACCGGCCAGAACGGCCTGAATCAGGCGCGCGAATTCACCGGCCACGTCGGCATCACCGGAATTGTCCTCACCAAACTCGACGGCACCGCCAAGGGCGGAATCGTCATTGCCATTTCTCGCGAGCTGGGTTTGCCGATTCGTTTTGTCGGCACCGGTGAGCAGATGGACGACTTGGTGCCCTTTGACGCGCAAACGTACGTCAATTCACTCTTCGACTGAAAACTTGACGGAAAACTCACAGCGAAGCATCGACGACGCATGGATGGCCCGCGCCATTCTCCTCGCACATCGCGGCGTCGCGCAGACGCACCCCAATCCCATGGTCGGCGCGATCGTCGTGAAAAATGATCGCAGCGTCGGCGAAGGCTCGCACACCTACGCCGGCCGCAAGCACGCGGAAATTCTGGCGCTCGAAGGAGCGGCCGGCGACGCTCGCGGCGCTACGCTCTATTTGAATTTGGAGCCGTGCTGCCACACCGGCCGCACCGGCGCCTGCACCAGCGCAATCATCGAAGCCGGAATCAAGCGCGTCGTCGCTGCGATGCAGGATCCGAATCCGAAGGTCGCCGGACGCGGCTTTCGCGCCTTGCGCAGCGCGGGCGTCGAAGTCAGCGTAGGCATTCGTGAGCAGGACGCGCGCCGCCTCAATGAGCCGTTCGCCAAATGGATCCAGACTGGGTCGCCCTTCGTCACCCTGAAAACCGCGCTCACGCTCGACGGGCAAATCGCCGCGCCCGGCGGCAGCAGCACCACGTGGATCACTTCGCCCGAATCGCGCGAAGAGGTCCATCGCTTGCGCCACGCCTCCGACGCGCTCTTGACTGGCATCGGCACCGTTCTCGCCGACGATCCGCGCCTGACCGACCGTTCTGGCTTGCCGCGCCGCCGCCTACTGCTGCGCGCCATCGTTGATTCGAAGCTGCGCATCTCGCCGCGCAGCAAAATCGTCAAGTCCACCAGCAACGATGTGCTTCTCTTCACGACGCAGCCGCAAACCTCAGCGAAAGCTAAGCAGCTGACCAAGCGCGGCGTTGAAGTGGTCCGCGCGCGCGCACGTAAAGGCCACGCCGATTTGCGCGTCGTGCTGCGTGAATTGGGCCGCCGCGAAATCCTCAGCGTGATTCTCGAGGCCGGCAGCGAATTGAACGGCGCCATGTTGGACGCCGGCCTCGTCGACAAAATGATTTTGTTTTATGCTCCCAGGGTGCTGGGCACCGTCACCGTCCCAGTCGCCAAGCATCGCACGCGCGCCATCCAGAAAATTCCGATGCTGCAGAACATCGCACTGCATCGATTCGGCCCGGACTTCGCAGTTGAGGGATACTTTCACGATGTTTACCGGAATCATTGAGCATCTCGGCAAGATTGAAAGCCTCGCGCGCAACGCCGAAGGCGGCCGCCTGAAAGTTCATCTCGCCGATGCGAAGAAACTCGCTCCTGACCTCGCCACCGGCTCCAGCATCGCCGTGAACGGCTGCTGCTTGACGGTCGTCGGACATGACCCCAAATCCTTTGCTTCCGATCTTTCGCTCGAAACTCTCGAGAAAACATCCTTCTCCGAAATCCCCGCGGGTCGCATCGTCAATCTCGAATTGCCGCTTGCCGCCGGCGCGCGCCTTGGCGGGCATTTCGTACAGGGCCACGTCGACGCCGTCGGCCGCGTCGCGCGCATGGCCCCCGAGGGCGAAAACTGGTGGCTCGGCGTCCGCGTCCCCGAGCATCTGCGGCGCTACGTCGCCGAAAAAGGCTCGCTCGCCGTCGACGGCATCAGTCTCACCGTCGCGCGCTGGTCCGAAGGCATCGCCGAATTCGCCATCATTCCGCACACCTACGCCAATACAAATCTCCGCCAGCTCACCGTCGGCGACGCCGTCAATCTGGAATGCGACATCCTCGCGAAGTACGTCGAAAGTCTGCTGAAAGGCGGAGTGCATGCTATTCCCGAACGATTGACCATCGAGAAATTGATCGAGCAGGGATTCTGAAATGGCCAACGAAACTACCTATGACGTGATGGTCATCGGCGCCGGCGTATTCGGCGCGTGGTCCGCCTACACCCTCACGCGCAGCGGCGCGCGCGTGCTCCTCGTCGACGCCTACGGCGCCGGAAACAGCCGCTCCAGCTCCTCCGGCGAGTCGCGCATCATCCGCATGGGCTACGGCGCGGATGAGGTTTACACCCGATGGTCCCAGCGCTCTCTCCAGCTTTGGCAAAAATTCGACCAGGAAACCGGCGCCCGCATTTTTCATCGCACCGGTGTTTTATGGTTCGGCCGCGAGGGCGCGCAAATTGCCGACGACACTCTTGCGGCGCTCGCCACCGCGCAAGTCCCACACAAAAAACTCTCCCGCGCGGAAATCGAGAAGCGCCTCCCGCAAATCGCCTGCGCCGAAGGCGAGTTCGCCATCTACGAACCCGAGAGCGGCGCTCTCATGGCCCGCCGCGGCGTTCAAAAAATTGTTGAGGATTTCCAGCGCCTCGGCGGCACATACCAAATCGCCGAAGCCGAAGCGCCCACGGGCCGCGGAGACGTTCCTGCGCTGGCTTCATGGAGCGGCGAAACATTCCGCGCGCAGAATTACGTCTTCGCCTGCGGCGCTTGGCTCGCGAAAGTTTTTCCGGAGCTTCTGGGCCCGCGCATTTTCCCCTCGCGCCAGGAAATTTATTTCTTCGGCGTCCCTGCGGGCGACCGCAGCTATTCAGCGGGCAATTTTCCCACGTGGCTCGACGTTGACAGCCTCATGTACGGCGTCCCCGATATCGAAGGCCGTGGCTTCAAAGTCGCGAGCGATCTTCACGGACCGGCCGTCGATCCTGACCGTGTCGAGCGCGTCGCCGGCGAGACGCTCCCGCTCGTCCGCGATTACGTCCGCCGCCGCTTCCCTGTTCTGCGCGATGCGCCGGTCATCGAATCCCGCGTCTGCCAGTACGAAAACAGCTCCAATGGCGATTTCCTCATCGACCACCATCCGGATTTCGACAACGTCTGGCTCGTCGGCGGTGGCTCCGGCCACGGTTTCAAGCACGGCCCCGCGCTGGGCGAATACGTCGCGCGCCTCATCCTCGAGGGCGGCCAAACCGATTCGCGATTCTCGCTCGCCACCAAACAAACCATCCAGAAGCGCAGCGTCCACTAGCGGTGCGGCCGCGCCGCGTCGCTCGCACAAAAAAACGCGGCGAATCTCTCCGCCGCGTTTCACCACAATCCCCTTGCTGCCAACTGCCCTCGCTACTGCCCGAACGCCTGCTTCACGTGCGGCTTGAACATGTACGTCAGAACCCACACGTAAATCGCCAGCCAGATGAGCTGCCAAATGATCAGCCCCAGGTGGAATCCCATGACCTGCCGGAAGAGGCCCAAAATGCCGAAGACGATGCCAAGGCCTAAGAGCACAATCGTCAGCAACCGGCCCCAGCCGAACAATTTCCAGAGCCCGATTCCGTTCACCACGTAAACCACCGCCAAAATCAAAAACGCGACGCCCGCGAACGCGCCCAATGCGGCGAACATTCCGCCCATGCTCCGTCCGCCCGCTGCCGCTGCCATGCCGGCCGCTCCCAAGAAAAACATCGCGCACGCGCCCAAAGCCGACAATCCGGCGCCGATGAAACTGAGAACCGACAGTATCGTTACACCCGTGGGGCGTTCCATTCGTCACCTCCAAGTGAGTTCTGTATTGCTTTAGCCTAAGAAGCCGCGCAGATCATGAACGCGAAAGAGCCTGAGCACAGGGCCGACATGGCGGGAAAACTACACGGCTACGGGCGCGCCGTCAAGCAAACTGTTGCAAAATTCGGCGCACCCGCCTTCCCTGTCGCCCCGCCAGGCCAAGCGAACGCGCCTCTTCATGCATCTGCAAACTCTAAACTCCGCGCAGCTCCCGCGCCTTCTGCCGCGCCCCGCGCCAGTAGAGCGCCAGTCCCACCAGCACCGTCCCCACCGTGCCGCCAACCACTTTCGCCACGAAGTTGAATTTGTTCGTCGCTTCCCCCGGCGGGATGAACGACAGCGCGATGCCCAGCAGCGTCACCGAAAATCCCAGCCCGCCCGCAATCCATGCGCCCACCGTGCCGCCGGGAATCAGCACCACGTGCTCGCTGCTTCGCCGGTCTTTGCGGTACGCCAGCTTGATCGCCGCAGCATACATGTACAAAAACGGAATGAAATAGAGGATCACCGTCGCATCCACCACCACCTGATACGCCGTGGTCGCCGTCGCCTGGATCTGCGCCAGCAGCAGAATGATGCACGACAGCGCCGCCTGCACCAGAATCGAAATATACGGTGTCCGCCAGCGCGGATGAATCTTTCCAAACGCTTTCGGCAGGTACCGGTCGATTCCCACCACGAACGGCACCCGCGCGATTCCCGCTACCGTCGACCCGACCCCTCCCGCATTTCCCGCCGTCACCAGCAGCGCCGCCACCACGCCCACAATACCGATCTTCAAAATCATCGAACCCGAAGTAAGCGCCTGAAAGACTCCGCTCAGCGGATTCACCTGCTGCGCAGGCATTAACGCCAGCACCGCGATCGTTCCCACGATGTAAATAAACGTTACCGCCGCGCCCGCGCCCCACACCGCGCGCGGCAGTGTCTTCCGCGGATTGCGTACCTCTTCGCTCATCGCGGAGACCAGCTCGAATCCCGCAAACGCAAACACCATCTGCGGCCAGAAATTCACCGTGGCCTCGTTCCACACCGGCATCATGTCTTTCAACGTAAAGTGCGTCGCTGACCCGTGAACATGCCAAATCCATCCGGCGATGGCCACCAGGATCAGCAGCGGGAAATACGTCAGCACGCCGCCCACGTTTTGCAGCCATTTCCCGATGTTCAATCCAATAATGTTCAGAAACACGGCAACAAAAAGCAGAACAAACGAGCCAATCACCAGGAATTCGCGATTCGTAGCCAAGCCCGCATGGCCCGCCCCTCCGATGTACGCCCCCATGGACGCGCTCGCCAGCAGCAGCCCGGGAAAGTAAAACACCGTGTAAATCCAGTATGTCCAGCCCGCCACGAATCCGTGGAAATCCCCGAACGCCTCCTTGGACCAAACGTAGAGCCCGCCCTCGTCCGGAAACCGCGTCGACAATTCATTGATGACGAACGCGCTGGGCACAAAAAAGAGCAGCGCCGCCAGCACCCACAGGCTAATCGACGAAGTGCCGTTGTGTCCCGCTGCCGCCAGCCAGCGCGGCCCCAGCACCGTCGCAATGTTGAATAGCAGGACATCCCAAAATCCGAGGACACGCCGTAATTGTTTTTTGGGGTCTGCTGATGCCGGAGTGCCCATCAGCCTTCGCTCGCGCTGGTAACGTCCAGTGCGGGGATCAACTCATCTTGCAGTTGGAAATTGCGGATAAATGGGTCTTCTGATTTCTCGAAATCGGGCCAGCTGCCGAAAAATGTCACCTCGCCCCGGTGCAGGAAAATCACCGAGTCGGCCAGGCGTCTCGCTAGATGTGCGAGAAGTGGTGGCCGAACTCGCGGACGAAATCGAGATACTGCTCGACGACGACGATCGTCATCCCCAGGTCGTCGACGAACTTGTGCAGCACCCGGCCGATCTGATCGATGATGCTCGGCTGGATTCCCTCGGTCGGCTCGTCCAACAGCAGCACCTTCGGGCCGCCGACGAGCGCCCGGGCGATCGCCAATTGCTGCTGCTGGCCGCCCGATAAATCGCCCCCCATCCGGCCGGCCATCTTCTTGAGCATCGGGAACAGCGAATAAACCTCTTCGGGGATCGTGCGGGAGCGGTCGGCTCGGGCCTGCAGACCGATCCGCAGGTTTTCCTCGACGGTCAGCTTGGGAAAAATTTCGCGGCCCTGCGGCACGAGTGCCAGGCCCGATTTCGCGCGCGGCGATAGGCCGGCAACGGCGTCAGGTCTTTGTCGCCCATCATCACCGAGCCGCCCGACGACGCAGCACGCCCATGAGGTTCCGCATCAGCGTGGTCTTGCCGACGCCGTTGCGGCCCATCACGCACGTGACCCGCCCTTGGCCATCTCCATGTTGATGCCACGCAGCGTGGGGATGGTGCCGTAGGAGAAGGAGAGATCATGGATCGAAAGCATGGTGCGGTTACCGGAATGCGAATGTCGAAAGTGCTTCGAGCATTGTCGCTTGGCATGAATCTCGAGCTATGTTGTCGCCTCGTGCCGCCGCGGCCCAAGTAGGCCTCGACCACGCGCGGATCGGCCTGCACCTGGTCGAGCGTGCCGTGGGCCATCACGCTGCCTTCGTTGAGCACGGTGACCGGGGCGCCGAGCAGCCGCACGAACTCCATGTCGTGCTCGATCACCATCACGCTGTGCTCGTCCTGCAGTTCCAGCAGCAGCTCGGCCGTGAGCGCCGTTTCCTCGTCGGTGAGGCCGGCGGCCGGCTCGTCGACCAGGAGCAGATGCGGGCCGGCCAAGAGCAGCATGCTGATTTCCAGCCACTGTCGCTGTCCGTGGCTCAGATATTTCACGCGCTGGTCGGCCTCGCGGTCGAGGCGGACCCGCTTCAAAATGCCGTGGATGCGGTCCCGGTCCGCCGGCTGGCCCGCACTGGAAGTTGCGGGGCAGGCTCTGCCGGCCGGGAATGGCCAGCTCCATGCTTTCGTAGACGGTCAGCCCGTTGAAGATGCTGGGCGTCTGGAATTTGCGGCCTACGCCCAGTCGGGCAATGTCGACCTCGGGCATGCCGCGTGATCTCGGTCTTGGCGAAGAAGACCTTGCCGCTGGTCGCCCGGGTCTTGCCGCTGATCACGTCGCAGAGCGTCGTCTTGCCGGCGCCGTTGGGGCCGATCACGACCTGCAGCTCGTAGTAATCGATGCTGAATTCGTCGACGTCGAGGGCCTTGAAGCCGTCGAAGAACACCTTGACGTTCTCCACGCGCACCAGCTCCGTGTCCAGCAGCGATCGCTGCTGGATGCCGATCGTCCGTTCCCGCTTGATCGCGGCGACCCGCTGCAATTGCTCTTGGATGCTGGCCGTTGCCCCGTGGCCGTTGCCGTTGGGCGGCTTGCCATCCGTCGTCGGCCGTTTCGTCGGCGAGCGCGCGGCTTGCGTTTCCGCTTCGTCCAGCGATGCCAGAGCTGATCAGCCCGTCCGGCAAGAGCAACACGACTGCGACGAACATGCTTCCCAGCACGAACATCCAGTAGTCGGGCCGCCACGTGGACCACGAATAGAGGCTGTCGGGACCCATTTCTTCGCGAAATACAAGAACTCGCGCTGCGACGTGAAATAGTAGTACATCATCTTCACCACGAGCGTGCCCAGGATCGCCCCGGACAGGGTGCCGCGGCCTCCGACGGCCACCCAAATCACCACCATGATCGATTCGAGCACCGACATATTGTGCGGCGTGATGATCAGTTTCTGCGGCACATACAGCATGCCGCCCAGGCCGGCCAGCATGCCGCTGAGGGCGAAGACGAACACCTTGAAGTGGTACGGCTCGTAGCCGAAGAAACGGAACCGGTTTTCGTTATCGCGAATGGCGATCAGCACCCGGCCCACGCGCGACGTGATGACAAACCGGCACAGCGCGTACGCTCCCCCGAGTGCCAGCACCGTCAACACGTAGAGACCGAGCTTGACCTGTGGATCCGTCAACAGGAAACCGGCCAGCCGCACGTCGGCCACGTCCGAGAGCTTGATCGGCGTCCCCTTCTCCTGGCCCACTTTGAGGGCTTCAACCGCCTCCTTCATGTTCCACGGATGCTGCCCGTGGGGGACGCTGACGAGGTACGAATTCGGAACCGTTCGACCGACGCGTCTTTGGCACGTCTCTGCGTAGTGATCGACGCGGGGGCGATCTGCTGCGGCGACAGCTGGATTTCTCCAGTGCGCTGCGGATCGACCTGCACCTGGACTTTCTCCTGCGGACCCAGGATCACGCGGTCGAACCGCGTGAGTCCGTTCGTGCCGCCGCACTTGATGTCGTTCAACGTGAAGACCAGCCACGCGGCCAGCGTGATGGCCTGCGTGAGCACGGCGAAGAACACGCCGCGGACGCGGCTGCGGAAGACGAAGAAGCCGATCAAGCCGGCCACGGCTCCGGGGATCAGCGACGCCCAGGATGAGCGTCGACCACAGGTTCCACATCGGCTTCCAGAACCAGGGAACCAGCGCGTCGGCCGGCGCCTCGCCCACTTTGTACGGATAGACGACGTACAGGCAGGCCGGCAGCTTCCAGCCGTTGTGGTCGATAATCCCTTCCGGCCCGCCGTGATGGGCCAGGTACATGCCCATCGCGTAGCCGCCCAGGCAGAAGAAAAATGCCTGGCACAAGCAGAGCATGCCGGCGTAGCCCCACACCAGGTCGAGGCTGACGGCGACGATGGCAAACGCCATGTACTGCCCCAGCAGGTTCACGTAGCCGATGCCGATCTGGTCCTTGTAATACAGGGCCGGAATGCCGACGGCCGCAATCAGGAACAAGGTCCACGACATGCAGTGCCGGCTGTACCATTGCAGTCCGCCCACGAGCGGATTGCTCTCCGGGGCAAGGAACCGCCCGAGCGGCCGTTTCTGCGCGTTTCAGGGTCTCAGACATCGGCCAGCCTCCCCTTGGGCGGGAAGAGGCCCGCCGGCCGCCATTGGATGAAGATCACGACCGTCAGCAGAATGAAGACACGCGCCCAGCGGGTCTGCATGTCCTGCGTCAAGATGCCGCCGAAACATTCGTTGCGGTACAACCCGACGACGAGTGCCGCCACGGCCAGGCAATACAACAAAAACAGTCTTGCCGATCCCCTCGCGCCTCCAGAACTCGGACGGCAAAGGGAAGCGGCACGGGCACGAGCAGCGTCAACCAGCCCCACTCTTTCCCTCGCGGAAGGCCCGGACCGTGAGGTTGATCCAGCAAACCAGCTCCGATCAGTCCGGCCGCCAGCAGCGCCTCGCCGAACGTGCGCGGCTCGAGCAATTGGTCGAGCGTTCCCAATCCCAGCCCGGCCCAGACCGATCCGGCCAGCTTGCCGACTCCGCCGGTGACGACGACCAGGAACGAGTCGACGATATAGTTCTGCCCCATGTCGGGCGTGACTCCGGCAATCGTCGTCAAAGCGTAGCCGGCGACTGCCGGCCAACCCGGCCCCCAAGCGAAAAGGCAAAGCCGTCGATCCGGCGGGTGTTGATGCCCAGGCTCTCCGCCGTCTCGCGACCCTGCACGGTCGCGCGGATTTTGAGCCCGATGCGCGTGAAGTTCATCAGCAAGTACAGGAACACGACGCAGCAGGCGCACAGCACCAGGATGAAGCAGCGGGCGTATTCGAGCGTCAGATAGGGGATCATCTCCAAGCCGCCCCGCAGCCAGGTCGGAGCGCTCACGCCGATGTTGTCGCCGTACCGCACGCGCACGGCCTGCACCAGGATCAGGCTGACGCCCCAGGTCGCCAGCAGCGTTTCGAGCGCGCGGCCATAGAGGTGCCGCACGACGAGCAACTCGATCAGCCAGCCGATGAAGGCCGCCACGCAGAAAGCGAAGGGGCAAGGCGGCGACGTAATACCAGTTGAACTGTTCGGACGGGAACTGCCGCGCGAATTGGAGCTGCATTTCATAAGTGGCATAGGCCCCCAGCATCATCAGCTCGCCGTGGGCCATGTTGATCACGCCCATCTGGCCGTAAATGATCGAAAGGCCGAGCGCCATCAGGATCAAGACCGAGCCGGCCGAGAGCCCGTTGGTCAGGTTGACCCCCAAGCCGACCCAGTACTGGTAGCGCTGGATCGACTGGATCGCTTCCTCGCAGTTCTGCGCTCGTCCCCTTCGACCTGGTTCTGATCGATCATTTGCTGCAGCACCCGCTGCCCTAGACGCTATGCAGGTCGGCCAGCGTCTTCTTCGGCTTTCAGCTTGTCCTCGGGCTTCTGGTCCTGGATTTCGGGCGAAATCCGCGTCAGTGCGGCGCTTTCCCGTGCCGTGCGCGCGCACCCCGCGCGTCGGATTCCGTCTCGGCAATGTTGTCCAACATCGACACGAAATTCGGATCCGGGTTCTCGCCCAGCCGCCGGACGCCAATCGCCCGCCTTTCCTGATCTGTCGAGCTGAAGTCCTGCAGGAACTTGATCACGGTGGAGAGCAGAGGCCGCTCTTGTCCGGTCGGCCGGATGTCGCGCGGCTCGTCGGCGTCGACCTTCACGGGCTTTTTCGACGCG
>CAWESU010000002.1:0-678220 GCA_963811805.1 uncultured Acidobacteriota bacterium | reverse complement strand
CCCCGCATACGTCTGACCCGAGTTGGCGGTCTTCACTATACTTGTCCGTCCTCGCCGATCCAGGCGCCGTCGATTTCTTCCTTGTGACTCGCTTGCCCTGAGGAACGAAGGGTCACTAGTCACTCGTCACTGCCTTGAGGTATTCTGTCTGTTCTTTTTTGCATCTCAAAAGTGAGCAGGGAAGTCGCCTCGGAAGCAATTTCCCTGTCGGCATCGCAGTTTTACTCCTGAGAGGTATGCAATCATGTTCCAACGCCCAGCTTTCCTCGCCGTCATCCTCGTAGCCATCGCATCATCCGCCGCCGCACAAACCAAGCCCGCCGCGCCGGCCTCCACAGCCACCAACGACGCTCTCGTCGCCAAGGTCGAATCCTATCTCCGCGTTCTGTTCGGCTGGACCCCTGACTACAAGGTCACGGTTGGCCCGGCCACGCCCTCGCCCATTCCCGACCTCATGCAAATACCCGTTTCCGTCACTCATCAAGGCCACGACGAAACCGGAACTGTCTACGTCACGAAAGACGGTCGCTTCATGGTGCGCGGCGAAATCCGCGACATGTCCAAAGACCCCTTCGCAGAGAACCGCGCCAAAATAAAGCTCGGCGACTCGCCCTCCATCGGCCCCGCCGACGCCAAACTCACCGTCGTCGAATTCAGCGACTTCGAGTGCCCGCATTGTCAGGAAATGTATTCGATCCTGAAGGTCGTGGAGCCGGAGTTTCCCCAGGTGCGTTTCGTTTTCAAGAATTTCCCGCTCGAGCAACTTCACCCGTGGGCCATGACCGCCGCGCTCGCCGGGCGCTGCGTCTACAAGGCCGCCTCCTCCGACGCATTCATGAAATTCCAGGACACCATTTTTGAAAATCAGAACGCGATCACTCCCGACAACGCCTGGGATCAAATCACCGCCGCCGCGGTCAATGCCGGCGTCTCCGCTGACGCGCTGCATTCCTGCATGACCGCTCCGGAAACAAAAGCGGCGATTGACGCTGACGTCGCGGAAGGAAAATCACTCGGAGTGGAAAGCACGCCGACGTTCTTCATTAACGGCCGGCTATTTCTTGCTGCGGATCGTCAGTCCCTGGAGGACATTATCCGCTTCGATCTTTCCCGCCAGCCAACCAAACCCTAGCCCTTGGGGGCCTCGTGATCGTCCGCAACCTACGGCGCCACAGAGTTCGCAGAGCAGAGTCCTTGGAATCCTTGGCGTCACTGGTTTTGCCAGAGCACAGTTTCAGCCGCGCCGAAAAGAACGCGTGAGACTCCCGGGCAGCCCGGAAGGACCCCTGGGATTGCATGCAACCTGCACCTAATCTAGCTCGAAGAGGTCGTCCGCTTCGCGCTCTGCCGCGAGCCAACCAAACCCTAGCCGTTCCTGGGTGCCCAGAATGAAGTCTCCGGAGAGTTCGTGGAGCGGCAGTCCCGGGAACCTATGGGTCACTCGTTTTGCCAGAGCACATCTTTAGCCGAGCCCAAAAAGACGCGAGCCTCAGGGGCCGCCCGTGCGGCCGTCGGGATTCTCTCCGTCTCGCTGGTCCCGTCTGCATCGGGCCACTCTTTGCCGCTGCGATTCGTGTCCCGCCTGCGCCGCCGCCGCTGCCGATCGCTTTTCCGCTGCGATTCCAGTCCCGCCTGCGCCGCTGCCGATCCCCAATCCCTGGAACACGCCCTCCGCTTCGTGGCAGGCACCCAACCTAGCGCGACGATATCATCCGCTCCAACCCTAGCCTGGGAAGCCCTCGGGATTCCCTGAGTCTCGGTAGTTCTTGTGCACCCTTCGTGACTACATAGCTACATAATACATATTAGGGGAAGTTATGATGGCGTGCGAGAAGGACGATAGCCGCCGGTTAGAATGATGTCAAGTGGTTTTTGCTTGGTCGGTGGGTATCCTCTTGGAGTGGCGGTTGCCCAGAGGAATTGGGATGCGACACGTCGGAGACTTGGGCCCAGCTGCGCGGCAAGCCCAGCGAGTGGCGGTTGCCCAGAAGAATTGGGATGTGACACGTCGGAGACTTGGGCCGGGTGCGCGGTAAGTCCAGCCAGCGGTTGCCCAGAGGAAAATGCGACACGCCCGGGGCTGGAGCAGAGCGCGCAGCAAGCGCGAGCGGCCGCAAATCGCGCATACCGGGAGTTTGCGGAGTCGCGTCGCGTTTCCGTAACTTGCTCCACGGCAGAAGCGGCGATTCGGCGAGCGGTTGACAACGGAGTTCGCGGGACTGGTGCGGCCCCCTCCAGTGGCTGCTCGTGGATCTGTAGATATCAGCGCCGCTGGGGCTGGCGCTGCGGCGAACGAGGGCAGTCCCCACCGGTGCCGTGGCGAGCGCGGTGAGTTTGCTGACGGTGCGGCCGACACAGTCCACGACGAGATGTCGAGGCCGTGATGGACGAGGATCAGGATTGCTATGGCAAGAGAAACGCGCAGCAGCAGTCGGAGGATAGCAGAGTGGGCGCGCGCGGTCCGGGCATCCTCATCGTCAAGGTTTCCCTTAATTGATGAATCGATTGGCGCGGCGATGCGCGTTTACGCTACTACGAGCGGGTCCAAAGACGCGACTCTACAACCGCGTAACGGTTTTTTTTTTGCCGAAGGCGCAGATCCAGCCTTTGGCGCGCTGCTCGATGACCTGAACGCCGGAGAAGCCGGCGTTGGCCAGAAGCTCGCGATGTTCGTCGGCGGTGAGGAGCGTCATGCCCACTTGCCCCGCGTGCTTCTCGAGAATCTTTGACATCGCGGTGTTCGCGCCCTTGTAGATTTCCGCGATGAGGATGCCGGCGCCGCCGGGCTTGGTGACGCGAAAGACTTCGCGCATGTCGCCGGGCAGGTTGGGCCACCAGAAGTGCGTTTCGACGGCGGTGACGAGATCGAAAGTGGCGTCGCCGAACGGGAGCTGCGAGACGGAGGCTTCGCGGATCTCGACGCGGCCGTCCGCGATCCAGCGCGCGTTGGTTTTCTTGCTGGCGGCGACGCTGGCGTCGGAGAAATCGACGCCGAAAACCTTTCCCTGTGTGGCGAGCGCGGCCAATTTGCTGACGGTGCGGCCGCCGCCACAGCCCACGTCGAGGACGGTGAAGTTCGGCGCGACGGAGACGTGCTGCAAGCCCCAGTCAGTCAGCTTCGAGTGGCTGAGATTCATGCGCCACAGGCTGAGACGGCCGAGCCAGCCTCGTGGCTTTTGACATTGCGTTTGCACTGGCGTTCGCGACGAGCGGCCGATGGTGATGATGGGCGTGAGGCTCTTCCCTTTTGCTCCGCAGTTTAACGCTATGGATCAACGGCGCCGTCCACTGCGTCGCGTTCCACTTGCTGAATGATCACGTTCGTCAAATCAGCAAAGCTCGCAGGCAATCGCGTGGACAGTTGCACCAAGTCGGGCGTGTCTCCAACGATGATGGCCACTCCGCGAATCGGATCCGAGTTTTTCTTCAGTGCCCATTGAGTTCCGAGACCTTCCGTATTGGCAGGAGTTTCGTACTCGACCATATCACTGCTTCGATAGATCAATTTGTCTTTTGGGTAAAGACCGAACGGAAAAGAGTTTGCCGACTCAATTCCCACCTTGCTTTGCTCTTTGATCAAATTTTCAACGAAAGCCCGACGGTTGGGAAAAACACGCGCGATCACTTTAGCAACGCCGAATCTTCCTGACGTGTCGCCATAGACGTAGTCGATTTCGATCGCGGGTCCCCTGAAACCGGTCCAGGAATCTGAAAACACTTGGGCACGATCAATCGCCTGAGGACTAACGTACAACACGGTTCCGGCCGATCCGTACGTGCCAAAACAGTGCCATCCTCGCGGCGCCAGGACGGCCAATGACCGTTGCGATTTGTAGTAGGCGAGGCGTTGAGCCACTTCGGACGCAATCGGCAAGCGAATGCTCTTCCCTGTTGGCGCGTCCTCGGGGCCGACTTGGCCGTCCGATTTGCAGCCCACAAATGGAACCGGAGCATCGATTTTCTGCGGTGAGGCGGTTGATGTCGCCGATGCTGAACGATGGGCCTGCGCCCAGACAGTGAGTGCGCCGAGCCCAGCAACCGAGTAACACATTAACGAGTACAATCGGCTGGCCGCGGTAGCTTTCATGGACTGTTTGCGGATTCTACCAGAAGCGCGGATTAGGAGGCGATGGCGCGCGCTGGTTTAGCAAGATCAATTTCGGTCTTGACAGGTATTAGAGTACGAGAGTACTCTTAGACCATGCGATACTCGCTGGAACACAAAGCGCAGAACCACGAGAACATTCTTTCCGTAGCCGCTCGCTGCTTTCGCGAGTGCGGCGGGGACAGCAGCGGCATCGGGACAGTGATGAAGAAGGTAGGCCTGACGAAAGGGGGCTTCTATCGGCATTTCAAGAGTAAGGACGATCTATTCGTCGAAGCGGTGGCACGCGCATTCGACGAGGCGGTAAGAAGCATGGTGGAGGTTGCAAAGTCCGCGCCGAGAGGCCAGGCTTTGCGAGCCATCATCGAGCGCTATCTAAGCGCACGCCACGCGAATTCGCCGGGAACCGGTTGTGCCCTCTCCGCCCTGGGGCCGGAGCTCGCACGAAAACCGTTGCCCGTGCGGAAACGGATTGAGGCGTTGCAGGAAGCCTATCGTGAGAGGCTGCTACCGTTTGTTCCTGGTCAGACGCGAGAAGAGAAACTGGCGAAGTTGAGGTTGTTGTTCCCCAGTATGGCGGGGGTGTTGATGATGGCCCGAGTTGCTTCGGACGCTGAAAGGCGTGAGCAGATATTGATGGAGGCGAGGAGCTTTTTTATAAAGTGCGTCGCTGAAGCGTGATTTTTTTCCCCAGGCCTCAAAAATGCCGAGTGTGGCGGGGTGACATATGCGCGATCCGTGGTGGATGCACGTCCTTCTTACGCTTCACATTACCGCAGGTAGCGGAGCGTTTATGCTGGCTCCGCTGGCGCTTGTGACCGCGAAGGGCGGCAAGGCACATCGCCTGTGGGGCAAAGTCTACTTCTGGTGCATGGCTACTGTTGCGTGCACCGCGCTGGTCATGGCCGCCTATCGGCCAATCCTCTTTCTTGCGCTGGTGGCCATCTTCAGTTTTTATGCGGCTTTCGCAGCATACCGGGTGCTCGGGCAGAAAGCGGCCTGGGAAGGCAAGCCGGACGTCGGCGGCTTGGACTGGGTTGCCGCCATTCTGTGTGTCGCAGCTAGTGCGGCGCTGGTGCTGTTTGGGGCAATCCGGCCAGAGCTTGTGCAGAACTTACGCATTCCTGCAATCGTTTTCGGAGCCATCGGCATACGAATTTCCGGCAAGGCCATGTGGCGCTTCACCCATCCGCCAACAGAGAAGATGTTTTGGTGGTACGCCCACCTACAAGGAATGATCGGCAGCTACATAGCCGCTTGGACCGCGTTCTGCGTTGTCACGATTGGCCCCCTGTTGCGCGGCAAAGCGCAAGCTTGGGCGTGGTTAATTCCAGTGTCGGTCGGCTTACCCGCGGTCATTGCCACCACGGCTTACTACAAGAGGAAGTTTGCCCCGGGGCCAAAGGCTGCGACTGTCGCCCATTCGGAGCTGTGAATCGAAACTGAGTCACGACCGCGATTTGGCTGCTAGGAATTGATGGCGGCGAGGTCGGAGGCGAGTTGGGCGAAGGCGATGCCGGAGGGGTCGAAGCCCTGCGCGTTGAGCCAGTCGCGGCTGAGCGGGGCGTAGGCTTCGTCGCAATACTGCGTGAAAAAATCCCAGGTCATGCGCTTTTTCGCGCCCCATGTGATGCAGGTGAGACCGTCGGCGTCGTAAGCGAGGACGGGGACGGCGTGGCCTCCCCAGGAGCCGGGCGCGTTTTGGCCGCGCAGACGCGACCAGAGCGAAGGGGCATCCCAAACGGTTTGCTGCTGCGCAGAGAGAGGGAGCGCGAGGCCGATGTAAATGCCTCCGAAGAGGCTGACGGCCTGCTTCGCACATTCCTGACTGCTGGCGTCGAGCGCGGCGTAGGCGTCGATTTTATGGCCGGCAATTCCCTGCTGGCGCCAGTAATTGAGGACGTCGAGCTCGACGGCTCCATTGTCGGTGGCGGGATCGCCGACGACGTAGTCGCCGGTGGCGGCATAGGCAGCGATGATTTGCGCGTTCGTCGGCGTGAAGGCGTCGCCGAGGTTGGCGGTCCAGCACTCGATCATGTGGCCGGCGGCGGCGCAGGTGCAGTCGCCGAGGGTGTCGTTGGCCATCATAGGCCACGAGGAGATTTTCGCGGTCCAGTCGACGGAGGGAGGCGGGGGCGGGAGGGTAGTTCCCTGCCGCAGGTATTTGGCGAGCTGGAGCGTGCGGGCGTCGAGGCGCGGCGGCCGTTTGCCGAGGCGGAATGGCGGCAGTTTTTTCATGAATTTCCTTTCGTCAGGACAAGAAGCGAAGAGTTTGCCGGCCTCTCGCGGATCGTGAGAGCCGGGCGGCAAACTACGCGGGCTAGTACGAATAGTGCAATGGTTCGTTACTAAGGTGCAGGCTTTTGCAGAGTACGAGCGAGTCGCCGCTCTGTAAGTGGCGTGATTTCAGCGCAAAGAGAATCGGCGCTCATCGTGCAGGGAAAAGGTCAACACGGGCCCTGAAGCCACTTGTCCGTCTACGGACCGAAGGGGTAGCAAATGAGAAAATCGATGGTAGTCCTCGCGGGGATCGCGGCATTGTTCCTCCTGGGTACGGCGACCAAGGCGGACACTTTTGTAATCACGTATGGCGCGCCGGGCGTGCAGACGCCGGATAGCGCGATAATGAGCGGTGCCACGGTGCTTGGGACCGAGACGTTCGACGGCCAGGCGGCGGGTTGTGGCGGTTTCACTACGAATTACGGCACTGGCGGCGCGATCACCGGCGTGTATTCTTCCGGCGCTTGCATCATGGCACCAACTCAATATGGTGGGGCTGGCGGCGTTGGGCAGTACATCGTCACTCACTCTGACCCTGGCTACAGCATCATGCTTTCGACCAGCGGCAGCGCCAAGGGCGTGAATTACTTCGGGTACTGGCTCTCGGCATTGGATCCTGGCAACTACCTTGAGTTCCTGGAGAATGGCACCGTGGTTGGGACGTTTACGCCTGCGGATTTGATCGCTGACCTGGGCGCGTGCCCGGAGTCGTACTGCGGCAATCCGAACGCGGCGTTTTTGGGTCAGAATGCCGGGCAGCAATACGCCTTTGTGAACTTTGTGGATACGACCGGCTACTTCAACGAAATCGAAGTCTACGAGTCCGGTTTCGCGGGTGGCTATGAGTCAGACAACCACACCGTGGCGTACTGCAGCGACGTGCAGGCTTGCATCTCCGGGAACTTGGTGGGAGCAACGCCGGAGCCGCCCGCGCTCGTGCTGCTGGGGACCGGGCTGCTGGGCCTAGCGCTTCTGGTGCGGAGACTGAATTAGGGATTGACGGGCGCCCTAACCGAAGCGGCTCTCGGTACGACCACGAAGAACACGCCGGGCGGGATGCAGGGCCGCAGTACAGAGGATTCTGCAGCGGAGGGGTACCATGCGTGATCTCAGTAGATTTGCCAAGATAGTTCTGCCTTGCCTGCTGTTGACGGCCTGGCTGGCTATGCCCGCCAAAGCGGGTACCGTGGAAACGCTGGACTTTAGCGGCACGGCAACGTGCAGCGGCTCATATTGCACAGGTTACGGTAGCGGCCCTGTTACCGGCACTTACAGCTTGGACACGTCCACGGACACGATCGTGGGATCATGGTCGTTCTCCACGCCGTGGGGTGTGATGTCGTCCAGCGAAGCAGGGTCGTCATCCGGCGTGTACATTCGATTTGGGGATGCCAACCCGGAATTCTTCGAATCAAGCGGCCCCGCGAATTTTATTCAGTTTTTCTTCCCCGGAAGCGACCTGCAGGAGATCGGCGCGCTGGCGACCAACGTCAACTCGGACGCCTGTCTTTTCGGCGGCGGAGGCTGCTACCCCGACTACGTCATTACGGGATCGACTACGCTAGCCGGAACGCCGGAGCCGAGTTCAGGCGTGCTCACGCTGATTGGAATTGGGCTTCTCGGGCTGGCGCTGGTGAGGCGAAGCGCGTAGACCCAACACGTCCCATAGAACGACCGAAGAAACGCTACTTCTCTTCCCTAAATAATTGAGTTGGCGGAATCCCTCGAGCCCGCAAGCCATTCGCTGGCGCACCCTTACCCTACTTGATCTCTGCCTGGGGAAAGCCGTTGGCGGCGAAGATGGCGTTGAATTGTTTTTTGAGTTGCGACGCGGACGGCGGCTTGACGGAGCGGTTCGCACGGACGGTGCCCGGCGCGGCGGGCAGAAGCGACGCGATGGAAGCGACGGTGGTGGCGGCGACTCCGACGGCGGCGACGATGGTGGCCTGCAGCGCGGCGTCGTTGACGTGCACGGCGGTGAGGATGGCGTTTAGATTCGTCTGCACGTCGCTGAGCGCGGCGCTGATTTTCTGCACGATGCCGGGCTGTTCGGCGGCGGTCGCGCTCTGATAGCTGGTGATGAGGCTCTGGATGAGCGTGAGGTCGGACTTCACCTGATTGGCGATGCCCTGGATTTCATCTGTGGCAGCGGGGCTGGCCTGGCCTTTGCCCTGCGCGGCGGCGACGATGCTGGTGATGTTGAGCGCGACTTGGGTGATGACCGGCAGATCGGCGAGCGCTGTCGAGATCCAAGAGACGCTGCATCCGGCGAGGACGAGCGCGATGGACAGGATGGTGCAGAGGGATGCTTTGGCGATGCGGTGATTCATTGAGTTTCTCCTTTGTGAAAAATAGTGGCTAGTGACGAGTGGCTAGAAAAACCGTGGCCTGTGATCCGTGCTCTGCGAAGTACGAAGACCTCGCGCGGATAAAGCGCGCGACAGGAAGAAAACGTGAACCCAGTTCCCGCGCGGCGAACGATGGCGCGATCGAGCGCCCGCCGCGGCGCGTCATTTCGTTTCCTCCCGAAAGTCCACGTAAGAAATTATGAGCGGGGCTTTGCTGGTTTTCAGGCGCGCCATGAGGGTATTGAACGCAACCACGCTGTTGCCGATCCAGTCCGGCGCGGCGGAGCTGCGCGTTTCGCCCACCAAACAGCAGCCGAGGGTGTCGGCGGGCTTATTGCCGGGATGGATTTCGATGTAGTCGAAGCCGGGAACGTCGAGAACGTGCGGCGTCAGAAAATCGTAGCCCATGATGGCGCTGAAGTGCGGTGAGCGCTCGAGAACGAGCGCGTAGTCTCCCGCCGGAATGGCAAAGGGTTTTCCATTCGCGTGGTCCATGCGCGGCTCCAGCGTGTAGCACTGGAAAACGCCGTCGACGTGGAGCAGGCCGGGCGTCGAAAGCGCAGTTCCCTGCTGACGTGTGAGAGTGAGCTTCATAAGACAGTGATGAGTGGTCAGTGACCAGTGACGGGCAAAAGCGAAAAGCAAAAGTGAAGACATCGCGCGGATGAAGCGCGCGATAGGAATTCAAGAAGCAGCATCTTCGTCCTGGCCTGTACGGATAGGCGGCGGAACTCCCAAAAAAATGAAAATCAGCGTTGTTTTGCGGAGAGGGCTTCGATGAGCGCGTCGAGTTTCTGATTTTCCTCCTGCTGACCGGAGCGCAATTCTCCGAGGCGGTTGTAGATGTCGTTCTTGTCCTGCGCGTAGGCGGACTCGGTAGCGATCATCTGGCTGACGTCGCTGCGCGTGACGCTGCTGTGACCGATGGAATAGGCGGTGCTGATGCAGCCGCCGAGCGCGCTGCAGGCCATCAGCGCGATCGTCCTCCACAAAGCGTTGCCGTTACCGTTGAGCATGACTGGACTCCCAAAGGCAGTGACGAGTGACACAGTGAAGTGCAAAGACATCGCGCGGGTAAGGCGCGCGAAAGGAAGTACCGAAAGGCTAAGAGCCTCCAATGATTCTGCTTCGTGCCTGTTTACGCGAGGTTGGCGGCGCCCTTCCCCGCGAACAGTAGCGCCGGACGCGAAGCTCGCTCGCCAGAAATCATTGCAGCGAATCGGGACGCGGCAACGGTTGTGATTTTGTGTCGACCGCGGCGGCGCCGAAATACTTTGCGTACTGAGGAAAAAGCGTGGCGCCGATGCGCGGAATGGAGCCGCCGACGCCGTGCATGAAGGCGAAGGCAAATTTGTAGAGCTTGCCGGAGCTGCTGTCAGGCGAAGGCAGCGCGGCGGCGATGTTGCCGATGAGCCACGCGCCGATCGCCCCCGAGGTGGCGGGATGCGTACGCACGAGAGTTGCGAGTCCGATTTGCATAAAAGATCTCCTAAGAGCAGCGACGAGCAAGCGAGACGGCAAGTGGCCAGTGGACAGCGGTCAGCAAACGAAAGCGAAACGCCCGTCGACAAATGGCTCGGGACAAGCAGGTGAAGCGCCCGAAACTGCAAGGAGTCGCGACGATTCCGCGCACCACCTTGCTTTCTAGAGTTGCAGCAAGCAACTTAAAGCCGGGCCCTGGCCGCGATGGAAGGGCGGGTTATGAGCGTGTGGTATTTATTGTTGGGTATCGATTTGCTGGTGCATCCGATCCGCGACTGGAAAATCAAGCGTGGGCGATGAGCGAGTCCGAGGGGCTGTGGTCCTGGATTACGATGTTAAACGGTGGTTGCTCAACAAAGACTTGCAAACCCAAACCCCGCAAGTACTCAAAGACCTCCTTCGGTTTAACGCCGAGATGAGGATGAATATCGAGGAACAGAACAATGTGAGGATTTCTGGAGATGGTTTCCCGTGCCCCTCTCAAAACACTCATTTCAGCGCCCTCAACGTCGATCTTGATAGCATCGATAGGGCGTTCGAACTGAACCTCCGCTAATAGGTCTTCCAGACGCCGCGTCTGAACTTGAATTGTCCCCGTTTCCTTTCGCGGCGTCCCCGCCAGCAGAGTGTGGAACCCGCTCTTTTCCCCCAAGTGAAGCTGCGCAATCCCGTTCGCGTCACTGAGAGCGAGTTCGTAGAGATCTAAATTGTGATATGCGTTTTTTGCGATGCTCCTTCTAATCCAGTGACAATTCTCAGGGTGCGGCTCGAACGCCAGCACCCGTCCTTGAGATCCGACCAGCCGCGAGGCCAGCAGGGCGAAATCGCCTTTGTTGCAGCCAACATCTACGAAGGTTGATCCTGGGCGTAGGAATTGCTTCAGGGCTTGCTGTTTGGATAGTTCATAACAGCCAAAGGCGCGCTCCAGCATCATTCGAGATTCTTTGATGTTGAGGTAGATCCAGCCCCCTTCGGACCTATACGGGTAGTAGAAGCCGGGCACAACCCTCGACCAGACACGGTGCGTTTTCAACAACAGGGACTTGCACGTTCCTCGTATCGCCACTTAGAGCCCCAAACATTATTGTAATTCGGCCGCAATGGAGATGCCAACTATCTGCTACCCGGCCTCTGCGTGCACTCACTGGTGCATACGGCTTTTATCTCAATCGGAATCTCCTTTTTGGCTCAAGAATCAGCGAGGCGCTGGCGATTTCGCGGGCGGCGATGATGGCGGGTTTGGCCGGCACAGCGATGGCGCCGTGCGGCAGGTACATCATCTCCACGTCGGCGCGGCAGTCGCTCCCGATAGTGCACGACGCGCTGCTCAGGTTCGTGTTGCCCAGCATCCCGTCGTGGTCAGTCGCCCACGCGAACCAATGGCCATCCTGCGAAAGCGCGCCAATCGCATATTCCGCGGTAAAGAACTGCGCCTGATTCGTCGCAAACGTGTGCGCGAAGCGCCACACCTGGCCACCGCCGTTCGTCGCCACGCACAGGATCTCATCTTGCCATGCGTGGGTGGGAGCGAAGACCGGGCTGCCGTCCCAGCCATAGGCGCTGGTGCAGAATGGCGTTGTGTCGCTCGAATTGTCGTTCGGCCAGCTCATGTGCTGGTCGAACACTTCGCCGGAAGTGAAGGGAGGCCACGCCGCCGGCAGCACCGTGCCCGAGCCGCCGTTGACGCCGTTGGCGCGCAGGAAGAAATCCTGCTTCGACTGGTAGGCGCACTGGTTCACCACGCTGTTGAAGCCCGATGGCCTGATGCCCGCAGGAATCTCCGACTCCCGCGCTCAACGTGCGATAGTCGCTCGTGCCCGAGATCTGCCAGGTGTAAATATCGCTGTTCGAGTTGCAGGCGGTCGAGCCGGATCCGGCCGTCGACGCGTAGATGATCTCCGCGTAGGTCCCTGACGTCCCAGACCAGTTCTGCCCCATGGTGATGGACGTCGAGCTGCCCACCGACGAAACCGTGTACGTTCCCGCGACGCCGTCGATGGTGATCGCTGAGCCGCTCCAGCCGCTGTTGAACGTCCCGCCGCTCACCCAGGTCATCGTCGGACTGCCGTTGGTGACGCTCACGGTGCCCTGTGTGATGCAAGTCTGCGGCGCGAATTTGACCCAGCTGCCGCCTTTCGAGATCCGGCTGTTGTGCAGGATCATCGCCTGCGGGTTGCTGGCGCTGCCATTCGTGCCCCACGCGCCGGACATCGTCAGCGCCTGCGTGTCGAACACGCGGCAGCCGTTCGAGAGGTTGTCAACGGCCAGATAGTGCGCGCCGGAGCTGCCCTGGCCTGACGTCGTGCTCAGCGTGAACTCGAACGTCGCGTCGTCGTTGGCGTTCGAGAAGTCGCCCACATAGACCGCGCCGCTGATCCCGCAATCCGATGTGATGTCCGCGAGCGGCGTGGTCACCGGAGCCGACGGCGTGGTGAAGTCCAGCTTATAGAGGCACTGGTCGCTTGTGTTCGTGCATGGCGAAGTTCCGTTGCCCGTAGAGTTCGTATAGGCGATGTTGGCGAGGTTGTAGCTCCAGAAGGGATAGCCCCAGCTGCCGCTCTCGTACACCTGGCTCGCCTGCAGCGTCGCAGCGTTCCAGGACATCACGTGAATGTTGCTGCCGGCGTCGCAGACGAAGAACAGTGTGTCCGTCGTGTTCATGAAGTTCACTTCGGCGGAGCCGCCGCAGTTGAGCCAGTATCCGGTGTGGTTTCCTCCGCTCAGCGACGTCGCGTCGGTGATGCGCGTGATGGGATTGCCGAAGTCCGACGGCGTGAACGTGTAATTCGCTCCGGTCAGCGAGCCGTTGCCCGCGGTGCATCCGCTGCCGCTGTACGGGCACGGAATCGTCGCGGGATACGCTTGCGCGGTCACGTCGGTCCGCGCGCTGTACGAGGTCGGCGCCTGCGCGACGCAGGGCAGGCTGAATGCAAGCAAGGACACAAGGATAGCGGCGAATTTAGCGAGTCTCATTTTCGGTTCTCGAAGGGATCAGTTCAACGTGCAGACAAAATCGTAGATCATGCCACTGGTGGTGGTGTGCGTGAGCGTGACGCTGTTGGCGCTGATGTAGCTGGTGGCGATGTTGGCCGCCGCCGCGGTATTCATGGCGCTGAAGACACAGTGCGAATTCGCGGTGACCCCCGCGATGGTCAGAGCATCGGAAGCGGCTGATGTGGTGGTGAGCTGGCCAGAGAGGTTCTTCGCTGTCGCCATGGATAGGTCGGCGAGCCAGTTCGAGCTGCTCGTAGGGTCCTGAAAAATCAGCGCGCAAGTGTTGGGTGCAACCGTGAGAGTGGCGGCGCCGTCGATGGTGTTCGTCGCCGGCGTGATGACTTCACTGTAAGCGGCGTCGCGGTTGCAGACGCGCGTGTAGAAAGTGGCGTTGCCCAGGGTTGTTGGCGTGGGCAGCGAGAGCGCGTAGTTCGCGAACGGGCCGCTTGCGGGCATGTCTTCTTCGGCACCGACGTCGGTGCAAGCTACCGTGTCGCTAGCGGAGAGTGTGCGCGCGGCGAAGCCGAACTGCAAAGCGATCGGGGTGGTCGCGCCGCCGGAGCAGGAGTTGCTCCAAGCGAGTGCGAACGGGCCGTCGCCAGTGGGAGGGCCGACACCGCCGAATGAGCCGGAGCTGTTGAACTCCACGGCATTATTCGGGCCGACGGGCGAGCCTCCGCTGCCGCCGGTTCCGCAGGCGCCGGATGTGACGCTGATCAAGCCGGGCGAGCCGCCGGCTTCGAGGCAGTTGCCGTTGGTCCACGCGCCAGTGAAGTACGGCACGGTGCCGGAGACGGCGAGTATCGATGGGCTGGCTGACGAGCTGGTCATGTTGACGAGCATCGGACCCGCGGCCCAGGCGTTCGAGCCGCTGACGTAGAAAGTTTGCGTGCTGCAATCGCCGGCGGTCGTGCCCACCGTGCCGCCGCCGAAAACATTTGACGGCCACGCGAAAGTCCACGGCCCTCCCCCGCCCTGGCAGATGATGAAATCGAGCCACTGGCCCGGTTGCGCGTTTGCCAGCGCCGCGGAGGTCACGTTCGCGCTCATGATCAGCTCGAACGTGTTGCCGAGGCCCGCGTCAAACGTGGCTGAGCCGCCCGATTGTGTGACGATCACTTCGGCGGCGTCCATGGCGTAGTTGCTTTGCACGCTGGCGAAGCTCTGCGAGCCGAAGGGCTTGATTTGCAGCGTGTTTTCGCCGGTGTGCGCGTTGAAGGCGACCGAGAAGGCCGAGGTGGATGCGTTCAGGTTCCACGCGTTTGCGCCGCCGCTGCGAAATTGCAGAGCGCTCGGGCCGGTTTGCGAATCGATGCCCAGGCCGTAAAAATAGGGCGTGCCAGGATTCTCGGCGGTGCCGATGGCGTCCACGTCGCTCTCGACCAATCCAGTCGTGTGCGTGATCCACGCTAGCGGCTGCGCGTCCGAGATGTTTCCCAGCATTTTGATGTGCGCCGTCGACGAACCGGCCGTGTCATCCACGATGTTTTCGTGCTCGCATTGCGAGAAAGAGTTGCGCTCGATATCCAGCACCTGCGAAGTTTCCACCACGATTGGGGCGGGCGGATAGACCGTCAGGTTGCACTGCATGAAATTGTTGTCGATGGTGATCGCACCGGGCGTGGGCGTGAAGCCCAGCGGCGGAATGGTGGTGTCGCCGACCTGCACGTTGTAAGAAGGAGGATTGCTGCCCTGCTGCTCGAAATAGTTGCCGGTGATTTTGTACGGCGAGCCGTAGAGCATCTTCAAATTGCCGACGCCGTTGCCCTCGAAGTCGTTGTCTTCGATGTTGATGTCTGCGCCGTTGACGATAAACGCGCCGACGTTGTCCGCCTGGACGTAGCTGTCCTTGATGGAGAAGTCATTGTTCGAGCCGGAGCCGAAAACGCCGTAGCCGAAGCCGGCGATGTGACGTTGTGGAGTTTTCCGCAGCAGCCGAAGCTGGTATAGCCGTTCGCCGTCGATGCGGTCCCAACGCTCGCGGAGAAATTGGTGAAGAGCTTCACACCTTCGAGCTGCGCGCCATTCGGATCGTAAATGGCGGAATAGGCGGTGGTGTTTACCGCCGGGCGGAAGCCGAGGTTCAGCAGTGTGCCGCCAAACGTCCAGTTCGTGCCGATGGCCAGCGTGGCCACTTGTAGCGTCTCGTTGTTGGAGTTCGATGAGGCGTAAATCCGCCAGCCCGTCGCGCCCGTTTCCGCCGGCGGCGATGTCACCGTGAAGCATTGGCCTGACGTCGTGATGATGGTCGATTCCGGCGAAACACTTGTTTCGCCCTGCGCGCTGACGTAGGTCGCTTCGACGTAATACGCTTCCGCCGGGCATCCCGAGGAGCTCACGGCGGTCAGCGTTGGGTCCGCCGGAGCGGCCAGCGGGCCGCCGATCGTCGTCGGGTACTTCACGCCCAGATCGTCCATGGCGAAGCCCTGAGCGTTTACGTTGACGGCGTTTTGTGGCGTGCTGCCCTGGAAGTCGATGTACGAAGGCGGCGGGTTCTGTGTGATGAACTGGAAGTGACCGGTGCCTTGAAGCGTCACGTTCGGCGTGTTGATGTTGATCGCCGCGGTGGTCTTGCACGCGCCCGCGGGGAAGTTGACCGTTCCGCCGACGGTGGTTCCCGTCGATGGCAGGGCGTTCACCGCCGCCTGGATCGCCGCGGTGTCGTCCGTGGTGTCGTCGCACTTCGCTCCGTACGCCGTGACGGACGTGGAGTTGCCGCTGCCGCAGCCGGAGGCGGCGGTATTTGGCACGCAGCCGAGCGTGATCATTTGCGTAAAAGGCGCAGTGGCTCGCGAGGGCGAGTAAAACTCGATGAAATAAGTCCCCGGCGGGGCCCAGAAATGGAAATTTCCGTGGATGTCGGCGTTGATGGGATTGGCGGCGGAGATCGCGAGTGTAGCGCCGGTGTAAATGGTGACGAGCGGCGCGCAGGGCTCGCCGACGTTGCCGGGATTGGTCAGCGTAGCCGAACAGACCGCAACCATGCCGTTACTGAGAGGCGTGTTGTCGGCGGTGCGCGCCACGTCGTTGTAGCTGACGCCCTGCGCGAACGCGGGCGCGGCGGTGCTGAACAGCAACAACGCTAGGAATGCAATGATCCGGAATAAATGTTTCATCGGAGAATTCCTCGATGTATTTCTATGGTGTGCGCGCAGACCGACGCACTAGGCGCAGTGATTCTAGGACGAATACAGTTGCGCCTGTTATCTAAATTGTTAGGTGACTGCGGACGAACGGGCCATGGACAGTAGCGCTCCGCGACTGCCGCGGGCTGCAGCGTCGCGTCGATCATGGCGTGTTCCGCATGGAAACAGATGCGCGGGGCGCCGCGCGGCGGTAACGGCGAAGTGTGAAGGAGATTGCACGGAATCGCCTTCGGCGGTGCAAACGTTTGCGCACTAGGTACGCAGCGGCCCGCAAGCTCCACAAAATGAAACGCTTGTGCCAGCATGGTTTGGCAGCAAGTTTGCTTGACCAAAGCGACGCTTCCCGGCCCTGTTGTTTTTTCGGACTCAAAACTAGAAGCGGTCCTATAAGGGGGATACAGATCCATATGAAATACCGCCCACTTGCTTTAGCGGGCCTGTTCATCGCGGGCCTGTTTCTCGTCCTTCCACAAAATGCGGTTGCGACTCCCAGTAACCTGCCGCCGCCCACGGGATGGACGTTTGCGTTGACGGGACAAGCCATCCCGACGAGCTACACGCAGTACACGTTTAGCTTCACCGCTACTGGCTCCAACACGGACCTCACGTTCGCGCTGCGCAATGACCCAGGGTACTTCGGCCTGGATAACATCTCGATGGTGGATACGACCACGTCATCGGGAGATCTGGTCACAAACGGCGGATTTGAGAGCGGCCTCACTGGCTGGACTGACACGAACATGTACGGGGCCGCGTTCGCCGGTGCTGTATCAGGCAGCTGCTTCGGCCTCGCACCAGAAAGTGGCAGCGGTCAATGGTGCGACGGCTCGACGCAGGCGTATGACGCGATCGCCCAGAGCATTACGACGACCGCGGGCAATGTTTATACGGTTACGTTTTGGCTGGGTTCCGTCGACCTCAATGGTACTTACCCGAGTCTGGCGCAGCCGCTGAGTACAAACGGGGACGTTACCGACACGTACGGAAATGGCGTTGATATGTTCGTGTACACGCAAGGCTCCCTGCCGCCTCCGGGTACCACTCCTGAACCGGCAACGTTTGTGTTGCTGGGAACTGGAGTTGTAGGGCTTCTCGGCCTCCGCCGGCATTTGGCGTAAGCCGCTGTCGTTCGCGTAAACGTTCTTTTGGGAATAGGGCGGTCTTCGGGCCGCCCTATTTTTTTGCGCCGGATCCCAGCTCAGCGTTTGTGCAGGACGGCGCGGATGCCGTGGCGCGGGCGCAGCGTGACGGACGGAAATAGCTCGATGGGATGGTCCGGCACGAGCGCGAAGCGGTAGCGTTGCGCAATCGTCGCGAGCAAGAGCGCGGCCTCCATCATCCCGAATCCCGCGCCGATGCAGACGCGCGGGCCTCCGCCAAAGGGAAAATACGCGAAGCGTGGGCGCTTCTGATTTTGCGCGGCATGATTCGCAGCCGAAGCATTCAGCGTGGGCGCGGGCGCCGTTCCCATATGCGAGGCTTCGCTATTGCGCGCGGGGGTCTCCGCGCCGCGCAAAACTTCCTCGCGCCATCGCTCGGGCAGGAATTGTTCCGGCTCCGAGTACCAGCGTGGATCGCGCTGCGTGACCCACTGAAGCATGAAAATATTGGTGCGCGGCGGCACTTGATAGCCGCCCACTTCGAACTCCACAACGGATTGGCGCCCGATGCCCCACGCCGGCGGATAGAGGCGCATCGATTCCTTGAGGACCATTTCCGTGTAGGGCAAGCGCGGCAGATCAGCGGCGGCGGGAGTTTGCCCACGCAGCACTTCGTCCAGTTCGGCGTGCAGTTTGCGCTCGACTTCGGGATTCGTGGCCAGCAGATACCATGTCCACGTGAGGGCGATGGCCGTGGTTTCGTGGCCGGCGAGAAAAAGCGTCATCAAATTGTCACGCAATTGCAGGTCGCTGAGCGGGCGGCCATCGTCGTCGCGAATTTCGAGCAACGTGCCGAGAAGGTCGCTGGAGTTCCCTGCCCCGGAATTACGCACGTGCGCGCGGCGGTCGCGAATGATGCCGTAAATCACTTCGTCGAGCTGGCGCGTGGCGCGGCGCATGCGCCAGCTTCCGGGCACGGGAAAACTGCGCGGCAGCAAAAACGCCCAGCCGGCGATGCGCGTGAACTGCTTCATCGCGGTTTCGAGCGCGAAGCCGACGCGATCGGCGCTGCGCAAAACGTCCGTGCCGAAAAGCGCTTTGCCGACGATGTCGAGCGTCAGCGCCATCATTTCCTGATGCAGGTCGCGCGTTTCGCCGTCGCTCCAGCGGCCGAGCATGTTCTCCGCGCAAGCCGTCACCACCGGCGTGTAAGCGAGAATGTTTTCGCGGCGAAAGGCGGGCTGCAGCATCTTGCGCTGCGCGCGCCATGAATCGCCTTCGCTGGTGAGCAGGCCATTGCCCAGCACTTTGGCGAGGGCGCGATAATCGCGCGACTTCAGGAAATCCCCGGGGTTAGTGAGCAGCACGGACTCGATGGCGTCCGGATGCACGAGCAAAATCATGGGCACGTGGAGAAACTGGAAATAAACCACGTCGCCGAAATTGCGCGCGGCGCGTTCGAAGCCCGCGAGCCAGTCGGCGCCGGGGAACGGAATGTTGCCCAAAATCGGCCAGCCTGGCGGGCCGGGAGGCAATTTGCGCCGCGACTTTGTTCGCGGCTCGGCGAGCGCGGTGTTCATCGCGCAGACAGTTTACCAGCATTGCGCGTGTGGACGGAGCGAAGGCGCCAGTGTCAGTGAGGCGAGAGGCCCGCGGTGCGCGCGAACAGGCTCAACCGAAGAGCGAGCCGATGCCGAGGCCGATGTCGCCAAGGAACGTGCCGGTGCCGGGGCCCTTTGATGCTTGCTCCTGCACGTTCAGCAATTGCGCGGGCACGCCCATGGCTTTGCCAAGGAGATTCGTGTTGATGTTGTAGGTGTTCTCAAGCGCGCCGAGCCCGGCCATCTGCTGGCTGATCTGCTCGTTGGCGAATTGGATTTGATCCGATTGCGCCTGGCTGGCGAGCGTTTGCGATTCCTGCTGGCCGAGTTCCGGTTGCAACGCGCCGTATCCCGCTGCGTTGTTCGTGGCGGCCACGCGATTCGCGGCGGTTTCCTGCAGCGCGTCGTACGCGGTGCGCGCGGCGCCCATGCCCTGCTGCTCGATGGCGGATTCTTGTGCGGGCGTGTAGCCCGGGCTGTTCAGGAGGTTCTGGATTTCCGGCGTCAGCACGGAGAGTTCCTGCTGGCTGTTTTGGTCCGCCTGCGAGATGAGTTGGTTCTGCGTCCCGAGCTGCGCTTGCGTCTCTTGCTGCGTTTGTTGCTGTGCTCCTCTGGACATGGACATTCCTTTCGCGCCGGTAGATTGCCTTTTGCGGCGGCACAACCCCGCTCTTACAACACAAGTGTTCAGTGACAAGTGACCAGTGACGAGCAGCCAAAGACAAAACCGTATCGCGTCGCCTTAGCGCAGGCGCTTGCAGTATGGGGTCCAGGCGTCGTCGCGGATCCAACCGAGCTGCTGCAAGCGGCGCCCGAATCGCTGGGCGATGCGCGGCGGAAGCCAAGCGTGCGCGTCGTCCAGGCCGCGCGCACGCAAATCGTTCGCACCGACGCGGTGCATTTCCACCAGACGCGCGTAACGCTCGCGGGGCGTCCCTGCATTCGGATCAGCCAGCAGATACATTTCGCAGGTGAGCCGCGCCAGGGCTGCCATCGCGGGCCTACCTGCTTCGCCTTCGAGAACAAGCTTGCTGACGAAAATGGGATCGCGCAGGTCGGGAAACGGATAATCAAAACCTTGTGCGCGATGCATGGCGAGCAGCGCGCTCAGATCCGCGTCGGTATATTCACGAACCATTGCGAGAAAGCAGCCAGAGGCCAGCGAAACGCAAGACTACTCACTGCCAAATCCTTCGTCGCGCCAAACCCGCGCTCCTCAGAATGACGATCCTCGCCGGATCGTCAAAATACGCGATGGCGAAGCAAGGGATTCACGCGCGCGAGCTTTTCCGCCACGGTGAACGTGTCATCACCGGAAGAGACGCCGAAAGGCGCCAGGGCGGCGGCGACGCGTGCCGAAACAGGCGTGCGCGCGAGGGGATGCGGGAGCGGCTCGACCTCGGCGTCGCTTTCGAGGGCGATGTGCGCGGCCTCATCGCCGGCGATCAGTACCAGGATCAACGCTCCCTCGTTCGGCGATGTGCTGTTGTTTGTGTAGCTTACTGTCTGGCCGCACGCGGCTCCCTTCTCCGCGAGGACGCCTAGAACGATGAAATGAGTCTCCGCGCAGCGAGGCGCGTGGCGCTGCCAGGCAGCGAGAGTCGTCAGATAGTATCGTCGGCCAGTCATGTAATCCGCTGTTCCCTAGGCACTTAACGTACCCCTCGTCGTACCGCAATAATTTGCGGTCAATAAAATGGATTTGGTACTTGACATTAGTGAGTTACAAGTTGTAAATGTCAATTTAGC
Source organism: uncultured Acidobacteriota bacterium (assembly GCA_963811805.1). GTDB lineage: Bacteria > Acidobacteriota > Terriglobia > Acidiferrales > UBA7541 > DAHUXN01. The sequence goes on along the minus strand of CAWESU010000002.1, from coordinate 657,415 downwards.
GGAGAGAATCAATGGATTTATCTAAGGCAATGTGCCCGGATTGCAAGCAAGCGATGAAGCTCTCGAAGGCTGTCTGCCCGTCCTGCGGAATCGCCATGGACGGCGACTTTGAAGTGTCGCCGCTCGGGAAGCTGTCGCTCGACGACCAGGCTTTCGTGATCGCGTTTGTCCGGCATCACGGCTCGCTGAAAAAGATGGAGTCTCTGTTCGACATCAGCTACCCGACGGTGAAAAATCGCCTGAACGCCATCGCAGCGGCCCTCGATAAGAGTTTTGAAGCGCCGACACCGAATGTTTACGTACTGGAGCAGCTCGCGCGAGGCGAGCTGACCGTCGACGAGGCGCTGGAACGGCTGAGCTGAGAATTTGTGCACAATTTGTTGTGCGCGACACGAAAGGCAAATAAAAGGAGCTAGCGATGTCCGCCGAAACGAAAAAAATACTGGAGATGCTCGCCGCAGGAAAAATTTCGCAAGAGGATGCCGAGCGGCTGCTCGATAAACTCTCGGGCGCAGCGGCAGCGCCGGAAACATCCGGCTCACAGACGAACTCCGGGGCAAACCCAAGTGCCGCGGCTCCAGGCGGCGCTGCGTCCGAGCCGCAGAGACCGCGCTACATCCACATTCAAGTGGACCGGCCCGGGCGCGACGACGTCAACGTGCGCGTGCCGATTTCCAGCGTGCGCGGCGGCGCGCACTGGATGGCGTTTTTGCCGCTGCGCGTGGCAGACAAACTCTCGGAATACGGAATCGACCTTGGCTGCCTGGACAAGATGAACGACGAGCAGTTCCGCGCAGCGATGGACCGGATCAACGTGGACGTGCAAAGCCGCAGCGGGAAGCGCGTGCGCATCTACGCAGAATAAACGATTCGATCTCTAACGGGCCCTGAACACAAAAGCAACGCCTGATTGTTCGACATTGTCCGACTGGAGGGGCTCATGGACTCGTCAACCGCCAGCGACTCCGCGACGGCCACCGTAGCTTCTGGCCAAGCGGCCGCTGCTGCTGCCGCTCCCGCGCGTAGCCATCCTCTCGCCATTCCACATTTCCGTAATCTTTGGATGGGCGCCACGATTTCGCTCCTCGGCGACCAGTTTTATCTGGTTGCTCTTCCGTGGCTGGTCCTGCAGATCACTGGTTCGAGTTTAGTTCTTGGGACCATTCTGATGGTCGCCGCGATTCCCCGCGCGGCCTTGATGCTCGTAGGCGGCGCGGTTATCGATCGCTTCTCCGCGCGGCGGGTTCTGATTTTCACGGCCACAGCGCGCACGTTCCTCGTTGGCGCGGTAACGGCGCTGGTTTGGCTTCGGGTGATTCATCTGTGGCATCTCTACTTGCTGACGTTCGCCTTCGGCGTCGCTGATGCGTTCACGCTGCCCGCCGGTCCAGCGCTGATTCCTACGCTGGTCGAAGCGAATCAATTGCAGCCGGCAAATGCGCTGATGCAGGGCTCCGCGGTGTTCACACAGATGGTCGGCCCCGCGCCGGCGGGGTTACTCATCAAACTTTGGGGGATCACTGCAGCGCTGTTCTTCGACGCGCTCAGCTTCTTGGCCGTGATCGCCGCTCTGATCAAAGTGCCGGAGCCGCCGAAGAAGGCCCACCCTGAAGGCGCGCCCGCTCGGCCCAGCGTTCTTCGCTTCATCTCCGAAGGCTTGCGCGCGGTGCGCAAAGATTCGGCCCTTCTATCTCTCATGGTGATTTTCGCAGTACTAAACTTCAGCATCGGTGGACCGGTGGGCATCGGCCTGGCTGCGCTGTCAAAGTTCCGTTTTGGGTCCGCCGCGGCCTTTGGCACGTTTCTTTCCTGCTTCGGCGCTGGCACGCTCGGCGGCATGGCCCTGGGCGGAATGGTGAAGCGGCCACGCAAGCGCGGCCTACAATTCATCACCATGGGCCTGCTCTGCGGCCTGGAACTGATCGGCATTGGTCTGTTCCCGCAATTCATCGTGATTGCTTCGTTGCTTGCCGTCATGGGCCTCGGGGTCGGCATTGTTAACGTGCAGTTTGCTACGTGGCTGCAGTTGCGCGTGGAACGCGCCGTGCTTGGGCGCGTGATGAGCGTCCTCATGTTCGCTGCGATAGGCTTGGTCCCGATTTCTTACGCGATTTCCGGCGTTGTCGCGCAGTGGAATCTCTCGGTGCTGTTCGTTGCCGCAGGAGCGCTGCTGGCGGCGGCTTCCCTGGCGGCGTTTACCGGAAAAGCGGCGCGCGAAATTGATTAGCATCCCGCTGGCGCAGATCCCACAGAAAATGGCGCCGGAATACAGCCACTGAAATATTCTACGAGCTCAGATTGTAGTTGTGGGTCAGCACGCATGCGGCGGCCCGGCCGGCGAAGAATTCGTGATCGGGCTCGCAGGTCATAAACACTTTTGCGCCCTTTTCCTCGATCAGCTCGATGCGCTTCAGCGTGAGACGGCCGTTGGCGCCGATGAGAATGTCGCCGAGGCAAAGGCGATCGGCGCGAACCGGCGCTTCGTCGGCGAGAGTGAAGATGTGATGCGGCGTCACGTCGAGCGAATCGTCATTCGAAAGAGTGAGGCGCACAAAAGTGTCCGCGGGGTGAACTTCGTGGCGAATAACTTGCGTCCAAGCGTCGCGGCCGCGAATGTGATCGCCGACGCGGAGATGCTGGATCTCGGCGGCGCCGCGGTCCTTCGTCAGCACGCGCATTCCGGCACGAACGCAAGAGCCGGAGCCTCCGCCAGAGCCTCCGCCAGTTCCTGAGGCCGTGGTGGCTGAGGTCATCGCGCCTGCGGAAAGCGGAATGCGACCCTGCAGCGCCTGCTGCTGCGCGGCGGCGATGGTCTTCGCGGTTTGCGCGTTGGCCGGATTCCCTGCCCCACCTGCAACGAATGCCAGCGTGAGCTGCGTCTCGTCCCAATAAGGATAAAAAAAGTATGTGGTCGCGGCGGCGAGGCTGCTGACCGCGAGCGAACCGTTCGAGATCTGCGTGGTGGTGCCGTCAGCGCGAGAAATCGTGAGGCCGGTCCAGGACCAGGTGATGCTCGAAGTGGTGCTGGCGTAGGTGAATGCACCGGACCATGTCGGCGGCACGGAGCCTTTCATCAACACGCCAGGCTTGGTGGGGTCGACGTCGTTCGAAGTGAGCGCGTCGGTGGAGACGCGGGCGAAATCGGTGCCGTCGGTGACGCCGGTGTCCATGGAAAGCTTCAGGTTGTTGACGCCGGAGACGACGCGCTTCATGGACTCGTACAGGTGCGTGCTGATCTGCTTCAGGCCTTCGATTTGGGGAATGGTGAGCATGAAAAACCAGTGGCGAGTGGCTAGTGACTAGTGACTAGCGAAAACAAAGGCACACAAGCTAAGATGCGCGCGGCGAAATGGCTTTGCGTTCAGTGACGAACGGTGTGCGCGCGTTGTTCAGCGTCGAATCGTTGAAAATTATTGCTCTGGCGGTTGCGGCCGCGATCGCGTACGGGATCGTGCACGACCAGGTCACGATTCGCGTCTGCCCGGAGTATTTCACCGTGGCGCATCCGCACATTTTCCGCACTGGTTCGCTGACGCTGATCGCCCTTGGCTGGGGCGTGGTGGCCACGTGGTGGGCCGGGCTCGCCGCAGGCATCGCGCTGGCGCTCGCCGCGCGCGTGGGTTCCGCGCAGAAGTTCACCTGGCGGCGATTCGTGCGGCCGGCGCTGGTGCTGCTGGTGGTAATGGGCGTATGCGCCACGCTCGCGGGATTCGTGGGCCACTGGCTGGCCGCCACGGGCAAAATATCCTCGGTGCAAGCGTGGGGCTTATTGTTGCCAGTGGAAAAGCAGCCGGCGTTCATGGCCGACGTGTTTACGCACGCAATAAGTTATCTCGTGGGCGGCGTGGGCAGCTTGATTATTGCGCTGGCGACGGCGTGGCAGCGGTTCGCGGCGCGCGGCTAGTTGTGGCCGCGGATGAGGGACCACGGCGCAGGTTTTGACCAGGGCACGAGCTTAGTGAGCGAAAACCACGAGCCGGCGGCGTTTGTGCCTAGCTGATAGGCGACGCGCTCGGCGGTGACGTTGCTCATCAACTCCAAATCCTGCGGCGCAGGCGACGAGAGCGCGAGCGCGCCGAGCAAGGTTTCGGTGGCGTCGCCGGGCGTGAACGCGTTGACGCTGAGCGTGCCCGATCCTTGCGCGTAGGCGGTCAAGTAGCCGAAGAGGTCGCGGCCGGTGGCGCCGGTGCGCGAAAGAAACGCCGTGGTGTAATAGGAATGGATGGCCGCTCCGTCGTCGGAAAATTGCCCTTCGGTGAGCTGATAGATTTTTCCGTTGCCGATATTGTTGCCGAGGAAAACCGCGGCAGTGCCGTTGGGCCGCTCGATCAGGCCGACGCTGTTCGCGGAGATGAACCACGGCGCCCATTTGCGGGAAAGCCCCGGCGCCGAGCTCGACATCCACAGCGGGTCCTGAAAGCCTTCGGTGTAATCCAGCATGAGAATTTCGTTGGGCGTGGTGGCCGCGCCCATGGGCACGCCAACGTAGATGCGTTTGTGCTGCGTGTCGACGGTGACCCAGAGCGAGCTGCCGTATTGCCAATTGATGGCGTCCCAGGTGGGCTGAATTTCCTGCGAAAGTTTTTGCGGCTCGCCGCCGTTGAACATGTAGAGTCCCGCGCGCGAGGCGATGACCACCCAGTCCTCGCCGATGCCGACGCCGTGCGCCGAAGGAGTGCCGGTGGAGTCGGAAACCTGCTCGACATCCCAGAACGCGGGCTCGGTGGTGCCGTTGTCGGAGGTGACGTAAAGGCTGCGCTCTTTCACGAAATACAAATTGTTGCGAATGACAAAGGCGGAGCGAATCGCCTGGCCGTCGTTCACGTCGATTTCGATCAGGCCTTGCACGCCATCATAGGCTTCCGGAGTGGAGTTGCGCGAGGCGCGTACAACGTCGGGAACTTCCGCGGCGTTGGTCGGATAAATTTCGATGTTGTCGACGAGAAAAGATTCGCCGCTCGGAGACGGCGTGCCGTCGGCATAGACCTGAAGCATTAAATCGCTGGGGAGCGAAGTCTCCGACGGCATGAGCTCGGCAACAAATTCCTGATAATCCGTGGTGGCTTGAACGGCGGTGACCGCGAGGCCGCTGCCAAGAAATCCCTGCGACAGGCTATAGCAGTTGATGCGAAACGTACCCTGCGTGAGGCCGGCACTGCGGGCGATTTGCGCGCGCACGGAATAATCCGTGTTGTTCTGCAGGAGAGGATTGCCGTTCACGTCGGTTAGCGCGGTTTGCTGAATCAGGCCGCGCTCGACGGTCGAGCCGTCGGCAGTGATGCGATAGGCGTCGCCCCAGACAACGTCGCTCGATTCGCGCGAGCCACCCGCGCTGAAAGTCGCGCCGAGCTGCCAGCCGAGCGGACGGCCGTCGCCGGACGGATCCCAGCCGCCGTCGAAACTCAGATTGCTCCAGTTGGGCATCTTTGCGCGTTCGCCCCACCAGAAAAGACGTTCGGAGTAGGCGATGACGCCGAGCTGGTCGGGCAGCTCAACGTTATTGAACAGATCCTGCATGCTGACGCCGGCGAGGAGAATGTCGTCGGTGAAGTCGACTTCAAGAGAGGTGGTGATGTTGTCGTTGATGGTCATCGTCGCGGGCACTTGATAAAAAGTGGCGCCGCCCGCGCCGGTGAATGCGAGGAGTCGCTGCACGACGTTCGCGGGGCCGGTGGGAATATTGGTGACGTTGACCTTGAACCCGCCCGCGGCGGTCCAACTGACCGGAGGCGAAGGCATGGTCCAGTAGCCCTGGCGCGTGACGAAAATCACGGCGACCTGATGCACGCCGGGAGAAATGCTGCCGGCGTCGGTGGCGTCGGCGACGGCCGGACCTTCGGCGGGGCCGATCTGGCTGACGCGGTCGAAATATGTGTCGTCGAACTGGCGCGGCAAATCCTGGCCGAGCTGGCTGTCCGAGAAGGCCATGTACTCGCGGCCGAATTGCGTGGTCGAGTCGAGAAAGAGGCCAGGCGTGACGATACTGGTGACGACCGAGAGCACGCCGGGCGAAGTTTCTTTGTACAAGTTGCCGAGCGAATCGAGGACCAGGAGGCGCTGGACGAGATTCGTGGTGATGTAGGTTTTCAGGCCGTTGATGGAAGGCAGGCCGCTGAGCGCCGGATACATGGGGAGCAGGCCGGGGCGCGTGCGCACGCCGCCGGGGAAAAATTCGATGTCGCGTGCGTCGGGAGACATTCCCGGCGGGACGGCGGAGGGGTCGGGGAGCGTCATCCACGTGCTGAACGTGGTGAGCTGCAAGGGCGACAATGTTTCAACAGACATTTCGGTATCCTGTCGCGTGAACGCTTTCGGGGTCCGATCAACTGAGGTATGATTCGGACTTACGCGCCGTCGTCGATAACATGTCGAGCCTTGCTGTTTCTCGTCCTTGCATCCGCAATGTCCTGCCTCATGCAGGTCTCGATGGCACAGAGCAGCAGCGCGAAGCAAAGCGAAACTTCGGCAGTGCGCGAGTTTGAGCTGCCGATTGCGCCGGATTCGGCATCCATGTCACCCGATGAACAGACGCTCGCGGTAATCATTCGCAAAGCAGACAGCGCAAGACAGCATCAGCAGCCACAGTTCATACTTCAGACATGGGACTTTCGAACCCAAAAACTACTTGAGCAGACTCAAGTTAGCCTGCCTCCCAGTGCCAAACCTGTTTCTGCAGCGCAATCCCAAGTGCAGTACACGAACGATGGTGGCGGAATCGCCGCCTACGTTGGCGGAGATGAAATCAGTGTATTCAAAGCAGACAGCCTTTCACCTTTGCGCCAGATTGCGGTGCCTTTGCCGCCACCTTCATTGCGGCTCGCTAACAGCAGGGTCTGTGACCTTGAAGTGGCGCCAACGGGGAATCTTGTCGCGTTGTTGATTTGTCCCGGGGGCATCTTTGACGATATACGACTCTACGATTTGAACACAGGCTCATTGGCGGGCGAGTGGCAGCATCTCCTCGTCGCGTGGCGCGGAGCGCTTTCGTGGCTTCCCGATGGCAGCGAGTTGGCCCTGGCAGCGCCGCAGACAATGCCCTGTCATGAGCCGCTTGTCGCCATTCCAGACATCGAGATTCTCAACGTATCCTCCGGCAAAATCATTTCGACGTTCGCAACAGGCATGGTCCCGCAAACGATCGCTTTCACGCCTGACCGCCGGATCTACGCCGTAGATGGGAACTGCGCCGGAATCCTATCGAATCGTGATCCCAGGATGAAGATTTTCGACGCAACAAGCGGGAAAACAATCACTAAGGTAGAAGGCCGCGGAACAGGTGTGCGATACACAGTGAGCGCTTCCGCAGACGGCAGGCGTCTGGTGGCGTTCGTCGGCAAAGTGAAAGCGCGATGGGACTGGGGCGATTTTGTTTCGGAAACATACGTCGAAGACGCCGCCTTTCGCGTGTGGGAATTACCGTCGCTCACTCCGGTTAGTACCGTCATCCTGCCTCACGGCGCTTTTACCATGTTTTTTACCAGGTTGAAGATCAGTTCGCACGGACGCTATGTTTATTGTACAGGCGGTTATGTTCAGAATGGGCCGTACGCGATTTACGAGATTCCGTGACCCGCACCCGATGACTGCCAGAGTCTCTCTTGGTGGTGATAACCTAAAAGCATGGTGAAGCCAGAAGACGAGCGTTCCGTGCTGGGGCTCGGCCACGGTGCGTCGAGCGATCTGAACGCGTGGCGACCGAGCAAGGCGCGCGCGACGGACGCCAGTTTGTCGCTGGGCCTGACGGAAGACCAGCAACCCTCAGAACAGAGCCCCGTCTCCAGCTCTAATATTCCAGTGGAAAGCCCCGCGAGCGCTGCTTCGTGGCGGCCGAGCAAGGCGAATCAGGAGCGTCTCAGTTCCCTTTCGCCAGCGCGAGCGCGAAGGCGGTTTGCGCTGCCGCGCGGAGCGAGAACCGTTCTCACCTTCGTATTTTTCGTTTGCGCCGCGTACTTTTTCGTGAGCCTCTGGCTCAGGCCGGAGGCGGGTCAGCTTCATCCGGCGCTGGCGGTTTCCGCTGGCGTGCTGGCGCTCCTCTTCATTTTCGCGGTCGTAGGCGCGGTGGTGCGGCGCCGCCGAAAGCGAGGCGACGACAAAAGCATTCTGCGATTGTGACGAACAGTGATCAGTGGCCAATGGTCAGATGAACCGGCGGCGCGTATTCCATCTGGCAGGTGCCGCCCCGAATTTAAACCGTGGAACGCCCTCTCGAGAAACGAATTGCCAAGGAAATAGCGGCAAGCGGCGTCACAAACATCGAAGCCCAACCCGGGCCGTTCGGGTCAATCGAAAGGACAAAGGCGCTTGCCGCTCCAGCCAGCAGACTTAGCGTGACGATCACGCAGAACTCTTCAAGCGAGACACGTCGCTTCAAAGCGTAGTAAAGGATCGGACCCAGAAAAAGGGCAATTACTCCGCCCACTAACCCCGCGGTCCCTGCGAAGACAAGCATCTCGTCGGTTGCGGCAGATCGGGCCACGATGGCGCCCTGGATCATACCGATGCCTATGCCTGCAGTTGCGCACGAAACTGACACAGATCCGAGTTTTAGATACTTTAGAGCCGCGCTTCGCGCCGTCGTTTCGCTCATGACCGGTCGCCAACGAGTGAGATACAAAGCACGGTTTCCTTCCTAAGATTTTGGGCGGTAGAGCGGATTGGGCAGGTCGAGTTTTTTCTTGCCGAGCAAACTTTCCGTGTCTCCGAGCGGATTCGCGAAGCTCCGGACGCCGCTCTCACGCGCGGGGCTTGGCGCAGGAGGCGCGGGCGCAGCAACGGGCGCGCGCGGTTCGCCGTTTTCGGGGACAGGCGCGGCCTGCTCGGGAGTTTCCTCCGCGGGCAGGCCCGCAGAAATTGTACTCTCCCAGGCCGGTGGAATCGCGCGGCCGACGTAGTCGGTCGGCGTTTCCTGATTGCGCGCGATGCGCTCGAGCGCGGCGGCGATGCGGCTCAGGTCGCGGGCGAGCTGATCGGTCTCCTTGGTGCGCTGGAAGCTGATGAAGCGCTGGCGCGAGCCGCTGCCGGTCATCCAAATCAGGACGATGATCAGGCCGATGGCGGCGATAGCGATGGCGACCGGATGTTGCCAGAAATAATTTGTGAATGAGTCGAGCATCCTATGGCCCTCCGGAAGGGCCATCAGAATTATAGCGCGATGTGGTGGATCGCGAAACGCTCGCTGCAAGGCGCCCTGAAAATGCCGCTGGCGGCTCGCGCCTTCCGTGAAGTCAACCAGCGCGCAGATCATGCGCCGGCGGCCGCCCGGGGGCGCTACTGCAAACGCGGGAAGATGCCGTAGAAGGTGACGGTGTCGCCGGTGATGGCCGAGGGATAAGAGCCGGAGGCCAGTTCGGCGAAGGGGCCAGCGGCACCGGCGTCCTGGAAAATCTTGACCGTGCCGGAATTGATCGCCGAGCCGGGGGTGAAAACGTAGTCGTAGCCAGCGAGGCCGTCCATCCAAGCCGTGCCGGCGATGGGCGGCTGCGTGGTGGGGACGCCGAGCGGCTCAATGGGGCTCAAGTCGAGGGTGTCGCCGCCGGTGGTGTAGCTTCCCGAAGCGGCTACGGTGCCGACGACGTGAACGCGCCGGCCGTCGTCCCATGAATCTACCAGAGTGAATGTGAGTGCCATTTTTTCCTCCTGTGTGTAAAGGCAGTGGTCAGTGATGAGTGGTCAGCGATCAGCAAGCGAAAAGCAAGCGCCGGCAACGAGCGGCCGAGCCGAAAGAACAAGACATCGCGCGGGTGAGGCGTGCGAAAGGCAACGAAAAACGAAGGCCGCAGCGGCTCCGCTTCCAGGCTCGCGCCAAAAAGGCAGGTTGTTGCATCTTAACGCCAGATGCGCTGAACCGGAAAATACGGATGGAATTCCGGTCAGATTACTTCAACTTAGGGGGAAAGTTATGCTTCGCACAAAGCTCGCGACCCTAATCTTTGTGGTTTCGGTATTGGCCTTACCGTTGGCCGCTCAGCAGCAACAGAGCAATCCACCTCCGCCACCACCTGCTTCAACAGCGCAGCAAGCGTCACCCCCGCCGGCACCTCTGGGGCCAAAGCAGCTCGACCGGCTAGTGAACCGCATTGCGCTCTACCCCGATCCGCTGCTCGCGCAAGTGCTCACGGGGTCCACGTATTGGAACGAAATTCCGGATGCGGCGAACTGGGCGGACGAGCACAGCAATCTGCACGGCGACGCCCTGGCGCAGGCGATTAAAGACGACAACCTGCAGTGGGACCCCAGCGTGCTGGCCCTGCTGCCTTTCCCTTCCGTGCTGGACATGATGGCCCGCGACCCCGACTGGACGCAGCAACTAGGCGAGGCCGTGCTGAATCAACGACCCGACGTGATGGACGCGGTGCAGCGCATGCGCAAGAAGGCGTACGACTACGGCTACTTGCGTTCCTCTCCGTACGACACAGTGATAATGGACGACGGCTATTGCGAAATCCTGCCGGTGAATCCGGCTTATCTCTATGTGCCGGTGTACGACCCCGGCATCGTATTTTTTGCGCCGCGCCCCGGGTTTTTCATCGGAGGCGCGATAGGCTTCGGCCCAGCGGTGATAATCACCGGAGCTTTTGCCCCGTGGGGATGGGCGCATCCGTATTTCCTGTGGCGAACCCACGGGATCTTCTTCGACAATGTGCCGTGGGGCCGAAACTGGATGGACCGGGGATTTTACCGACATTCATTTGCGCGTCCCTGGGTCCGGCGAGCCGGCCCGCGAATCGAGATGCATCATTTCGCGCGACCGAGGGGCCGCCGGTAGGAATGGCGGCCAAGGCGCCCTCCGCAAACAAATAAGGCGAATACAACCTCCGTTCGCGCAGCGTCATCGCATGTGCCGTGGTGGCGCTGTGCTTGGGGGCGGTCCACGAGAATGGCCGCAAAACAGCGCGCGTTTCTTGCAGTGCTGTTCCGCACGCGTGTGCTATGATTCTGAACTTCGCTGGCGTTGGCGCGGTATGAGTTCGCCTGATGTGAATTCGTTGTTCGCAATGTGAGGGGGGCCTTTGCGCCGTGTCGTTTGGCGTTTTGCAGCGGTATTCGCGCTGCTCGCGACGCTGATTTGGGTGGTCAGTCAAAATGGCAGTCGAGCGGAGGCGCAGCAACAGAGCGCCGCGCCGCGTGTGACGCCGATTTCCGCGGCCGCGACGGGCACGCCGGGCGCGCCCGCAACGCCGGTGGTCGTTGTTTCCGGGACGCAATACGCCAACGTGCGCGGCTTGGCCACGGATGCGGCAGGCGGGCTGTACGTCTCGCTTTCGGCGACGCCGCCGGCCAAGAATTGTGTGACTTCTTCTGCAAGTCCGGCTGCCGGCTCGCCGGACGCAACGGCATCGATAGCCCTCACCATTTTTTCAAATTGCGCGCTGGCACCCTCGGAAGACCCCTCGGGAATCGCGATGGCGCCGGGAAGCAAGGTTTACCTGGCCAATCGCGCGCAGAACACCATTCGTCTGTTGGACATGCTCACCGGTAAAGTGGCGGCGATTCCGCTGGGCTCCGGGGCTAGCGTCGCGCAGGGGCAAACGAGCAACCTGGATCCGTTCGAGCCGGCGGGACTGGCTTCCGACGCCGAGGGGAATCTGTACGTGGCAGATCGCGGAAACAATCGCGTGCTGGCGCTGCTGCCGAACGCGGCGCACTTCACGTATCTGGCGCACGTGCTCGATGCCGCGGCCGTCGCCAGCGATTTCGCGCGCGGGGAGCTTTACGTCGCTTCGCCTGCGTCGAACCAGATCTTCGTCATCGATCTGAAGAGCGGCCACGTGAACGTATTCGCCGGCAACGGGGCATTTTCGGAATCGGGTTCAGCGGCGAGCGCAGCGCCGGGCGCAGATGCGAGCGCGGAGTTCGACTCGGCACCGCAAAACGCGCAGCTCGGCGCGCCGGAAGGCGTCGCCGTGGACGGGCAAGGCAACGTCTTCATTTCCGACACCGGCGCGAATGCTCTGGTGCGCGTGGATGCGAAGGCCGGAACTCTTTCGCGCGTGGCGATCGCAGGAAATCTGAATTCGCCGGGCGCGATGGCCATCGATCGCTTGGGAAATGTGTTCGTGGCCGACCGCGGCGACCAGCGCGTGGTGGAATTCCCCAAACTGGGCCAACCCGACCCGCCAGCGGACATAACGATTTCGCCCGCGAGTTTTGATTTCGGCGGCGAACCCACCGGCGGAACAACGGCTCCGGAAACGTTCACGCTGACGAACAACTCTTCGGCCACCATTTCGCTCTTGAATACCAGCTTCACGTTTGCCGGCGCCGATCCCCTCGATTTCACGGAAACCACGAATTGCCTGCCGTCGCTCGCGGTGGGAGCGTCGTGCCAAATCAACGTCATCTTTACGCCGGGCAACACGGGAGCGCGATCGGCAACGCTGGAAGTGACCGATGCGGATCCGTCGAGCCCGCAAACAGCGAGCCTTTCCGGAACGGGCGACGACTTCGAGCTGACCGTGCCGAATATCACGGATACAACGGTGAGCGTCTCGCAGGGCAATCCGGCGATGTATACAATCTCGGTGACACCGGATAATGTGTTCAGCGGAACGGTGACGCTGAATTGCCCGGCAGAACTGTCCGCAAAAACACAGACCGTCACGTGCGCGATCAAGCCGCCGACGGTGAACATCACGCCGGGACAGGCGCAGACGTTCACCGTGACACTGACCACCGGCGGGCCGTATGCGACGAGGATGATTGCGCCCGGCTGGCGCGGCGGACCGCGGCCGCGGATGCGCCTTTTGCTGCTGGGCCTATTCGCGCTGATGCTGGCGCTGTGCGCCTTCCCATTGTGGCACGCGAGTGCCGCAGCTGCTTTCGGAGCACGCCGCGTGAGACGCGCGCGCTTGGCGGCGTTCTGCTTCGCGCTGCTAGCCGGCGCGGCGCTCGCGGGATGCCATAACAGGTCTTCGGTGAATCCAAACGAAACGCCGGCGGGCAGTTACCCCGTGGTGATCACGGGCACCGCGCAGAACGCGGGCCGCTCGATCACGCTCACTCTCAATGTAACCTAGCGCCTGCTTGTTGGCGGATTACCCCACCAACGGATAGTCAAAAAAGTCATCCGCGTCCGGATGCAACGGTTTCTATTGGCCAAGCATTGCTTTCCTCGCGGCGTTGTGCGAGAACATTGGCCACCAACGGGAAGTGATGCAAGACCGGCCTCGCCTGCTCACATAGCTGGAACAGTTTGAAAAGGAGCTGCAAAATGAAGCGGAATAGAGTCCCGCATGCGCGGCGAATGATGCTCGCGCCGGCCCTGGCGTTAATCGCCGCAAGCGGCTGCAACTCCGGCTCTTCGATGAAGAAGGCAGGGGCTGAAAAGAACACCCCGGCCGCAGCGCAAAACGCGCAAGGCCCCAATATCGAACTGAATTGCATCGTCACGCGGCTGCAAAATCCGCCCGAGGCCTTCCACTATTCATACAAGAACAACGGGCAGACACATTCGGTCGACGAAGAAGCGGACGTCACGCCGCAGATGATCGACGGCTTCATTCAAAACAGCAACGGTGGCGCGGGCAGCGCGCCCATCACCAGCAAGATTCATGCGCTGCGCTCGGACAGCAGCGGCTGGGACGTTGCCACCGGGAGCGTGGGCATGGGCGTTTCAGGAATGGCGATGGGAGTCGCGCTGATGTATCACAGCCCGGCAGATGCCATGAGCGAAGGCACGGAATCAGTGAACGGTTACAGCGCGACGAAGTATTCGTTTGACACATCGCGCGGCAGCGCCGCAGAAAACGCCATCGTGCTGGGCCAGGGCGGCTTCCTCAAAGGGACGATCTGGGCTTTGCCGGATGGCTGCCCGGTGAAAATGGTGCTCGACCAGGAAAATCACCACGGTAACGAAGTGGACAAAGACCACTACGAAGAAGCCATCGTCAAAAAGTAGCTTCGCAATCGAAAAAACGACGATGCGGTTTCGCCCGTCTGCACCCACAACTCTGCGAGGACGAGGCGAGCGAGGATTCGCGCAAAAACCAAGCTCACAAATAGATGACGCGGGCGCGATAGCCGTAGGGTTTGCGGCGGCGTCCCTTGAACTGCTCCGGGCGCACGTAGCGCTCGATGAGGTCCTCGGCGCTGGCTTCGGCCAGCGCGAGCATGTCGGCGGCAAGGGCCTGCGCGCCGCGCGAACGGGCGGCCATGCCGGCGACGGCGTAGGCGAGCGGGTCGAGCGACGAGCGAATTTGAATGGGATCGGTGCCCAGCACGATGGCTGGCAGCGATTTTTCGTAGCGCAGGCGCACGGTGATTTCCTGCGTGGCACCGATCAGCTGGATGCTGTCGGTTCGCCATTCCCACATGCGCAGGTAGCAGCCGGGCTGGAAATTCGGCAGACCGCCGGTGATTTTTTCCATGGGCGTGAAGGTGTCGCTCGAGCCGGTGGCCTGTTCCCACAGTTGATGAGGGGCGAGCAAATCGGTGGGGAGCTGCGGCGTGCTGACGTCGCTGAGAAAAGTGGTGGTCACGCCGTTGGTCAGAGGCAAATCGAGGCACACTTGCGCGATGAGCACGGAGACGCCGGATTCGGCGAGCTGGCGCTGCAGCGCGCGGTAGGCGGAGTTGAGGAATGGCATGAGCACCGCGTCGGAAAAAACGGCGCCGGCGGCGTCGTTGGCGAGCGAGCGCGCGAGATTGAGCGCGTCTTCGGCCTGATCGTATGCCGTGGTGGAAACTACGGGCATGGGGGAAACCTCCGAAAAGCGAGTGGTCAGTGAACAGTGGTCAGCAAGCGAAAGACAGTTGACAGGTACGAGTTCCGAGCAAAGGCGAAGAAAGAGCCTACTGATTCGCAACGTTCACTCCGAAGCCCTGCGTGCCATCCCAAACGAATTCCTGCTCGGTACACTTCCCTGCTGTACTTCCGATTGTCGGCGCGCCGCGCAATGACGACGGCCACGCGAAGGTGTACGGGCCGCCGCTGGAGGGCTGGCAGATGATGAAGTGCAGCCACTGCCCGGGCTGCGCGTTGCTCAGTGTGCTGGAAGTGGCGTTGGCGTTGAGCGTGACCTCGAACGTGTTGCCGAGGCCCGCGTCGAAGGCCATGGTGCCGCTGGATTCCGTGACGGCGACGAATCCCGCGGCCATCCCGTAGTTATCGAGCAGGCCCGCGTAGGTTTGTCCGCCGAAGGGCGCGAGCTTCACCGTAGTTTCGCCGAGATGCGCGTTGAAATTGAAGCTCAGGGCCGAGGAACTAGCGTTCGCAGTCCAGACAGTTGAGCCGCTGTTGCGAAACGTGACGCCGCTCGCACCGGACGCGGAGTCGACGATGGGCGAGAAAAACGTGGGCGAAGCAAACGGCGGCGCGACGAGCTGGTCGCTGGTATTTTTCGAGAGCGAGACGTCGGCGGTGTTGGCATGATTGCGCCAGGCGACGGCGTCGCCATCCGCCAGGCGAAAAACGCCGCTTTGCGCGGAGTTCGCGGTTTCAGTTTCGAATGCCGCGCTTTCGATGGGATTGAATTCCATTCCACAGGATGCGCCGACGGCGCACAGGCTGTCGTAGGTCTTCAGCGCATTTTCGTAGGCGTAGGCTTCGTTGTCGCTGAATGTGCCGGGCGGAATGAAATTCAGCACCGGCGCGTAGGCTTGCACGGTATAGGTGGAATTGAACAAAGCCCCGAATTCAACGCCGGCGGGATTCGTGCCGACGGCAGTCACTTTGTAGATGCAGCGATTCCACATCCACTGGCCGTCGCCCATCATGGAGTCGCCATCGCATCCGCCGGAAGCGGAAAATCCGGTGCCGCTGATGGAAAGCGTTGCGCCGGCGTAAGGATTTCCGGAGTAGCCGTTGGCGGTTTGCGAGCGCGTCCAGACGCCGCCGACCAAATATTCGCCGACGGACAAGGTGACGTTTTCCACGCCGCCGGAGCCCGGAGTGAAATTGAGCTGTTCGACGGCGGAATTGTTGCTGGAGGCTTGGCCGGCATTCGAGCCGCCGAATGGATCGGCGACGCCGCTGCATGTTTTGGTGCTTGTACCAGCGAATTGCGAGACGATCCAGCTCGCGCAGGTTGAGCCCGCGACTTGGTTGGCAAATCGCACGGTGGTCAGGCCCGCGCCGCGCTGCACATCGTCACGTTTGCCGTAATTCCACCCAAACACCGTGCCGGTCTGGCCGTAGCGCTGCGGCGAAATGATTTCATTCTGCAGATTGTTGGCGTACTGCGCGGCGGTGTGCATCGCGCCGACGAGATTGACGCCCTGGCCCTGAATGTCGTTGGCGATGATGCCATAGCCCGGAATGTCGGCTTCGACGCCGGGCGTGGTGGCGAGAGCGTCCGCGACGGTGACTTTATTCACTGAGCCGACGACGTAGAAATCGCCGCCGCCCGAGGACGCAAACCATACCGCGGGCTCGCCATTTTGCGATTCGGCGGTTAGCTTGTTGACGTTGAGGCTGCCGCCGTTTGCGCCGGAGTAGAACTTGATGCCGCCGTCGGCGGAGGTGAAGTCGTCGATGAAAATCAGGCCAACCCCGGAATTGGTGCGGCCGTCGACGAGCACCGCGGCGGAGTTGTCGCTGGTGTTGGTGTTGACGCTATCGAGGCCGCTGCCGCCGCAATCGCGCAGACGAATCCAAAACGAACCGCCGGTGATGTCCCATGCAGGGCCGTTGCCGATCGCGGCGTTCAAGTTGGCGGTGTCGTTGTCGAAAAACGCGCCGGCGACCTGGCAGGTGCTGGTGCGCGTGTTGTTCGAGCATTCGCCGACGACGATGCCGCGCCCGGGATACTGCACGGCGGCGTTGGCGATGTAGATCGCCTCGTTCGTTCCGGAAAGCCAGATGCCGGGATGATTGCGGTCGGCGCTGGAGCCGCCGACGATGCCCGCGCGCGGGATCTGCGTATTCGGGCCGTAGCTCGCGCCCGGGATGCCGATGAGCGAGATGCCGCCGGTGCCCGTGGGAACTTTCAGCCAGCAAGCGGGCGGCGAAGAATAATTGGGATCGAGAATGCCCATCAGCCAAACGCCGCAAGTCGCGGTGGAGTTGGCGGAAGAGCCGTCGACGAAATAGACTGTTCCGTTGCCGGCGATTTGTGTGGAGCAGTTTCCAGCCGGCAAAGAACACAGCGCGTGGTCAATGGTGGCCATGGCGCTTCCGACGCTTTTGCCATCGTTTGAATCGGAGCAGCCCGCGCCGCCGCAGCCGGCGGACGTGGTGTCGACGTAAAGGACGACGCCGGAGCCTTTGAGCTGCGCGTTGCTGGTGGCGGCGAGATTGGCAGCGAACGAGCCGGCAGTGAGCGTGCCAGTGACGGTGGCGTTCGTCGCGGTGATGGAGCCGAATTGCGCGTTCGACGGATTGGCGGGCAGCAGAACGTCTGGCGTGGTGTAGGTGTTGATTCCTGGGCCGTAGACTTGCACGGTATAGGTTCCCGGCGCGGCATAAAAATGAAAATTGCCCAGGCCGTCGGAAGCGAGCGGATTGGGCGCGGGCGTGGCGAGCGTGGTGTCGGTGTAGAGATTCGCGAGCGGCGTGCAGGGAGTGATCGTGACGTTCGCGGGCTGCGTGCAAACCACGATGGTTGCTCCGGAGGCGGGAATGCCCTGCTCCCCCTGGACGACGCCGTCATAGCGCGTGCCCTGCGCGCGAGCTTGCCCGCAGAAAATCGACGTGAGCGCGGCGAGAGTTGTAATAAAGAGAATTCGTTTCATGACAAGAGTTCCCTCATTGGTTTCGGAACAACCCTCTCATGGTAATGCGTCCCAACCTGTTCAGCGTAGGGGCGGGGCTTGCCCCGCCCGGGCGACCCAAGGGTCGCCCCTACGAGAACTCCAGAATAAGAACGCGGGCGGCCGCGCAAAATCGGCCCGCCACCAGAACACGTGCGGCTAGCCAGCGCTTGCTTTGCGAAGCGCAGGCGCGGCGGCGGACGACGCGTTTTGCGGAGCGGAGCTTTGTGGCGTAGCGGCGCTGGAACTGTGCGCGCTTGCCGTGGCGGGCGCGTGGGCGTGCGCGAATTTGTCGAGCGGGCCGTTGGGAAAATATTTCGCGGCGCGCTCGGCGTCGAGAACAGCGTTGCAATGCTTGCAAATCGCCGCACCCGCGCGCAATTGTTCGCCGCACGCCGGACACTCCACATTACGCTGTGGGACGTAAGCCCATTCGCGATCGAGCTTCATCGCGAGCGAGGCGCGGCGGTGCATGTCGGAAATTTCGCGATAGGAGTGGCCGCGGGCCCACATTTCGTCCGCTTCAGCGATGAGCTGGCGAAACCACGCGTCGCGGCCTTCGCGCGCGGAGGTGAGCTCGTCCTCGGTGGAACGCTCGGCGGCGCAAACGAAAATGCCGTGTTGCTCGAGGTCCTGGAAGATGTCCTCGGCGATGTCGCGCGGGGAAATCGTGAAGGGGAAACGGCGATTATCGCCAAGATCGATGACGTCGCCGCGCGGCGTGACGACGAGGAGCGCGCAGGCTTCGCTTGACGGGCGCGCGGGAATGTGGAACACGCCGTAGGTGCGCGTGATGTAGAAATCCTGGTCGGAGACGGAGGCGATTGTGGCTTGCGTCTCGCGCGCTCGCGAATCGTGCGTGGCCGGGCGGGATTCCTTGGTGATGGTGGTCATGTTGTTTGTCGTGGTCCCTTCCGAAGATTTTGGATTCAGCGAAACGAGACTCTATACTCGCAGAGCTGCTCGTTTTCGCCGGAGGCGCATGATGGAAGCACAATCGCCCAATCCCCCGCCACCAACCCCACGCAGATTGTTTGGGCATTTCCCGCTGCCGCAGCACGAGCCGATCGGAGTGCGCTACGCATTGCGAATTTCAGTGAGCGTGCTCGCGGCCTGGGAGATATTCCGCGCGTTTGGGGACCACTACCCGATTTGGGCCACGATCGCCGCGGTGATGGTCAGCGACGTCGAGCTAAGAGCGACATGGGACGCAACGAAATCGCGCGTCGCCAATACGTCGGTCGGGTGCGCGGTAGGGCTGATGTTCCTCGCCGTGTTCGGCACTGGCCTGTGGCAGATGAGCGTGGCCGCGGCGGTGGCCTCGCTACTGTCGTTCTATTTCGTTCACGTTGGCGGCAATTGGAGGACCGGCCGGTCGCCTCCGTGATTGTGATGGCCACGGGCGTCGAGCACATGGAGAAACTTGCCGGAATGCACGCGGCGCTGATGCGCACGGGCGAAGTTCTTGGCGGCGGCCTGGTGGCGCTTGGCGTGAGCTGGATTGTGCATTCGCTATGGGTGATCCGCGAGGACGTGGCCGCGGAATTCTGATTGCGTTCCCGTCAAAGTGACGAAAGGCGCGCCATGGAAGGCCGGCGACGCGTCGCTGAAAACAGCTTCGGCGTGCGTATCCCAATCGCGCTCGCGATTTATTTCCCGGCGCGCCAAGGCGATGCGGTGCGCGGCGGCCGGCTGCGCGCGGGCAAATTCAACGGCGAGCACGATGGCTTCGCAGGCGGACGGCGAAAGCGGAAGGAATTCGCCGCGCGGGCCTTGCAGCGTGAAGCAGTGTTCGTATTCGCCGCGCTGCGGATACGGCCCGAGCGCGGGAATCGAAATGCCGTCTTCGCGTTCGACGGTCTGCGCGTACCACTGCTGCGGCGAGCCGTACGTTTCCGGCGGCATCCAGCGCTCGATGTGCCAGCGATCGCACGGCAAATATTTTGGTACTTCGCGTAGCTCAATGATTTCGCGCGTGACGTTGCCGTGCGCGTCGGTGTCCGTCCATTTGCCACCGATCCAGGTGAGGCGCGACCAGCCCCAGACGACGCGGAAGTTCGGTTCGCCGTAGCGGTTCAGTCCGCCAGCGCGCGCGAGGCGCAGCGCGAGGGATGCAGGAGCGGCGTGCGTTTCGCGGATCACGTGAATGCGGCTGCGCAAGGCGTCGTTGCCTGGTTTGGTATACTGGTTGGGCTTCTCACGCGTGCCCAGTTAGTTCTGTGGTACAGTTGAGTTGCTTCTGAGGCGCGTCTAAGAACACGTTTGATTTTCAGGGCGGCGGAAACGCCGCCCTTTTGTTCCGACGGCTCAGAATTTCTGGGAGAGGTCGGCCTCGAATTGCTCCAAGATTTTGAGGTGGGCATCCGTCGTCAACGGAGCATCTGAGAAGTACTTGTCTTCTGAGAAGGGCGTGTTGTCTCGGCGCTGTATCGAGAAGCGTCCCAATGGATGCTTTCTCTCAAGCTGATCGTAATCAACCAGAACGCCGGTCAATTCGTGATTCAAGTCCTCCCCGGTGATCTCGCGGACGGATTTTTTGACATTTTCGGCCAAATTTCGAAATGCTCGGCAATTGGTCGCAAGTCCTACATCACTATAAAACGTAACCTGGCTAGCATACTGCCACCTCTTAATCATCGACGGCTCATATACTAAACCAAGTTCCTTGCTAGCCCAGCGCAGAGCCTCTTCGAGGAGTCGCCGCGATTCAGTCGTAGAAATCCTCGTGTCCAAGAGGATTCCGTAGGCGTAGACGACGACTTGGTCTATCACAGCGTCGCCACTTTTTCCGAAGGCGAATCTGACGCCCTTCGTCTCGTCGAAGTCGGCAGGATTCCGTGGAAATTCTAGAAAATTATACCGTGCGACAAGGGCCTTCGCTAAATCAGGGTAAAAGGCACTCCCTTTAGGGTTCAGGTCTACTGACTCTATCCAAGCCGTAGCCCTAGCTAGAAGCACCGAAGCCAATTGCATTCGGCGAACCTTTCTTCTGGCCTCCGCCAAGCGCCTGAGCAAGCTCAGGAACGTCACCCTGACGCCCCGCTGGAGTCAAAGATTGCACGGAGCGTTCGCTACGCGCCTGCTCAGCTGATCGGGCCTCGAATTCCTCTAGGCGATGCTTCAAGTAATCCCGCCTCGCACTATAGCCCCGCCAAACGATCCACGCGGTGGCCAAAAAAAACGCCACTAAGGGAATATAGCTCATGTGTCTACGCTTCCCATCCTGACGCCGATTTCGATAAGCGCCAAACCAAGAATAACGAATACCAACGACAAAAGCCAACTAGCAAGAGTTAGATGCGCACCCGCCAGCAATACGTCCAAAGGACCGAACACGAGCAGAAGAATCCCGACGTCTCGGATCGCCTCTGCCCAAAGGATTACTCGCTGCCTTCCAATCACAGATACAGTCTTGTACCGCAATCGAACTGATCTGTAAAGTTAACTTCGGGAACAGGGGCCGGCCGGTGTTGTACGAAGACATGATAGGGAGCGTTTGGATCCCAGCGCGCGCAAAAGATGCGCGCGCTGGGGACCCGCTTCAGTACCGCAACGTTAGTAACGGGTCGGAATTGCGAGTGAATCGATGTAGGCGCCGGAGCGCGGAGAATCGGTCCACACCTGGAAGCCGGTGACGAAGTAAAAGATGTACGCCGCGGAGAGGCCGCCCGAGGGACCGTAAATCGGGAACACGGTTTGCCCGCCAACGTCGTAAAAATCGATGTCCTGCATCACCGCGCGTCCCCAGTGCGAGAGATCGAGAAAGTCGATGCGCGCCTGGTTGGCGTTGATGGAAGATTTGATGGGCACGCCGGCCATGGTCAGCTCGCCGGTGAAGAGCAGGTCGAGATCGCTGGCGCGGCCGCCGGCTCCTTCCTTGATGATTTGCGAGATGGAAATGCCGAGCTGCTCCCAGGCGTTTTCCTGCTCTAGCGCGGTATAGGCGATGAGCTTGCCGACTTGGCTCGTGCCCAAGGCCTTGCGCACTTTGTTGATGGCCAGGCGAACGGCGCCGGGCGTGATGGCGGCGTTGTTTCCGGCGACGTGCGGCGTGGCCAGCTCGACGGGATACGTGGCGCGATTCAAGTTGAGCCACGTGCCGGTGGTGGCGTTGGACTGATGATACGGCACGCCAAAGAGCGAAACGGGCTGCGCGCCGGTGAGGCCGTCATGGACGACGGCGTCGCAGACGGAGACGCCGGTGGGCAAGTTGTCGATCTGGATGAATTTGTTGAAAGGATCGACGAGCAGAATGTTCGTGGTGACGTTCGCAGCGACGTTGCGATTCGTTGTGAGCGTGGGATCGTAGAACTGAATCGTCTGGTTGTAATAGAAGAGCGCCGCGCCGGGCGGCGTGACCAAGTTGATCTGCGCGCCGACGCCGGAGGGCAAACCGGTGGTGACGATCGAGCCGATGGTGCCGAGCACGCCGTTGCCGGCGGTCTGCACCACTTTGTCGAGGAAGCTGCGGAACTGCGCCATGTTGTTTTTCACTTCGCGCTTGGCGGCGTTCTCGATGGCTTTCTCGGGCGAATTGGTGCTGTATTCGACGAGCTTGGTGATTTCCACGGCGTGGCGGAAAAAGACGGGGGTGACTTGCGCCACGTCGTAGGTGGTTCCGGAACCGCGGCCCAGGTCGCCGCCGTCAAGATTGGCGAGACCCGCTTTGCCTCCGGGGCGGATTTGCAGCGGGAGGCGCATGTTGCGGCTGGAGACACGTTCCACGTCGCCGCGCTGCTGCATCATGGTGAGCAGGATGTCGTCCCGCTCGTAGAGCAGCGGAAGCTTGTCCCGGACTTTTTCGAGCTGCAATGCAACTGACTGCGCATTTTGCATCTGTGCCATTTGCGTTTTCTCCTGGAGAAATGGAATTCGAAATGCGGTGCTGCGGGATTTTAGTTAGGGTCGGTGAAAAACAGTCGCTCGGCGCGTAGCCGTTGTTTCTTAAGCACGTGTTTCCTGAAAGTTACAGACGCCTCCATCGCGAACGGACAAACTAGCATCTAAATCTGATATATGGCCCCTGCGGTGCCCAATCCGAGCATGACCCCACGCGAAGTGCTATCTGCGTGGCGGAAAATTCTGACTGGCAGAGTGCCGATGCTGTCGATCGAGATCACGCGCGAGTGTCCGCTGAGCTGTCCCGGCTGCTACGCGTTCGGCGACACGCACCTGGGCGGCGGCGTAAAGCTGCGCGAACTAAACGATTTGCGCGGCGACGCGCTGGTCGACGGCGTGCTGGGGCTGGTGCGAAAGCACAAGCCGCTGCACGTTTCGCTCGTCGGCGGTGAGCCCTTGATCCGGCATCGCGAGCTGAGCCGCATTCTGCCGGAGATCAGCCAGACCGGCGCATTTACGCTGGTGGTTACCAGCGCGGTGATCCCGATTCCCACGGAGTGGATGAACATTCCACGTGTGCGCGTGGCTGTCTCGGTCGATGGACTGGCCGAAGATCACGACGTGCGGCGCAAGCCGGCCACCTACGAGCGCATCCTGAAAAATATCGATGGGCGTAAAGTGAACGTCCACTGGGTGGTGACGCGGCCGATGCTCGCGCGGCCGGGCTACCTGGAAGAATATGTTGCGTTCTGGAGCGCGCGGCCGGAAGTCGATCGTATCTGGGTGAGCGTTTACACGCCGCAGATCGGCGAGGAAAGCCGCGAAATGCTGGCCGCGGAAGATCGCCAGTCCCTGGCGCGGCAGTTCCCGCAGCTAGGGATGCGTTATCCGAAGCTGCTGTTTAAGGACGGCATGGGCAAAGCGTTCATTGCACCGCCGCGCAATCCGGACGATTGCTTGTTCGCGAAAATGTCGGTGAACTACTCAGCGGATCTCGAGAGCCGCGTTGAACCATGCGTTTTCGGCGGCGCGCCGGACTGCTCGCAGTGCGGCTGCGCGGTGAGCAACGCGCTGCACTGGATTCGCACCGTCAAAGTAGCCGGCCCGTTGAAGGTCGATCATTTCATCCAGAATTCGATTCGCGTCGGGAAGCTCGTTGATCGCCTGCGGACACGTCCCGCCAAACATTCCCGCTGGAATGGGCCGGCGCTCGGGCCGAAACGCAAAGGCGAGCTGGTCCAGATCGAATCGTAAGTCTATTCAACCTTCCTCCGTTGCGGCGCGCGCCCCGCGATGTTACATTGCGGGCACGTCCATGAGACGGACACTCAGCCCAGCCGTAACAACTGTCCTGTGCGTATCGGCGGCGATCGCAGCCGTGCACGCCTTTGCCGCCCGCCAAGTCCCGAGCACGAATCCGAATGCCAAGGCGGAAGAGTTCATTGACAAGGCGCGGGATGTGGTCAGCTTGAGCGCCATCGGGCCAGTGGAAATCCAGGCCGATATAAAAATTGCCCTGGCAAACGGCAAAACAGGATTAGGGACCTACAAGCTCGATTGGGCGGCGCCGGACCGCTTTCGCGAGGAAATTCATTTCCCCGACTACGACGAAATCAGCGTCGCATCGGGCGGGACGCTTTATCGCAAGCGGAGTACGGATTTCACGCCGCTGGCCATCTTTCGGCTCGAAGAGTTGATGCGCCCTAGTGAGACGATTGCGCAATTCCGGCGCGACGAGGTAAGCGCTGCTGCTGCGGCGTACTCCCCGGACGCCATTCCTATGCCAAAGCCCGGAAATGCGCGGCAAAATTTCAACGGCCTCTCCACCGCCAAGGAAACGTGCGTCACTATTTCGGCAACCGTCTATGAGGAGTTTTGTGCTGACTCGAATGGTTGGCCGTCGAAAGCCTTTCTCCGCGGCACCGCGGATGATGAAATCATCGAATACGGCAAATACGAACAGGTCGGCTCGGGATTCGTTTCCCGCGAGCGAAAATATCTTGAAGGCGGGAATGTCCCCGAAGAGGTTCACGTGAAGCGCGCGATAAGCATCGCCAATTTCCCGGCGAACACTTTCGATCCGCCGACAGGTGCGGAAAAGGTCGATTGGTGCTCTGACGAAATACCCGCGCAAATGCTGCCGTTAAAAGCTCCTCTGCCTGTGACGGCGGACGATTTTCAAGACTCTGAAATCTTAGACGCGTTCGTCAGCACGGACGGGTTGGCGAACCATCTGACGATTATCGCTTCCGGCGGCCGGGCCGCGGACGCGGGAATAAGGAAACTTGCGAACCTGATCCGTTTCACGCCGGCAACGTGCGGCGGCAAGCCCGTGGCGTCCGAGCGACCGATTATTATCGGCGACATGGATATTGATATGGGAATGGCCGAAATTCGCATTGAGAAAAACGCTCCCATGCGGGACAAAAAGGCTACGCGCACCCCAATTGCCTCTATTGTCCTCAACCCCAGTATTCTGATGAAGCATTTAAGGAGAGAATCCAGGGCGCAGTCATAGTAACGACGGTCGTCACTCCGGATGGAAGAGCTCACGACGTCCACGTGCTAAGAGGCTTAGGCCACGGACTCGATCAAGCCGCAGTCAAAGCCGTGCTCGGATGGCAATTCAAGCCGGCGACTGGACCCGACGGCAAACCCGCAGCGATGCGCATGATGATCGAAATCGATTTTCACCTCTACTGATTCGCCGTTTCGCCCTCAGCGGCGACAAACCGCTCCGCCGGAGGCGAAGTTGCGACACTGGTACTTTCGTACCAGTGCAAAAGTGCCGACAGTACTGCCAAAATGTGACCCTTGCGCTATGTCCTGCGCACTTGGGGACTGCCAAAATCTGTTGTAGAAAGACGCTGAATGCGGCAATCGCGCCATTCCAGCCGCCGCGTTCTCCGATGAGGGGATTGAAAATGGCTGACTTCACCGACGTCGCGGCGCCTCCGGAAAAATCCGCCGAGAACCAACCCTCCGAGCCCTCCGCGGCGGAACGCCGGCGCCGGCTGCGCACGAGAATTTCTGCGCCGGTGCGCGTGCGATTGAACTCCGGCTCGGCGCAGCAAGCGGAAGTCTGCACCACCGTGGACGCTTCGCGCGACGGCCTGCTCTTCACCACCGCATTCGCGGGATATCGCCCAGGGATGGACCTGGCGATCACCTTTCCGTATTCCGGCACCGCCGGCGGAGTGCAGCACGAGCGCACCGCAGTGGTCGCGCGCGTTTTCGAAATGCCGGAGAAGCGCTTCGGCATCGGCATCCGTTTTTACAATGGCAAGCAAGCCGACGAAGCCGCACAGAACGAAACGATCGCTGCGAAGGCGCCGCCGACCGCGGCGGGCGTGGCGCAAGACCTGCCAAAGCCCATGCCGGTCATCCTCATCGTGGAGAGCGACGCACGGACGCGCAACACGCTGCGGTTCGTGCTGCAGAATGAACGTTACATCGTCGAGGCCGTTGAGACCGGAGCGCAAGCCGTGGAATTTCTGCGCCAGAACACTCCGAGCATGCTGCTCACGGAAATCGAAATCGCGGACATGTCCGGCTACGACTTGTGCCTGATCGTGAAGTCGAATGATCGCCTGCGCAACGTGCCGGTGGTGATGACCACGCGGCGCGGCCAGCCGAATGACTATTCGACGGCGCACGCGCTCGGCGCGATCGTCTGCCTCGCGAAACCGTACAAGCAAGAACGCCTGTTGCACGTGGTGCGCATGCTCGCGCCGCAGGGCGGGAGCGGGCCCGAGGCGTCGGCAGCAGCGGAAAATGGCTCGCGGCATCCGCGAGTAAACCATGCGCCGGCAGCCCATGCGCGGCCGCATCCTCATGCAGCGCGTCCGCCGCACAAGAAACTAGCCTGACGCGGCGCAGAGTTACTTCCCTCTAACCACGGGGGCGGGCGCGTTGCCTGCCCTCTTCAAAAGTGATAACTTCCGCAATACGTATGCGCCGAGTAGCGTCCCTTCCGCGAGCCATTTTTCTAGTCGGCATGATTGTCGCTTTGGCGATGACCCTTGCGCAGCGCACCGCGTCCGCAAATGACAACGAGAAAGAATTGAAGGCGCAAGCCGAAGCGCTGCTCGCGAAATCACATGACTTGAGCAATATCGAGGCGGCAGGCAGCCCGGCGTTCACGCTGAACGCGACAATTCACTACCAAATTTGAACGCAAACGACGGACGGCGACGGTCAAGTCGTATGGTTAGCGCCCGGCCACTATCAGGAAACGTTTTCGGCGCCCGGATACGCCTACAAGGAAATCGCGCAAGATGGAAAACTATACCTCTCGCGCACGGATAACCAAATGCCGCTGCTCATGTACGAGTTGAATAGGATCATTCTTACGGCGATGGATTCTGGCAAGGCTCTCGACGGCAAAGTCAAGGAGGCGAAGACGGCGTCCTCTGCGGCAGGCCAGGCGATTACGTGCGCGAAGATGAAACCCAGAGGCCTTTCCCTGACCGCCTGCCTCGACAATGACGGTGATATTGCGACGATAGAATCGAACTGGCCATCCGGTGTATCCGCTCTCGATGCGGTCTATGAGTTCAGTGGTTTCGTTGGGTTCGGAACGAAGCGATTTCCACAAAAACTGGTATTTCGCGGTGGCGACGGCCACACCATCGAGATCGCGATTGGCAGCATAAGTTCCGCAACGGACACCTCGCAAGAGTTCAGGCCACCGGTGGGTTCGGTTGTGGAGGACTGGTGCGCCGAACCAAAGATAGAGGCCGACGCATCGCATGCTGCGACCTTGCCCTGGGTCCCGTTGACGCCACTATCCGGCATTCAGGCTTCCTTTTACGTGGTCGTCGGCCCCGGCGGGCGGGCTCGCAGCGTTACGCTCATTCACACGACCCAAAAAATCAGCGACAAAGATATTCAAACATGGATAGGCACTGCCCGGTTTCCCGTCCATTCGTGCGGTGACGCTGGACTGGAATACCAGATGGAGTTGAGCATGCAGATGGGCTTGCCACAATAGGCCAGCCCTTACAAATTCAAGATGTCGGCGTCGGAGAGGCGCTTGTAGTCCACGTCGCGGGGCGAAATGGGCTTGCGATTCACGCCGTCGGATGAGCCCGCACCGGCGATGTCGACGCGCTTCGCGGCCGCGTCGTGGCGCGAGAGTTTTTCGTGGTTCGCGGAAACGACGCTGTGCGTCCATTCGCCGATGACGCGGCGCGCGATGGATGGGAGCGCCTGCTTGGCGCGTCCGGTGACCAGAGAAACGATGGCCTGTTGATGCGCCTGCTGGTTCGCCGGATCGCTCGCGCCGGAGCGAAAGGCGTCGCGCAATTGCTGGCCGAGTTGGCGATTCGCGCCCAGCGCGGCGCCGAGGTCGTGATAAATTTCGCCGACGATGCGCGTTTTCGTGGGCGCGGAAACTCCCGCGGGCAGAAGATGATTCACCTGGGCTTCGATCGCGGCGATCACTTGCTGCACGGCGGCGCTATTCGCTGAATGGAAGAAGGCGAGCTGTGCCGTGCGGCGCGGATCGGCGGCTTGCGGCACGATCTGTTGCGCGGCGGGCTGCGGCGAAGATATCGCGGGAGCAGTAGGCTTCGCGGGGCCTTGCGTGACTGGCGCGCTGGCTGTCACGACGGCATGAGCGACCGGGGCGGCGACGGCAGCAGGAGCAGCCGCCGCAGAGGCTGCTGGAGATGAAGCTGAAGGCGACGCCGAGGCGTTTGGCTGCGGCGCGGCGACAGAATTTGCGTCAGCCGGCGACTGGCTCGCGCTCCCGCCTGCGGCGACTTTCGCGGCATGCGTCTGCATGGCTTGCGCGAGGGCATGAAACGCGCCCGGCGACAAATCATGAATGCGCGCTGCGAGCGCGGCCTGATCGCCCGGCTGCGCAGAGAAAAACATTCCATCGAGCTCGTCGAGCTGATTTTTTGCGTCTAGCGCGGCGGCGGGCGTGGCGAAAACGGCGCGAAATTGCTGGGCCGCGTCCCAGGCGTCGCGCAATTGCGGATGCGCGTTGAGAATCGGCGCGAGCTCCGGCGCAACGGAGTTCGATGTGGCGGGCTGCGCCTGCGCGTTTGGCGCACCGCTTTGTGTCGAATCGGATCCGGCAGGTTGCGCGGCAGCCGGCCGCGCTGGATTCGCAGCGGCGGGCGCACCCGCGGATTTGTCCGCGTCATCGTCCATGTCGACGGCCGCGGCCTGCGAGGGGCGCGGCACGGCGGTGACGAGCCCCAGAATTTCGTCGTCGCTCGGGCGTTGCGGATGCGCGGAAGCGCGGCGCGTCGTTGCGGAGCGCGGCTGCGTGCCACGCAGTGGAAATCGCGTTGTGTTCACGGCCATCAGAGTTCTCCTTGGTGCGCTCCGCTTATTAGCGGAAGCGCGAATCGCAAAATAATTTGTGCCGAAGTGTCTGCCCGCAGCCCTACGCGTCGCCCGCGAAGTGTTCCCATTGCGAACCTCAGTTTCAGAATGGGATAGGTGGCCAATGCGTCACAAAAGCACTTCCGTACCATAGTTCGCAGTGCTACTCTCGGAGGAAGATTGCATTGTCCGGAGCGGTAGCGCTCGCGTGCAGACGCGGCCCAGTGGCGCGGCGGAACGGTTTGGATTGACCCAGCGCATCGGAGTTGTTCTGTGAAACCTGGAATGGGGTTCGGCAATGTCGTCGCTGCATCAAGAAAACAACACTGAGACACCAAAGACGATTGGCCCGCTGAATGCCGAGGAGCGCCGGCGGCGAAAGCGCGTGAAAGTGTCGGCGCAGGTGCGCGTGCGCGCCACGGACGCGAAGGTCGATCCATTTATCGAAGTGGCGACGACGATTGACGTTTCGCGCGACGGCATTTTGTTTTCCAGCTCGCGCACGGACTTTTGGAAAGGGATGTCCGTCGGCGTGACGTTTCCCTTCTCCACTGCAGCGAACGCCCTGAACAGCGAGCAGCCCGCGGAAGTGGTGCGCACGCGCGATTTGGGAAATGGGCAAACCGGCGTGGCCATTCAATTCACGCACGCGCAGGTGCGCGCCGCGGCGGCGATTGCGGCCAGCGGCCCAGGTTCAAAAGAAAAGTCGACCATGCACGGCGCGTCCACGGCGGCAAAAGGCGAGCCACATCAGGCGTCCGCGGCGCGGCCGGTGGTGCTGGTGGTGGAAAGCGATCCGCGCGCGCAGGAGCATCTGAAAAATCTGCTGACGCCCGATGGCTACGACGTTTTTGCGGTGCGCACCGGCGCTGAAGCGCTGGACATTTTGCGCACCACCATTCCGGCGTGCTTCATCGCCGAAATCGAATCGATCGATACTTCCGGATACGACCTGTGCCTGATCATCAAGCGCAGCGAGCGGCTGGCGAACGTGCCGGTGGTGCTGGTCACGAAAAACGCCAAACCCGCGGACTACGCCGCGAGCCGCGAGTTCGGCGCGGTGGTGTGCATGGCCAAGCCGTTCAATCCCGAACGCATGCTACAAGTGGTGCGGCTGCTGGCGCCGTCGCCCCTCGCACTGGACGTGAAGCCTCCGTACGGTGGCGGCGAAATCAAGATCGACCGCGTGCTGTAACCACGAACTGATCCCACCAAAATCAGAGCTAAGACTGCGCCGGTTTTTGCGGCGGCGCGGCTGCGTTTGCCGCTCCTTGTGCAGCTTGCGCCTGCTGCTGGAGCAGGAATTTCCGATGCATTTGCGCGTGGGCACGGACGTTCGCGTATCCCGCGGGCGCGGCGATTTTTGCGACCTGGCCGGCGTCGGAGGAAAACCAGCGCATGCAGGCGTCGAGTTCGATGGCGTGATTGTCCGTGAATTCGTCGGGCATGATGCTGGGCTGAAGGTCTTCCCCGCCCGCGGATGAATCAGCGCGCGCGATGGGATGCTCGACGAGCATCTGCGCGATTTCGCGATATTGCTTCGTGCGCGATTCTTCGTCGGGGATGACCAATTCGTCCAGGCCAATGAGGCGCTTGAGCAAGCCGAGATTCGACGGATCGCCCAGAACGGCTTGCAGGCGCGGATCCGGATTGGCCATCAACTGCATCAGCACGGCGCGCTGCTCGGACCACAGCGTCGGATACTGCTCTTCCGTTTCCGGATACGAAAACAAATTCCCTTTCAAATCGGCGAGGCGAATCCATTGCGATTCGAACGCCGCGCCGGAGCCGAGCAGCGTGACTTCGACGTCGCCCGGGCGATTCTTGCGGAAGCAATCCACGGCGGCGAGCATCACGTCGGCGTGGAAGAATTTCATGCGCCGCCAAACCAGCCCCACGCGGCCCATCGCTTGATCGCGCGCCATGGCGTAGCCGGAGGCGGTGCCGTTGTTGGTCATCACGCCGCCGAAGAGCGCGGGAAATGCGCCGGTGAGAAATTGCGCGACGGGGCCCATGAGTTCGGCGGCGTGCTGCGCCAGATCGGGCGGGACGCGCGCGGGTGCGGGCTGGAAAAATCCCGCGGCGAGAGGCTGGCCGGGTTTCGATTTCGCCGGATAGTGCGCGCCGGGCTCGGCGGTCTGCGTTTGCAACGCGTCGAAGTCGAGCACTTCGCTGTCAGCGTAAATCGGCGGTATGCCGTATTCGTACGTTTCGATTTGCAAATTCGAGAGCGTGTTGAAGCGCTCCTGCACGCTGATGAGCACGTCGCCGAGGCCGGGGCGGCCGACGGAGCCGTCGCCGGGCATGACGTGCATCACGCGCCAGTGGTCGTCCACGTTTTCGTTGCGCGATTCGCAGTAAACGTCGCCGGCAAACGCGACGTAGCAACCGCCCGGAAAAAGCGCGAGGAGTTCGTCGCGCAGCACTTTGTCGTCGAGCTGATAGAAGCCCCACGGGCGCACCCAGGTGCGCTGGAAGGTGATGAGATTCGCGTTGAAGTCGCCGCCCTGCGTGAGCGGGCCGCCCTGCGACTGCTCCAGACGCGCGAGGCGCTCGTACTGCGCGGATTCGCCCGCGGCAGTGGGCGCACCGATTTTTGCGGCGGCGTGAGGATACGCGGCGCGCAGACGCGACTGATGCACTTCCATGTTCCATTGCAGAAACGGGTATTCGCGCATTTCGTTGGCCCACGGCGGAGTTTTCAGCTCGAGCGCGCCGACCATGGTGATTACTTCCTGGCCGTTCGCGACGCGCACGGTGCGCACGCCCGCAGGCACAGTGATCAGTTCTTCAGGGACGTAGTTTTCTTCCGTGAGCAGCGCGCCGCAGGTGGCACACGGCACGTTCGCAGTTTGCGGACCCGGCGTGGCTGATGCGGGCATTTCCGCGGCGCAATTCGGGCAAATCCACACAGCCGCGATTTTCACCTGCCGCGTGCCCATCTCCGTTTCAGGATGAAAGCCGAAGCGCTGGCCATCGACGACGTAGCGCACGTACGCGCCGACTTTGCCGCCGGTCCACAGGTGGAACGCCTCTTCGACCAGCAAATCGCCGATGCGATTATTTTGCTCGATGAGTTTGCTGACTTCGCTCGCGCCCTTCGCGGTCGACACGTCCGCTTCGCTCTCCGCCGACTGCGGAAAGAAGCGCACGCGCGGAATGTCCTGGCTGAGCACCGCGATGATCGAAAGGCCGAACGCCTGGTAAATATTGGTGACGAATTCGTAGCGCGGCATGTCTTCGAGCGTGCTTTCCTGCGTGAATTTCTGCTCGAAGGGCAAATGCCAGTTCTGGTCGCGGTCGCTCCACCACAGGTACTGCAGGCCGCGCCAGAATTGATGCGCCTGCTTGATGCGGCGAATCTCGGCGCGGCGCGAAATTTCCGATTCGGTGGTGAGGTCCAGCACCAGGCGGCGCAGCGCCTGCTGCAAACGCTCGGGGAGCTGCTCGTTGTTCGCGCCGAAGGCCTGCGCGGCAAGAGCGGTCACGGGCGTCGCGAGCGCGTCGGTCGCGTTGCCCTGCTCCACCGGGACGGAAGCGGGATCCGGCGGCGGCGCTTGCTGGGACGATTTCGTGCGCGTCATAAATTTGTGGAGTGCGAAAACGGACGGTCAGTGACGAGTGCTGCAACTTGTGCTATAAGGCCCGATTATCTGGAGTGTCCGGCCCACGGCCCGTCGAGAGATCGCTTGTTGTTTGCGCGCCTTCGGAGGTGGAACGCTATGAACTCCGTCCAAGGATCGGCCGTTGCGTCCAGTGACGTTTCACGTGCCCCCGTGCCCGACGTTGCGCTATGGCGCCTCTATACCTTGCGAGTCGCGTATTTCATCCTGGCCGCGGGGCTCGGCGCGTTTGTGTGGCCCGACGTCATTCACCACACGAGCGAATTCGGCGCGGCGCACGGAATCCAATGGGCCTTGCTCGCTGCGCTAGGGCTGACGGCGGCGCTAGGGCTTCGCTACCCGGTGCAAATGCTGCCCCTGTTGCTCTTCGAAGTGACCTGGAAGACGGTCTATCTCATTGCGTTTGCGCTGCCGCTCTGGCGCGCGCACCAAATCACCGAGGCGGCCGCGGAAGATATCAAAGCCGTTCTGTGGGTGGTTATTTTTATCCCTCTTATTCCGTGGCGCTATGTGTTCGCGCAATACGCCATGAAGCGCGGCGATCGCTGGAAGTAATGCGCGCAACTGCATCCCCGCGTCACGGTCGAATGAGGATTTTGCGCGGCGGCGGAAATGTTTCCGTGTCGGATTCGCGTTCGCGCTGCGCGGCACGAGCGTCGGCGATTTCGAGGGCGCGGCCAATCTGTTGCCACGAGCGTCGGCGAGGCGGCGCGACGGATGTCGCTGCCTCGCGCGGCGCAGTTGCCTTCTCGTAGGGGCGACCCTCGGGTCGCCCGGGCGAGGCAAGCCTCGCCCCTACGGAAGCAGAAGGAGCGATCGCGGGAGGCGCGACGGCCACTGCACGCATGGGCGGAATGCCAGCGACGCCGAGGATGGAATTCACCAGCGCGCGATTCTCCGCGCGCAGCCGCAGGATTTCCTCTTCGAGCGCCCGGGTGTAGCGCGTACGCAGCCAGAACGTAGGGCGAATCCGCGAAGCGATGTGATCGCGAAAGAAGTTGCGAACTTGCTGAAGCATGCCGACGCTATGTTTACGGTGAATGCACAGACCCGCGAAGCTTACTTGGATACCGGCGCTAGAGTCAGCTCACGCATGGTGACGAGGATGCGGCGCTCCTTCACAAAATCGCGGGTCACGATAACGTCACCACGTATTGCGAACGGATTCCCGAGGCTTTCATTCTTCTCGACTATCAGAAAGCCTCGGAAAAAGGACGCATCGACTGCCGCGGAAGCAACGACAACCGAACCGCTGACCTTGCCGTTCCACGAAGGGTCGTTATCGATAGTGATGTTCCAGCCAATCGGTGTGTCGGGAATCTGCGCCACTCGGCCCGACGTAATGTGAAATTCGAAACCCACAACCCGCTCGCCAGGGGCAATCGATAAACGAGAAATGGAGAGCGATACCTGTTTTGCAACGGGCGGTGCGCCACGCGTCGCGCCCGCCGCGGCAGCGAGGGCAATCGCCAAGATCGTGAAACACGCCGACGGCTTTTTACTCATCCGGTATCGTTACCGTAGCGGGTATTCTGCCTTGCTGTACTCACAATAGCAATTACCGGTTGTGGCGCCAGCGGGACCACGGCGCCAGAATCGGGCGGTTCCTCTGCGGCAGTTCCAACTCTGCTTTGCGCGCTTGAATGGCGCGAATGGTAGGGTCGGTTGACGTGACGCGCTGCTCGAATTCCTGCTCGCGTGGCGGCTTTGCAGGCCGCGACGAGGCGCGCGATTTCAGGCCATAACGCGCGGCGTCAGCGGCGTCGTCGCCATCGCGCTTGGCGATGTCTTCGATGTTCACCGTGTCGCGCACCAGCTCCGGCAGCGTGCGAATCAGCTCGGGGCACGAATCGGCGATGAGCCATTCGCCGGCGTCCAGCATTTGGTACATCAGCATCCAGCCCCCGATGCGATCGTTGTCGGCGGGCACGGGGCGCGGCAGGCCGGCGGAGTGCAAAATGTCGCCGATCTGCTCGGCGATGGAGGCCTCGTCGGTGCGGCGCGCGAAAGCGTCGGGCGAAAGATACACCGCGTCGATTTTCTCAGCGCCGCCCTCGCGCGCGCGGGAACGCCCGATGATTTGCGCGGCGAGAACGCGCGGCGAAAGATGCTGCGCGATGAATTCGCGATAGGAGACCGTTGTCGGTGAGCGGGCGGGCGCGGCGGCGTCCACGACAGGCGACGCCGCACGCGTCTGTGAGGAAGAGCTAGCAAAAGGAAGAGCAGCGTCACCGGCCTTCGGAACCCAGACGTTTTTCGCAGACAGGCCATCGCCGTGTCCATGCGCGTCAGATTCGCCGGGCCGGTGACGTTGGCCCTCCGCCGTGAAGGACCTCCCGTCAGTTCCGCAAGAGTCGCGGAACGGGACGTGAGTTACAAAGGCTTGCGTGTGCCAGTAAACCGCGGCGGGATGCTCGAATCCCCAGTCGATGGAGATCCAGCGCGGCCACCATTCGGCGGCGTTGATGCTCTCGGCGCGAATCACGCTGCGCGAAGGATCGAAGTTCGTGAAATATTGCCCCGCGAATACGCTCCAGTCGCCGTCGAGAAACGCGCGCCGGTAAAAATCGGGAAGCTGCTGCAGCGATTTCAGGTACGACGAATCGTTCGCGTAAATCGGATTGTCCCAGACGCGCGCGGAGATGAACGCGTAATCACCGGCGTCATATTCGCGCGGGTCCATGCCGGGCGCCGCCTGGCGGTCGATGAAAAGCGATTTCACCCAGGCGTGGCCGATGTTTCCGGGATTCGTGGCGCCGGCCATATTGGGAAACGCGCCGCGCACCGGACAGCGATTGCGGCTGGTGAGAAATTGCCACTGGCGCAGCGTGAAGTGCGTCAGCTCGTCGACGCCGATGAAAAGAAATTCGCTCGACTGATACTGGTAGATGTCGTTTTCCGATTGCGAATAGCCGAAGCGCGTGGTCGAGCCGTTGCGCCAGGTGACGGTGTGCTTTGCTTCGTTGAACGACGAATAGAGTTCGCGCGGCACGTCGCGGCGAAAATAAAGCAGCAGACTGCCTTCGAGCTTCGGAAACGTGCGGCGCAGCAGCAGCGTGTTCGCGCCGGGATTCTCAATGGCCTGGAGGATGGCCTCCATCAGCAGGGCCTTCGACTTACCTGGCCCCGCGGCGCCACCGAAGAGGCGATATTTCGCGCCGCAGTTGTGAAATTCGCTCTGCTTGGGGAACGGATGATAACCGAGCGCGCGTTTAATTTTTTGCGCTGGCTCGGATTCGTTCTCGACGCGGGCCTCGCGAGATTCCTGCTGCGTCTGCTGGTTATAGTCCTTGAGGAAGCGGTCCAACGCGCCGAAAACTCTGGACATAAAGGCGTTCGTCGATTCTTTGGTAGGGGCGAGGCTCGCCTCGCCCGGGCGACCCAAGGGTCGCCCCTACGAAACGGCGAAAACGGTCACTCGCCTGGGGCTTCATTCCGGTTGGGACGTGGCACGTCGTGTACGATCTCGATGGCCGGCGCCTCTTGCGCGGCGGCACGCGCCGATGCGGGATCCAAATGGCGCGCGGCTTCCTTCAAGTAATCGAGGAGCAGCTTATTGTCGCTGGACTTTTTCGATTCCGCGAGGCAATGAATCTTGAAATTCAGCAGCCACGCGATTTTCAACTCGTCCAGGCCGACTTTTCGCAGCGCCGCGCGAAGGCGCATGCGAGCGCGCGGCTGCGCCGGCTGCTGCAGTTCGGCCAAGGCCACAACGATGGCCTGGTCGGACGCGGTCGTTTTTTGCGTGCCATCCGCGGGCTCCGCGGATTTCGGCGTGCGGCGGGCGCGTTGCTTGCGTGTGGGCATCCGCGCGGGGCTCATCCGAGGATTTGCACGGTGACGCCGGAGCCGCCGGAAATCGCGCCGACGCTGGCGCGAATGAAATTCCCGCGCACGCCGGAGACCGTGCGCGCTTCGCCGGCGGCCGCGGTGGAGGTGTCGATCGCAGCGTACTGCGCGTCCACGTCGTTCATCGCGGTCTGCAGCGCAATCGAAACGCTCGTCGGCGCAGTTCCGAAAATCGTTTGCCAGCGGATGGTGCGGCCATTTTCCGGGAACCCGGAATAGTTCGGCAACGCGAACTGCTGGCTGGCCTGGCCGGCGGAGGGCGATTCGGAATTGAAGGCGAGCGCCACGTCGCCGGGGTAAATCGAATTGGGCGGATTCTGTGCGTTGTAATCGGGCACGAAAACCTCCGGAAAGTGCAGAAGTTGGAACTGGACGCAAGAATTTAGAGAAAACAGGCTGCCTGAGGCGCTGCAAGGTGCGGCAAGTCGCGGCAGCCACAAGAAAACAAGGCAAATCGCAGGGAAAATCGGGCAAAAACACAGAACGCCAGCAGGACGCTGGCGTTTGAAAAACAGGTTTTGCTTTGGGGCGATTCGTGAACCCTTGCGAGTCACACAAATCGAGGTTACAGCGAAAACTTTTACGCGCGTTCCTAAAATTTGTCAAGTCCTTTTTTGTGTAGAGAAAAATCGTCCAAGGTGGAAATTTCGTAAACCCCGAAAATTGAGCTACTTTTGAGCGCGCGACCGCGCAAAAATATTTTCGCGCGGTGCGGCTTACTGTGGAGATTCTATTGAAGGCGCGGAGGAAATCGCGCCCGAAGTCGGGGAACCCGAAGCGGGCGGCGCGTAAAAGGCCGCGCGGCGCGTGGCCAAAAAATACAGCGCCAACAGCGAAACTCCCGCGGAACCGGCGACCGACCCAACGTGGCCGACGCGGTAAACCATCATCGTGGACGGGTCGCTGAAGTTGACGGCCGGCGAAATCCGTTGCGCGGCCGCGAGATAACGCGCCAAACTGCCAGGCATCAGGAAAGTCACAATCGAGTTCAGCGCGACATAGGCGCAGAAAATCATGCCGGCGATGCGCGCGGCGGGCCGCAAGTCAAGCAGGCCGATTCCCAGAAACACGCGGACCTGGATGTACACGAGATAGGCAACGAGCGCCGCGTAGCGCAACAGATGCACGCCGAAAATCGTGATCAGGTAGGAGCGCAGGGGATGCGCGACGAGCAGGTAAAGTTCGATGGTTGCGGCGAGAAAGAGCCACAGAGCGACCAGAGTGACGCTGACCGGCCGCTTCACTTCGCAGCCTGCGAATAGGTGGCCGGAGCCGCTCGCGGCGGGTAAAACGCCGCGCGCCGCGTGACCAGGAAATATAGCGCGACGAGATTCACGGCCACGCCGAACGCCACGCCGACGGCCATGCTCACGCGCATCATCCGCTGGAACATCTGCGCGCCATTTCCCGGAAGCGCCGGCATGCCCATGACGCTCTGGAGCATCTGCATTGCGCGCATCTGAGCGCGCATCGAGACGGCGACGTTCACGGTGATCGCGACGGCGTAGACAATTGCTCCCACGCGGCCCACGGCTTGAGCAGCAAGAGTCCCGTCCCGAGCAGAATGCCCAGCGCCGAATAGGTTGCGAACACGACGAGAACCGCTCTGCCCGTCAGGATCACGCCGAAGAGCGCGGTCACGCGCCAGTTTGCGGGATAGAACAGGAACAAAGGAAACGCCGCGGCGCCCGCGAGCAGAAAAACGGCGATCACGGTGATGCTCACGGGCCGGCGATAGGAGAGTTGCATGCGCGGAGACGTGGACGCCACGCTGCTTGCGAGTGGCGGCGCCGGCGCGGTGAATGCAGTCTGCGGGTCAGCGGGAGGGCCCGCGGCTCCCCGCGCGGCGAATTCGGCGATCACGCGTTTGCGCGTGAAGAGAATCAGCCACCAGATCGCGATCGCTATGGGAACCAGCAACATCGCGACGCCGACGGCAATAACAACACGCATCGCGGCGAGCGGAACGTCCGGAGTTTGCCGCATGATCATCGGAACCATCGCCAATCCGAGCGCCCCGAAAACGCTGAGGAAAATCGCGACGCCGCTCATAATCAGCATCGAAATGCGCGCCCAGGGCCGCAATTGCAAAATGCCGACGCCCGTCGCAATTCCCCATGCGGAGGAAAGCGCGTAAAACACCAGTCCGAAGAATTGGCCGTAACGAGCCTCCGGCGGCAATTGCAATTGCGATGACGTCAGCGCGACGCCGAGAACTCCGAATAGCACGAACAAAACCAGCACGCCGCTGCCGAAGAACAACACAATCGCCGCTGCGGTAACGTCGCCGGAGCGCTTCACTGCGCACCTACCTGCCCTGTTGACGCGGCTGAGACACGCGCAGCGCAAACGGCGCGAAAGGCCTTGCGGCGGGCGGGGAGAAAATACAAAATGACCGCGGACAATACGAACGCGACGATGTATATCGAAACGGAGAGCGCTTGCTGGAACTGCGTGGCGGCTTGGGGAGACATTCCAGAATCGGTCACCAGTCTGCGCGCCATAATATCGGCATAAGTCACGCGGGCTCGCGACAGCAAGACCAAGGGAGCATTGACCAGTCCGAACAAAGCGTACACCGTCAAGCCGTCGAGCCCCCACTGTTTTGTGCGGAGCGTAGCGATGGCGCAGATCAACGAGCCGACCACGAGAAGAGCAAGCATTAGTGGAGCTACGCGATGCGGAACTAGAAATCCCAGAAGCAAGGCCGGCGAATGATGCCGGACCGCCGAAAACTCCCCAAGCAATAGCAGCGGCGTCTTCACGGCAATTTCGAGAATCGCAATGATGCGGATGCTGAGGGGAATCTGCGCGTCAACAGCTGCCGGATGGACAGGTGCATATCCAAAGCTCTGTGTTGCGGATGCCGACGCGCCGCCCGTTGCGAATTCGAGCGCAACGCGCTTGCGGGTGAACAGAACGAGCCACCAGATCGCGATGGAGAGCGGGATTACCGCTAGAAAGCAGAGGATAATCATAACAATCTGCGTTTCCCCAGGGTCAATGCCGGTTTCGCCTTTCGTAAGCAGAGGCACGAGTGCCGCCGCGAGCGCGATAAATCCGCAGAAGCATGCCGCCGCCGCACTCATGACGATAGTAGAAATGCGGGCCCACGGCCGGAGCCTCAGGATGCCAACGGCATTGGCGATTCCCCATCCGCACGGCAGTGCGTAAGCCGCGAAAAGCATAAACAGAAGGCTGCTCGGCTGGATTTGTGGCTGTGTTGTCAGGACTGAGAAGGCCATAAGCAGGCCGAGACAAATAACGCACCCGCTGCCGAAGAACAGGATAATCGCCGAAGCGGTGATGTCGCCGGAGCGCTTCACTGTGCCGCTCCGTCGGCCGGCGGGAGCGGATGCGGATGATCGTAGGCCAGCGTCACGCGGAACTGCGCGAGCGCGCGGGGAAAATCCTGCGGCAGCGCGCCGAAAGGCGCGGCTTTCGCGATGGCCAAGCGCGCGGCGTCATCGACGGACGGATCTCCCGAGGAATGCGTGATGGAAACCGCTCCCTCCACGCTGCCGTCGCGGCGCAGCGCGAACGCCACGATGACTTTGCCTTTCTTCGCGCTCGCCGAGGGCGGCATGGTATCCAGCAGCGTCCGGCTGGTTGAGGCCGCGAACGCGTGGATGAAATCGAGCCAACCCTGCCCGGCCTTCACGCCGGAGATTTCGATGCTTTCGGTGAGCAGAACGCGCGACGCAGACTCCGGGCCGGGCGCCGCAATGTTCGCTTCAAAAAGAATCGTGCCATGGCGCGTGATGGTGAAATCTGGCTCCGCCACGGGCGGCGGAACGCCCGGGCGCTCCTGCTGCGGGAACGCAAACCGAGGCGCGGTGATGAAAATCAATGCAGTCGCGACCAGCGATAACACTGGGCCAAGAGCGCGTTTCATGACTTAAGTTTAGACCAAACCGATATCATCCCTGAACCTTCGATCGGCTTTCCGCTCGGTGCGGACCGAATGGCTGTGGCTTGAAACGCATCCTCGTCCTCCTAATGAAGCGTAAAGGGAATCGACACGGTGGTTGTGACTTCGACGACCGTGCCGTGCAAACGACTCGGCTTGTATTTCCATTGCTCGACGGCCTTTGTTGCGGCCTTTCGTAATGGCGGCGGACCCGAAAGCGCCTTTGCTTCGCGGACATGGCCATCCTTCGCGATAGTGACTTGCACGACCACCGTGCCCTGTATGCCGTCCGCCTGAGCGCGCTCCGGATAAACAGGGGGCACTCTGCTGACGACCGCCTGCTCCATTGCCGCTGGGTCGACCGAAACGGGGTCGATAGCGAAGACGACCGAAACTGTCGTGCCTACCGGAACCGGCTCACCATTGAGCATCGTCGGCTGGTATTTCCACTGTTTGACCGACCCGAGCGCGGCCGCGCGAAGCAACGCCGGCCCGGAAATGACTTGAAGGTCTTTGACGCTGCCGTCTTCCGCAATCACTGCGTGAAGGACAACCGTACCTGAAACGTGCGCCGCCATGGCTATCTGCGGATAGACAGGTTCAACTCTGTGAATAACTTTGTTGGCCATCACATCTTCAGCGACGTGAAGCGGAGCTACTTTGCCCGGTGCCGTTGTGTGCTGTACGGCGGGCGGGGCTGATTGCGTTTGCTGCGGCTGAGCAATGCAGAAAGACGGTACGGCCAGCAACAACGCAAACGCTGCGGCTGCTAGTGTCACGCGCATGGGCAACTCCTTTCGCGCCACGAAACACGGCACGTCAGCGGTCGTCAGCGGTCCGGCCGCAACTCGCAGGGCGATATACTGGCGGGATATTACCCTCGCAGTTCGCCGCGGGCAAGCGATGCCGGCACAGGCTGCGCGCCGAA
This sequence comes from uncultured Acidobacteriota bacterium, assembly GCA_963811805.1. Lineage (GTDB taxonomy): Bacteria > Acidobacteriota > Terriglobia > Acidiferrales > UBA7541 > DAHUXN01. The sequence goes on along the minus strand of CAWESU010000002.1, from coordinate 616,239 downwards.
CGCAACAGCTGGCGAGCCCCGCGGCTGTTGCTCGCTGAGGAAATTCCCCGCGCTCTACCCAGTTCATCGGCGCGCGCTCGTATGCTATCGTCAATTGTTATGCACCGGGCACGATGGCTCGGCCGGGGCGCCGTAGGCGCGGCACTGACGGCGTTGCTGCTGACCACCGCGCTGCCGGCGGCGGTGCAGCATAACTCCACACCGCCGGCGCCCGAAAAGAAGCCCAGCCAAAATCCGGCTAAAAAGAACGACTCACCACCCGCCGCGCCGCTGTGCCAGTCGAAGGACATCACCGTCGAGCTGCCGCGCGAATTCTTGCAATTGGTGGTGCTCAACAACTCCTTCATCGCGCGCGTCAACTCCGTGGGCGTAATCACCTTTCAGAATTTTTTTCCGCAGGCCATTCAGGAGATCGCCGTCGTCGCGGAGTACGACGACGCCACGGGCAAGCTGATTTATCCCGGCGTCTTCGCGGCCTCCGCCACGCAGACCACCACGCCGACGTGGTTTGCGACCTATCTGCCTTCGCAGTACGAAATTCAGCAGTGGAAGCAGCCCATCGCGCCGCGCGCCACGTTCACGCTGGGCGCCACCAGCGGCATCACCACCGCCGCGTGCCCCGCGCAAATGAACGTCACCCTGATCCACCTTCAATTCGCCGATGGCAAGGAAATGAATTACTCCGCGCCGGGCTGGCAATTGCCGGCCCAGCCGGAACAGATTCCCGGCGATTTGGAATTTGTTTCCGCCGGCGAATCACTGCCGCAGCATTTCGTCGTCAAGGTGCACGTTCCCGCGCCGCTGGGGCCGATTATTCCGCCGCCGCAGGTGGAGCTGGTCGAAGGCCGGAACGGACTGCTCTTCGAGCGCATCCGCGATCAAATGCAAGCGTGGCGCTTCTGGTTTGCGATGCGCAACGGCGCGAGCGTCGACGGAGACCAAATGCTGCTGATTCGCGTGCACTCGCCGAAAGAACGCGCCGGCCCGCAGATGTTTTTGGTCGCACGCGACGAAGTGCCGCAGCCGCTCGGCATCATCGACTTGGTTCCGCGGGCCGTCGCCGGCCAATGGGCCGTCTATTACGGCGGCTTCGACCTCACCGGCAACGCCGTGCCGCAGATGCAGTAGCGACTCGCCTTTTGGCGGAGCCTACGCGCATTTCTTGGATCGCTGTTCTTCGGAGCGGCGCGCTACGGACGCGCGCGGGGCGTGGGCGCCGCGGTTTCCAGCCCGACGCGTTCCATCGGCCGCCACACCACGTCGCCGCGCGCGTACTGCCACATCCCTTGCAGGCGCCAGACCAAGTGGAACTGGCGGTACGGCACTTGCTCGAGAAAACAGAAAAGAATCAGCAGCGCCACGTCGCGCCAGTCGTTGTAGCGGCGATAGGTCACTTCCTCCTGCAGCACCGCGCCCACGGAAATCATCGCCGCAAAAAGATACCCGTAGATCAAGAATTCGAGAAAGAACGTGTGGCTGAGCACGCCGAGAATCGCCGCCAGCGCAATCGTCGCCAGCCCCAGCAGCTCGATCACTGGCGCGAAAAATTCAAAGATCCACATGTACGGCAGCGCCACCCATCCGATGCGGCCGTATTTGCGCCGGAAGAGCATGTCGCGGTTCGGCCAGAGCGTATCGATCAAACCCTTCTGCCACCGCGCGCGCTGCCGCCCCAGCGAGCGCATGTTGGGCGGCACTTCTGTCCAGCAAACCGGGTCCGGCACGAAGGTGATGCGATACTCTTGTTTTTCCTCGCGCAACATGCGGTGAATGCGCGCCACCAGGTCGAAGTCTTCGCCAATCGCTTCGGCGCGGTATCCGCCCGCGCGCAAAATCACGTCGCGGCGAAACACGCCGAAAGCGCCGGAGATGATCGTCAGCATGTTGCCGCGCGACCACGCCTCGCGCCCAATCAGAAACGCGCGCAGATATTCGATCACCTGAATGATAACGATGGGGCTTCTCGGCAAGCGCACGCGGCGAATCTTGCCTCCTGAGAGTTCGCAGCCGTTGAGCGCGCGCACAATGCCGCCCGCGGCGATCACATGCTTGGGGTCCTCGAGGATTTTCACCATGATGCGCAGCAGCGCGTCGGGTTCGAGCATCGAGTCGGCGTCTACCACGCATGTATACGGGCTGGTGGCCGCATTCAAACCCGCATTGGCGGCGTCGGCCTTGGAGCCGCCCGCTTCTTTGTCCACCACGATCAGCCGCGGCTCGCGCGCGCTGCGGTAAATTCCGCGCACTGGAGCGCTGGGGATGTGCGGAATGTAAAGTATGCGCGCCGGTTGCAGTTGGTATTCTTCGGTGAGCTTCGCCAGCGTGCGGTCCTTCGAGCCGTCGTTCACCACCACCACTTCCAGCTCCGGATAATCCACGCGCAGCAACGAGCGCACCGACGGCACGATGGAGCTTTCTTCGTTGTGCGCCGGAGCAATCAGCGTGATGGGCGGCGTCACCGGCGACATTTTCATGCGTTCCAGGCGCAGCGAAGCAAGATGCTGGTGATGCGCGCGGCTGGAAAGCAGTGCGACGATCAGCAGCACCAAATAGATGAGATTCGACGCCAGGTAGTAGAAGAAAAGCGTGTTGTTCGAAATGTCGAGCAGCGTACGCATGTCAGACCAGTTTGGCCGTTTTCTCCGCGGGGCCAATGCGCATCATCGCGTTCAGCTCCTCCGTGCCGGTCTCCAGCGCGTTCAGCAAGCGCCGCGCTTCTGCGCCACCCGCCATGTGAGCGGCCGACTGCAGCTCTTCGAGAACCTTCTCGAATGCGCCGGTGCGATCCAGCTCCGCAATCATCGCTTGCAGCGCGTAGGCATCGTGCCGATCCAGAACTTCCCGCAGCACGTCCACGGGATTCGGCATGTGCGCCAGCGCTTCGGCGGCGCGTTGCCGCACGTGACGGTTGCGGTCGCAGACGCCGCGCAGCAGCACCGGCAGCGCGCGCGGCTCCTGAAATTGTCCCAGGCTGGTGATGGCCCGCAGGCGCACGAACCACTTATGATCCGTCGCCAGCGCATCGAGCGCCGCAAACGCGAAGCCGAACTCCGCATGCCCCAGCGCGCGCGCCACCGAGGCGCGCACTTCGTCCGAAATGTCGTAGGCAAGCAAGAGCAAATCGTCGCCGAGCGCCAGCGAAGCTACTTCTGCCATCACCCGCGCCAGCAATTCGCGGACCGGCCCTTGCGCCACGTAAAGATACGGCATCAGGATTCGCGGATTGCCGCGCGTGCAGATCATCAGCGCGTTCAGCAGCGATGTGCCCTCGAGCGCCAGTTCGCTCGTCACCACCCGTTCGAGCATCGCTTCCGCGGCGGTGGCCAGGCTCGTTCGCGCCAGCCCGCGCACCGCGGCCAGTTGCGTTGCGGCGCGCGGATCGTCGAGCGCGCTCACCAGAATCGGCACCGCCTCCGGCGCGCGCGTGCGCCCCAGGCGAACCAGCGCCGCCTCGCGCTGCCATCCGTGCAACCGGCGGGCTTCCACGGCCATCCTGTCCATCAGGCCCGTGTTACGGAGGAATACCAATAGCTTTTGGCTTTCATCCCCATGCGCGGCGTCCAACAGGTCCAGCGTCAGCGTGATGATGGCTTCCGCGTCGCTGCGCACCACGCGCCATTCGTCCGCGGGAATTTCACCGGAGAGAATTTCGTTCCAGTGCTGCCGCACGTAAAACTCCGCGCCGGCCAGGCGGTCGAAGTAACGCCGTCGAAGGGTGCGGCGCGCGAGAATGAACGCGACCAGCGCCAGAATGCCCAACGCCGAAAAAAGAATCGCGCGTACGACGAAAGCAGCAGCGTCCGCGTTGATCGAATTCAGCCCCTGTAACTCAGAACCGTAGCCCATAGCTCACGCCGTAAATTCCTTCGGTGTTCCCCCCGTTGCGCTCCTGCCACGCAAAGTAGAAATTCACGTACTGCCGCTCCGTGATTCCCAGGCGAAACCCGCCGCCGTACGTCCGCGACGCAAACGCGGTCACCTGATCGAGCTCGCTGTAATTCTCCGACCCCACCGCGTACATCACGTTAGGCAGGAATTTCTCCGCCCTCACGTGCGGCAGCGGAAATTCCAGCTTCGTATAACCGGAGGGCTCCCACGCCACGGGCGTGCCCGCGAATCCGCTGCGCGCCTCGGTGAACGAAAACGTCCACCGGAAGTCGCGCGCCATGTCGGCCGCAGTCGTGCCCGTCAGCGCCATTACGTGCGCGCCGTCGTACCAATACCAGTGCTGGTTGTAGGTGGATTCGATTCCGCGCAACGGCGCCGTCTCTGAAATGCGAAAGCCGTGGTCGTATTCGAAATACGTCTCCGCCTCGGGAATCACGCCCTGCGCGTTTCCGCCGCCACCGCCCAGCGTGAGCCAGTTGCCGCCCTTGAAGCGATACGCCGCCGCACCAATGCCCTTCTGCGCGTCGGCGCCGAAGCGTTGGTAGGAATCGGCCTCCGTGGAAAGAATCCAGTGATCGTTTGGCTTGTCGACAAACACGACGGTTTGCGCGTTGGCCGGGTTCGTGTAGTTGAACGTATCGGTTTCGCTGGTGAAGTCAATCTCGCGGTGCGGCGGCGATTGCAGCTCGCGCAGGCCCGCGGCTGCGTCGTCGTCCGCCGGCGCAATGTTTGCGGGCTCCAGAGCGCGTGCCTTCAGCAAATCCGCGCGCGCCTCTTTGCGGCGTCCCAGCGCCACGAGCACCCGCCCGCGCTCGCTGTACACGTCCGCGCGTGGCGGCGGAATTTGCAGCGCGGTGTCGAGCAGCGCCAGCGCATCGGCGTTGCGGCCGTCTTGCGCCAGCAGCGTCGCCAGTCCCAGCAGATAATCGCCATCACGCGGCGAAAGCTGCAGCGCGCGCCGGAAGGTCGTTTCCGCCTCCGCGCGGTGGCCGGTCCATGCCAGAAGCTGCGCGCGCCAACCCAGCGCGTCGGAGTCGTCCGGCGCAACCGCGAGCCGCGCGTCCACAATTTTTTGCGCGCCCGCCAACTCGTGCGCCGCCACCCGCTGGCGCACTTGGTCGAACCAGTCCAGCGTGCTTTGTGTGGTCGCGCTCGCCGTTCCCTGCGCCGGCGCTTGCGCGCGAGCCAGGCTCGCGCTGCTTGCCAAAAGAAGCGCGCCGACGAGCGCCCATCGCCGAAGCACACCTGTAGTTAGGCCAAGATTCATCACGCAATGATTAGTGCAGATTGGGAGCCAGTCTCTCGCTCAGGTGGGTTTTCGTTGCGCTCTTGTAACGTCGAATAGTGCCGTGTTTACTTACACTTACAAGCCTTCGGGCGCGGCCGCTCTTTCCCAAAGTGGACCATCGTCAGAGACACAGTTCCATATCGCCGCGATGTGTCATTCTGCACCGTGAACTTGCGCCGCAAAATGTCCACTATTTCCTGCCAACTTCACGCGGAAATCCCTGTGCCTGCTCCCTTTCTCGGGCCAATCGCGCCCTCGCGGCCATCCATGTCGGATATTGCTTGGCTTCGCAAGCGCCTGCGCAGCGTTGCCACGAGTGGGGTGTTCCATAACGGAACAGTCGCGTTCTGCTTTTTCCGCTGGCCCCCGCGACTCAGCGTTCCAAACCAGCGTTTCAAATCCTGTGCAGCGCGTGCAGTACAAAACCGGCCACGCCCGAAAACGAATCGGCCCAAGCGTGTGTGATCATCGTGGGCGCCAGCGATTTCCGGGTCGCCGCCGTCGTGCCGAAAAGCAATCCAATCGCGAAAATCGTCAGCATCAGCGCCCATCCCTGATAGCCGTGCCCAAGCCCGAAAAATAACCCCTGAAGCACGACCGCCGCGCCCACGCTGCCGGTCAGCCGCTTACACTGCTCCTGCAAATATCCGCGGAAAACAAACTCTTCGCAGATGCCCGCCGAAACCGACAGCAGAATCCACACCGGCAACTCGACCGCCGCGTGCGGCACCAGTTGCTGCACCACTTTCGCTCCCGCCCCGACCGACGAGCGGAAGATCACCGACGAGAGCCCTTCGATCGCTACAAAAAGCACCCACACAATCGCCGCGATGCCGATGTCGCGCCAAACATCGCGCCCGCTCGCCCACCGCGCATTGATCAGTTGGCGAACCGTAACGCCGCGCGCGCGTATCCCCGCGTAAACGTACAGAAACAGCAGCCACTCCTGCACCACCGTCGCCGTGTACGTGATCAGCCGCATCTTCACCGATGCCGCAGAAATCTGCCGCGTGGTGAAATACGAAAGCGCGGAAATGCCGAAGATGATCAGGACCAGGAGAATCGTGTGCCACAGCGGAGCAATCAGCTTGCGGTCGGGCGGCGATTCCAGCGCGCCCGGCGATGCGGACTCTACGGCGTCGGCCATTCGGTTCGTGCCTCCACGCGGCGCAAACTGTGTCTCACCATTCACGCGCGCGCAGCAGCCTAACTTGCCCGCACCGCACAGTCAATTATTCGTAGCGCAAGGCGACCATGGGATCCACGCGCGTCGCCCGCCGCGCGGGAATGTAGCACGCTGCGAGCGCCACCAGCACCAGCAGCACCAGCAGCACCCCGACCGCGATCAACGTCAGCGGGTCATTCGCATGCACGTCGAAGAGCATCGACGCCAAATAGCGCGTGACGCCGAGCGCTACTCCGATGCCCACCGCAGCTCCCACAATCGCCAGCACAATTCCCTGCCGCAACACCAGCCTGAGCACGCCGCCGGGCTGCGCGCCCAGCGCTATGCGAATGCCGATTTCGCGCGTCCGCCGCGACACTTCGTATGACAGCAGCCCGTACAATCCCACGCACGCCAGCACCAGCGCCAGCAATCCGAAAAATCCCGAGACGCGCGCAATCAGCCGCTGCTCGAAAAGCAGCCGGTCGATCTGCTCCGACTCCGTGGTCACGTTGTAGAGCGGCAGCGTGGAATTCACTTCCGCCACCACGTTGCGTATCGTGGGAAGAATCGCCTGCGGCTCCGCCGCCGTGCGCAGCTCGAACGATGCCCCTCCAAAATTCTGCGGCGAGTACATCATGGCGTGAACGTCCCGTCGCAGGTCGTTGTATTTCGCGTCGCGCACCACGCCGATAATTTCGTAGCCGGGATTGCCCGGCCCGTTCGCGTCCGCGGGCGTCTCGCCAAACTCCTTCCCCAAGGGATTTTCCTTCCCCAAATATTTCTGGATGAACGCCTGGTTCACAATTATCGGCGTGGGAGCGCTGGTATGCGTCGCGCCGTGATTCGTCGCGGCCAGTTCGAAATCGGACGCCGTGAAGTTGCGCCCAACGACAAAGGGTATGTGCATAGTGTCAAAGAAATCCGGCCCAACTTGAAGCGTGTCTGCGACGGACGCTTGATCCTGCGGCGTCCCTGGCCAGTGGAACCCGGTGATCATCAGCCCGCCGCTCAGCAGCGGCATCTGCGAATAACTCACCGCGCTCACGCCGGGCGTTGCCGCCAAACGCCCCTGCAAATCGCGATAGAAGCTATCGAGTTGCGCGTCCTTGTAGCCCGCCAGCGTGGGATCGATGCTGAAAATCACGATGTTGTGCGCATTGAATCCCAGGTCCACGTCGCGAAGGTTCGCGAGCGTGCGCACCAGCAAGCCTGCGCCCACCAGCACCACCACCGCCAGCGCCACTTGTGCTACCACCAGCCCATTGCCGACGCTGAACCATCTTCCACCGGCATGCCCAGAACTTGCCGAGCCTCCTTCTCCTTCCTTGAGCGCCGGCGTCAAATCCACGCGCACGCTGCGGAACGCCGGCGCAATGCCGAATAGAATTCCCGTCAGCAGCGAAACCGCCACCGTGAATCCCAGCACGCGCATGTCGATGCCTGTGGCAAATCCCATCGGCCGCGTCTGATTGCTGGACACAAAAGAAACAATCGCGTGCGCGCCCCAATACGCGAACAAAATTCCCAGAATGCCGCCCATCACCGACAGCATCATGCTTTCCGTCAAAAGCTGTCGCACAATCCGCACGCGCCCCGCGCCCAGCGTCAGCCGCACGGCCATTTCTTTTTTCCGCGCCGCGGCCCGCGCCAGCATCAGCCCCGCCACGTTCGCGCACGCAATCAGCAAAATGATTCCCACCGCGAGCATCAGCACGTACAGCGGATGCGAGAAGCGGCTGCGCTGCCCGGTCAAGCCGGTCTGCGCGGGCACCAGCGTAATCTGCGGATTGTCGGCTGCGGTGGAGAGCGTCCGCGGCCCGTTCGCCGCTTGGCCTGCCTGAGGGCCTCTTGGCGGCGCGGCTCCTTGCGGTCCGCGAATGATCATCGGCTGCTTGCCCGCCGATTGCGGCATTTGCCCGCCGGGCGCTGCGCCATGAAGTTCAATCGGTCCTTTTCCCGGCGCCATTTGTGGCGGCGCACCGCCTCCGCCGAACGGCGCGTTCCCTCCGCCAGGAGGCGGTCCGCCTGGCCCCGGCCCGCCGCCGATAACCATCTGGCGAACCATTCCGCCGCCCCCGGGCCCGCCCGGTCCTCGACCCGGTCCTCCTGGCCCGCCGCCATGGAACATCGGCACGGCTCCATGAAGCATCTCGTTGCGGAAGACGCCGCTCACCTCCGCTTGCGTCTTCGCGGTCGGCGTCCCAGGCTTCATCCGGCCAACAACCGTCAGCCACCAGGCCGCCGGATCGTCCTGGCGCTTGGCCATTCCGAGCCGGTCCATGATCTGCGCGGTCGGATCGATCTTTTCCTCGTCCGCGAGCGGCAGCCACACGTCGTAATCGCTGCCCGGCGTGATTCCCGTGAACCGCGCCTCGGCCACGCCGATAATTGTGAACGAGACGCTGTTCAGCTCAATCGTCCGGCCAATCGCGTCGCGCGAGCCGCCAAACGCGCTCTGCCAGTAGCCGTAATTCAACACCGCCGCCGGCGCCGCGGAACGCGAATCGTCGCTCGGATCGAACAGCCGCCCCGCCGCGGCTTTCACGCCCAGCGTGCGGAAAAAATCTCCGGAGACAACCTGGCCGTTGATGACGCTCGCCGGCCCGTTGCCCGTCAAATCGAGGCGTCCGGAGTTGGCGAACGCCGCCACTCCCGAAAACGCATTTGTCTCCTCGATGCGCCGGAAAAGCGGCTCGGAGAACGAACAGCCGGAGGGATTCTGCGAGGGATTTTCACCGAAGCCAAGATTGTCGGCGCAGTCGCCCGAGGACATGTACGCGTGCGTGTCGGGCTGATGCCGCGCCGCCCACTGCAGCAGCATCAATTGCGAAGGATTCTCCACTGGCAGCGAGCGCAGCATCACGGCGTCCATCAAACTGAAGATCGCCGTGTTCGCGCCAATGCCCAGCGCCAGCGTCAGAATCGCCACCGCCGCAAATCCCGGCGACTTGGCCAGCACGCGTAGCCCGTAGCGAATGTCCTGCAGAAGTTTATTCATGGCACGCCCCCGAATGATGGAAGCCGTTGCGGCTTGTGTGGTTGTCCGCCGCGCTCCCGCCCGATTGACGTTTGATTGACGTTCCGCGTCGCCGTTGAATCTGCACGTGCAACAAGGGTCGAAGCGCTGCGGCTGTTAACCCTGGTCGCGCAACGCATTTGTAGGTGCGGGGCTTGCCCCGCCCGGGCGACCCTTTGGGTCGCCCCTGCAATGCCAGCCATGCCCAGCCGCGCCTATGCTACGTATTCAGACGCGCCGCGGCAAGTTTGGGAAGCACGACGCCGCGCGGAAATGTACGTCGAAACGATTCCGAAGCAATTCACCGTGCGCTTCGGTGCCGAGGGGAGTATAGTGCAGGCGTCTAGTCACATCCTCCGCCACGTCCGCCACGTGCGAAGGTTCTTGTGCAACCGGATCTACCTCCACGGCTCGGGAATGATGCGGTCCGTCGTAGGCCATCGGCTCGCAACCCAGTCCACCCGCACGAAAGAAATTCGAGGGACCCCTAACGCGAGAAACGAAAGGAGAACCCATGAACACGATCACAGTGAAAGACGGCACGGAGATTTATTACAAAGATTGGGGCACGGGTCAGCCGCTTTTTTTTCATCATGGTTGGCCGCTGTCCGCTGACGACTGGGACACCCAGATGATGTTTTTCCTCGGGCGTGGTTACCGCGTGATCGCCCACGATCGCCGCGGACATGGCCGTTCAACCCAGACGGAGAACGGAAACGAGATGGACACGTACGCCGCGGACGTCGCTGAGCTGGTGGAGAAGCTCGACCTCAGAGACGCAATCCACATCGGCCACTCCACCGGAGGCGGCGAGGTCGCGCGATACGTCGCTCGTTACGGCAAGGGGCGCGTCGCAAAGGCCGTACTGATCAGTTCGGTCCCGCCCATCATGGTCAAGTCCGACTCCGATTGAGGTCTTCGACAGCATTCGCGAGGGCACCGCCAACCACCGCGCTCAGTTCTACCAGGACATCACGCTGCCCTTCTACGGCTACAACCGCCCGGGGGCGAAGATCTCTCAAGGGGTCAGAGAGAACTGGTGGAGGCAGGGGATGATGGGCGGGATCAAGGCCCAATATGACTGCATCAAAGCCTTCTCTGAGACAGACTTTACCGAAGATCTCAAGGCAATCGAGGTTCCCACGCTGGTCATGCACGGAGAAGACGACCAGATTGTCCCGTTTGCCGACGCCGGCCCCCTTTCGGCAAACCTGCTGAAAAACTCCACCACGAAGTTCTATCCCGGCTACCCACACGGCATGCCGACCACGCATGCTGATGTGATCAATGCCGACCTTCTCGAATTCATAAAGCGAGAGGCGGGCGTCGCAGCCGGCGCAGCGTGAAATTCTCGAATGGCCCCAGCCTTCGATTTTCGTGAGGGCTGGGGCGAGGTTTCTGTAGGGCTCTTCCCAGGAAGAGAGAGCGTCGTCTACGAAGGACTATTCGTAGCGCAGCGCCACCATCGGATCCACCCGCGTCGCGCGCCGCGCCGGAATGTAACACGCCGCCAGCGCCACCAGCGCGAGCAGCACGGCCACGCCAATCATCGTCGCCGGATCGTTGGCGTGAACGTCGTAGAGCATGCTGTTCAGATAGCGCGTCACGCCCAGCGCCACGCCGATGCCCACCACCGCGCCCACAATCGCCAGCATAATTCCCTGCCCCACCACCAACCGCAGCACATCGCGCTGCTGCGCGCCCAGCGCCATACGAATGCCGATCTCGCGCGTCCGCCGCGACACTTCATATGACAGCAGCCCGTACAACCCGATGCACGCCAGCACCAGCGCCAGCGCGCCGAAGAATCCCGACAGTTGCGCAATCATGCGCTCCTGAAACACCAGCTGATCGATCAGTTCTGTTTGCGTGTGCACTTGAAACACCGGCAGGTTGCTGTCCATCTGGCTCACCGCGCTGCGAATCGCTGCGGTCACCGCCGTGGGATTCGCGCGCGTGCGCACCTCGAAACTGGTGCCCCCGCCGCTCGAAGGCACATACATCGTCGGGTCAACTTCGCTTCGCAAGTCTTCATACTTTGCGTCGCTGGCCACGCCCACGATCACCCAGCCCGGGCTCGCCCAGTCTCCCTTCGCCGGATCCGCTTCGCGCTCGCCGAAATGCTGCCCCAGCGGATTCACCTTGGGAAAATATTTCTGCAGGAACGTCTTGTTGACGATCACCGGCACCGGCGCTTCGTTCGCCGCGCTCGTGGGAACTGCCGCCGTGGCGCTCGGATTCGCAACTCCGGCCTCCTTCGCCTCCTCCGCTGCCTCGCGCGCCCGCTCCTTTTCGTTCGCCACTTCCGCTTGCGCGAAATCGGTGGAGTTGAAATTGCGTCCCGCCAGCAGCCGCATGTGCATGGTGGAGAAAAAATCCGCGCCCACCGGCAGATAGTCCGCGTCCGATTCCTGGTCCTTCGGCGTGCCAGCCAGATGGAAACCGGTCTCCCACAGGCTGCCGCTCAGCAGAGTGCTATTGGAATAGCTAACCGACTCCACTCCCGGCAGCGCCTCCAGCCGCTGCTGCAAATCACGGTAGAACGCATCCACCTGCGGCGTTTGGTAGCCGATGAGCGTCGGGTCCAAGCCAAACGTCAGCAGGTTGCGCGTGTCGAATCCCGGGTCCACATTTTTCAGATTCTGCAGCGTGCGCACCAGCAGTCCCGCGCCGACCAGCACCAATACCGCGAGCGCCACCTGCGCGACCACAAGTCCGTTGCCCAAACTGAACCACCGGCCCGCGCGCCCCTCCGCCGCGGAACTTCCCGTGCCTTCTTTCAGCGCGGGCGTCAAATCCACGTGCTTGCCGCGAAACGCCGGCGCCAGCCCGAAAATAATTCCCGTCAGCAGCGACGCCCCGAACGTATGTGCCAGCACGCGCCCGTCGAGCCCCGGCGAAAATCCAAATGCTTCGTCCGAGCTGCTCGTGAATAACGAGACGATCGCGTGCGTGCCCCAAATCGCAAACACAATTCCCAGCGCGCCGCCAACCAGCGACAGAAACACGCTCTCCGTCAGCAATTGCCGCACGATTCTCCCGCGGCCCGCGCCCAGCGCGAGTCGCACCGCCATTTCCTTCTGCCGCGCTGTGGCGCGCGAAAGCAGTAGCCCCGCCACGTTCGCGCACGCGATCAGCAGCACGATTCCCACCGCCAGCATCAGCACGTACAATTCCGTCGACAGATGCGTGGTCGCGCCGGTCAGCCCGTCCTGCGCCGGCAGCGCCGCAACTTTTGGATCGTCCGCTGGTTTCGAGAGCGGCTTCTCGCCATGCAGCATCTCGTTGCGGAAGAGCGTGGAGACCGCCGCCTGCGCCTGCATCCGCGTCACGCCCGGTTTCAGCCGCCCGATGATCACCAGCCACCAACTGTAGATGTCCGTAGCCCGCATCTTCACCCAGGGATGCGGATTCACCTGAGGGATAACGGAAAGCGGCACCCACACATCGTAAACACGTCCGGGACTCAAGCTGTCGAATCGCGCATCGGCCACGCCGATAATCGTGAACGGAACATTGTTCAGGCGAACGGTTTTGCCGATCGCCGATGGCAAACCGTCGAACTGCGTTTTCCAGTAGCCGTAGTTCAGCACCACAACCGCCGGCGCGGAAACGGAATCGTCGCTCGGTCCAATCAGCCGCCCCGCTGCCGCGCGCACGCCGAGCACCGGGAAATACTCTCCGGAGACTCCTTCCGCGTTCAGCACGCTTGCAGTGCCGTTTCCGCTGAGGTCAAGCTGGCCCGCGTTCGAAAATGCTGCGACGTTCGAGAACGCATCCACGTGCGCGGCCACGTCGTGAAAGAACGGCTCAGAAAACGAGCAACTCGAAGATGGACCTTGTCGCTCGCGGTGCTGCGTGCAGTCGCCGTAGCTGCTGCTGTGCATTTCCGGCGCTTTGTTCGCGCTCCATTTCAGCACGACGAGGCTCTGCGCGTCCTGCACCGGCAGCGTCCGCATCAGGATGCCGTCGATCAGGCTGAAAATCGCGGTGTTCGCGCCGATGCCCAGCGCCAGCGTGAGAATCGCCACCACCGCGAATCCCGGCGATTTCGCCAGCATGCGAATTCCGTAGCGCAGATCCTGCAGCAAGGTGTTCATCAGCGTCCTCCCACGAATGGACGAATGCGATCGAAAAATTCGTCAAACGGCGCCGCGAAAAAAGCGCCTGCAGTCCCGATTAGAAATGCGCCGACTGTTTGTTTTGTGTAAGTTACGCGCGTTTCTAATAATTTGCGTATCCGATTAGAACTCATCCTGCCAGACGCCGCAACCCACGTTCCCGATCACACAAAAATGGCCAGCGTGCGCCGATTCACCGCTACTCGTAGCGCAGCGCGACCATGGGGTCAAGCCGCGAAGCGCGGCGCGCCGGCACGAAGCTTGCCGCCAGGCCAATTGCCGCCAGAATCACCAGGGCCAGCACCAACGTCAGAGGATCATACGCCTTCAGGCCGAAGAGCAGCGAACTCGCCGCTTTGCTTCCCGCGAGCGTCAGCCCCACGCCAACCACCACGCCGATGGCAATCAGCACCGCGACTTCCCCCAGGATCAGCCCGACCACGCCGGAGCGCTGCGCGCCCAGCGCCATGCGCACGCCAATCTCGTTGGTGCGCTGGGCCACCGTATAGGAAATGACTCCATAGAGACCAATCGCCGCAAGCAGCACCGCCAATCCGCCGAAAAATCCGCACAACGTGGCCATCAATTCGTCCTGCACCAGCGAATTGCGAATCTGCGTGCGCAGCACTTTGAATTGCAGGTCGATTTCCGGATTCACACCGGTAATCGCGCCCTTCACGGAGTTGATCAGCCCGGCCATGCCCACCTGCGAGCGAATCAGAAACGTTGCGCTGGGATCGCTGTAAGGCGCTTCGGTTTGCGAGCGCGGGAAATACATCACTGGCACAAAAGGCTCGTGCATGTCGTTGTAAACGGAATTTTTCACCACGCCGACAACCGTATAGCTCGGCTCCGGCTTTCCCGGAGACTCCCACTCGCGGAACTGCTTGCCGATGGGCTCCTTCGTGCCGTCGAGGAACTTCTTGACGAACGCTTGATTCACAACGGCTACTTTGGGCGAGTTGGCCGTGTCGTTATCGTTGAAATCACGCCCTTGAAGAATGGGATTTTCCAGCGTTTGGAAGTAGCCCGCGCTGACGGAATCGATCCATGCGGACTTCCCCGTGTCTGTGCCATTGGCGTTGATGATGTCGTCATTCGAGCTGCTCCCATTGACGGGAGAGCGCGTCGCCGCAGCAGCCGCGGCCACTCCCGGAAGCGCGCGAATGCGGTCGAGCAAATCGCGCGTGAACGGGTCGCGGCGCGCCCCCGGCAAATTGAGCCGCGTGAAATCGACGTTCGCCACCAGCACGCCATCCTGCTTGAACCCGGGGTCGAGGCTCATCAAGTTGCGCAGGCTTCGCGCGAAGAGCAGCGCGCCGGCCAGGAGCACCAGCGAAAGCGCCACTTGCGAAGCGACCAGAATGCGCTGCAGGCGGAAACGCTCGCGTCCGGCGGTGCTTCCACGCCCGCCCGTTTTCAGCACCGAGCCAGGCGGCACGCTTCCGGCGCGCAGCGCGGGCATGAGCCCAAAGAGAATCGTGGTCAGGATCGCCAGGCCCGCGGCAAAGCCGAGGACACGCCAGTCCGTGGGCATGTCCAGAAAAATCGGATCGTTCGGCGTGCTGATGAACGCGACCAGGAACCGGCTCAGGCCCGCAGCGAGCAATCCACCGCCGACGGCGCCGGCAACGGCGAGCAGCGCGCTTTCCGAGAGCAATTGGCGAATCAGGCGGCCGCGCGAAGCGCCCAGCGCCAGACGCACGGCGATTTCGCGTTCGCGGGTGCTTGCGCGCGCCAGCATCAAGTTCGCCAGATTCGCGCAGGCAATCAGCAGAACCAGCCCGGAGAGTCCCAGCAGCAGCCAGAGCGGCGTGGAAGTGTCCTCGCGCAACTCCGAGAAGCCGTTCGCGGCGGGAAGCGTTTCGAGTTTGTAGGCCAGGTAATGCTTCACGCCGTCGGCGTCATACTGCGGCGGAATGGTTTCGTGCAGCGCCGCAGGCATGATGACGGAGAGCTGCGCCGCGGCGCGCTCGAGCGTCCAGCCGGGTTTCAGCCGCCCGAACATCGCCAGCCACCAGGTCTCGCGCGGCCGGTCTCCGGTGATGCGGCTGTATTCGCCGCCGATGATCGGCTCCGCGCACACTGGCACAGCGACGTCGAAACGCTCGCCGATAGAAACGCCATAAAAACTCGGCGGCGTGACGCCCAAAATCGGAAACGGATGGCCTTCGAGCGTGAGCGTCTTGCCAATCACGGAAGGATCGCCGCCGTAGCGCCGCTGCCAGAACGCGTAGCTGAGGTCCACGCCGCCCGCGCAGCCCTGCTGATCATCCGCATCGGAGAGCAACCGCCCGGCCACCGGCTGGACACCAACAACATTGAAAAATTCTCCGCTGATCCAAATCGCATGCGCATAATTCACTTCCCCTCCGGTGGCCAGATTGAGTTGTTCCTCGCCCCACGCCGCCAGGGACGAAAACGCTTCCTGCCGCTGCTTGATTTGCTGCCACAGAGGAAAAGTGAATTCCGAATAGGCGCCGTTGAAGTTGCCCTGGCCCCAATGGTTGCGGTTCAGGTGCACGATGGCGAGCGTGTTGGGATCTCTAACCGGCAAAGTGCGCAGGCGCACCGCGTCGATGAGCTGAAAAATCGCGGCGTTCGCGCCGATGCCCAGCGCCAGCGTGAGAATGGCGACCAGAGCAAATCCCGGCGATTTCGCCAGCATGCGCAGGCCGTAACGCATGTCCTGGAGAAGCGCGTTCATGATTCACCTCGCGTTGAGGTTTCAGTGGTTAGACGGCGCGGCGATGCAAAGGTTTGGCGCATTTCGTTGTCACCCTCCCGGGCGCAAACAGTTCCAGCACAGCGAACCCCGCTTCGAGCGCGAAACGCTCCGGACTCGCCGCGCGACGGCGAAGAGCGCCTGAAGCGCGGCGACCAGAAACATCGCCGCCATTTTTAGGCGCACCCCTAGTGTCATGAAAAGAACTGCAGCCATTGCGTTTCGCTTTCTGGTTTTGGTTTGCGGCGCGGCCTATTTCGATTTGGCCGTGCCGTTTTGAACGGACTGGGTCAACACTCCGCGTAGTTTGCTGGCAATGCCTTCCGCCAAGCGCTCGGATTCGTCGCCGAGCTTGGACTGCTGGTCACCGAGCGCCGACTGCTGATCCCCCAGCGTGGATTGCTGGTCGCCGAGCTTCGACTGCGCGTCGCCCGCCTGCGATTGCAGATCGCCGAGGCGGCTCTGCAAATCGCCGAGCTCCGACTGCAGGTCGCCAAGTTCCGATTGCGTGCCGCCCTGGGCACTCAGGCGCTTGGCGTCGGCTTCCACTTTCGCGAAGTCTGCGCTCATGTCGGGAATCTGAACTTTTACGCCGCGCTGCTGGTCGCCGAGGTCACGCTGTTTATCGCCGAGAGCACGCTGCTTCGCGGCAAGTTCGTCTTGCTGCTCCTCGATGGAAACGAGCGGCGCAAAGAGCCCGCGCGCTTGCTCCACCGTGGCCGCATCGCTGACGGTGTAGGATTTCCCATCGAGTCGAAAAGAAATTTGATTGGCGGAAATCCTGGCGTACATTGCGGCGTCGGAATCTTCGCCGTCATCGTGCAGGGTGCAAAGATCGTCGCCTATGCTGATGCCGATGCCTCGATCGTCGGACGTCGTTCCCCAGCAGTGGTCCCCCTCGCCGCGGAGGTGCATATCCACGCTGCTGCCGTCGTCGCGGCTGATGACGCTGAACGTGTCCTTCGCGTATTTCGAATCGCTCTGCGCCTGCGCGTGCACGAGGAAAGGCCCAACGCTCGCCGCGAGCAGAATCGCCCCCGCGGCAACCGCGAGCTGCGTCAGGTTGCGCGTCCAATGTTTAGTCATCAGCTTGCTCCTTGCCCGCTCTCGTTGCTTGCTCGTCACTCGTCACTGTTTTCTTGCCGTCGCTTGCTGACCACTGACCACTTATCACTGACCACTGTCTTACTCCGGCTTCGCGACGCCACTGGCGATGGCGTCGTCGAGCATGCCGCGTAATTGCTGCGATGCTTTGCGCGCGACTTCGCTCTGCTGCCGGCCTAACTCGCTCTGACGCTGGCCGAGTTCGCTCTGCTGCCGCCCCAGTTCGCTCTGCTGCTGGCCGATCCTGGACTGCTGCACGCCCGCGTCGGACTGGAAGCGGCCGACCTGGCTCTGCAGTTGGCCAAGCTCCGACTGCAGCCGGCCCAGCTCGCTCTGCGTTCCGCCATTCTGGCGAAGCGCGTCGAGCTCGTCCTGAACGCGCTTGATGTCCGGCGAAATGTCCGGCACTTTCACTTTCACGTTGTCCATTTTGTCGCTGAGGGCGTCTTGCTGTTTGCTGAGCGCGTCCTGCTGGCGGCTCAATTCATCTTGCTGCTTCGAGAGCGCGTCTTCCGGTGCGAAAAGCGCTTTGGCCTTGGCGATGAAGGCCGGATCGGTGATCACGTAGGACTTTTCGTCGCGCTCGAACCAGATGAGGTCGCTGCCGAGTTTCTTGCGCAGCTCGCGCGCGTGGCGGAAATCCTCGTCGTCGCCGGACATTTCCACGGTTTCGTCGCTGCCGCTCATCATGACGTAGCGGCCGCCGCCGCTGGTGTAACTGCCGTTGATGGTCGTGTTGCTGACGCTGCCGGATTGATCCTGCAACATGGCGTAAGGCGCGCCCGGCGCAACCGCTGCCATCGGAGAGATTTCTGCATACGCCGGTGTCGGCGCAGGAGGTATCACGGCCAAAGATGCAGAAGGCTTGCGCATCACAGGCCCCGCGAGAGCCGCTGGCGCTACTGGCCCATCAGCAATCGGCCCGGGCGTGACGGGCGGATGCGCGGGCGCGCCCGGAACCGGCATAAGTGCAGGCCGCGCAGAGGGCGTGCTCAATGCTGCGGGAGCAATCGGACCTACTATCGCCGGAGCGGATGCAGAAGCCGGCGGCGTTCCCCTCGGTGCGGGCGTAACAGGCGCTGCAGCAGGCGTCGGTGCAGGCGCCATTGCGGGCGCGACAACGCCCGGCGCTTTAGGAGCTTTGGGCAGCACGGGCGCAACAGGTCCGCCGGGCTGCACCACGTTTTGCGGCGGAACCGGCGGCTTGTCTTGCGCGTTCGCGATAAACGGATGGACCGACGCGGCGAAGAAAATCACGGGCGCGGCCAGCGCGATCACCGCCAGCGCGAACGATTTCTTCATGGACATGCCGGCGCGCCACGCGAGGATGCGGTCCACGCGCCGCTCCGCGCTGCCGGCCTTGGCCGCTTTCGCCATGGAAACGCCCTGCCACCAAACTCTTCCGGGTGCGGCGCCAAGTTGCGCGAAAAATCCGAGCAGCGTTTCGGCGTACCGCGCGCGATCCGCGCCACCCGCGAGCGCCGCTTCGTCGCTGGCCTGTTCAGCAAGATCGGTCAATTGTTTATCGAGCCACCAGCCCAGCGGGCTGAACCAGAAAATCGCGCGATGCACCAGCGAAAGCATCTGCACCAGCGCGTCGCGCCGCGCCACGTGCGAAATTTCGTGCGCCAGAATGGCGTCGAGCTGCTCTTCGCTCCACCCGCGCCAGTTCGCGGGCAGTAAAATCACCGAACGGCGCACGCCGACGGTCGCCGGCACGGCCAGCGCGGCGGATTCTTTCAGGCTCGGCGCCGTCGCGAGACCTGCGATGCACGCGCGGAAACGCAGCAGGCGCAGCGCTTCGCGGTCGTCGATATTCTGCGCCGCGCGCGAGAGCCGCGCGCTGAAGCACACGCCAATCAGCAACCGCGCGAACAGCAGCGCCGCGCAACTGGAGCGATGGAATTTGAAACGGCGGATTCTTGCGCGGACGGGATGGATGGAACGGAAACCTGCGCAGCGCTCGCCGTCGCTGAAAAGTCCACAGGCGCGCCAACAGCACCATAAGAAAGTTTCTCGCTCGTACTCTTCTTCGACGCACCGCCCGCAACCGCAAATTTCGCGGCATGCCGCGGCGCAGCATAATCGACAAACGGCTTGCTCGCCGCGCGAGCCGCCGTCGCGCCCGCGTGCATCGTCGTTGCCGCGCCATTCACAACCGCGTTCGACGCCGCCACATCCTGCCGCACGGCCCGCACCGGCCCGCGCTCGAAACTCGCCTGCAAACTCTTCACCAGCGGCGCCGCGGGAACGGCCACGCCCACGCGCGGCAAAAACGCGCCCAGCAACGGCATAGCCAGCGCCGCGCACAGCACCGCAGTCCACGCGAGCAGGCGCGTGCCCACGCGTTTCACGCGAAACGCCCACAGCGCCACCGCGGCCACGCCTCCGATCAGCAGCGAACGCACCGCCGGTTCAGCCAAATAGGCCAGAAAGTCGGAATACCCGCGGGCCAAAGTGTCGGCGCTCATGACTTCCCTTCCTTCCCCTTCGCAACCTGCGCCGCGGAAATCATCCGCGTCAGGTGCTCCAGTTGCTCGCGGTCCAGCACTTGATTGTCGACCAGGCCGATCACCAGCTCTTCGGCCGAGCCGCCGCAAAACTTATCGATGATATTTTTCACCGCGCGCACGGCCACGTTTTGCCGCGCCTCCGCCGCGCGATAAATGAACGTCCGGCCGCTCAGCTCGTGCGCCACATAGCCTTTTTCTTCCAAACGGCGCAGCACGGTGCGGATGGTGGATTCCTTCATCGGCCGCGCGTCGGCAAGCGCCTCGCGGCACTCTTCCGAGGAGCACGGGCCGTGCGACCAGACGTAATCCATCACTGCCTGTTCGACGTCGCCGAGGTTCTTCGGTTTGGCCAGTTTTTTCGGAGTCATCATGTTGTGTTAGTCCGTGTAGCGTTACAACATGTAACAGATACGCCAAACCCTGTCAAGCCCTTTTTTTCGACCGCTGCCAGCACCCACTCGAAGGCCTACTTCTTCGTCACCGCGGCGTAAATTTCGCGCACGAATTCCTCCGGCGAAACCCGCCCGTGTCCATAATCGCGTGTCAAATTCGGCGGTCGGCCGCGCGGCGAGAATCTCTTCCTCCGTTCGCCCCGCGCCGATCATCTGTTTCACGTGGTCGCGCACCGTCACGATCATATCGGCGAACGCCTTCACGCTCGTTCCGTTTGTGACCGGCCCGCGTGCCGGCACAATGTGTTGTTTGGGATCGGTCCACGCAAGCTGGTCGAGCAGTCCTTCGAGCGCGCCGCCCTGAGACGCATCAATTCGCGGATACCCGTCGCCCGGAAACACTTCGCCCATGTAAATCACGTTCGCCACATGAAAATGCGTTACCGCATCCGCATCGCTATACCCCGGCTTCTGGTGGACAATGTGAACGGCCTCGCTGTTGAGATCGAACGAAATGACTTCAGAAAACGAGATGGCAGGACGCGCGACGCCGAGTTGTGCTAAGCGCGCCGGCAGAGGGCCGGGCTTGCCCATTTTGTGTCCGCCGAGGCGCTCCAGCGCTTTCTCCTGCATCGCCACAAACGCGCCGCGCGCCCCCCAGCCCGCGTCGCCCTGCGTTTCCGCCGCGCTCTCCGGGAAAATGACCACGTGCGTTTTGGCGATTTCGTCCGCTCGCCAAGGATGCGCGCGATTGCCGGCGTGCTCGCCACCGAGGGCGTTCCGACCAGCAATGCGCCGTCCGGGCCGACCGACGACACCACGTTGCCGCTGTTGGTCGCGAACACCAGCACGGTGGGCGTAATTTCAGTGACCGTAACGCGTTCTTGCGCCCTCGCCGCAGCGCCGCTCAGCGATAAAGCGAGAAACCCCAGCGCCAGCACTGCCGCGTACCGGTGGCAATAGCGATTCATGTCATCAAGCCCCGACGGCCTCAGGAATTCCACGTCACGCGGCCGAGCTCCCGCCGGCGGCTCCGCCAGCCTTCTTCATTGAAGATTTGCGGCGTCACTTCGATCAGCCGCGGAAAAATCTGAAAGATGGACACCGTGTTCCAGGGCTGGCCACTGCGCGTAGTGAAGCCGGCGCGATTGAGCTCGTCGGCCATGCGCTGCATGGAAATATCCTGAACGATCAGCTCCATCATGGTGTTCAGCGCTTTCATCTCCGTGGGATCTTCCTCCAAGTGCGCGCAATCGGCGGCCACGCGCAAGCCAAACGGCAATTCGTGCAGATTGCCTTGCGTCGCCACCGATTCATCCTCGGCCGCCTCGCGCTCCCATTCGAGCGCCGCCAGCCGCCATCCCGCCGCGTATTTGTGCTGCATGTCATCGAGGTCCAGTTTCCCGTGAACCGCTTCCCGCACTCTCTCCATTCTTGCCATAACGCCTCCTCATCGTAGGGGCGGGGCTTGCCCCGCCCGGGCGACCCAAGGGTCGCCCCTACGAAAGCCGTTCATTCATATCGCAACGCCACAATCGGATCGACCTTCACCGCCCGCCGCGCCGGAATGTAGCACGCCAGCAGCGCGACAACGAAAAGCACACCGGAAACGGCGGCGAAAGTAAGCGGATCGCTGGCGCTGACGCCGTAGAGCAAGCTGGCCATCAAGCGCGTTAAACCAAACGCCGCGAGCAAGCCGATGGCGATTCCCACAAGCGCAACGCGCGTCCCTTGCACCAGGACCAAACGCATGACGTCACGCGGCTGTGCGCCGAGGGCCATGCGAATACCGATCTCGTGCGTCTGCTGCGCGACGGTGTACGCAAGCACGCCGTAAATTCCAATCGCGGCGAGAAACAGCGCGGCCAAAGAGAAAATCCCGAGCAAAAACGTGTTGAATTTCGGCCCCGCCACCGACACCTCCATATCCTGATCCATGGTGCGAATCTGCGCGATGGCCAGGTCGGGGTCGAGCCCATGAATTTGTCCCGTGACCGCGGAAGTGAGCGCCTCGGGATCGCCGGTGGTGCGCACGGCGATATTCATCGAGCGCGCCACGTTCATCACCGTGTCTTCCATCTGCGCGTCGGTGACTTGCAAATACGGCGCGTAAACATGCGGCAGCGGCTTGGCGTCGAGAGTGCTGTCGCTCACATCGCCGACAATTCCAACGACGGTCAGAAGATTGCGCTGGCCCGCGCCGGTGAAACGTTTTCCAATGGCATCCTGCCCCGGCCACAACGCCTTGGCCGCGCCGTCGCTGACGACCGCAACCAGCTGTGTGCCTTGACGATCTTCCGGCGAAAATGCGCGTCCCCGCAGCACAGGGATTCCCATGGTGCGAAAATAATCGCCGAGCACCCAGCTGACGCGCGTGGCCGGCGTGGAGCCGGTGCTGCCCTCCACCTTCACCGCGTCAGTGATTGTCCCGTTCAGCGGCAGATCGTTCGAGATACCCTCGGATTTCACGCCGGGCAACGCCGAGATTCGCTCGAGCGCCTGCTGGTAAAATTCGCGGATTTGCGCCGCCCTGCTATACGCTCTGGCCGGAAGCGGCACGCTCATCGTCAGCACGTGCTCGGGGCGAAAGCCGGGATTGGTGTCGAGCAATTTGGCGAAGCTGCGCACCAGCAGGCCCGCCCCGACCAGCAGCACGAGCGCGAGCGCGAATTCGGCGGTGACGAAGATTCCTTGCAAGCGGCGGCGCGCGCGCCCGGGCGTTCCGCTGCGTCCGCCTTCTTGTAGCGCGGCCTGTGGCGAAGAGGCCGAAATCTGAAACGCCGGCGCGGCGCCGAAGACGATCGCCGTGGCGCAGCAGACCGCCGCAACGAATGCCAGCACCGAGCCGCCAACGGAGACCCCTTGCGGCAGCGGAATGCTCGACGGCACCAGCGAAAGCAAGCCGTTGGTGCCCCAGAGCGCGATGAGCACGCCAAGAACGCCGCCGACCAGCGCGAGGACCAAACTTTCGGTGAGCATCTGACGCACCAGGCGGCCGCGCGAAGCGCCCAGCGCGGTGCGAATGGCGATTTCCCGGGAGCGCGAAGCGGCGCGCGAAAGCAGCAGCGTGGCCACGTTGGCGCACGCGATCAGCAGAACCAATCCGACCGCGGCCATCAATACCAGGAGCAGCGTTTGCACCGGGCCGATAACCTCGCCTTGAAACGGAGTCACTTGGATGCGTACGTGCGCATTGGGAAACGCTTTGAGCAGCGCGGCGGGATAGGCCTGCATGAGGCGCCCGGCCATGAGATTGGCCTCCGCTTGCGCTTGCGCGATGGTGACGCCGGGCTTCAGGCGGCAAAGGACGTTATTGTTGAAGTACATGCCCCAGCCGGTGAGCTCCGTCTGCGTGAAGGAAATGGGCACCCAGACCTCCGCGGGCCGGTCGCTGCCTTCAGGTCCGCGCACCGGGAATACGAAATTTCTGGGCATGACGCCGAGCACGGTGTAGGGCTCGCGGTCGAGATCGATGGTGCGGCCGAGGATGCTGCGGTCGCCGGCGTAGCGGCGTTGCCATAGGCCGTAGCTGAGCACGACGACTTTGGCGCGAGTTTCATCTTCCGCGCGCGTGTAGGTGCGGCCGAGCAGCGGAGAAACGCCCAGCAGCGGAAACGTCGACGCGGAGACGCGCGCGGCGATGATACGTTCCGGTTCGCCGGATCCGCCGGAGATGTCGAAGTATTTGTCTTGAAACGCGCCGACGGAATCGAAGGATTTCTGCTCCCGTTCATACAGCACGATATCCGGCGCGGACCCTTCGATCTTGGGATAACCGATCTCCGGCAAACCTTCCCAGAGCATCACCAGGCGCGAGGGATTCTTGAACGGCAGCGGGCGAAGCAGCACGGCGTCGACGATGCTGAAGATGGCGGCATTGGCGCCGATGCCCAGGGCCAGCGTCAGAATGGCAATCGCCGCAAACCCCGGCGTCTTCAGCAGCATCCGCAGCGCAAATTTCACGTCCTGAATCAGCGTGTTCATCGCTCACCCTCCCTCCAGTCTGTCATTCTGAGGAGGCCTAATCGTGGCCGACGAAGAATCTCGCCTCGCCGCTTTTGTTTGCGCATTTGCTTCTCGCTTTTTCTAGCCACTTGCTTGCCCTGACACAGGAAGGGTCGCGACTCCCCGAGTCGCGCGCTCCCTTGTCGTTCGTAGGGGCGGGGCTTGCCCCGCCCAGGCGACCCAAGGGTCGCCCCTACAAAACCATCACTGCCCTCGCTGATCACTGTCCGCTTCCACTGCTTTTCGTTCTTCGCCTTTTCTCGTCACTTGTCACTTGTCACTTGTCACTCGTCACTGCTTTAAGTCACTCGTACCGCAGCGCCACCATCGGATCGACCTTCATCGCGCGCCGCGCCGGGATGTAGCACGCCGCGGCGGAAACGAGCGCGAGCAAAATCGCCACGGCCACGAACGTCAGCGGATCGCGCGCACTCACGCCGTACAGCAGACTGGCTGCGAGTTGCGTCACCGCCAGCGCCGCGGCAATGCCAATCGCGCCGCCAATTAACGTGAGCCATGCTCCTTGCCCAAGCACCAAGCGCAAAATATCGCTGCGCTGGCCGCCGAGCGCCATGCGTATGCCGATCTCCCGCGTGCGCCGCGCCACCACGTAGGCCAGCACGCCGTAAAGTCCCAGCGCCGCGAGCAACGCCGCCAGCGTCGCCAGCGACATCGACAGCACCGCCACCAGCCGGTCGTTGAATACCACGTCCTCCACTTGCGCCGTCAGCGTTCGCATATTGTTGATGGGGAGATTCGCGTCCAGGCGCCCAATGGTTTCATGCAGCGTCGCCGCCATCTGCGCCGGGTCGCGCTCGGTGCGAACGTAAAACGTCAGCCAGCCCAATTCGGCCGATTGCGCATACGGGCTGTATAGAAACGGCTTGATCTTGCTGCGCGGGCTATCCCACTTGCTGTCCGCCACCACGCCGACGATTTCCATGTCCGGATGAACGTTGTTTCCCCCACCGCGCGCGATGTGCAGGCCGATCGGATTGCGCCCCGCGAAAAACCGCCGCGCCAGCGCCTGGTTGATGATGATCACTTTCGGGCTCGTCGCCGTATCAGCTTCCGTGAATTCGCGTCCCGCGATCAGCGGAATGCCCATGGTGGAAAAGAAATTCGGACCAATCGCGTCGCCCATCACGTCGGTATCTTCGTCGGCATGCATCGCGTAGCCTTCCGGCGTGATATTGAATGAGCCATCGTCATTGGCGAAGATCGGTATCACCGAAGCAGTCACCGAGCGCACCCCGGGCAGCGCCGCGATCGCTCGACGCGCGTTGTCTCCAAACGCCAGCGTTTGCGCCGGCGAGTCGCCGTTCAAATCGGGCTCGACGGAGAATTGCAGAATGTGATCGATGTTCACGCCGAGGTTGGCATGCTCCAGGTTGGCCAGCGTCCGCGCGAATAATCCCGCGGACACCAGCAGCACCGCCGTGAGCGCCACTTGCGCGACGATCAGAACTTTGCGCAGCCGTATATTCGAGCGGCCCTCGGAAACGCTGGAGCCCTGATCCTTCAGCGTCGATTGCAGATTCACGTGCGTGGCGCGCATCGCCGGGGCCAAGCCGAAGAGCACGCTGGTCAGGATCGTGAGCGCCAGCGCGAACCACAGCACGCGAAAATCGAGCGCTGCGTTCAGCCCCGCCATGCTGGCGTCCGACGGAATCGCGCCAACCATCGCGCTCAGGCACCAGGACGCGAGCGCGATTCCCGCCGCGCCGCCGGCGATGCCGATCAGCAAACTCTCCGTTAGCAGTTGGCGCACCAGCCTGCCGCGCGCCGCGCCAAGAGCCAGACGCACGGCGATTTCGCGCTGACGTGCTTCTCCGCGCGCCACCAGCAAGCTCGCCAGATTCGCGCAGGCGATCAGCAGCACCAGCGCGACCATGCCCATCAGGACAAGGAGAGGCTCCGTCGCGCTCTGCTGCAGAACCTGCCGGCCCTGCGAGCCGTCGGTCACTTGCAACGGCTTCGCGAGGAACTGTTTGTAGTGCGCGCCCGTGGGATTCAGTTTCAGCAGCTTGGCGTCTTCTTCCAGGAACGGGATGTAAATCGGCTGGAGCACGGCCTGCGCCCGCGCGCGCGTGATTCCCGGCTTCAGGCGTCCGAGAATTTCCACCCAGTGGTCCCTGCGCTCCGCGAGATCCAGTCCGTCGGTCGGCGCCATCTGCGCCTTCATGGTCATGGGAATGTAAATGTCCGGCTTGGCGCCCACCTGCACGCCCTCGAATCCCGCGCGCGCCACGCCCACCACGGTGAGCGGCATGCCGTTCACAGTGAGCGGCTTGTTCAGGATGGATGGATCGGAACCGAACTGCCGCGTCCAGTAGCCGTAGCTCAAGACTGCGACGGGATTCGCGCCTGGCGCGGTCTCATCGTTGGCGTCGAACACGCGGCCGAGCGCAGGCTGCACTTCCAGCGTCTGGAAGAAATTCCCGCTCACCAATTCGCCGCGCGCGCTCTCCGTCTGGCCGTGCCCTGAAACGTTCACGTCCACCGCAAAGCAAGCCAGCAGACCGAAAAAAACGGGGCTGCTGTCGCGCAGGTCTTTGTACAACGGATAGGAAAACACCGCCGCGTCGTCGCCGTCGCTCGAGGTGCGTCCGTAATCAGGCCCGGGCGAGCGCAGCACCACAAGCTGCTGAGGATTGGGCACGGGCAGCGTGCGCAAGAGCACCTGGTCGGTAAAGGAAAAGATGGCCGTGTTCGCACCAATGCCCAGCGCCAGCGTGAGAATGGCGATGGCCGTGAAGCCCGGCGATTTTGCCAGCATGCGCAGTGCATATTTAATGTCCTGCATCAAGGTGCTCATTCTTTTCACCTCTACGAGAATCGCGCCGTCTGCAGAAGGCGCCAAAATTGGCGATTAGAAATTGCGCTGGCCTTTGTTTTCAGCAACATGCGGCCATTTCTAATTCCGGCGTGTTGCGATTAGAAATTCGCCGAATGTTCGCCAGCCCTCACTCTGACTGCAGAGTGGGGCTAAAGCCCGCCCTTACCGACACCGGTCACTCATAGCGCAGCGCTACCATCGGATCCACGGCGGTGGCGCGGCGGGCCGGGATGTAACATGCCGCCAGAGTCACCAGCGCCAACAAAACGGCGACGGCAATGTATGTGGCCGGATCCGTCGCAGCCACGCCGTACAAACCCGTGGAAAGCAACTGCGTCAACCCCAGCGCCGCGGCGATGCCAATCGCCAGGCCAATCGCGGTGAGCTTGGCGCCGTGGCTCATCACCAATTTCAACGCGTCGCCGCGCTGCGCGCCGAGCGCCATGCGAATGCCGATCTCGTGGGTGCGCCGCGTGACCATGTAGGCCATAACGCCATAAAGCCCCAGCGCGGCCATGAGCAACGCGACAGCGGCGAATAGCCCGAGCAAAAAAGTCTCGAGCGTGGTGTCCTGCATGCCGTCGGCGACGAGCTGCTCCATGGTGCGCACGTGATACACCGCCAGCGAGCTGTCCAGGCCGTGCACCTCATTGCGAATGGCGCCGATCAAGCCGGCGGGCGCAACGGACGTCTTCACGGAAATGACTCCGCCGAAGCCGGGATAATCCAGCGCCGCGGTGAGCGGAACGTAGTTTTCCGGAATCGGCGATTCGCGAATGCCAAACTGCTTCTCGTTGCCGACGATGCCTACGATGATTTGGCGCGCCCCTCCGTGCGTGTACACTTTCCCGATGGCGTCCTGATTGGGCCAAAACGTCTTGGCCATGAGCTGATTGATGATCACCGGCGTGACCAACTCCGGGGGCACCTTCAGGTTGTCGGGATCTTTTGAGGCTTTGTACAGTGCGTCCAGTTTAACCGTCACGTCGCCTGCTTGCTGCGCGTCTTCCGCCGTAAAATTCCGGCCTTCGAGCAAAGGAATGCCGAAAGTTTTGAAATATTCCGGCGCGATATAGTTGATCTCCACGAGCTGATTGGCCAACGCCGGATTGGTATTGCCGGGGACGGTGATGTAACCGTTGCTGCCGCCATCAACGGCAGTCTCGGTGGAGACCGCTGCGCTGCGCACACCGGGAAGCTGGCCGATGCGCGTCAAGAGTTGATCGAAAAACTGTTTTTGCGCGGGAAGGGTTTTGTAGCTCGCCGCGGGCAAATCCAAATCCATGGTGACGATGTTTCTCTTGTCCACGCCGATATTCGCGTTGCGCAGGTCCGCGAAGCTGCGCAGCAGAAGCCCCGCGCCCACCAGCAACGCCAGCGAAACGGCAATTTCGCCGACCACCAGAGCGTCGCGCAGAATCTTGCGGCTGGACGAGGCGCTGACCACCGCATTGGCGCTCGATTTCAACTCCTCGCTCAGGTTCATGCGTCCCGCCTGCAGCGCCGGAGCGAGCCCGAACAGCACGCCGACCAGCAGGCTGACGCCGATGGTGAAGAGCAGCACGGTGACGTTGAGGTGAACGGGATTGGCGCGCGGAATCGGCAGGGTGTTCGCGGCGGCAATGGCGTCCACGGCCCACGAAGCGGCCAGAAGGCCCAGCACCGCGCCGAGCAGCGACAGCAAAACGCTCTCCGTCAGCAACTGTTGCGCGACTCGCCAGCGTCCCGCGCCCATGGCTGCGCGCACGGCCATTTCGCGCTGACGTCCGGTGGCGCGGGCCAGCAGCAAATTGGCGATGTTCGCGCACGCCACCAGCAGCACCAGGGCCACCGCGCCGAACAAAATCAAAAGCTGCTGGCGCGAATCTCCAGTGAGCCGATCTTTCAGCGGAAAGACGAGCGAATGAATGGCCTGATCGTCCGGCTTGCGATATTGCTTATTGACGCGCGCGGAAATCGTGAGCAAATCGGCCCGGGCCTGTGCCAGGGTCACGCCGGACTTCAGCCGTCCGAGCCCGCCGGCCCAGTGCGAGCCGCGGTCGTGGATGCGCTGCGAAGTCATGTCGAAAGGAATAAAAAGATCCGTCGCGCGCGGAAACCCAAGCCACCGCGGCATCACGCCAATCACGGTGTAGGGCTCGCCGTTCAAATCGACGGTTTTGCCCAGCGCGTTCGCCTGGCCGGCGAAATGGCGCTGCCAGAAACCGTAGCTCAAAATCACAAGGTGATGCGTTCCCTGGTCTTCCCCCTTGGCGAAACTGCGGCCGATGAGTGGCGCCGCGCCCAGGGTTTCAAAGAAATTCGCCTCGACGCTGCGCACCGCGGCGGATTCCGTCTCGCCCACGCCGCTGGCGTTGAATCCCTGGGGATAATTGTACAGGCTCATGGAGCTGAAGGTGGAGTTCTGCGCCTGCCAGTCGAGAAAATCGGCGCCATCGAGCGGAAAATTGCCCGGCGCGCTTTCGGTCTCGCGCAGATCGATGAGCTGCGCGGGATTTTTGAATGGCAGCGGCTCGAGCAGCACGGAATTGACGACCGAGAAAATGGCGGTGTTCGCGCCAATCCCGAGCGCCAGGGTCAGTACGGCGATGGCGGTGAATCCCGGCGATTTGACGAGCATGCGGATTCCGTAGCGAATGTCCTGCAGCAAGGTGCTCATTGCGCGCCTTTCTCCTGCGCCACCGCGTTTTTCACCGCGTCGGGCAGCGCAAACAGGGAGTCATCCACGTCGTCGTACGTCACCGAAGTCACCAGGCCGATGGAAACGCCGGTGGCGTCGCGGCCGGTGGTCTTCGCGGGCATCAGAACGCCGCCGAAATCCTGGTAATTTTCAAACGTCGCGGTGGTGTCCCCGGGGCCCCCGCGCCATTTTGTGTTGAAGAGATAGCCGATGAGCAGGCCGTTGTCTTTGTCGTAGAACTGTTCGTTGGGCTGGTTCCAGTTGTTGACGCCCTTCAGCACATAGCACTGGTTGCCGTCGAACGCCTGGACGCCGACCACATCGAGCTTCTTGAAATAGTCGAGGACGTGGAGATGGTAGTACATGTCGGCGTCGCGCGCGATGCTGCGCGCTACGTCGCCGTGATACAACGTGACTTTGCCGGCGGGGTCCATATCCCACGCGACCTGGCCGTCATAGCCGGAGGCATATACTTTGCCACCGGGGAGAACCGCTTTTTGCAGGGACTTTGTGCCCACCGAGTAAGACACGGTCTCCACGTCGAGTTTCTGCGCGGGCACTTGAAAGCGGCCATGAACGGTGATGGATTTGTGGCGCAGCAGAGCGTCGCGGCCGCCGGTGACGGCCACGTAGCGGTCGAGGACCCATGACGTAGTCGGCAGTTTGGTGGCGCCGGTTTGTTGAGCAAAAGCCGGGCCCCCGCCCGCCGTGGCCAATAACGCGAGCAACAACAAGGCCGCCGCCGCGTTGCGAGAAAACTTTAGCGTCCGCCGAAAACCTGCCAATGTGTTCATCATCTGGACCTCATTCGTACCGCAGCGCCGTCGCGGCGGCGACCTGCCTGCGGCAGGCGGGCGCAGCAAGCAGCGCCCCTACGAAACACGCCGTCATTCGTAGCGCAGCGCGACCATGCGATCGACGCGCATGGCGCGCCGCGCGGGAATGTAGCAGGCCGCTACGGCAACCAGCGCGAACAAAATCGCCACACCGGCGAAGGTGGCCGGGTCGCGCGTGGTGACTTGATAAAGCTCCGAGGCCAGCAGCCCCGTGACTCCGAGAGCCGCAAGCACGCCGACGGCGATGCCGATCAGCGTCAGCTTCAAACCCTGCGAGATGACCAGCGCCATCACCGAGCGCGGGGCCGCGCCGAGCGCCATGCGGATTCCGATTTCGTGCGTGCGCTGCGCCACCATGTGCGCCATCACGCCGTAAATTCCAATCGCGCACAAGAAAAGCGCCAGCACGCCGAAGAAAACCATCAGCTTGGTTAGCACGCGGTTGCCTGCATCCTGGACGGCCATCAGCGTTTCCATCGGGTCCACCGAGGAGACCGGCTGGTCGCTGTCCACCGCCCAAATCGCGCCGCGAATCGCTGCCGGCAGCCCCTCCGCGTTTCCCGCCCCGCGCGCGACGAATCCGAGAGTCGGCGACGGAAACTGCGCCAACGGGACGTACATCTCGCGCAGCGGGCGTCCGCGCAGTTGGAACATTTTCACGTCGTTCACTATGCCCACGATGGTGCAGACCTTGTGCATCTCACCGAACTGGAGCTTTTGCCCAATGGGGTCTTCGTTCGGCCAAAATTGCCGCGCCAGCGTCTGATCAATCAGCGCCACCGGCGCATTTCCCGGGCCGTCCGCTGAAGTGAACGTACGCCCTTTCACCAGATGCATCTGCATGGCCGCAAAGTAATCCGGAGAGGCCGCGGTAAAGACCGCGCCGAGAATTTCTCCCGGCTGCGGCGCGGGCTTGCCCACCGCTTCCACTTCCACCGACGGTCCAAATTCGCCGAAGGGCACGGCGCTGGCCACGCCGGCCGAAGCAACTCCCGGAATCGCATGAATGCGCGCCAGCACCTCGTCGCTGAAGTTCCGCTGCTGAGAATCCTGCGCATATTTCGTTTTCGGCAGGGATACTTGCGCGACCATCAGGTTCCCGGTATTGAACCCCGCGCTCGAGCGGACGGAGATGATGAAGCTCTTCACCAGCAGCGTGGTGGAAATCAGCACCACCACCGCCAGCGCAATTTCGCTGGCCACGAAAACCTTGCGGATGCGCGCGCCTCGCCCGCTGCCGGAAGCCTTACCGGAGGCTTCCTTCAGCGCGCGGTTCAAATCCACGCCGGAGCTCTGAAACGCGGGCGCCAGGCCGAAAATCAGGCCGCAGAGCAGCGCAATCCCCAGCGTGAAAACGAGCGTGGTGGTGTCGAGGTTCACCTCACCGTAATTCACCAAATAGCCGCGGACGTGGCCGGGGATCAGCGACTCGATCCAGGCCATGCCCCACGCGCCGAAGAGAATTCCAGCGACGCCGCCGAAGGCGAAGAGCACGAGCGACTCGGTGACGAGTTGCCGCACGAGCCGCGCCCGCGTGGCGCCCAGCGCTCCGCGCACGGCCATTTCTTTGGTGCGCTGCGTGGCGCGCGCCAGCATCAAGTTGGCCACGTTGGCGCAGGCGATCAGCAAAATCAGGCCGACGATCCACAAGCAGATCATCACCTGCGGCACGCCTTCATTCACGCCGATTTCCGTGATCATTGGGCTCAGCAGCATGGTCTGGTCGGTGTCGGTCTGCGGATATTCTTTCTGCAGGCTGGCGAAAATGGCGGAGGTTCCCGCGGCGGCTTGTTGCTGGCTGACGCCGGGCTTCAGTCTTCCGAAGGACTGAAACCAGGCATTGAAGCGGTCGGCGCGCTGTTTGTCGGTGAGCGCCAGCGGCGTCCACAAATTCGAAATGCCCAGCAGCGGAAACAGAAACTTCCCAGGCATCACGCCGACGACGGTGTAGGACTCGCCGCCGACCTGTATCTGCTTGCCGAGAATGTTCGGATCGCTGGCGTAGCGGCTCTTCCACAAACCCTCGCCGAGGATGGCGACATGCGCGGCGCCGGACCGATCTTCGTCCGGAGTGAAAGTGCGCCCGAGCAACGGCTTCACGCCCAGCGCGTCGAAGAAATTCCAACTCACGCGCCCGCCCTCGACCAGCGTCGGCTGGCCGTTGCCGGTGAGGTTGAAATTCCAACTGGTCCACGCGGCGGTTTGCGCAAAGGAAGTCTGCTGCTTCTGAAAATCGAGAAAATCGGCGGTCGAGGTGACGGAGTTGGAGGTCCAACCCTTCTTGGTGTTGTGCGAGAGCAAAACCATCAGGCTATACGGCTGCGGATAGGGGATGGGCTTGATGACCCAGGCGTCCACGAAGCTGAAAATGGCGGTATTCGCGCCAATGCCCAGCGCCAGGGTAAGAATCGCGATCGCAGCGAAAGTGGGAGATTTTCGGAGGATTCGGAGAGCGTAAGCCAAGTCCTGCCAGAGCGTCTTCATCGCAAACACCCCTCGCAAGTCTGTGAGAAGCGTACGCAGCTTGCCTTCCGAAGTGGCCGAGCTTATATTATTGAAAACAATGTGATTAGACGGTGGTAGCGGGGCCCTCTGGGGTGCAGTTTGTCCGCTTGCGGGAGGTCACTGCGCGTAAGCGGACAGTGCCCCCAGCTGCATTCTCGCGGGGGCACACAAGTGAGAAGGTTTCGCGCAGAGTCCTAGCTCCAGGGGAACCACGCTTTCACCTCACATGGAGGGGTGCTAGAATCACGTGGGCGGGTCGCGAGCAGTTAAGGAGTCCAGTACAATGGACACCACTAGGATTGTGCGACTTTTTGTTCTTGCTAGCTTTCTGTTCGTTCTCCCATTTTTCCTAGCCAAACACGAAACGGCGCAGGCGCAATCGACGGCCGACACAATGCCTGCCAACTGCCACGTTACTCTACCGGCTGACGGCGAATTTGTGCCCCCTATTTCGTTCCACGTTCCCCTCTCATTCCCCCAAGGTCAGTTTTGGTTTGGGTCTGAGAAGTTGTGGACAATACTTCCGATTGATGGAACGTGGAGGGGACCGAATGACCCAGCTTCGATTTATGCCTACAGCATGAAGATTCCGTGGTTCCGTATTCACCCGGCCTTCTCGTCGAAAGAGCCGCTGATTGTTACGGGAAAGAGGCTTGATGGTCCGGCACCTTCCTTTTCCGAAGAAATGTGGGGCAATTCGTTTCCGCGAGATGAAGATAACGCGATGATTATGGGAGGCATCAGTGTTCCGACTTATGGTTGTTGGGAAATCACCGCACAGTACAACGATCAGGAATTGATCTATACCGCTTGGGTGGTGCGGGGCGCCCAAGAGGAACGCCCTTTTGCCATCTCGTCAACTGCACAGCAAAGCGCGCCACGTCGAATCCGGGTTGATGCCGCAACTGAAGCGAAGTTGCTTGTCTATCGCACTATTCCGGAGATTCCGCCTGCCGCTGAAGCAGCGGGCATTTCAGGAACGGTCGTGCTCCGCGCACTAATCAGCGGTACGGATGGCAGGCCGCGCGATCTTCGATATGCCTCTGGGCCGCACGTCCTCGCGTCCACGGCGATTGACACCGTTAAGTGGTGGCGGTACCGCATCGAACTCTTCGATGTCGATACCGACATCGAGACCACTATCGATGTCGTGTTTTCGCCCGAGAAGATTCGTGCTCAATCGCCTGGCGCGTAGACCTCCGCACATCACGGCGGTATAGTCCGCTATTCGTACCGCAGCGCGACCATCGGGTCAACACGCATGGCGCGCCGCGCCGGGAAGTAGCACGAGGCGAATGCCACTACGGCCAGCACCAGGGATGTGGCTCCCAGAATGAACGGATCGGCGGGGTGCACGCCGTAAAGCAAATCGCCCAGCAGCCGCGTGAGCCCAATCGCTCCGGCGATTCCAGCGGCGATGCCGCCGAAGGTCCACAACATGCTTGCGCCCAGCACCAGCTTCAGCACGTCGCGCGGCTGCGCTCCGAGCGCCATGCGAATGCCGATTTCGTGCGTGCGTTGCACTACCGAGTAGCCGACGACACCTGCGATTCCCACGGCGGAAAGCGCCAGCGCCAGCACCGCGAACGCAGCGAGAAGCAGCATCGGGAATCGCCGCGACCCCAGCGAATTGCTGACGACTTGCTCCATCGTTTCCACGCCGGAAGCCGGATAGCCGGCGCCTATCTCCGCAAGGGACTCCTTCACTGGCTTTTCAAACGCGCCCGGAGCCGAGGCGGTGCGCAGCACCACGGTCATGACCGGCCAGGCGGCCTGCGGGAAGGGCCGGTAGAAAAATGCCCGGGGTTTGGAGTCCAGGCTGTCGTGCCGGAAATCGGCGACAATGCCCACGATGGTCAGCCATGGGTTGCCGGAATTGAAGGCGCCGAGTTTGACTCGCGTGCCGACCGGATCTCGCCTCGGCCAGAATTCCTTGGCCATCGCTTGATTGATGATCAGCACGCCGCGCCCGTTGAGCGAATCGTCGTCGGTGAATTCCCTGCCCTCGACCATGGGAATGCCCATGGTGCGGAAAAAATTCGGGCAAGCAACACCGTAACCGCCGCCCGGCTCGTGCTCCGGGCCGGGATCGGGCGCGCCTTCGATGGTGAACCCGCGTCCCGCGCTGCCTCCGCTGAGCGGCAAATGGCTGATGCCGCTCACCGAAAGCACGCCCGGAATTCCGCCGATGTGCTCGGTGAGCTCCTGGCAAAAATGCGCGTCGACCGGAGGACCGTTGTAGAGGTCCACCTGCGCGGTGGATACGCCCATGGTCAACACGTTCTTGGGATTCAATCCGGGATTGACGCCGAGCAAGCGCGCCATGCTCTCGATCATCAGGCCCGCGCCGGCCAGGACAATCAGCGCCAACGCCACTTCCGCGGCCACCAGCGCGTGACGCAGGCCGTTTCCGCCCGCGCTGGTCAGACCGCGCCCGGCGCCTTCCTTCAAGGGATCGTTCAGTTGCGCGCGCCGCGTGCCCAGCGCGGGCGCGAGGCCGAACAAAATTCCCGTCACACAAGACAGCAGCAGCGCGAAAATAAACACGCGCCCGTCAATCGCGATGCTCCCCACATGCCGGAAAGGCAGAAATTGCAAACTCGTCGGAAGGAAAGGCATCAGCAGGCGCAAACTCGCGAACGCCACGGCGAGTCCCGCGACGCCTCCCAAAAATCCGAGCAGGAGGCTTTCCGTGATCAATTGGCGCACCACGCGCCGGCGCGTCGCTCCCAGCGCGCAGCGAATGGCCAATTCTTTTTGCCGCGCGGCGCCGCGCGCGAGCAGGAGATTCGCCACGTTCACGCAGGCGATCAGCAGCACAAATCCCACCGCGGCGAGCAGCGCCAGCATGGTGGACTTCAGATTCCGCATGCCAAACTCAGCCAGGGGCATCACCGTGGCGCCCATGCCGGGATCGTCCACGGGATATTCCTTGGAAAGGCGGTGGCCGATGGTACTCACTTCAGCGTTGGCCTGCTCCAGGGTGACGCCGGGTTTCAGCCGCGCGATGCACACGAAGGAGTTCGAGCCCCGGTCTTTGTCGCCCACGGTGTATCCGACGGGCACCCACAATTCGCGCGCGTGGCTCCAAAATTGAAACTGAAACGACTGCGGCATCACGCCCACGACGGTAAGGCTCTCCCCGTCGATGCGTATCGCCTTGCCCACCACGGACGGATCGCCCCGATAGCGGCGCTGCCAGAGTCCGTAGCTCAAAATGACTTCGTGGTCTCGGCCTGCGATTTCTTCCTCGGGGAAGAATGCGCGGCCGAGAAGCGGCTGGATGCCGAGCACGTGGAAAAATTGCGCGGTGACGCGCAAGCCCGAAACGCGCTCCGGCTCGCTCCCTTGCGACAGGTTGTAACCGCGCCCCGCGGAATCGAACATCGCCAGGCTCTCGAAAACATCGGAGCTCTGTTTCTCGATATCGTGGATATTCGGCGCGGAGACGATATTGATGTCGTCGGGGCCGTCGCCGCCGTAGGTCTGCCACACCAGCACCAGGCGGTCGCTGTTCGGGTAAGCAAGCGGCTTCAGCAGAGTGGCGTTGATGACGCTGAAAATCGCGGTGTTCGCGCCAATGCCCAGCGCGAGCGTGAGGATGGCGACGGCGGCGAATCCCGGCGCCTTCACCAGCATGCGCAACGCGTAGCGAATGTCCTGCAGCAATGTGCCCATCATTTAGGCGAAGCACCTCGTTGCGTTAGACGTGGGCCGAGCTGATCGGTCACGCCTCAATTGCAGGGACCAGTGGCAAGTCTGTAGGGGCAGGTCTTTAGACCCGCCCGGGCGACCCAAGGGTCCGCCCCTGCGAAAACCATTGAGGCTCGCAGGCTAAAAACTCAGCCGCGTTAATGCCTCATGTCAGCTCGCGTCTAACCGCGCGAACGGGACATGAGCTACAGCGTCACTCGTAGCGCAACGCGACCATGGGGTCGACGCGCATGGCGCGCCGCGCGGGGATGTAACAGGCGAGCATGGCGACGAGCATTAGGACGACGGCGGCGCCGATTAACGTCAAGGGATCGTTGGGCGTGACGCCAAAAATCACGCTGCGCGCGAGACGGGCAGTGCTGAGCGCGCCGACGATGCCGATGGCCGCGCCGATGCCGGCAAGCCGGATACCGCCGACGACGACCATGCGCATGACATGGCTGGGTTCGGCGCCGAGTGCCATGCGGATGCCGATTTCGCGCGTCTTGCGCGAAACGGCGTAAGCCATCGTGCCGTAGAGGCCGATGGTCGCCAGGGCCAGCGCCAGCAAGCCGAAGAAACCCGAGAGGCGCGCGAACAGGCGCTCCTGAACGAGAGCTTCCTCGCGTTCCTCGGTTTGCGTTTTCAGTTCCATGAGCGGCAGGCCCGCATCCATCCCGCGTACAGTGTCTCGTATCTCGGAAACGACGGAGATGGGATCGCCGGTGGAGCGCACTTCGAAAAACATGCTGTCGAGGTATTGCGGGAATGCCGCGTACGGCACATAAGCCTTGGGCCGCGGCTCGTTGTGCGGGTTGACGAGTTCGGCAGGCTTGGCTACGCCGATAATTTCGAGAGTGAATTTCGGGTCAGCATCTCGGTTGAGGCTGAAGCGATGGCCGATGGGATTTTCGTGCGCAAAATATTTTTTGACGAAATTCTCGTCCACCACGGCGATCATGGGCGAAGCAGCAATATCTCCGCGGGTGATGCCATGGCCGAGAACGATGGGAATGCCCATGGTGCGGAAGAAATCGGGTCCAACGCGCATCCAGCGCAGGGAATAATCGGCCGTGTTCGGATGGCCGTCCAATGCGATGGTGGTGTTGCTGGACCATCCGGAAAATGGCGGCGCGCTGATCGCCGCGGCGGAGATCACGCCAGGAAGCGCCTGCAGGTGTTCCTGCAACTGCGAGTACAGAGTGAGCAAGCGGTCGCCTTGATAGCCCTGGCGGCTCGCGTCAACGCCAAACGTCAGGAGATGCTCCTGATTAAAGCCGTAGTTTTCGTGCTCGTAATTCACCAGCGTGCGAACGAAAAGTCCGGCGCCAACCATCAGCACGAGTGACGCGGCGACCTGCGCGACGACCAGAGAATTTCCCAGGCGGTGCTTCTCACGCCCGGCGGTGGTGCTCGTGCTCGAATCTTTCATGATGGACGCCAAATCCATGCGCGAAATGCGCAACGCGGGCGCGAGGCCAAACAGGATTCCCGTGAGCACGGCAACGCCGAGCGTGAAAAGCAGCACGGTCATGTCGGGCTTTACGTCGAGGGCGATTTGGTTCGAGCCGCCGGCAAACATCGCGAGCAGCATGTTCGTTCCCCATCCGGCAAAGAGCAGGCCAAGCGCGCCGCCCAGGACGGAAAGAAGCACGCTTTCCGTGAGCAGCTGGCGAAGGAGCCGTGCGCGCGTAGCGCCGATGGCCAGACGCACGCTGATTTCCTTTTGGCGGGAGCTGGCGCGCGCCAGCAGCAGCGTGGCGACGTTGGCGCAGGCAATCAGCAGCGCCAGGCCGACGAGAACCATCAGAATCTGCAGCGGCTGGCTGAAGCCTTCGCGCAGGTTTGGAATACCCTGGCTCCCCGGAGTGAGCGTGAATGCCGGAATGTCGCTGGCCTTTGCGGGCTTCCAATCCGTGGTGAGGAAATTGTGGAAGAGTATGTTCAGCTTGGCTTCGGCCTGATGGCGCGATACGCCGGGCTTGAGCCGGCCAAAAATATTTAGGATCACCCAATTCCGCGCCGTGAAGAAGGAATCAGAACCGTTGGGCTTCTGGCTCCAAGGGCGAAGGTTCGGAAGATCGTCGAATGCGATGAAAACATCCGGTTGGAGGCCCGGCTGGATGCCGGCAAACGTGGGCGGCACCACGCCGACGATTGTGCACGGCAGGCCATTCAGCTCGACGTGGCGGCCCAGAATGTCCGGGTCTCGTCCAAAACGGCTCGTCCAATAGGCGTAGCTGATGACGGCGACGCGCGGCGCGCCTTTGTCTTCGTCCTGCTCCGTGATGCCACGTCCCATCAGCGGCGCCACACCGAGGCCGGAAAAATAATCGCCGCTGACCATCGCGCCGTTAGCGAGCCCAGCGTCGCCGTCGACGGTGATGACGCTGTTGTCCGCGCTGGCGCCGAGCGGGGCGAACGCGAAGACGCTCGAGAGCGATTTATTTTCGTGGAGGAATGTTTCGAATTGCGGATAGGAAAACGAAAAGCGCGAGTCCCAGCCGGTTTGCGAATACTGCGGCGGCCATTTGTTGTCGTCCCAGGTGAAGAGCACAAGCTGCTGCGGGTGGTTCACCGGCAGCGACTTCAGGAGCACGGCGTCCATCAAGCTGAAGATGGCGGTGTTGGCGCCAATGCCGAGAGCAAGCGTCAGAATGGCGATGGCCGTGAAGCTGGGCGATTTGAGCAGCAGACGAATGGCGTAACGAATGTCCTGCAGCAGTGTGACCATCGTTCACCTCGGTGGTTTAGACGCAGGCGGGCGCGATTTGTCAACCCGC
Organism: uncultured Acidobacteriota bacterium; assembly: GCA_963811805.1. Classification (GTDB taxonomy): domain Bacteria; phylum Acidobacteriota; class Terriglobia; order Acidiferrales; family UBA7541; genus DAHUXN01. The sequence continues at coordinate 576,683 of CAWESU010000002.1, read as the reverse complement.
AACGGCAGTGGCTTGCCCCGCCCGGACGACCCAAGGGTCGCCCCTACAAAAATCATTGAGGCTCAAGCCAGCGCAACAGAAAACCCCTGCGCGACTCGGGGAGTCGCGACGGGCGCGGCAAGCAGCGCCCCTACGAAAGCACAGCGTCACTCGTATCTAAGCGCCACCATGGGATCCACTTTCATCGCCCGCCGCGTCGGGATGTAACACGCCGCCAGCGCGACTACCGTCAGCAGAACCGCGACGCCGACGTACGTCACCGGATCGGTGGCGCGCACTTCGAACAGCAGGCTGGCCATCACCCGGGTCAACGCCAACGCGGCGGCGATTCCGATCGCCACGCCAACGAGCGCCAGGCGCACGCCGTGGCCCAGCACGAGCCGCATCACGCTTTGCGAGTCGGCGCCCAGCGCCATGCGAATGCCGATCTCGTGCGTTCGTGTGCTCACCGCATAGGCCATCACCCCGTAAATGCCCATCGCAGCCAGCAGCAACGCGAGAGCCGCGAATCCGCCGAGCAGCGAAACGGAAAGTCTACGCGGCGCCACATTTTCATCCACCACAGTTTCGAGCCTGCGCACATTGTAGAGCGGCAAATCCGGATCGACGGACTGCACCGCCGCGCGCAGCGCCGGAATCAACTGCGCCGGATTTACAGCGGAGCGCACCAAAATATTTCCGCCGGAACCGGGGCTTTGCTCATCCGCAATAATCGTCTCGACGAGCACGGGTTGGTCCGCGCCGTAATTCTTGATGGTGCGAATCACGCCAACCACGGTCATCCATGCCCTCGGCTTGCCCGGCTGCTCGCCTTCCGTCGTCAAATGCTTGCCAATGGGATTCTGCCCCGGCCAGTATTTCTTGGCCATGGCCTCGTCCACGATGCAGACCAGCGGGGCCTTTTCGTTGTCGCCGGCGGTAAAAAATCGTCCGCTCAGCAGCTTTGCGCCCATCGCTTCCAGAGCGCCCGGCGTCGCGCGCGACAGTTCCGTGGACGGATACTCTTCGACCTTCAAAGGCCGCTGCCCTTCCACCATGAACGCCGTCTGGTTCCCGCCCAGGAGCGGGGTTTTGATCCCCGCCGCCTCTACGCCCGGAATGGCGCGCACTTTTTCCATCACTTGTTCAATGAACTGCCGCCGCTGGCTGTCGGTCTTGTATTTCCCATCGGGCAGGCCAAACGTTGCCGACGTCACGCCCGGCGCATTGAATCCCTGATCCGCGCCGAGCACTCGGAAAAGACTCTTCAGCGTCAGTCCCGCGCCAACCACCAAAACCACCGCGATGGCAATTTCGGCCACCACCAGCGCATCGCGCAGCCGCTTATGCCCCGCGCCGGAACCACCGCCGCGCGAGCCTTCCTTCAGAATGGAGTTGCCATCTGTGCGCGTTGCCTGCAGCGCCGGGAAGATGCCGAAAAGCAGTCCGGTGACGAGCGACACGCCCAGCGTGAACGCCAATACCCATCCGTCCACTCCAATGTCCTCGATGCGCGGTACACTGTCCGCGGCAAGGCGAGCCAGCGCGGGAGTCGCCCAAAACGCGAGCAGCAGCCCCAGCGCGCCGCCGACAAGCGACAGCATCAGGCTCTCAGCAAATAATTGCCGCATCAAACGCCAGCGTCCTGCGCCCAGCGCCATGCGAACCGCAATTTCCCTCTGCCTTTCCGTGGCCCGCGCCATCAGCAAATTGGCGACGTTCGCGCAGCCGATCAGCAGCACAAATCCCACCGCGGCCATCAACACCAGCAGCGGCAGCCCCTCATTTGGCACCACAGCATCGAGGAGCGGTTGCACCGTGGCGCTCTGGCCCGCATCATCCGACGGATACCGCTTGGCGAGCCCCTCTTCGATTCCCGCCAATTGCGCGTGCGCCTGCTCCACCGTCACGCCCGGCTTCATCCGCGCATACGCGTAGATTCCCGGATGGTCGCCGCGATGCTTCACGCCGCCCAGTTGATCTTCCAGCCGCCACAAGGAAGTGAAAACGTCAAACGAGCGCCAGCTTTCGTGAAAATGACTGCTCGGCAGGACGCCGATAATCGTGAACGCTTCTCCGTCGAGCGTCAGTTGCCTGCCGATGACGTTCGGGTCGCGTCCGAACTGGCGCGTCCAAAATCCGTCGCTCAGCAGAGCAACCGGCGCAGCGCCGACTCTGTCGTCGGCGGGCGTCAGCGGCCGGCCCAGGATCGGCTGCACGCCCATCGTCGGAAACAGGTCCGCGGTGATTTGCCGCTCTTGCAGCCGCTCCGGCTGGCCTAGGCCGGTCAGCGTCACGTTGTCCGGGCGGTACGGCGCCATGTCGCTGAACACCGTCTGCGCGGCGCGCCAATCGTCGAAATCCTGCATGGAAATGCTCATGCCGGGAATGTCCTTCGACCATTCGCCGAGAAAAACCAGGCGATCGGCGTGCGGATACGGCAGCGGACGCAGCAGCACCGTATTCACCACGGAAAAAATCGAAGTGTTGGCGCCTATGCCGAGCGCCAGCGTGAGCACCGCGATGGCCGTGAAACCCGGGGACTTCAGCAGCAGACGAATCGCGTAACGCAAGTCTTGCAGCAGAGTGTTCATCGCTCGCCTCTATTCGTATCTCAATGCCACCATGGGATCCACTCTCATCGCCCGCCGCGCGGGGATGTAACACGCCGCGAGCGACACGGCCGCCAGCAGAATGGCCACGCCCGCGAACGTCAGCGGATCGGTGGCGCTCACGCCGAACAGCAGCGTCGACATCAGCCGCGTCAGCGCCAGCGACGCGCCAATGCCGATGGCCACGCCAATCACCGCGAGTTTCAGCCCGTGCGCGAGAATCAGACGCATCACGTTGCCGGGCTCCGCGCCCAGCGCCATGCGAATGCCGATTTCGTGCGTCCGCTGCGTCACCGAATAGGAAATCACGCCGTAAATTCCCACTACCGCCAGCAGCAATCCCAGCGCGCCAAATCCACCGAGCAGAAAAGTTTCAAAGCGCGGTTGCGCGTTGGACGCGGAGACGAGCTGATCCATGGATTCGATATTCTCGATGGGTTGTGATTTATTGAGCGACCAGATGCGTTCCTGAACAGCGGAGACAACAGCAAGCGGATCGGTTTTTGTGCGTACTACGAGCGAGAGGTCTGTCGCGTCGTTCGCTTGATCATAGGGATCGAAAAAGTATGGCGCAGGCGCGTCCTTAGCGGATTGGTCGCGAAAGTTTGCAACTTCACCGACAATTTCGCCCCATGTTGGATTCGGTTTGTGGTTCCCATTTGTTGCGAGTCTTTTTCCAATCGGACTCGCGTTGCCGAAATATTGACGCGCGAAAGCTTCGTTGACGATGTAAACGTCGGGCGCGCCGATCTTGTCCGTGTCGGTAAAATCGCGACCCGCAAGGAACGGAACGCCGAGCGCTTGAAAATAGCCGGGCGTGGAGCGGTTAGCCTCGGCCGTTGGCGAGGAATCTTGCGGAGTCGTATCGGTCCGGAATGTGGATTCACCCTTGTAGCCGGAAAGCGGAGCATAGGCAGACGCGCCGGCATATTCGACGCCGGGAATGCCGCGCGTTTCGGCGAGAATCTGGCGCGCATAGGAGATCGCTCGATCTGGCTTGGCGAACTTTTCCGGCGCGAAATTAATTGTCATGGTGAGCACGTGGTCGGAACGAAAGCCGAGACTGACACTGCGCAGACGGGCGAAGCTGCGCAACGCCAGCGTGGCGCCGATGACCAAAGAAAGCGCGAGGGCGACTTCGCCGACGACCAGCAACTGGCGCAGGAATTTGTGGCGCACGCCTCCGGCGCCGGTCTGCGCGCCCGCGCCGCCTTCCTTAATGACGGCGGTCAGTTCCTGACGCGAAGCGAGGACCGCCGGCGCAAGTCCAAACAAAAGTCCCGCAAGGATGGAAGCGCCGAGCGTGAACCACAGGACCACTTGGTCGATGTTCAGGTCCTTCACGCGCGGAGTGTCCGGTGGGAGCAGATCGCGCAGCGCCTGCACGCCCCAGGTGGCGAAAAGCAGGCCGCAGGCGCCGCCAACGAGCGCGACGAGCAGACTTTCGACGAGCAACTGGCGGATCAATCGGCCGCGCGTGGCGCCGAGAGCGGAACGAATGGCGAGTTCGCGGCGGCGCGTCCAGCCGCGCGACAGAAATAAATTGCCCACGTTGGCGCAGGCGATCAGCAGAACGAACCCGACCGCGCCGAGCAGAATCAGCAGAGGCAACCGCGCATCGCCGAAGAGATCGGTTTGCAGCGAACGCGCGCGAAAGCTCCAGGTCTTGTCGGTGTCGGGATAAGTTTTCGCGAGGCGCGCGGCGATACCGTCGAGCTCGGTTTGCGCCTGCGCCAACGTGCAGCCCGCCTTAAGGCGCGCAATCGCCGTAGTCCCGTGATTGCCGCGCGCGGCGAGTTCGTCTTTTGTGGGGGCGAAGGGGGTCCACAATGCCATATTGGTCATGAACTCGATATGCTGCTGGGGAGGCATGACTCCGATGATCGCGTAGGGATTACCATCGAGGGTGATGTTCTTGCCCACCGCGCGCGGATCCGCGCCGAACTGTTTCTGCCACAGCTCGTAGCTCAAAATCACTTCGCGATCCTGGCCGGGCTGCATTTCGGCCGCTGTGAAGATGCGCCCATAAAGAGGCTTCATGCCGAGCAGCGGAAAAAAATCTGCAGAAATTTTCCCGCAGTCGAGCGCCTGTGGCGCACCGGTGCCCGTGAGCGTCACGCTCCAATAGTTGTATGGCGCCATAGCCAAAAAGACCGAGTTCTGCGCGCGGATGTCCTGGATATCGGGCAGCGACATTCCGAGATTCGGAAAATCGAACATCGTGCTGTGGCCCCAAAGGTCGACGAGCTGCGAAGAATCGTGAAACGGCAAAGGCCGAAGCAGAGTTGTGTTCACCACGGAGAAAATGGCGGTGTTCGCGCCGATGCCGAGCGCCAGGGTGAGGACGGCGATGGCCGCGAAGGCTGGAGCCTTCATGAGGGTGCGAATGGCATAGCGAATGTCCTGCAGCAAGGTGCTCATGGTTTCTCCTTTCCCCTATTCGTAGCGCAACGCCACTATCGGGTCGACGCGCATCGCTCGCCGCGCTGGCAAATAGCACGCCGCAATCGCGACCAGCGCCAGCGTCGCCGGCACGCCCACAAAAATCAGCGGATCCGTGGACGAGACGCCGTACAGCAAGCTCGACATCATCCGCGCCAACGCAAACGCCAGCCCCAACCCGATAGCGAGGCCAATCACCGCCAGGCGAATTCCCCGCCCCGCGATCCATTGCAGCACTTGCCGCGGCTCCGCGCCGAGCGCCAGGCGAATGCCGATCTCGTGCGTGCGCTCGGTCACCGAATGCGCCATCACGCCATAAACTCCCGACGACGCCAGCACCAGCGCAATCAAACCCAGCACCGCCATCATCGTGGCGATGAAAGAAATACCGATCAGTTCCTCCCAGGTCAGCCGCGCCAGCGTTTTCGGCTCGTAAATCGGCTGCTCGGGATCGACAATGGCAATTTTGGCGCGCACCGCGGGAACAAAGCTGAGCGGGTCACCGGCCGTGCGCAGCAGAAAGGCGCCATACACTTCCACGTCCTGCGCGTCGGGCGCGTAGACCGCCGCGTTGATCGGAAAATACGCGTTGTATTTCACATCCGCGACAACGCCCACGACGGTCATCCACGGATTTTGCCTTTGCGGCCGCCCTTCCCGGAGCCGTTTTCCGATGGCGTCCTCTCCCGGCCAGTAGCGTTCTGCCATCGAGCGGCTGACAATGGCCACGCGCTGCGCATTCGCTCCGTCCGCGTCTGTAAAGTCGCGTCCGCGCAAGAGCGAAACGCCCAGCGTCTGAAAATAACTGGGGCTGACCGATTCGTGCAGCGCGACGTGCCCGGCATCCTCGGCGTACGGCTGGTTTTCAGCGCTGTAGACGTGATAGCTCATACCATCGGAATTGGGCACGTAGGTCGCAAACGCCGCGGCTTTCACGCCCGGTATCGTGCTCATCTGCGCCAGCACCTGCTGGAAAAACTGCCCGCGCTTCACCTGTGTGTCATATTTGCTCGCTGGCAGCGAGATGTTCATCGTAAGCAAGCTCTGCGGAGAAAATTGATTTTGCGCGTCGAGCAGCGCGCGAAATCCCTTGACCAGCAACCCTGCGCCGACCAGCAACACGAGCGACGCCGCCACTTCGGCCACCACCAGCACGCTGCGCAGACGATGCGAAGCGCGTCCGGGGCCGCCGCGGCCGCCTTCCTTCAGCGCGCCAGAAATATCCGGACGCGACTGGCCCAGCGCCGGCGCGAGTCCTGCCAGAATTCCCGCCAGCACCGCAATCGCAACCGTGTACGCAACGGCGCGCCAATCGAGCGCGACGCGGTTCCATCCCGCGATGTACTGCGAAAGCTCCGGCGGTATGTAGTTGACGGTCAGGCTCACTGCCCATGCCGCGAGCAGTAATCCCGCTCCCGCTCCGGCGAGCGCCAGAATCACGCTTTCGGTGAGCAATTGCCGCACCACGCGCCAGCGGCTCGCTCCCAGCGCCGCGCGCACGGCAATTTCCCGTTCGCGTCCCGCGACGCGCGCCAGTTGTAGATTCGCCACGTTGGCGCAGGCAATCAGCAGCACAAATCCCACCGCCGCCAGAAGCAACAACATGAAATCGTGGGTCAGCTCATCGGTCGCGTAGGTGCGGAACGGCACGGCGCGAATGGTCATCTTCGCATCCGCTTGCGGAAATTCCTTCGCCAGTTGTTTTCCGAGCGCGTCCATTTCCGCTGCTGCTTGCGCGACGGAAACGCCCGGCTTCAGGAGGCCAACGGGAAAAATATAATTGTTGTCGTGGCTGGTTTTGTCCGCGGCCGTAAGCGCCAGCGGCACCCACAAATCCGTCGCTACCGGATAGTCATAATCTTTCCCCATCACGCCGACAATCGTGTAGCTTCGCCCGTTGATGTGCGTTTCTTTGCCGACGACGCCCGGATCGCCGGCGAATTTGCTCTGCCACAGACCGTAACTCAGAATCGCTTCCGCGTCATTTGCGGGCGTGCCCTCCTGCGCCGTGAAGCCGCGCCCCATGAGCGGTTGCACGCCGAGCACATCGAAGAAATTCGGAGTCACCTTTTCCCCTTGCACGCGCTCCGGGTCGCCCTGGCCCGTCAAACTCAGGCTTTCCCCTGTGTGCGCGGCGAGCTGCTCGAAGGAGCGGCTCTGCGTGCGAATTGCCTCGTAGTCGGCGGGATACATGGAGTTCTCGTCGGTGAGTGTGCCCACTTTGTTGAACATGAGCGCCAGGCGGCTGAGGTTCGGGAACGGCTCGGGGCGCAGGAGGAGGGGGTCGGCGACGCTGAAAATCGCGGCGTTCGCGCCGATGCCCAGCGCGAGCGCGCAGACGGCGAGGAGCGTTACGCCGGGATTCTTCAGGAGCATGCGCAGGCCGTAGCGAATATCCTGAATCAATGTGTTCATTTGCGTCTCCTCACAGCTGCTACCCAAAACAAGGCGCCAAAGTTGGCGATTAGAAACTGGCCCGGCCTTTATTCACAAGCACTTACGAACATTTCTAATTCCGACCATTGACGATTAGACGTTTCGCTCTATTTTCGCCATGGCTCACTCTGACTCGCTCTACTCATAGCGCAGCGCCACCATCGGGTCGACACGCATCGCGCGCCGCGCGGGGATGTAACAGGCTGCGAGCGCCACAACGATCAGGACAATCGCGACGCCCATAAACGTTAGCGGATCGCTCGCGCTCACGCCAAACAGCATGCCTTTCATCAACCGCGTCAGGCCCAGCGCCGCGGCTACGCCAATCACCACTCCCACCAGCGCCATGCGGCCGCCTTCGCCCAAAATCAACCGCAACACGTCGCTCTGTTGCGCGCCCAGCGCCATGCGCACGCCGATTTCATGCGTTCGCTGCCCCACCAGATAGGAAATCACGCCGTAAATTCCCACGCTCGCGAGCGCCAAGGCCAACGCCGCAAACGCCCCCAGCAGAATCATCGACAGCCGCCGCGCCGCCATCGAATTCGCCAGCACTTCGTCGAGCGTCTGCACGCCGTAGACGATTTCGCGCGGGTCGAGCTCGCGCACGCCGCGCCGCACCGCGTCCATCACCGCCGTCGGGTCTCCCTCGGTCCGCAGCACCACGGAATCCGCGTCGGCCACCAGCGGCATCAACTGCGGCGGAAGCTGCATGAACGGATACTCCATCTGCCCTTCCACGGCCGCTTTCGCGTCGTTTCCCGGACCCCATTGCTGCACGTGGCCGATCACGCCGACAATTTCGCCCTGCACGTTGAAGAGCGCGATGTTGATGCGCTTGCCGATGGGATCTTCATTCGGGAAATACTTGCGCGCGAACACGTCGTCGATCACCACTACCAGCGGCGCATTTTCATTGTCCGCTTCGGTGATGAACCGTCCGCGCTCGAGCGTCACGCCCATCGCTTTCTGAAATCCCGGGTCCACCAGGTAACAAAGCACCTGAGGCATGTCGTTCATATGCTCCGGCTTCGGATTGCCCTGAATCCAGAACGGCAAAACCGTGTCGTGAATCATCGGCCGCGAGCCCGTGGTGATGGAGACCGCCGTCACTCCGGGAATCGCGCGCATCTTCGCTTCAAACGCGCGCAAGCGCGCGCGCGTCTCCGCCGACGTGGTCTTTGCCGTGGAAGGCATCGACAGATTGAAGGTGATCGCGTGGTTCGGAATGAATCCCGGATTCACGCGCCACAACGCCGCGAAGGTGCGAACCATCAGGCCCGCGCCGACCAGCAGCACCAGCGCCATGGCCACTTCCACGGCGACGAAAACTCCGTGCAAACGGTGCCGCCGGCCGCTCGCACCGCGTCCGCTCTCCTTCAGCACCTCCTGCAAATTCACGCGTGAAGTTTTCAGCGCCGGCGCCATGCCAAATAAAACTCCCGCAGCCAGCGAAACGCCCAGCGTGAACAGCAGCACGCGCCCATCCATCGCGATTTCGCTCGCGCGCGGCAGCGTCCCCGGCAGAACGTGCAGCGCCGTACTGGTTCCCACAAACGCCAGCAGCAATCCCAGCGCGCCTCCCGCGCCGGCCAGCAAAATGCTTTCCGTCAAAAGCTGCCGCACCACGCGCCAGTGGCTCGCTCCCAGCGCCGCGCGAATCGCAAACTCGCGCGAACGCCCCATCGACCGCGCGAGCAACAGATTCGCGACGTTCACGCACGCAATTAGCAGCAAAAATCCCACCGCGCCCAGCAGCACCAGCAAAATCGGCTGCACGTTGCCCACGATGTCCTGCTTCATCGAAACCACGCTCATGCCCACGTCTTTATCCGCGTCGGGATACGCCGCCGCCAGATTCCGCGCCACCTCGTCCATGTCCGCTTGCGCCTGTGCGACCGTCACTCCGGGGTACAGCCGCCCTACGGCGTGCGCGCTCATGTCGATGTGGCGGTCGCGAAACGACGGATCGCTCCACTGGCCGATCGGCGTGTAGATGTCGCGCATCTGCCCGTAAAAGCGAAAACCAGGAGGCATCACGCCGATAATCGTGTACGAAGCGCCGTTGAGCACCAGCGACTTCCCCAGCACGTCGCGCGAAGCGCCAAATTCACGGTTCCAGAATTCGCCGCCCAAAATCGCGACCGGCCCCGCGCCCAGGTGATCGTCATCGGCGCGAAACGTTCGGCCCAGCACCGGCTGCACGCCCAGCACGGTGAAAAAATCGGCGGAAATCATGTAGCCGGTCACGCGCTCGCTCTGCGCCGTGCCGGTCATGCTGTAATCCTGATTGCGGTACATGGCCATCGACGAAAATGTTTTCGCTTCGCGCTGCCAGTCGAGAAAATTCAGATAGGTGACGTAGCCCTGCGTCGCGCCCGGCGTGGTGGCATAAATCGCGGTGAGCTGCCCCGGATGCGGATAGGCCAACGGATTGAGTAGTACGCCATTGACGACCGAAAATAGCGCGGTGTTTGCGCCGATGCCGAGGGCCAGCGTGAGAATGGCAATCGCGGCGAACCCGGGTGACTTTGCCAGCATCCGCAGCGCGTAGCGGATGTCCTGCAGCAGAGTGTTCATCGTCCGCCTTTCAACTATTCGTATCGCAGCGCCACCATGGGGTCGGTCTTGGACGCGCGGCGCGCGGGGATGTAGCCCGCCAGCGCCGCCACGGCGAACATGAGCACCGTCGCAAACACAAGAGTGGCCGGATCCGCCGGAGTCAACCCAAAGAGCAGGCTCTTGATGACGCGCGAAACGGCCATTACCGCCGGCAATCCGATGGCGACGCCGATCAGCACCAGCAGCAGCGTTTCGCGCAGGACCAGCCACAGCACGTCTTTGCGCTGCGCGCCGAGGGCCATGCGAATGCCGATCTCGTTGGTGCGTCCAGCCATCGCGTAGGCCATGATTCCGTAAAGACCGATGCACGCCAGCAACACGGCGAGCGCGCCGAAAAATCCGGCGAGTTTGGTGATCATGGTGTCGGTGGAAAGCGACTGGTCAACTATATCCGTCAAAGGGCGGATGCGAATCGCCGGCAGGTTTGGCCCCGCTTGGCTCACGGCCTGGCGAATTGCCGGAGTCGCGCCGGCCGCGCTCCCCGCCAAACGCACCATGACCGTCGCGTAGGTTTCTTCGCCGATGGGATGGAAATAAGGAACGTAGAATCGCGGCCGCGGTTTTTCACGCAGGCTGTTGTGTTTCGAATCGGCGACCACGCCGACCACGACAAAGTCCGTGTGCGTGGTGGCAAACATGTCCCAGACGCGGCGGCCAATGGGATTTTCATTGCCGAAGAAATAGTGCGCCATGGTCTCGTTGATCACGCCGACGCGCTGGCCGTTTCCGGAATCCTCGGGAAGGATTTCGCGCCCCATGAGGATGGGCGTTCCAATCGTGGAGAAAAAATACGGGCCGACTTCGTCGAAGTTCGCGTGCATGCGCTGGCCCTGTTTGGGCGTGTATCCGTCGATGCTGATGGGATCCTGCGAATCGGAATGGCCCAGCAAGCCGTTGTCGGAGAGCGTGGCGCCGCGCACGCCGGGGATCGCGCGCAAGCGGTCGAGCATTTCCTTCAAGACTTCCGCGCCAGCCGCGTCCTGGTACCCCGCGGTTTGCGGATGCACGTCGAAGACGAGTAGGTGGTCGCGATCAAAGCCGAGGTCGACGTCCGACAATTTCTGGAAGCTGCGCACGAAAAGCCCGGCCACGATCAGCAGCAGCAGAGAAAGGGCCACTTGTCCGACCACAAGAATTTTGCCGATCGGCGCGCGGCCTTTGCGGGCAGTGCCGCCGATGACGCCGCGCGAATTCCCTTTCAGCACGTCGTTCAGGTCCACGCGAGACGCGCGATAGGCGGGCGCCAGGCCGAACAGAATGCCCGTGAGCACCGCGACAGCCAGGGTGAATGCCAAAATTTTGGCATCGGCGTGGATGTTCAGCGGGATAGGCGTCTGGCCGCCCGAAACCATGCGCAATAGTGCAGAGTCGGCCCACGGAGCAAACAGCAAACCGAGACCGCCGCCCGCGGCGGCCAGGAGCATGCTTTCCGTCAGCAATTGGCGGAACAGCCGCGCCCGTCCTGCGCCCAGGGCCACGCGCACCGCGATTTCCTTTTGCCGAGACGCCGCGCGGGCGAGCAGCAGGTTGGCCACGTTGGCGCAAGCAATCAGCAACACGAGCCCGACGACGCCCATCAAAATCAGCAGCGGCTGCTCAAAATCCTCACGGACGACGGACGCGCCGTGGCTTCCCTCGGTGACGGCCAACTGTTGATCGAGGAAATTCTTGCGGTCGTCAGCGCTTGCGGTCGAGCCGATCTGCGCCTGCAGATATTCCTGGAACAAAACATTGACGCCAGCTTTTGCCTGCGCGACGCTCACGCCGGGCTTGAGCCGTCCCACCACTTGCAGCCACTCGGTCTTTTCGTGTGGATTTTTCGCGGGCGCCAGCCAATCGTATCCGGGATAGACCTCTGACTGCATGGTCAGCGGGACCCAGATATCCGGCGCGTAGCCGACGGTGAGGCCGAAAAAGTTGCGCGGGGCCACGCCGATGATGTCAAAGGTGGTGCGGCGAATGGTCACCTGGCTGCCAATCACCGAAGCGGCGCCGCCAAAGCGGTTTTGCCAAAAATCGTAGCTGATCACCGCGACAGGGTTGGCGTCGCGCACGCGGTCGACATCGCTCGAATAGACGCGGCCCAAAATGGCGCTGACGCCGAGAACGTCGAAGTAGTTTCCGCTGGTCATGTTGACGCTGGTCTGCGGGGCGTTCTGATCGGCGCTGCTTGCGGCGTTGCCTACGGTGACGGGCACGGGCGCGGTTTGCGATTGAATCGCCAGCACGTCCGAGAAAACGGTGTTGCGTTCGCGAATCGCCAGATATTCGTGATAGGTGAGCTGGTCGCGATCGCCGGATTGCTGGCCGATGTTCATTCCCGCGGCGCCGGGATCGGTGAGGAATGCGAGCTGCTGCGGATTTTTTACGGGCAGGGTGCTGAGCAGCACGGAATTGATCACCGTGAAGATGGCGGTGTTGGCGCCGATGCCCAGCGCGAGGGTGAGGATGGCGACGGCGGTGAATCCTGGTGACCGCACCAGCATGCGCAGGCCATAGCGGATGTCCTGTAGCAGTGTGTTCATCACGGCCTCCGAGGCAAAGAAGTCACTCGTATCTCAACGCGATCATGGGATCGACGCGCGTGGCGCGGCGCGCCGGAATGTAGCAGGCGAGCAGAGCGACCAGCAGCAGCAAAACGGCTGCGTCAGCAAAAGACAGCGGGTCTGCCGCGCTGACTCCGTAGAGCACGCTCTGCATTGCGCGCATGAGCACAAGGCCGGCGATGATGCCCGCGGCCGCGCCCGCGAGAGCCAGTTTTGCGCCCTGCGTAAGGACCATTCGCAGCACGTCGATTGGCCGCGCGCCAAGTGCCATGCGAATGCCGATTTCGTTGGTGCGCTCGGTGACGCTGTAGCTGATGAGGCCGTAGAGCCCGACCGCCGCGAGCAAAATCGCCAGGCCTGCAAAGACCGCCAGCAAATTGGTGGCGAAGCGCTGCGGGCCGAGAGAATCGGAGATGCGCGTGTCCATGGCTTCCATGTCGGAAACCGGCAGATTGGCATCGACGTCATGCACGGCCTGGCGAATGGCGGCGTCCGCCGTGGCGGTATTGCCGCTGGTTTTCGCAATCAGGAATCCGAACGGCGCTTCAGACTGGTAGACCGGAAAATAATACGAGCCCTTTCCGGAAGACATGGAGATTGAGGCGGATTGCTCTTCGCCGGCGAGCGTGGTGAAGCGAATGTTGCCGACGATGCCGACAATCGTCGCCCAAGGCGAGTTGTCGCCGCGCCTTAACTGTTTTCCGATGGGGTCCCCGCTGGGCCAGTAGGCGCGGGCCATATTTTCGTCAATAATGGCCACCGCTTGCGAGCCTTTGCGGTCTTCGTCGGTGAAATAGCGCCCCTTAAGCAATGGAATCCCCAAGGAAGTGAAATAGCCGGGTGTCACGTAGCGAACCGCACCGTGCGGGCCGGGATCGCCCGGAGCGGTCGGCCGTCCCAGAATATTGAAAGAGGCCGTACCATCGGCGCCCCCGAACGGCAGCGGAAAGCCTGCGCCCGCAGCAACAATTCCCGGCGTTTGCGATAGACGGTCAACCACGGTGTGGAAAAACGCGTCCTGCTGGTCAGTGCTGTGATATTGCGTGTCGGGCAGCGAAACCCCGGCGGCCATCACGCCGTGCGAATTGAAGCCGGGATTCACGTCGCCGATGCGCGACAAACTTTTCAGCAGCAGCGCGGTGCCCGCCAGAAGCACAAGTCCGAGCGCCAGTTCCCCGGCGACGAGCAGCGCGCGGAAGCGCTGGCGGCCGCGGCTGCCGGTGGACGAGCGGCCGGATTCGCGCAGCGCGTTGTAGGGATCGGCGTGCGACATATGCCACGCCGGGACGATCCCGAAAATCAGAACAGCGACAAGGCCAGCGACAATGGTGAAAGCGAGGACGTAGCCATCGAGCGAAAACGCGAGGCCGTTGGCCATTTCCTTAGGCGCGGCGAAAAGCAGCGCTCTGATTCCGATCTGCGCCACCAACAGCCCTGCCAGGATTCCCAGCACCCCGAGCGCGAGATTCTCGGCGAGCGCCTGACCCATCAGGCGCGCCCGTGAAGCGCCCAGCGCCGCGCGCACCGCCAGTTCCTTGGAGCGCCCCGCCGCCTTGGCCAGCAAAAGGCCGGCGATATTGGCGCAGGCAATCAGCAGGACAAACGCGACCGCGCCGGTGAGAATCAAGATCGGCGTTTGCAGATTGCCGAAGACGTAGTCGGTGAGCGGCATCAGGAACATGCCCCACTGCGCTGTCTTCGCGAAAGCAGTGGCCGGATTATTCATAACGCGCTGGTTGAGAATGTTCATGTAGGCGCTGGCCTGCGCGAAGGACACGCCTGGCTGCAGGCGCGCGACGGAGAGATAGTTCTCGTTGAATGTGTTGTCGACGGAAAAGGCCTTGGGATCGAGGCCCAGCGGCGCCCAGAGGTCCGTCTGCGGATTCGGCCACTGAAAATTCCGGCCCATCACTCCGATGATGCGATAGGGCTCCTGGTTCAGCTGAATGGAGCGTCCGACGGCGCTGGCGTCGCCGCCAAACCAGCGCTGCCACGCGCCGTAGGAGAGAACAACTTCGTGGTCGGCATGGGGCTGGTCTTCGTCGGGGCTGAAAACGCGGCCCACGACCGGCTTTGCGCCAAAAACCTCGAACCACTGCCAAGAGACCATCGCACCCTTCAGCTGGAGGGGATAGGCGCTAGCCGTGTAATTGAAACTCCCGGGGGTCTCCAGCGCAGCCGCGGCGAAGAACTGCTTGCTGTCGCGCACCTGCGCATAATCGGGCACGGAGACGACGATGTTTTTCAGGCCGAGCTTGTTGTAGCGCGCGCGCTGGACGACCACGCGGTCGGGTTGCGCCACGCCCGGCGGGTGCAGAAAGAGCGTGTTGACGACGGAAAAAATCGCGGTGTTCGCGCCGATTCCGAGCGCCAGGGTCAGAATGGCAATGATGGCGAACCCGGGGGATTTCATCAGCGCGCGAAGGCCGTAGCGAATGTCCTGAATGAGCGTCTTCATCACGATTCCTCCCGGGCCAGCCAGCGACCGCCAAGCCATGCGAGTGGACGCACCTCGTCTGCTAAGCGGAGCTACAGGCAGATTACCTTCCGAAGTGGGTGCAGCTAGGTTGAGCAGAATCAGCCGATTAGGTGTTCAGTGGTCGGCCGGAGGCACGTGGGCTGCCCGCTTACGGGAGGCAGGTGCGCGCAAGCGGACAGTATCTGCTCATGCGAAGAAGGACCAGAAGAACTAATGGCAGCCGCCCTTTCGAGCGGCTGCCTTGGCGTGAACCCACTCCCTTGTATCGTCAGAAGTTCAGTTTTAAGGCGAATTGAATCTGCCTGCCGGGGTCGAGCGACTGAATCAGGCCGAACGTGCCTGCTCCGGTGCTACCGCCAGTGGCGCCGGTAGTGACCACTCCGTTGCAAGATGGACCGCAAGAGGAGGTGGGCGCACCCCAGATCGGCGTGTTGGTCAGGTTGATGAACTGCGCCATGAACTGCAGATTGAAGCGCTCGTTGATCGGAAATGCTTTGGTGATGTCGAGATCCGCAGTCTTCAGTGAAGGTCCGCGGAAAGCGCCCGTGCCGCAGTTGCCGAAGGTGCCCGCTGCGGGCAGAGTGACCGCGGCGGGATTCAGGAATTGGATGCCGTAGGTTCCCGGGCCAACTTCTTCGAACTGGCCATTGCCATACTGCGAAACGCCGGGAACGCAGTTAGGCCGGTAAGAGAACAGCGCGCCGCCGCCCGTGCCGGATTGATCGGCCACCGAGGGCGTAATCGCAAAACCGGAATGAATGTCGTAGTCGAGCGACGCGGACCAGCCGCCGATGGCTTCATTCAAGCCCTTGTTCACTCCTCCGCCAAAACGCTGTCCCCGGCCAAACGGCAGTGTATACAGCGCGAAGCCGTTCAGCGTGCTGGCAACGTCGGTGAAGCAGCGGCCGTAGTCGGCGAGAGGATCGTAGTCGTTCTGGAAGAAGAAAGCGCCGCCGTAGGTCTGCGACTGGCCAACGCCCTCTTCGTCGCCGTACTGGCCGAAGTAACCGAAGGAGTTGGTGAGGCACTTGGACCAGGTGTAGCCGGCCTGCAAGTCAAGTCCGTGGAAATTGCGCTGCTGCGCGGTGAATTCCAAAGCGTTGTAGGTTTCGATGGCCGAGGAATCGTTGTAACGAACGTTGGCTCCGGCGGCGATCAAGGGTTGCGAGTACGGGCCGGGCTGGAGCACGCCATTGACGATTTCCTTCTGGTTCCAGAGGAACAGATCGGTCATGTGCGTGACTTTGTTTCCCACGTAACCGGCGGACACAGTGGTGTCGCGGCCGAATTGA
This sequence comes from uncultured Acidobacteriota bacterium, assembly GCA_963811805.1. Taxonomy (GTDB): domain Bacteria; phylum Acidobacteriota; class Terriglobia; order Acidiferrales; family UBA7541; genus DAHUXN01. Next base: position 560,275 of record CAWESU010000002.1, on the reverse strand, counting down.
TGCTGCACGGTGGCGTTCCACTGCTCGTCGACGGCGGGGCGAAGATTCGGATTGGTTTCGTGCACGGTGGAAGAAGCAAGGCAGTTTGGCGAAAACGCCATCAGCGCGGTGGCCGTGCAAGCAGCGGCCGGAAACGCGGAGTAGCCTTGATCGAGCGTGGTCAATGGCAGAGGCAAGCCGGTGTTTTCCTCTTCGCGCGTTACCACGTACGGCGGATTCACCACGGCCATGTTGCCCACGCCGTTGCCTTCCATGTAGGTGTTGATCCCGTAGGCGGCGCGGAAAACCGTGTTGGGCGCGAATCCCGGCTGCCAAGCGAGGCCGATGCGCGGCTCAAAGTCGCCGATTCCCCAATAGGTATTGTAGTTGGTGCCGATTTCCGGCGTGCCCATGGCCTGATCGAAGTTGACGTTGTTCTGCGCATTCTTGTCGCCGCGAGCGGTGGTGGCTTCATAGCGCAGGCCGATATTGACCGTCAAATGATCGGTGGCGTGCCAGCTATCGGCGCCATAGCCGGCGAAGAGGCTGTTCCGCAAATGGAAACGCAAAGGAGTGCCTTCGTTCACCGTTGTGGGAAGCCCGAGGATGAAATCCGCGAAGGGGTTGCCGCCGGTGGTGCCGGTGACGCTGTTCCCGGTGAACTGGCCGGTGAATAAAAAGGATCCCGCAAGGCCCTGGTTGCCCGGGTACAGGTCGTTCATCATGTAATGGAAATACTCGAAACCGGTGTGGATGACGTGACGGCCGTGCGTCCAGGTGAGCGAATCTTCCGCTTCGATGGTGGTGTCGTGGAAGATTTCGACAAGGTCGGCGTTTCCGATGTCCGTATAGGCCCCGTCGAAATCCATGTCCGGCAAAATCGTATCTTGCACGCCGGGCAGCCCGACCGATTGCGGGATATTTCCGCCGATGGGATTGGTGTACTGCTGATCATTGGCGGGAAAATCCTGGAAGCCGATGCGAAAGTCATTGACCAGAGACGGCGAGAGCGTCCGCGCATAATCCAAAACGAAATTCTTGAGCGGATATTCACGAGTGAGGTCGGGGAACAGGCCGATGCTGTTGCTGGTGTTGTTGATGACGTACTGCTGGGAATAGCGGCCCATGATGTGGTCGGCGTCGTCGGGCTGCCAGTCCATCTTCAAGTCGCCCTGATAGGTGTTGACGTAATTGTGCTGAATGTAATTGACCGCCGCCGCGGTGGGAAACTGCGGCAAAGCGATGATTTTGCTGGCGACAGAGCTGCTGACCGGAACCTGGTTCATGGCGTAAGGTGTGCGGTTGGCTGGAACGTTGCTCGAAAAAGGATCGTAGAGCTGCTCGCTTGGATCGTTACAGACGCCGCTGCCATTAAAGCCCGCGGTGCACAGGGAAGAAAAATCCCCAGTGCGGAACGCGGCCGGAACAGAAGAGAAATTCACCGAACTGGCCGGCTGGTTGTAAAGGGAGGTTTCGATGTCGGCAAAGAAGAAGAGCTTATTCTTCACGATGGGTCCGCCGAAGGTGCCGCCAAACTCATTCCACTGCAACGGATTGCGCGGGACGCCGATGACTTTGTTCTGCCAGCTATTCGCGTCCAGAACGGTGTTGCGCAGAAATTCGTAAGCATCGCCGTGATACTGATTGGTGCCGGACTTCAGCGTTTCCACAATCAAGCCGCCCAGATAGTTGCCGAAATCCGCCGGCGCGCTGGTGGTAATGATGTTGAATTCCGCCACGGCATCGGGGCTCGGCACATACGCGACTTCGTTATTGTCCGCCTGGTTGGTATCCATGCCGTCGAGCGAGAAATTGTCGTCCTGCTCGCGCGCGCCGTTCACAAAGGGGCGGCCCGTGCCGAAGGTGTTTTGCGGCGCTTCGAAGGCGAAAATGTTCGGGCTGACGACGCCGGGCGCGAGCAGCGTCAATTGATTCAGATCGCGCGTGGCCAAGGGTAGCGCCGTAGCCGCCTTCGCACTGACCAGTGTGCCTAAATCGGTGGAATCAGCCTCCAAAAGGGGCGGCGCGGTGCTGACCTCAACGGTTTGCGTAACCTCCCCTACCTTCATCTGGAAGTCGATTCGCGCCACCTGGTTCAGGATCAAATTGAATGCCGGGTGGACCTGCGTGGAAAAACCCGACGCTCCGACTTTCACTTCGATATTGCCGACGGTGATCTGCGGAAACTCGTAGATACCGGCCGAGTCCGCCTTGGTAGTCCACGTGGTGCCGCGGTCAACGTCGCGCGCGGTCACTGTCGCGTTGGGAAGCGCGGCGCCCGAAGAATCCGTTACTGTACCGGTAATTGACCCCGCTGCTTGCTGCGCCCAAGCCGAGGGTGCGCCCAAGACGACCCCCGCGATGCACAATGCCAGACACACCAACGCACTCACCCACGCTCGACGATTCGCGCTCATAGCGAGCCTCCTCACCCCAGTCTCTAGGACAGGTGTAGCACTTCCCCCCGTGTCGGCAGGAGCTATATAGCACACGATTTCTGTTGTCAAGAGAAAAATTGCAGATTATAAGGAATACAGAGATGTGCTACAGTGCTCTATAGCAGACCGACGAAGAGACACCAGAGCTCTATAGCAGGTGGATATCCGTATTTTCATAGCAGCGCGATTTGTAACCGAGATTTAATTGTTGCAGGACAGCGGACGCGTATAATGCGGCGCGCCTTGCTTCCGGAGCGTACATGAACATGCGTGGCCGTAATAGTGGAGAGCCCGCCTACCGGCGGATCCAGCGAACCATTCGCCGCCGCATCGAGTCCGGGCATCTTCGTCCCGGGGATATCGTTGATTCAGAAAGAGAACTGGCGCGGACGCACCGCGTCAGCCTGATGACCGCGCGGCACGCATTGGCGGATCTGGCGCGCGAAGGCATGGTCGAGCGCCGCCACGGAGCGGGCACCTTTGTGGCCCCGCCGAAAATTCACTTCAACAAACTGATGAGCTACACCGAACAGATGGCCGCGCGCAGCTTAACCGCGAATTCGCGGATTGTCTCCTCCGGCGTGGTGAATCGCGAACAGGAAATCGCCGCGCGCCTCGGCCTGCAGCCGATGAGCCGTCTGGTGCGCGTCGAGCGCGTGCGCTCCGCTGGCGACGAGCCTTTCGCGCATGAGGTCTGCTATCTCTCCGCCGATGAATTTCACGGCCTGGTGGACGCGCCCCTCGAGCGCACTTCCCTGTTTGTCACGCTGCAGCGCGAATACGGAGTCGAGATCGCCTACGCCGACGAAGAAATCGACGCCACCGACGCGGACCAGAGAATCGCGGAGCTGCTGGCGCTGCCGCGCGGCACTCCGCTGTTGCGAATTCGCCAGCTGATCTTCTCCACCAAGGGCCGGGCAACGGTCTATGTTCTGGGCCTCTACCGCTCCGGCCGGCACACGCTGATGATTCGCCGCTTCCGGTAGAAGCAAAGCCTCGCTATTCATAGCGCAGAGCCACCATGGGATCGGTGCGCATGGCGCGCCGCGCGGGAATGTAACACGCGGCCAGCGCGACAATCGCGAGCGCAATGGCAACGCTCACGAAAGTGAGCGGGTCGGTAGCCTTCACGCCGTAGAGAATGCTGCCCATCAGTTGCGTTAAGCCAAGCGCCGCGGCAATGCCGATGGCCACGCCAATCGCCGTCAGCTTCGAACCCTGCCCCATCACCAGGCGCATCACGTCGCGCCGCTGCGCGCCCAGCGCCATGCGAATGCCGATTTCGCGCGTGCGTTGCGACACGGAATAGGAAATCAGCCCGTACAACCCAATCGTCGCCAGCAGCAAAGCCAGTCCCGCGAAACAGCCAATCAGATACGACGGATAGCGGCGGAGGAAAACCGAAGGCGACTGGTCGATGATCTGCTCCATGGTCAGCGGTTGTACGGCGAAAAGCTGAGGGTCGGTCTTCGTCAGCGCGTCACGCACTTCGCCGAGCGCAATCGCCGGATTCCCGGCGGCGCGCACCACATAATTGATGTACGAGTTGTCGTCCTGCTGGAACGGGCAGAAAAGCGCCGGCTCGTCATGGCTATCGAGCTGCGCGTCCGCAATATTGCCGACCACCCCGACAATCTCGCGGTACGGCTGCGTCGCCGAGAGCGTGAACCGGAAACGCTTGCCGATGGGATCTTCGCCGTGCAGGTACGCCTTGACCCACGCCTCATTCACGATGGCGTGCTTTGGCGCGGTGGCCGAATCCGCCTCGTCGTTGAAATACCGCCCCTGGATGAGCGGAATTTTCAGCGTCGAGAAATAATCCGAGGAAACGTCGCGAATGTCCGATTCGTCTTCGTGGCCGGTCTGCACGGGTTGGCCTTCGACGACAAACCGCACCGTGTTTCCCCCGCCGGTCAGCGGAATGATGCTCGTGTTCCCCACGCTGAGGATGCCGGGCTCGCCGCGCAGCCGCGAGGTGAAGGCCGTGTCGAAGCGAACGATGTCAGGGTCTTTTGCATATGAGGAGTCCGGAAGATTCACGCCGAAGGTAAGAAGGCCTTGCGTGTCGAAGCCGGGATTCCGCCGCAGCAGCGCGCTCAGGCTCTGCACCGCCAGCCCCGCACCCGCCAACAGCACCAGCGAAAACGCGATTTCCAACACCACCAGCGCGTCGCGCACCCACGTGCGCGTCCCGCCCGCCGCCGTGCGGCTCTCTTCCTTCAGCGCGTCGCTCACTTTTTCGTACGACACTTGCAGCGCCGGCGCGAGGCCAAACAGAATCCCCGTCAGCACCGCCGCGCCGCAGAGAAACGCGAGAATCGCGGCGTTCGGCTGGGTGTCGCGCAAAAACGGCATGAAGTCCAGCACGTTCTGCGGAATCGCCGCGACCAGCAGCACTGTTCCCCACCGCGCCACCAAAAATCCCAGCGCGCCGCCAGCGATGGCCAAAATCAAACTTTCCGTCAGGAGTTGGGAAACCAAGCGCCCGCGGCTCGCGCCCAGCGCCGCGCGTATCGCGAATTCGCGTTTGCGCCCGGCCGCGCGCACCATCAGCAGATTGGCCACGTTGGCGCAGGCAATGAGCAGGACAAAACCCACCGCGCCGAAGAGAATCAGCAGCACCGCCTGCACCTGCCCGACGATGCGCTCGCGCAGCGGCACCATGTTGATTTGCATCGCGGCGTTCTCCTGCGGATACGCCGCGGCCAGCCGCGCACCGATGGCGTTCATTTCGGCGCGCGCTTGCGCAAACGTAACGCCCGGCGCGAGCCGCCCAATCACGCGCAGCCAGCGCAGGCTGCGGCGCTGCGCCAGATCCTTGAAGTCGCCGCCGAGATGCAAGGGCACCCAGACTTGCGTGTTGCCCGTGGGCGCGAATTCAAAGCTGCGCGGCAGCACGCCAATCACGGTTACGCTTGCATTGTCGAGCTGGATGCTGCGCCCCACGATGTTCGGGTCGCCGCCAAATTGCTTGCGCCAAAAGCCGTAGGTCAGCAAGGCGACCTTTGGCTCGGTGGCGGAAATGTCATCTTCGGCAGGAAAATCGCGGCCGAGGATGGGCTTAACGCCCAGCATGCTGAAAAAATTGGTCGTGGCCTGGCCACCGACAAGCAGTTGCGGTTCGCCGCCGCCGCGAAAGACAAATCCGTCGTTGCTGAATCCCGCGATCGCCTGAAAGGTTTTCGACTGCTTGGTCCAGTCCTGATAGTCGGGATACGACGAGTCCCAATACGTGTCCTTGGCGTCGCGGATTTCGCTGAGGGTGATCAGGCGGTTCGCCTGAGAATACGGCAGCGGGCGCAGGAGCGCGGCGTACACCACGGAGAAAATCGCGGTGTTGGCGCCGATGCCCAGCGCGAGCGTCAGGATGGCGATGGCCGTGAAGGCTGGCGCTTTTGCCAGGATGCGCAGCGCATAGCGAATGTCCTGCAGCAAGTTGTTCATTTCACCCTCTCGGTTGGCGCGCGCTGGCACCAAGGCGGCGCCGACAGACGCACCCTTGCCTAACTGTTCGACGGAATGCAGGCAAACGCCCTTCCAAAGCGCTCTCGGCTAGGTTGTGGCAAATCACGCGATTACCGCCGGCCGCCAGCCGGCTCTGAGTTCGAGCTGACCGTTTGCGGGAGGCGCGTGCGCGTAAGCGGACAATCCGGCCCAAATCGTGGGAGATCGCACCTTGCGAATAAAAGACTAGAAAGACTTGGTATATTACCCGTGCATGCCGATGGCGAGAGCTGGCCATGCCTGAAAAGAAGCCCTTCGAATGGGAGTCGCAACCCGGCTCCTGGTCACACGCTAAGCGAGTGACCCAGGAATCCGAGCGGGCGCTGCGCTTGCGTTATTGGTTCCCGCAAGTCCCACTCGCTGCGGCCCTGGCCCTTTCCGGACTGCTGCTTCTCCGCATCGTGTTTGTGGCACAGCGCGCCGCCCTGCTGGCCGACTTCCCCATGCACATTCTGGATTTCCAGCCCCGGCACATGCCGTTTGTGCTGATCGGCGTAGCCATGCTGGTGATGTCCGTAGGGCTGCTGTTCCGCTCGCGATTCGCCTGGATCATTGCGATTCTGCTGGCCGCATCGACCGTGCTCAGCGCGGCCATCGTCGGCCATGAGCACCGCCAAGGGCTGATCTGGTACAACGGCGCACTGCTCATCCTGCTGCTGCTGGCGCATCGCAAATTCACGCGCAGCAGCCTGGCGGCAAGCACGCTCTTCTCTCTGACCAGCGTCCTGCTGGTGCTGATCTACTCGGTCTTCGGCTCGCTCTATTTCGGCAACCAGTTTTCGCCGCCCATCAAGGACCTGACCACGGCTTTCTACTTTGCCATCGTCACCATGTCCACGGTCGGTTACGGCAACCCGAGCGGCGCTGAAGGAAGACTGTTCACAGCGTCGGTGATTATTTTGGGCCTCGCGGTGTTTGCCACTTCGCTCACCACGATCGTGGCGCCGATGATTGCGCATTTGACCACGCGGAAGGAGAAACGAATGAAACACAGCGGGCACTTCATCGTGATTGGCTCTACGCCTCTGGCTTACAACACCTATCGCGAGTTCAAACAGCGCCAGCAAGACGTGACATTAATTTTGCCGCGCGAGGCGGAATGGGCCGACATTGACCCCGCCGACGTCATCATCGGCGACCCCAACAGCCTGGAAACGTTGCGCAAAGCGAACGCCGGCCAGGCCCAGGCGGTGCTGGCCATGCGCGCGGATGATTCCGACAATGCTTTCATCGTGCTGGCCGTGAAGGAACTGAAAGGCCCGGCCAAAACCGTGGTGGCCATCAACGACAGCAAGCACATGGAGCGCATCAAGCTGGTGCAGCCGGATATGATCATCGCGCCGGAGGTCCTCGGCGGCGAACTACTCGCGATGATGCTGAGCGGCGAGCCCATCACCGGCGATTTTGTGATGCAGCGCTTCCTGCACTTTGACCAAAAGCCGTCACCGCCGGGCTCGTGAAGCGTTTCGACCGACGCATCGCTACGCGCTCAGGAGCACCGCTGGATTCTCTTTGGCAATGTGAAGCAGCCGCAGCGCCGCCTTCTCTGGGCGACGTGTGCCCTGTTCCCAGCTCTGTATCGCTTCGGGACTGACGCACAAGAATCTGGCAAAGACGGCCTGGCTGGCATTGAGCCTTTTCCGGATGCGCCGAATTTCGCGCGGCTTCATCGGCTTGGGCGCGGCCGGAAGCTCAGTCACTCGCAAATCCAGCTGTTGGCCGCCTTCGCAGGCGAGCGCGTCCGACAACGATTGCAGCAGACCCTCGTAGGCCTTCACTTTCTTCCTCTTGCTCATCTTGCCTCCTACAATCTCTTCAGTTCCACGGCCATCTGGCGGAGCGCAGCTCGTTCCTCGCTGTTCAAATCTTCTTCCTCGTTCTTGTCCAGCAAGAAAAGAAGATGGATACGGTCCCGACGCCGCAGGTACAAATGCATGTAACGGTACCCACCGCGCTTGCCTTTCCCGCGAGATGGATTGGCCACGCGAGATTTGCGAATCCCTCCAAGGCCCTGAACTACATCACCTCGCTCGGGATTCTGGAGGAGGTCGTCCTGGATGCGGCGCAAGATGTCATCCGCCGACGCACCGGCCAATTGCTGCAACCGTTTTGTAAACGACCGGGACTCTATGAATACCACACTGTGGTATATACCACAATGTGTGATACGCGGTCAAGTCAGGAGGGCGTCGAGCGGCGCGCCGCGGCCACGATGGGCCTGTCACGTATTAGTTGACGCGGGGGACCGTCAATTATACAGTCCCCGCCGGGGCGGGCTAGGCACGTCAACATTGAGGGGTCAAATGGCACACACACGCTTCTCGCAGCGATACGCTCGCGCGGCACAGTCGTCGGCCGCCAGATTCACGATCGCGGCAATCGCCGCCCTCGCAATCTTGCTTTTCGCAGCGGGCGAAGGGCTGATGGCCACTCCCCAACAAAAGCACGCGCGTCCGGCGGCCAAGATGCCGGAGAAGACCGCCGCGTCCGGTCCCGTCACCACGCCGCCCACTCCGCCCGAGGAGTTGACCAACGCCGACCTCAGCGCGTTTTTCGACGGCATGGTGCCGCTGCAAATCGAGCAGGACGACATCGCTGGCGCAGTGGTCGCCGTGGTGAAAGACGGCCAGGTGATTTTCGCCAAGGGCTACGGCTACTCCAATTTGAAAGACAAGAAGCCCGTTTCACCCGACGACACGCTTTTCCGTGTGGGCTCCATATCGAAACTTTTCACCTGGACCGCGGTGATGCAGCAGGTGCAAGCCGGGAAAATCAATCTGGATGCGGACATCAATCAGTATTTGGACTTCCACATCCCGGCGGCCTTCGGCAAGCCCATCACCATGCGCGATTTGATGACGCACACGCCGGGCTTCGAGGAAGCCATCAAGGATCTGATCAGCGAGAACGTAAGCAACATTCCCTCGATTGGCGAATACCTGAAGACGCATCAGCCCGGGCGGATTTTCCCGCCGGGAACGACGGGCGCGTATTCGAATTACGGAGCGACGCTCGCGGGCTACATTGTGCAGCGCGTTTCCGGCGAGCCGTTCGACGATTACATCGAGCATCACATTTTCCAGCCACTGGGCATGACTCACGCCAGTTTCCGCCAGCCGCTGCCGGCGAACCTTGACCCGCTGATGTCCCAGGGCTTTCAAATGGCCTCGGGCGGCGCGAAGCCTTTCGAAATCATCATCGCGGCTCCGGCCGGCGCGCTGGCTATTTCAGCCATGGACATCACCCATTTCATGATCGCGCAGCTGCACGACGGCACGTATAACGGCGCGCAGATCCTCAATCCCGACACGGTAAAGCTGATGCATACGCGCCAATACGCCCCGGACCCGCGCGTGAACGGCATTTGCCTGGGATTTTACGAAGACTCGCGCAACGGCCATCGCGTCATCGCCCACGGCGGCGACACGATTTATTTCCACAGCGATCTGCATTTGATTCAGGACGCGGACGTCGGCATCTTTGTTTCCTACAACAGCGCAGGCCGCGGCGAAGGTGAGCCGCGCGGACCGCTCTATGAAAAGTTCATGGACCGCTACTTCCCCTACACGCCGCCGCAAATGCCAGCTGTGGAGAGCGCGAAAGCGGATGCCGCGGCCGTCAGCGGAATGTACATTCCCAGCCGCCGCCCGCAGACCAACATTCTTTACCTGCTCGCGCTGCTGGAAGAGGGCAAAGTCATGCCGGGCAAGGACGGTACGCTCCTCACCGGCCAAAAAGGAATCAACGGCCAGCCGATCGAATGGCACGAAGCCGAGCCCAACGTCTGGTACGACCCGGCCGATCCGCAGGACAAAATAGTGTTCGACAAACAGCCCAATGGCCAATATCAAATCGCCCTCGAATTTCCTGCCACCGTGCTGCAGCAGGTGAACTGGTACGAGTCCAAGGGATTCATCATGGACAGTCTGATCGGCGTGCTGGGCATTTTTGCGCTGACGCTGCTGCTATGGCCCATCGCCGCGTTGATTCGCTGGCACTACGGCCTCAAATTCGACGCCAGCGACCGCGAGCGCCGCGCCCGCGCCTGGGTGCGCGTGGAATGCACGCTCGGTTTGATTTTCTGGGCGGCATTTCTCGGCACGATTGTTTCCGCGGGAACGCATCTGAACATTCTGTCGGACAAAACGGACCCGCGGTTCCGCGCGATTCAAATCATCGGCTGGCTGGGTGTGTTCGGCACGCTGCTGGCGATCTGGAACTTCTTCGTGTCCGTGGGCACGCCGGGGCGCTGGTGGTGGGCCAAGCTGCACGACACGCTGATCGTGCTCGCCTGCCTGATGAGCCTGTGGCTCATCTGGTTCACGCATCTGCTGCACTTCAGCCTGAATTACTAGCGCACTTTGCGGCGGCGAATCTGGCGTCAAAACTTCGGCAAGAACATGCCGGTGTGCGCGCGATGCACCTCGAACTCCGCGCCGAATTCGCGCTCGAGCCACGCTTCTTCCTTTCGCGCCTTGATGAAGTGCGCGATGAAAATCGCCGCGAACGCGAGCACCGCGCGCCATTCGCCCACCGCAATCGCCGTGCCCGCAAATGCCAGAGCCAGTCCCGTGTAAATCGGATGGCGAATGCGCTTGTAGGGCCCCGCGCTGATCAGCGTGTGCCCTTCTTTCAGCGTGACCGCGCCGGACCAGTTCGCGCCCAGGCAATAGCGCGCCCAAATCGCCAGCGCGATGCCCAAGATCTCGATGGCCAACCCAATCGCCACCACCGCGAGCGTGCGCGGCAGAAATCGCGCCCCCAGCCAGCCGATTCTGCCCCACGGCGAAAAGCAAAATTCGAAGATCAGCACCAACAGGCCGGTCCGCAGCCAGAAAGCCGCGCGGCTTTCGCGCTGCTTCGACCGCTTGACCTTCATCGCGCTCGCCAGCCAATAAATGGCAAACACCACCCACGTATATTCGACGGCGAGTCCCAGCGCCATTCCCCAACTGTACTCCACGCCCTCACCCTCCGAGGAACTGCGGCCGTTTCAATTCAGCCGATACTTGACGTCCATGCTAACTCGGGTGCAGAATCGGCGCCACTTCGATGCTCAGCTCTCCGTCGATGTTTAATACGCCCTCTGCTGCGCAGGACCTCCCGCCCGAGTCCGCATACATTCAGCCCACGTTAAACCACGGCCTGCGCATCTGGTGGGCGTACTACTGGCCCACCACCGTCGTCACATCTTTCCTGACCTTCTGCACCGCCTACTGGGTCCGCGTGTTCTACCAAAGAGCGGTGATCTCTGCCCAGGCCGCGAAGATTTTGCTCGCTGTATCTCCTTATGCGATCACCGCGGCGACCGGCCTGCTCGTTTTTCGCTACATCCTCGGAAAGCGTTTCCGCGATTTTCGCGTTGCGCTGCTGCCTCGCGTGGCCCGCTCGGATGCAACCCCGCTGCGCCCAGTGTGGCGCCGCACCGTTCGCGTGTGGTGGACGTTCACCTGGCGCTCGGTGGTCTATACGGTTCTTCTGTCGTTCCTCGCCAACGTTTCACTGGGAATCGTCACCGGCATGCTCAGTGAAATGAATCGCATCATGGCCGTCGTGGTGCCAATTATTCAGGGCCTTATGATTGGCGCGGCCGTTGGCCTATTCGTCGTCTACTCGAACATTCTCGACGAAGAGTTTGGCGATTTCCGCGTGGTCCTGCTTCCCCGCGAAGCGCCCGCGCAAAACCCAATGGCGGCCAGCGTGCCGCCGCAAACGCAGCCGAGTGCGTAGCGCCGCGCGCCGGTGCCGCGAACTACTTCATACCAAAGAAAGCAAAGCGGCCCATCCTTCGCGCCATTCTGCTAGCAGCGACGCGAAAAATGGGCCACCAGTTTCTGTGACCAGCCGATTGCCCCAACGCCGCCTGCGTCAGCTGTGCTGCCCGGCGGCCTTGGCCATCCACTCCTTCGAGCGGCGGTCGATCTCCTCCGGACTCAAATCTTCGACGTGCGTCGCGATGCCCCAGTTGTAGCCATAGGGATCCGTCAGCTTTCCGAAGCGGTCGCCCCAGAACTGATCGGCGAGCGGCATGGTTACTTTCGCGCCCGCGGCCACGGCCGCGTTGAACACCGCGTCGCAGTCTTCCACGTAAAGAAAGAGATACGACCCGCCCAGCCCGGTAGGTGCGGTCGACATGCCCGGGAATTCGTCGTTCAGCAGGATGGTCGAGTCGCCGATGGTCAGTTCTGCGTGGCCGATCGAGCCGCCGGGCCCTTCCATGCGGAATTTTTCCTTTGCGCCGAAAGCCTTCTTGTAAAACTCGATCGCCTGCGCCGCGTTCTTGCACGTCAGCGCCGGCGTGATGGTGTGATACCCCTCCGGAATTGCTCTTGCCGCTTTTGCCATGAGAACTCTCCTTAGGAGCTTCCAGTTTTGGGGACGTTGCTGGTGACGGGCAGTGTACAACCGCAAAGGCGCTTTGCCAAACGCGGAATTTGCCTCCGGCGTTCGAGGAACTTCGTGCTGCGAAGCGATTGTCGGAGCCATCGCCCTTCGCAATAGCTCCGACGTTCGCGGGTTGCGCCGGCCGGGGTGACGTCCGGCGCTTTGTCAGCTAAATCGCTGTTCCGTCAGAAATCGATCTCCGAACGGAACTGCACGATGCGCGGGCTGCCCTGATAGCTCGTACTGGGTTGGTACAGGCTAGACGACGCGTAGTCGATGTATCCCGGCGCGCCGAAACTGCCAACAATCCAGTTCGGATGATTGAACGCGTTCAAAAAGGCTGCCTGGATTTTGAACGACACCTTCTCATAGATCGGGAAGACCTTGTTGAGTGAGATGTCGGTGTTGAAGAATCCTGGGCCATGGAGGAAAAGCATCTGACCGATGGTGCCCGGATTCGTGTTCGGCTGAATTACGTTCGTGACGTTGAAGTTCGGATTGATCCATTCCGGCGCGTACGGGCTGGCTGGAGTGCTGTAGACGCCGATGTTCTTTTGAATCTGGCTGGCCGAGGCGCTCACGATCACGCCGCCATCCTCATTGTTGAACGTGTCGTAGCCGCCCTGGATCCAGAACGGAATGCCGGACTGCCAGCTGATGATCGAGCCGACGTTCCAGCCTCCGACGACGCCATTGAGGAACGGGTTGTTCACGTTGAAGCTTCGCCCTCGTCCCACAGGCAGTGCATAGGTGAAGTAGGTGTGAAAGACGTTGCGGATGTCGTAGTCAGATGGACCCTTGTTAATGCCGGGGTCCCGCAACGAGATGAAATCCTCGCCAGCGGTGTCGGTCCATTGACTCAGGAACCGGCTAGTGAGGCCTTTGGACCAGCTGTAATTGCCGCCGAGCGTAAGTCCATGTCCAGTCGGATGCCGCACGGAGATTTGCAGCCCGTCGTAAGTCGAACTGCCTGGGTCCGACAGATACTCCGCCCCGCTAGCGGAAGCGTACGGATTGGCTTGCAAGAAGTTGATGGGGTTTGTCCCGCCGGTGCTTCCGCACGGACTAAAGCCAGTGCCGTACAGATTGCAGGCCGTTTGGTAGGTTTTGGCAAACTCGGTCGCCATCAACCCCGCCTGGCCTTGTTGCAACAGGGTAATGTAGTTCGAGTTGGCGTAGCCTCCGGGATCGTTGGCGCCAGTGGTGATGCCGTTGCCGTCGAAGGCCGCGTCGAAAATCGGGGTTGCCATAACGCCCGGCGCGCCAGTGTTGTCCGCAAACGTCGTGTTGTTGTTCGCCGCCAGATTCCCTTGCGCCGTCTTGAACTCACTGGCGAAGCCGTTGTTCAGAGTATTCGTTTCGTCAATATTATAGTTCTGCCATTCATGCACGACGTGATTGCCGACGTAATCCACCTCCACCACCGTGTTGCCCGGAATCTGTCGCTGGATGCCGAAGGTCCATTGCTGGAGGTACGGCTGCTTGAGGTTGGGGTTAATGCCCGCGATGGTGGGGTAGCCGAAGAACGAGTATGTCGACTCGGGCAGCGCCGTTTGGTAGGACGGCGGCGTGGCCGTCGCTTGAACGGCGCCGAGGAGACCCGGAGTGTCGAGCGATACTGAACCCGGCGTGAAATCGCCGGCCGCAGCGGAATAGTTCAGGTACTGAGTATAGCCCGCACCGTTGTATACCGTGTTGTTCTCAAACGTCTCCCAGCCTTCATCGTACTGGTTGATCGTGTAGCTCCCTCGAATCACCGTTTTGCTCCCGCCGAATAACTTGCCCAGAAAACCTTCGCTGTAATCCGGATTCCAGGCAAAGCCCAGGTTCGGTGCCGGCTGGATGAAATCGCCGTTGTACGGATGCTCGTTCACGGTGAGGTACGGGCTCTGGATGCCATTAAGCGTGCCGGGCTGAAACTCCCCGGCAGAGGGGCCGAGCAGGTTTTGCGGCGTGGCGCTGAAATATTCGTCATTCGTGTTGTGGATGGCGCCTGTAAGCTGCCAGCGCAAGCCGTAGTTCAGGGTGAAGTGTGGTGTAGCGCGCCAGGAGTCTTGGAAGTAGAGCGAGCCTTCGGTCTTCGCCTCCATGGCGGTGTAACCGTACCCCGGCTGGAACTGGCCCGTGGCAGGATTCACCTCCGTGCCGCCTCCCACGCTGCTGACGCGGCCGACCAGGAAGGCATAGAGGTCCTCCGCTGCCGTCTGGGAGGTGAGACCGGTGGTAACGCTCTCACTGTTGTTGATGTCCGGGAAATTCGGCAGGCCGAACATGGCTGACGCGGGATCCGCGGCCGCGATACCGGTGGTATAGTCCGGCACTCCGGGGAAATCCCATTCCTGCTCCCGCATTTTCGAATAGTATATGGCGCCTCCGAAGTAGAAGTTGTGGTTCCCGTGCGTCCAGCGCAGTGTGTCGTAGGGGTTGTAGACCGGGTTGTCCCGGGGAGTCTCTTCGGCCACATCGGGAACGAGATCCGGAATGCAGGCGCTGCCGTTAGGGCAAGTTCCAAAGGGCATTTCGATCTGCGAGGGGACGCCACCCACTTGGGTCTGGCTGAATCCCGTCGGTTGCGCTCCGGGCGTGTACACCTCCTCAACGCCCAGGATTCCAAAGGTGGCCGTATTGATCATCGTGGGCGAGATTGTCCAGGTGACGCTGTTGTTCCAGCTATAGTAGGTGTTATTGAACCCCGTGTAGTTGCCGACATAGGGCGAGCCTGGCCAATCCCCATAGCTCGGCGTCTTGCTGTCTTCCAGGTCCCACGAATCCATCCAGTGTATTTTGGAAGTGATGTCCACATCCAACCGCGTGGTGGGATACCACACCGTTGTGGGCTGGTTAATGGTGTAATTCAGCCGCTGCAGGAAATAAGCGTTATCGGCCTGCAGCGCCGACTGCGTCGGGCCAAGGGGCACGAGGCTGCCATTCTTGTAGTAACCCGCGATGCCACCGATGATGTTTGAGACCGACGAGTTTTCGGTGGTGGGGAGGCCGTAGGCCGAGGCCAGCGTGTACAGGTTCGCGGTGCAGGTCATCGCGCTGGAGCTGCAGCTGGAAACCCACGCCGGGGTTGTGGTGGGGATGGATGAGACCTCATAGGTGTAGCAACCGTTGACTGCGCCCTCGCCGCTGCCGGCGCAATTGTCAGTGGTGGGCCCACTCGTGGTCCCAGTCGGGGCATAGTTATAGGTGGAGAAGGAGTACGGAGCCTTGTAGTATTCTAGGTTAACAAAGAAGTAAGCATTATGATTTCCCATCCAGCTCTTCGGCAGGAGCGGACCGCCGAGATTCCCGCCATACCAATTGTTGCGGTACTTCGGGTTTGGGATTCCCTGTGCGTTGTTCGACCAAGCGTTGGCATTGAAGAAGCTGTTCTCCGCCTGCCAGAAGGCCCGGCCATGGTACTGGTCGGTGCCGCGCTTCACGGCGAACTGCACCTGCGACCCGGCCATCCCGTTGGCCGAATCCAGCCCGGCCGTCGAAACCGTCGCTTCTTCAAACGCGCCCTCGCGCGCCGGAGCTACGTCCCAGAAACTCGATGAGAAGGTCTTGTACCTTTGAAACTGGTCGGTCGTGCCGCTGATCGAGATGTTGACCGCCGCGTTGGGCATGTCGTTGTAGGTATTGTAGTTGTTGCCGTGAATGCCGGTGTTCGCAGCCCCGGGGGCGAGCGTGGCGAATTCGAGCACGTCGCGGCCGTTAAGCGGCAGGTCCTCCATCAGTGCCGGACTGATTGTCGTGGCGAGGGTGTTTTGGGTGCTTTGCAGGACCGGCGCAGCGGTTACGGTGACCGTCTGCGACATGGAGCCCACGCTCATGTGGACCGGGAGGTCGGTGGTCTGCGCCACTTGGACGACCACATTGTCAAAGACGATCGTGGCGAAGCCGGTCGCCGACACCGACACTGTGTACGTGCCGGACGACAGCGCGGAAAAAACGTATCCCCCGGTCCCGCTCGCCTTTACCGTTTGCGTAAAGTTCGTCGTCGGGCTCGTCACGGTGATCTCTGCGCCGGGAATGGTCTTCCCGGAAGGATCAAACACCGTGCCCGCGATTTGGCCGCCGGTGCTGACCTGTGCGCGTGCCACTCCTGGCAACAAGCAAAACGCCAATGCCGCTACGACCCACAGAGACCGCAGAAATCCTATTCTCATCGATTGCCTCCAGCAGGCGAATTCAGGGCAGGAAAAAGCAAATATCGCGCGACGTAGCCAAAGGAAAGCGATTCCCGAAACGGAACTCTTCGGCCCATTGGACACCCCCGTCGCAATAAGGGCAGTTTATGTATACAATATAATATGTCAAGAGATATTTTATTGCCCCCGTCACAATTTGCCCTTCCGCACAAGCTTTCTTTGCCTCGCCGCACTCCTCGCCAACCCCAGCCGCCTCTCTTTTCTTCACGCCCGCCGACCGTAGCCTCCCGCGCGCCGGTGAACTTTGCTCCAACTATCTGCGTATCTCTCAGGGACAGCGGCCACCACTCAGTCGCATCTCTTAGTGGCCTGCGGATGAGGGAGGCGGAATGAACACATTTTTGCAGGACGTGCGCTACGCGCTGCGCATGCTCGCCAAGTCTCCGGGTTTCATGGCTATCGCCGTCCTCACGCTGGCGCTCGGCATCGGCGCCAACACCGCGCTCTTTTCCGTCGTCAACGGCGTCCTGCTCAATCCCCTGCCCTACCCGCAGCCTCAGCAGCTCGTCGCGCTTTATTCGCGCACCACGACGTTTTCCGAATCCTCCATTTCCTATCCCAACTTTCTCGACTGGCAGCGCGACAACCGCTCCTTCGCCGCTCTCGCCGCGTATCGTGGCGACGAATTCAACATGACCGGCTCCGGCGAGCCGGAACGCCTGCGCACAGAAATGGTATCCGCCGATTTTTTCCAGATCCTCGGCGTGCAGCCCGCCATCGGCCGCCTCTTCAACGCCCAAGACGATCACGCCGGTGGCGCGCCCGTGGTTTTGCTCAGCGAAGGGCTCTGGCGGCGCAGATTCGGCGCCTCGCCGCAAATGATCGGCCAGGCGATCTCTCTGAACGGCACCGCTTACACGGTGATCGGCGTCATTCCCGCCGGCTTTTATTTCCGCGGAAACAATTTCCGCCTCTCCGATATTTACGTTCCGCTCGGCCAGTGGACCGACACCACTTTTCTTGACCGCCGCGTCAGCATGGGCCTCGACGCCGTCGGCCGCCTCAAGCCCGGAGTCACCCTGACGCAGGCGCGCGGCGATATGGACGGCATCGCGCAAAGCCTTGCGAAAACATACCCTGACGCGGACAAAGGTTCCGGAATCTCGGTCTTCCCGCTGAAAGACGACATGGTCGGCAACGTCGCGCCCCTTCTTTACGTTTTGCTCGGCGCCGTCGGTTTCGTCCTGCTGATCGCCTGCGTAAACATCGCCAATCTTTTGCTCGCGCGCTCCACCGGACGCACCCGCGAATTCGCCATTCGCGCCGCGCTCGGTGCCGGCCGCTGGCGCGTCGTGCGCCAACTGCTCACCGAAAGCATTCTGCTCTCGGTCAGCGGAGGCGTTCTCGGCCTGCTTCTCGCCGCGTGGGGCACGCGCGCAGCGATTCGCGTTTTGCCGCAAGCCTTGCCGCGCGCCAATAGCGTTGGCTTGGACACGCATGTGCTCCTGTTCACGCTCGGCGTTTCGCTTTTTGCCGGTATTTTGTTCGGCCTCGCCCCGGCGATCAAAGCCTCGCAATCCAATTTGCACGAAGCGCTCAAGGAAGGCGGCCGCGGCTCGAGCGGCGCGCGTCACCGCATGCAAGGCGTTTTCGTCGTCGCCGAAACCGCGCTCGCGCTCATCCTCCTCGTCGGTGCGGGCCTGATGATTCGCAGCCTCGTGCAACTCTGGAGCGTGAATCCCGGCTTCGATCCGCACAATTTGCTCGAATTCAGCATCGCCTTCCCGCCGGAAATGATGAAAGCGCCGCCCGAGCAATTGCGTAACGAGGCCGTCGAGTTGGACACCGCGCTCGAAGCCATTCCCGGCGTCGAGTACGCCTCCATCGAAGGCGGCGGCACGCCCATGCAAGGCGATTCCGAATTGCCTTTCTGGCGCACCGACCAGCCCAAGCCGTCGAGCGATGAAGACATGACCTGGGCGCTCTTTTACCTTTGCGCTCCCGACTACCTGAAGGCCATGGGCACGCCGCTCTTGAGCGGACGCTTCTTCAACGCGCAAGACACCTTTCACTCCACGCCAGTCATCGTCATCGACGAAAATTTCGCCAAAAAGTATTTTCCCGGCCAGGATCCCATCGGCCAGCGCGTCAACTTGGGAATTTTGGGGGTCCAAGCGGAAATCGTGGGCGTCGCGGGCCACGTGAAACACTGGGGGCTCGACGAAAGTTCCAAGTCGCCCATCCTCGCGCAGCTTTATTTCCCGATGCTTCAAGTTCCCGACCAATTCATGCCGCTGGTGGCCAAGGGCGGGGACTTCATGATGCGCACGCGCGTGCCTCCTGAAACTCTTGTTCCGGCCATCCGCCACGCCATCGAACAAATGAATAGCCAGCAGGTCCTCTACGGCGTTGAAACCATGCAGGAAACGATCGACCGTTCCCTCGCGGCGCGCCGCTTTGCCATGATTCTCCTCGGCGTCTTCGCGGCGGTCGCGCTCGTTCTGGCTTGCATAGGAATTTACGGCGTGATTTCTTATCTGGTCGGCCAGCGCACCCATGAGATCGGCGTGCGCATCGCGCTCGGCGCGCAACGCAGCGATGTTTTGCGCCTCGTGCTCGGCCAAGGCGCGAAAATGGCGCTCCTCGGTGTGGCCATCGGCATCGCCGCCGCGCTGGCCTTGACGCGCCTGATGACCAACCAGCTTTTCGGCGTCAGCGCGCACGACCCGCTCACTTTCGGCGGCGTCGCGCTGGTCCTGATTATCGTGGCTCTTGTCGCGTGCTACATCCCCGCGCGTCGCGCCATGCAGGTTGACCCCATAGTGGCCCTGCGCTACGAGTAAGCCAGACTGATCGGCTGGCATTCGCCTTTGCCTGCTCGTCACTGGCCATTGACCACTACCTTTAGAGTGTCCGGTTGCGAGAGGCGCTCTCTCGCAACCGGTCGCGCGCCCCCGTGACCGCTTCGGCGCCCTAGCCATAACATCAAGCAACAGAGCACTTTACATTCCCCGCCCTTTGGAACGCCCTTTGCTTCTCGTCTGCGTGGGAGGCCTTCGCATGACCACACTCTGGCAGGACTTGCGCTACGCCGTTCGCATGCTCATCAAGTCGCCCGGCTTCGCCATCATCGCCATTGTTACTCTGGCGCTGGGCATCGGCGCGAACACCGCGCTCTTTTCCGTCGTGAACGGCGTGCTGCTCAATCCCCTGCCCTATCCGCATCCCGACAAAGTCGTCACCGTCGACAGCACCGGTTCTGACGGCGGCGAAGGCTCCATCTCCTATCCCGACCTCACCGACTGGATCCGCGACAATCATTCTCTTTCTTCTCTCGCCGGTTACAAATCTTTTCAGAGCTTCAACTGGTCGCGCCAGAGCGAGGCAGAGAGCGTCTCTGCCACGGAACTCTCCTACAATTTTTTCGCGACGCTCGGCGTTGCTCCGGCCGTGGGCCATGATTTCACCCCCGCGGAAGATCAGCCCGGCGCCGCGCACGTGGTCATGCTTAGCGCGCCGTTCTGGAAATCCAAATTCGCTTCTTCGCCTGACGTCATCGGCAAGACCATGAATCTCGACGGCGCCGACTACACCATCGTCGGCGTGCTCCCCTCCAATTTCTACTTTTGCTGCCGCAGAATTAATTTCCAGGCCAGTGATATCTACGTGCCGCTCAGCGCCACCAAAAATCCGCTGTTCACCGACCGCAAAATTCATCCCGGAATTTTCGCCGTCGGACGCATCAAGGAAAACGTCACACTGCCCCAAGCGCGCGCCGACATGGCCGCCATCGCGCACAATCTCGCCGTCACTTATCCCGGCGCGGACAAAGGCCGCGGCATCGGGGTTACGCCCGTAAAACAGGAAATGGTGCAGAATATCGAACCGTTCCTTCTTGTCCTGCTCGCTGCCGTCGGTTTCGTACTGCTCATCGCGTGCGTCAACGTCGCCAACTTGCTTCTCGCGCGTTCCACGGGACGCGCCCGCGAATTCGCCATCCGCGCCGCGCTTGGCGCCAGCCAGGGCCGCGTGGTGCGCCAGTTGCTCACCGAAAGTGTGCTGCTCGCCCTCGCCGGTGGCGGACTCGGCCTGCTCTTTGCTGCTTGGGGAACCAGCGCCGGACTTTCCATTCTTCCCAGCACTTTGCCCCGCGCGGGTGACGTGCGCATGGACCCGCGCGTCCTCCTTTTCACGCTCGTTATTTCTGTCGTTGCCGGAGTTCTCTTCGGCCTCGCGCCCGCGCTGAAAACTTCGCAGCCCGATCTGCACGAAACCCTGAAAGAAGGCGGCCGCGGCGGAAGCGGTGCGCGCTACCGCACCCAGGGAATTTTTGTCATCGTCGAAATGGCCCTTGCCGTTGTTTTGCTCGTCGGCGCCGGGCTCACCATTCGCACCCTCCTCGGCCTGTGGAGCGTCAATCCCGGATTTGATCCCCACAATGTGCTCCGCTTCGAGGTGGGCTTCCAGTCTTCGCTTTCGGGCGCCAACGTCACCCCCGAACAGGTCCGCGCCGGACTTCGTCAGCTCACCGACAAAATCGCCGCCGTCCCGGGCGTGGAGGCGGTCGCTACCACCAATGGCGCAGTCCCCATAGACGAAGAAAATGACCTGCCGTTTTGGGTCGACGGCACTCCCAAGCCCCCAGTCGAAAACAGCATGCCCGACGCGTATTGGTACATCGTCGGGCCCGATTATCTGAAGGTGATGAAAATTCCGCTGCTGCGCGGCCGCTTCCTCGATCCGCAGGACGGCGGCAAGTCTCCCGGCGTCTGCGTCATCGACGAAGATCTCGCGCGCAAATACTTCGCCAACCAGGACCCCATCGGCAAGCGCCTCGACTTCGACCTCGTCTATAAACAGCTCGAAATCGTCGGCGTCGTCGCGCACTCCAAGCAATCCGGCCTCGACGAAACGGACGAGGGCGCCATTTCAGCTCCGCAACTGTACACCGCCACACTTCAGATTCCTGACCAATTGATCCAGGGATCGTTCAGCTCCAGCGGATTCTCGGTGCGCACCGCGGGCTCGCCCGACGCGTTCGCCGGGTCCATTCGCGACGCCGTTCACCAATTCAACAGCAAAGCCGTTTTCTACCAGCCTGACACCATGGACAACATCATCGCGCGCTCGCTCGCCGCACGCCGCTTCGCCATGATTCTTCTCGCCGTGTTCGCCGCGCTCGCGCTGCTGCTCTCGAGCATCGGAATTTACGGCGTGATTTCTTACGTCGTCGGCCAGCGCACCCACGAGATCGGCATTCGCATCGCGCTGGGCGCGCAGCGCCGCGACGTCCTGAAGATCGTCCTGGGCCAGGGCGCGGGCCTCGCCTTCCTCGGTGTGTTGATTGGTCTCGCCGCTGCCGCTGGCTTGACCCGCCTGATGACTTCGATTCTCTACGGCGTCAGCGCCACCGACCCGCTCACGTTTGCCGCCGTCGCCATTATCCTGACGCTCGTCGCGCTGGCCGCCTGTTACATTCCCGCGCGCCGCGCCATGAACGTCGACCCCATGGTCGCGCTTCGCTATGAATGATGATGCGATTTCGTAGGGGCGCTGCTTGCCGCGCCCGTCGCGACTCCCCGAGTCGCGCGCATCGTTTTTCGTATTTCGTAGGGGCGGGCTTTAGCCCCGCCCGTTTCTTGACGGGCTGAGTTCGACTTTTGCTGCGCGCCGTGGAACAAAGGCGCATTGGCCCTTGGTTGCTGACCACTGACGACTCGCGGCGGAACGGCCGAAATCCGAGGAGGAGCAATGAATAACCTGCTGCAGGATCTCAAATACTCAATCCGCACTTTTCTGCGCAACCCCGCCTTCTTCGTTTTCGCCGTGGCCGTGCTGGCCCTCGGCATTGGCGCAAACACCGCCATTTTCAGCGTCGCCTACAACGTTCTTCTGCGTCCGCTGCCCTTTCGCAACGCCAACCGCCTCGTCATGGTCTGGGAAGATGCCTCCGCCTACGGATTCCCGGAAGACACGCCCGCGCCCGGAAACTTTGCCTCGTGGAAATCGCAAAACAATGTCTTCGCGGACATGGCCGCGATGGACGATCAGAAGTTCGACCTCACCGGCGGCGGCATTCCCCAACAATTCCTCGCCAAAGAGATCACCGCCAACATGTTTCCGCTGCTCGGCGTCAAGCCCGCGCTCGGCCGCAACATTGCGCCCGAAGAAGACAAGCCCGGGGTAAATCACGTGGTCATTTTGAGCCACGCCGTGTGGATGGCCAATTTCGGCGGCGACCCACAGATCGTCGGCAAGCAAGTTTCGCTGAACAGCGCGAGCTACACCATCATCGGCGTGATGCCGCGCGGCTTCATTTTTCCCGATCGCGAAACGCAAATCTGGACGCCCATCGGCTTCTCCGACAAAGACCTCGCCGAACACGGCAGCCATTATCTCAACGTCGTCGCCCGCCTGAAGCCCGGCGTCTCGCTCCAAGCCGCCAACGCCGACCTCTCCATCATCGCGCTCCGCCTGCAAAAACAATTCCCCACCTCCAACGTCAAAGTCGGCGCTTACGCCGTCCCGTTGCGCGACCATCTGACTGACGGCTCGCGCATCGCCGCGCTGGTGCTTCTCGGCGCCGTCGCCTTCGTCCTTCTGATCGCCTGCGCCAACGTCGCTAATCTGCTTCTCGCTCGCGCCGCCGGACGTCAAAAAGAATTGGCCATGCGCATGGCCCTCGGCGCCGGTCGCGGCCGCATCATCCGTCAGCTCCTCACCGAAAGCGTCTTGCTCTCCATCATCGCTGGTTGCGCCGGTCTCCTTCTTGCCTTGTGGGCCACGCCGTTTCTCGCGCACTTGATTCCCGATACGCTCGCGCCCATCGCCGGCTCCGGCATCAACGCCGAAGTCCTCGCCTTCCTCATCGCCGTCTCCGTTTTCTGCGGCGTGCTCTTCGGTCTCGCCCCCGCGCTGCGCATTTCGCGCCTCGACCTCGTCAACGTCATCAAGCAGGGCGGCAGCCGCGGCGGAGTCGGCGCTGGTGCGCGTATGCGCGACATCCTCGTCGTCGCCGAAGTTGCCCTCGCTCTGGTTCTCTTTTCCGGCGCCACGCTCATGGTCCGCAGCTTCATGAACGTCCGCAATCTCGACCCCGGCTTCCGCCCCGCGCACGTCCTCGCCGCCGAAACCGAATTGCCTTACCCGAAATACAAAGATCCCGTGCTCCGCGACGCTTTTCTCCAGCAAGTTCTCGAGCGCGTCAATCATCTTCCCGGAGTCGTCGCCGCCGGCTGCACCTCGTTTCTCCCGCTCACCAACTGGGGCGGCGCGTCCGGCATCCTGCTCGAAGGCCGCCCCATTGTGCCAAGCCACATCCCCATTCCCAACTGGCGCATGATCAGCTCGCAATATGTCCAGGCCATCGGCATGCGCCTCATCGAGGGCCGCACCTTCGACCAACGCGACGGAGCAAAAACGCAGCTCGTCGCCATGATCAACCAAACCGCCGCGAAGAAATTTTGGTCCGGCGAAAACCCCATCGGCACGCGTTTCCGCAGCGATGACCATACAAACCCGCCGCAATGGATCACCATCGTCGGCATCGTCGGCGACGTGCGCCAAGCTGGCCTCGACCTGCCTTCGCGCCCGGAAATTTATCTGCCTTACGACCAGCACGATTCCTTCGCGCCACGCTATTTCGCCATCCGCACTGCGGGCGATCCCATGGCCGTCGCCAACGCCGTGCGCGAGCAAATCTGGGCCGTCGACAAAGATCAGCCCGTCACCCACGTCATGCCCCTCGAACAAATGCTCGCCGACTATCTCGCGCCGCGCGAACTGCAATCCTCCCTCCTCGGCGGCTTCGCCAGCTTCGCGCTGCTCCTCGCCGCGCTGGGAATTTACGCCGTGCTCGCGTTTTCCGTCGCGCAGCGCACGCAGGAAATCGGCGTGCGCGTCGCCCTCGGCGCGCAGCAACGCGACATTCTTCGCGGAGTCCTCTCGCAGGGTTTGAAGCTCGCCGGCCTCGGCGTGGTGATTGGCGTCGCCGGAGCGCTCGCGCTCAGCCAGGTGCTGGCCACTTTGCTTTTCGGCGTCAGCGCCACCGATCCGTGGACGCTCTCGGGAGCTGTCGCCGTGCTGCTCGCTGTCGCCGCCGCGGCCTGCTACATTCCCGCGCGCCGCGCCATGCGCGTCGATCCGATGGTTGCGCTCAGATACGAGTGAATTTTTGTAGGGGCGAAGCTTCAGCCTCGCCTGGGCTTGTCACTCGTCACTTGTAGCCGTCGACCGGCACTTAACTTAGGAGGAGAAGCGATGTCAACCCTGCTCCAAGACATCAAATACGCCTTGCGCATGCTCGCCAAATCTCCCGGCTTCGCCGCCGTGGCCATTCTCACTCTCGCGCTGGGCATTGGCGCCAACACCGCCATTTTCTCCGTGGTCAACTCCGTCGTCTTGCAGCCGCTGCCCTTCCCGCATCCCGACCGGCTCGTCGTCATCAGCCAAACGTCCGCGAGCTATCCTGCCAGCGCCGATCTCCAAAGCAGCGGATCGTACATGAATTTCCTCGACTGGCAGCGCAACGCCAAATCCTTCTCCGCCATGGCCGCCTACCAGTACGACGGGCTGACCCTCACCGGCCACGGCGCACCCACCATCATTCACGGCGCGCTCGCCAGCTCCGGACTTTTCTCGACGCTCGGCGCCGCGCCGCTTCTGGGCCGCACGCTCGAAGCGCAGGACGACGTCAAAGGCGCGGCCCGCGTCGTAGTCATTGGCGAAGGCCTGTGGCGCGATCAGCTTGGCGGCGATCCCGGCATCATCGGCAAATCCATCCAGCTCGATTCGCAAGCCTTCACCGTCGTCGGCGTCATGCCCGCTGATTTTCGCTATCCCGACCAGACGCCGCCCTCCGAATTCTGGATTCCCGCCATGCAGAGTGCCGACTACGCGTCTTTCATCGACAGTCGCCCTTCGCATTTCCTCATTCTTATTGGCCGACTGAGACCCGGCGTCACCGCCGCGCAAGCCGAAGGCGAAATGAACTCCATCTATAAAGGCCTCCTCAAGCAATACAACACACTCGATCCCTCGGAAGTCGAACACGTCGAAAATCTGAAGCGCCTCGTCGTCGGCGACGTTCAGCCCGTCCTGCTCATCCTTCTCGGCGCCGTTGGACTCGTGGTGCTCATCGCCTGCGCAAACATCGCCAACCTGCTTCTCGCTCGCGCCACCGGACGCGCCAGGGAAATCGCCGTGCGCGTCGCTCTCGGCGCCGGACGCGCGCGCATTTTCCGCCAGTTGCTCACCGAAAGCGTCCTTCTCGGCATCTGCGCCGGCCTCGGCGGATTGCTCCTCGCCTACTGGGGCGTCGCGGCGATCAAAACGCTCGCCTCCGGCCAGCTTCCGCACGTGAACTTCATTCACGTCGACAGCTGGGTGCTCGCTTTCACCTTCGCCCTTTCCATTTTCGCCGGAATTCTTTTCGGCCTCGCGCCCGCTTGGCAATCTTCGGAAATCGACCTGAACGAAGTCCTCCGCGAAGGCGGCCGCGGCTCAACCGGCTCGGCCAAGCGCCGCTGGACGCGCAACGTCCTCGTCGTCGTGGAAGTCGCGCTCGCCGTCGTTCTGCTCATCGGCTCCGGCTTGCTGCTGAAAAGCTTTTACGTCCTCACGCACTCCAGCCCCGGCTTCGACCCGCAGCATCTTCTCACCGGCGTGGTCGACTTGCCGAAAGCGCAATACGTCAAGCCCGAGCAGTGGAACGCATTTTTCCGCCAGGCCGTTGACCGCCTGAAAGCGCTCCCTGGCGTCGAAGGCGCCGCTGCCGCTCTGCCCACTCCGTTCACCGGCTCGAATCTCGGTTACGGCTTCAACATCGTCGGCGCGCCGCCGCTTCCTCCCGGCCAATCACTGCACGCTCTCGCGCACGCCGTCACGCCCGATTATTTTCGCGTCATGCGTATTCCGCTCGTTCGCGGCCGCGACTTCACCGAAGCCGACACCGCGCCCAACGCCGAAAAAGTTGTCATCATCGGTGCGGAGCTGGCGCGCCAGTATTTCGCTCACACTGATCCTCTGGCGCACAGCCTCATCATCCACGGCCTCGCCGATTACCACGCGCGCATCATCGGCGTCGTCGGCGACGTGAAAGACAAAACCATGGCGGACGCGCCCACGCCTATGATGTACCTCCCGTACACCCAGGAACGCTGGTGGGTCATGAGCTTCGTCTTGCGCACCAACGGCAACCCGTCATCGCTCGCCGGCGCGCTGCAAACGCAAATCCACCAGATCGATGCTTCGCTTCCCGTCGAGGACGTTCGCCCAATGACTTCTTTCATCTCCGAGTCCGAAGGCGACGCGCGCTTCCGCTCCACGCTTCTTGGCTTGTTCGGCGTTCTCGCGCTGGTTCTCGCCACCGTTGGAATTTACAGCGTGCTCGCTTATGTCGTCGCGCAGCGCACGCACGAAATCGGCATCCGCATGGCGCTCGGAGCGCAGCAGCGCGACGTGTTGCGGCTTGTCGTTGGCCAGGGCATGCGCGCCGTGCTGATTGGCGTCGCCATCGGCATCGCCGCCGCGCTCGCGCTGTCGCGACTTCTGGCGCAGCTTCTCTACGGCGTCGGCGACAAAGATCCCGTCACCTTCGCCGCCGTCACGGTGTTGCTCACGCTCGTCGCGCTCGCCGCCTGCTACATCCCCGCGCGCCGCGCCATGCGTGTCGATCCCATGGTGGCTCTTCGCTATGAATAAGCCACGCACACAAACTCACTGTGCCATGCGCGCCTGCCCGCCGCGGCCGCATTTGGCGAAGGCCGGTCGATCCATCGTGGGGCTACCCTACGAGTGAACTTTTGCAGGGCGCTGCTCGTTTATCCTAACGACGAAGGGCTACGCCCGCTTGCCCTGACGCGGGAAGGGGTCGCGACTCGTGCGAGGTTCGAGCCAGCGTTTGTAGGGGCGCTGCTTGCTGCGCCCAGCGCGACTCCCCGAGTCGCGCAGCGGTTTGGTGTAGCGCCCGGTTTTCGTAGGGGCGGGCTTTAGCCCCGCCCGCGTTTCGATCTTGCTTGCTCGTCACTTGCTTGCCCCGAGGAACGAAGGGTCACTTGTAAACGCAGAGCGCAACCTGAGGTGGGAGGGAAACCATGAACACGCTGATCCAGGACGCAAAATACGCCCTGCGCATGCTCGCCAAATCTCCCGGCTTCGCCGCCATCGCCATTCTCACGCTGGCGCTGGGGATTGGCGCCAACACCGCCATTTTTTCCGTCGTCAACGGCGTTCTCCTTCGCCCTCTCTCCTTCCAGCAGCCGCAACAGCTCTGCGTGATTCGCGAAATCATTCCGCAGCTCACCAAATTCTATCCCACGTTTCCCGCGAATTATCCCGACTTCCTCATCTGGCAGAAGCAGCTTCACTCCTTCGAGAACATCGCCATCGCCGAAGGGATTTCCATGGATTTCACCGCCCGCGGCAGCGCTGTCGAACTCCCCGGCGCGAAAGTTTCCGCGAGCCTGCTGGACACGCTCGGCATCCATCCCGCGCGCGGCCGGAATTTCCGCCCGGAGGAAGACGCGAAGGGGCACGACCAGGAAGTGATCCTCACCGATTCCTTCTGGCGCAGCGAATTTCACGCCGACCCATCCATCGTCGGGAAGTCCATCACGCTCGACGGAAAATCCTACGCCATCGCCGGCGTTCTTCCCTCCTCGTTTCATTTTCCGCAAGACGCCGAGCTCGGCCCGCTCACCAGCTTCAACCCGCACCTCGCATTTCTGAAACCGCTCGGCGAAAATCCCGCCGACGATGATCTTCTTGGCGAATTCGATTACTCTGCGATTGGTCGCCTCAAACCGGGCGTTTCTCTCGCGCAGGCTCTTGCCGAACTCAACGTCGCCCAGGCGCAAATCGCCAAGCAGGCCAATGAGCATCTGGACTTGCGCGCCGAACTCATCCCGCTCGCTTCGCAAATCCTCGGCCCCGCGCGCCAGGGCCTGCTTTTCTTGCTCGCAGCCGTAGGCGCGGTGCTGCTGATCGTCTGCGTGAATCTCGCAAACCTGCTGCTCGCCCGCGTGCCGCGCCGCATGCGCGAAGCTGCCATTCGCACCGCGCTGGGCGCCTCGCGCGCGCGGCTGGTGCGCCAGATGCTCACCGAAAGTTTGCTGCTCGGAATTTCCGGCGGCGCGCTCGGAATCTTGCTGGCGTCTTTCGGCGTGCGCGCCATCATCAGCGCTGCGCCTCCGGGAATCCCGCGCCTCGCGGAAGTTTCCCTCGACGGGCACGTGCTGCTCTTCGCGATTTTCATTTCCATTTTCACCGCTGCGCTTTTCGGAATCTTGCCCGCGTGGCGCGTCGCTCACGCCGAGCCGCAGGACGCTCTCAAATCCGGCGCGCTCAACACCACCGAAAGCCGCCGCACGCGCCGCCTGCGCTCTTCACTCATCGGCCTGGAAGTGGCGCTCAGCACCGTACTCCTGATTCTCGGCGGCCTTTTCACTTCGAGCTTGGTCCATCTGCTGCGCGTCAACACCGGCTTCTCCGTCGAACACGTTCTCGCCGCCGACGTCGACCTTCCGCCGCAAAATTATTCCTCCAACGCCGCGTCCACGCGCTTTTACGACCAGTCCCTCGCCGCGATGCGCGCCCTTCCCGGCGTGCGCTCCGTCGGCTGGATTAATTTTTTGCCGCTCGAAGGCGAAGGCAGCGTTTCCCCAATCGCCCGCGCCGGCACAAACAAGGCGGACATCGCTCGTATGCCGCTCGCCGACTATCGCATCGTCAGACCGGATTATTTTTCCGCCATGGGCATTCCTGTCATCGCCGGCCGCGCTTTCGCCGACGCCGACCGTGGACGCAAGCTCGTTGTCGTCTCGCAGAAAGTCGCCGAGCGCCTCTGGCCCGGCCAAAATCCCATCGGACAAATGTGCTTAACCAGTTGGGGCGGTTGGAAGCCGTTCCAAGTGATCGGCGTAGCGGGAGACATTCGCACCGTGCAAATGGATAAGTCGCCGGTGATGATGGTCTATCTGCAGGATTTCCCCTTCGATCACGTCGCTTGGGGCGGCTCCATCGTCGTGCGCACCACGATGGATCCCAGCGGCGCGGCCTCCGCCGTGCGCGACGCGATTCACCGCGTCGACCCCGACGTGCCCATCACCGCACTGCGCCCGATGAGCGACATGGTTTCCAAATCCGTCGACACGCGCCGTTTCCAGATGCTTCTCGCGCTGCTCTTCGCCGTCTGCGCGCTTTTTCTCGCCTCGCTCGGAATTTTCGGCGTGGTCGCCTACTCCGTCGAGCAGCGCCGCCACGAACTCGGCATCCGCATGGCCCTTGGCGCGCAGCTCGGGAATTTGCGCGGGATGATTTTGCGCCAGGGGATGGCGCCGGTCATCGCCGGACTCGCCGTGGGAATCGCGCTCGCGATTGCACTGGGACAATTGGTCGCCAGCCTGCTCTTCGGCGTGCACGCCTTCGATCCGCTGACGTTCGCGTGCGTCACGCTGGTCGTCGTCTTGGTCGCGCTCGCGGCGTGCTACATTCCCGCGCGCCGCGCGATGCGCGTCGATCCGATGGTTGCGCTCAGATACGAATAACTATTTCAGCTACGGAAAACCTGCTCAATATGCTGACAATCCCGTCGCCGCTTCGTCACTCATTCTGATCCCCCTATTTTGATTTTCGCTTTTTCTTTTTCGCGCCGAGCCCAGTACTTTTGCAGTTCCTTCGTCGTACTCGGTGGCCTCACCAAGGAGGCAACGACGAAATGGTTGATCATTTCGCTCAGAGTTCTCGCTATCGGGTCTGCCGGGTCCTCGACTTTCGCCTTCTCGATGGATTGCTTGGCCTCATCCAGTCTGCCCGCAAGAAGGAACGCAAGCGCCAAATTTGCCTGCAAACCAGCATCGCCCGGCCGAACTCTCAATGCGCTGGAGGCGTATGAAATAGCTTCTTTCGACCGCCCAAGCTCCATGGCGCAAAGTGACGCCTCTCGCAATACATCGACTTGTCCAGCGCTCAAATCATGAGCCCGCGCGAACCATTCGAGAGCAGCTGATTGATCGCCATAGCGCTGATGAATTTTCCCCACGAACCACATGGCAGACCAATTATCCGGATTCAGATCAATCACCCGTGAAAATAGCTGCAAGGCATTGTCCAGCTTTGACCGAACTGACGAACTCGACTCGGGGGCCTGCGGGTGTCCGTCGATTATGATTTCGCTTCCTACGATTTCTACTGCTTCCTTATATAGGCGGTTATGTTCTTCTAGCTGTGGCGGTGTCATCTGCTCGCGGCTGCACAAATGGCTCTCCTGAGAACCTTTCTGGATGCTTCCCTGCTGAGTGGGGTTTGCTCGCCACTTGCTTGCCCTGAGGAACGAAGGCTCACTCGTCACTCGTCACTTCTCACTGATCATTGACCGCTTCCGTCAGGCGGCTGCGGCGGTGGCTGCTGATCGGGCGGCTTGTTGCTCAGCGTGAAAGTGACGCCGAGCTTCTCGTTCAGGTCCACGGTTTTCTGCAAATCCAGATCCTCGATGGGAATCGAGGTCTGAATATTGTAGGTGGTGATGTAGTTCAGGCGATCATCGTCGAGCCAGTAAGAGTACACGCCGAAGATGGTTCCGTCCTTCAGCACCAGCTTGATCACGGGCTGCTGCGGCGCGGCGGCCACGGCTTCGTCCGGCGGCGGCATGAAATAATAATTCAGCGTGAAATCCGGCGCTGCGTTGTCCTCGGTGGAATTGTCCGGCGGAGGCGGAGGTTCCTCGTCCGTTGGATAGAAATATCCGTCGCCATAGTCGTAGCCGAGGCCGCCATCCATATCGTAGAGACCGAGCCCGAAGGGTGCGATGCCGCAAGAGTTCACGAAGCCGCCGGAAAAGCACCCACCTCCGAAGCCGAAACCAAAGCCGGAGAAAAAGAACGGATTTAAAAATGGCTGACCGAATCCGGAGCCGAAGCACGGATTGCCGATGCCAATGCAGGGACGTCCCACGGGATGGAACGCAGGCGCAAAGGCAGTGGGGGTCACACCAGCGAATGGCGAGCCGGTGGCGATGGGATGGCGCAAAGTTGAAACGGGCGTTTGATGCAGGCGGGGCGAAACAGCGTCAAATGTGCGCGGCGACTCCCACGAGAGGGGCTGACGGAGCGCCATGCCGGGAAGCGTCGCGGAGGTTCCTGTGTTCGCGAAAGGAATTGTTCCCGGGAAATTGACGGGACGCATGGGAGGCACAGAAATCGGGCGAGCCGCGGGCATTGGACGTCCCTGCTGCGGGGGATTCTGCCAATAGTAGTTGTTCGCGGCAAAAGCACGCGAGCCCGAGAGAGTGCCGGCTCCGGCGCCAACGAAAGAAGAGCTGGCACTGCCGCTGCGCGCGGAAGGCCCTGGAACGAAGAAAGTTCGCGAGTAGCCGCGATTGGAAGCGCCGGATGCGTAGACAGGGGCGCTGGAGCCGTAACGGCCCGAGGATGCTCCGGAGCTGCGTCCGGCCGAACCTGAGTAAGAGCGCGCGCCGCCGCTGTAGGAGCCCCCAGCTGCGCGGCCTCCGCCGGAGACATGACCTCCGCCTCCACCACCGCCGTGAGAGCCGCCACCTCCGCCCGCGCCGCGCTGCGCAAATGCCGTGGGAGCCGCGGCCGCAAAACCCAGCGACACGGCGCAGATCAACGCCGCTTTGGAAACTGACAAAACTGACTTCGGGACGGCTGGGAGTCTCATGGCCGCCTCCTTGGGTGGAACACCTTGCTGCTAATGAGACGTGCGGGACGAGGGCAGGGTTGCAGGGAAAAGCGGTGATCAGTGGTCAGTGGATAGTGGCCAGCACGAGCGCGGGGCCGAAGTCGTGCCGAGATTGCAGGCCGAAAATGGAGAAAGTGTATTGGGAAAGGAGCGAAACTCTTGCGATTAGAAATGGGGCCGGATGTTTGTTTTGTGTGAGTTACGAGGAGTTCTAATTTTTCATAAGGGCCACAGATCTTGCGATTAGAAATGCAGTGGCGAGTGACGAGTGGCTAGTCAAAAGCTGGGCCGGCGGCAGGGGGCGTGCGAAAGCGGGACGAAATCTCGCGTGAAAACCGCCAATTTCCGCGATTAGACGTGACCTCGATCGTTTGTTTTGTGTAAGTTGCGCCAAGTTCTAATTATCCATATCTGCCGCGATTAGACTCCCAAAAGCGCATAAAAAGCGAAAAGCCGCCGGGTTCCCGGCGGCCTCAGTACGGGCGTGATACCCGCAGAGTCATGTGTACCATTTTATAAAGGGAAAGTCAAGGGAAAAGTGGAGGGTCATAAAGGGCGTCGAGGCGAGATCCTCCGCAGAGTCGTCCGGAGCGCAAAATGCGCGCTTCGCTGCGCAAAAAACGCTGCGCTCAGGATGACAAATAAAAGCGAAGAGGTGCCGAGGCGAGATCCTCCGCAGAGTCGTCCGGAGCGCAAAATGCGCGCTTCGCTGCGCGAAAGGCGCTACGCTCAGGATGACAACATAAAATGACCGAGCGTGGTCAGGGCGGCGACCGCGTACGTAAGACTTGCATTGGCGGCTACAAAAAAGAGTGTCGAGGCAAGATCCTCCGCAGAGTCGTCCGGAGCGCAAAATGCGCGCTTCGCTACGCAGAAGGTACCGCGCTGAGGATGACAAATCGGGGTCGGGGCGGGATCGGTCAGTGTACGCTGTCATTCTGAGGGCCGTTTTGTGGCCCGAAGAATCTCGCCTCGCGGCTCCTGGTTTATGCTGGGTCGGAAACTCACGTTCGTTCACCAACCTTCGCTTAGGTCCTTCCAGTCGCGGTTGGCCGATTCAATCAAGGAGATTTTCCTGCTGCGCAGCCATCCCTTGATTTGCTTCTCGCGCCGGATCGTAGCGAAAACATCGCCGAAGGCTTCGTAATACACGAGGCGATTTGTGTTGTACTTCGCGGAAAAACCCTTCAGGAGTTTTTCGCGGTGCTGCCAGACACGACGCTGAAGGTTGCTGGTCACTCCGGTGTAAAGATTGCGAGACTTACTGGCGACGATATAGACCCAATAGCTTTTCATGCGATCGGCGGAACCTCGGATGAAGGAAGATGGCAAATCGCTGGGTGAGAGTCAACCATTCGTCGAGATGATAATCGTGCACTGCCATGAACCGAACTGCCTCGAGGCGAGATCCTTCGCTGCGCGAAAAGCACTGCGCTCAGGATGACAAATAAAAACGGGTGGCGCGACTCGGGGAGTCGCCCGCCACGGCGGGCGGGCGCGGGCGCGGCAAGCAGCGCCCCTACGAAGACAGGCCCGCAAAGTTCCCACCCCGACGAGAGGCAACAACAGCAGAACCTCCGGTTTCGGGAGTCCGGGACTCCACCGGAGTCCACACGGCGGACCTCACACCATCCCGCGCCGTTTTGTTTATGCTGCTGTCGCAGCAGACTGGGCGGGCTGGGTTCCCTTCCTGCGTCAGGACAGGCGGGATGACAATGCCATGGGCGACAGAAATATAGGGCAAAGTCTTGCAGACAAAGCGCAAGAAAACTGTCTATGGGCGACCGAAGCGTGCGCGAAGTCTTTTGTTGTCAGTGCCGCCCAAATTGGCACAGGAATTGCGAACGGTTTCACAGGGGAATTTTGTCTCCCTTGCACACCTTCGGAACGTTACCCGGGCCCCCAACATAAACAGGAGGAGTCAATGAAAGCAGCGCTGACTTGCCTTGCTCGATTGTCCGCCATACTGGTTTTGCTTGTTTGCGCCCGGGGTCTGAGTGCGAACACGGTTTATAACGTCGTGACCGGCTTTTCCAGTAGCAGCAACCCGAATGGGGTGTGGTCATACGACTACAACGGGGGCGCATACCTCGATACACAGGGATACAGCAACCTCAACGGCACAGGCCTTCCGGGCTGGTGGACTGGCCAAGGCCTTCCGAATTCGCTGATCATCGCCCAGAACGTCACGGGCAGCACCTTCTCCTCCTCGACCGTGACGGTTCCCACAGGCGCCTTGTGGCTCGACCCCGAGAGCGGCAATGTTTCCGTGGTGTTCACGGCACCTTCGGCGGGTACATACACGATTGCCGGAGATTTTTTTGGCGTCGACTCATACGAGAATTCGCATCCGGTCGAGATCTTGGATGACGGCTCGGTCGTGTTTAGCGGCACGCTTTCGAGCTACGGCCAGAACGACCCCTTCGGTTTCGCGGAGACGCTTGCGGCGGGCGACACGATTTCCTTCTACGTAGGGACCGGATCGACGGGATGCAGTTACTGCGATCTCGGAACGGGCCTTTACGGAACAATCACCGAAAGCAGCTCTTCGTCCTCCACACCTGAGCCGGGCACGCTGACGTTGCTTGGGTCGGGCTTGCTCGGTTTGGCTGCTCTGTCGCGTTCCAAGCTGTTCGGCGCGTCTTAGCCCTTGACGGGGCCCTTGACGGGCGGCGGACTCCGCGATCAGTCCACTGAGTGATTAACCGACGCCCACTCGCATCTACCGGGTTTGGCCTTCCCAGTCCGCCTAGGGAGTGCGCTCAGATGATGCCGCGATGCGCACGCTACTGAAGTCCTAGCCGATCTTCCCAGCAGCGACGCTCACGCCGAGATGCGGCAGGGGCCGGCGTGAAGGCCGCTACGATGAGGCGGCGGTGACGAGGGCGGCGACGACGGCGAGGGTGGGCAGCAGCTCGGCGGGAAGATCGTGTCGCTCCCGCAAATATTCGGGACTGTTGTAGGAGAGCCAGACTTTTCCGGCGGCGTCTTCGGCGACGAGAATTTTGAGCGGCAGGTCGAGGGCGGTGGTGGGAGAAGCGAGCATGAGCGGCGTGCCGGCTTTGGGGCTGCCAAAAATGAGGAGTTTGGTGGGAGGCATTTTGAGGCCGACCTTTGCGGCTTCGCCGCTGTGGTCGACGAGGGCGAAGACGGCGACGCCTTTCGCTTGCAGGATGGCTTGGAGTTTGGCGACGGTGTCGTCGACGGAGTGATTGCTGGGCTTGCTGATGATTCCCTTGGCGCTCGATTGCGCTGGCTGTGGCATGGAGTCCTCCTTTGCGATGTTCGCAACGCCGAGATGAAAATTCAAGAGCCGCGAACGGAAATGAGATAAATGGCCATGGCGGTTCCTACGAGCGCGAGGAACAGAGCGATGGCCGTGTTTTGCGCCAGGGACGTGCAACGCGGAGGTTCTCCGCGATCGAGCTGGCGGACGAGACGAATGTGCTGGCGTCCGGCGAAAAGATTGACGACCACGCCGGTGACGATGAGCGCGGTGCCGAACCAGAGCGAGGGTCCGGAGCGCTGCGGGACGGCCGCGGCCTGGAAAATGCGGAGCTGCTGGAGGAAAAGTCCGAAGCGCGCGACGACGAAGCCGAAGCCCATGAGCGCGAGGCCGGTGCGAATCCAGGCGAGAAAGGTGCGCTCGGCGGCGAGGTAATCGCGCAGTTCGGCTTTGGGGGTGGGTTGCGGCGGCGCGGACATTTTAGTTTGTTTATTTTGGCGGTCGAATGATAACGCTGGCGCGGCGGGATTGCCAGCGTGGCCGCGGCAGAATGCGAGGCGACCGCACAAAAAAAAAACGAAAGGCGAAAAGCAAAGCGCGACTCGGGGAGTCGCGCGGGCGGGGTGAACCCCGCCCCTACGAGAGGCAACAACAACAGCAGATCCCTCACACCATCCCGCAACAACGGCGGGATGGGTTCGGGATGACAACGCTATACGGGAGCGGGGCGGGCGCGAAGGATGGGGCAGTCGCGGTGCCGGCCTGAAGGCCGGCGCTACAGACGCGCAAAAGACCTCACGTCAGTTCGCGCAAGAGAGGCGCGAACGGGACGTGAGCTACAGGGCTAAACACGCGACTCGGGGAGTCGCGCGGGCGGCGTAAACCCCGCCCCTACGAAGGCAGGCCCCAAAAGCAAAAGCGCCACGCTCGGAAAGCGAGCATAGGGCGCCCGCGGGGCGCGGGATGCGGGGCGCGGGAAGCGAAGCCGACGCGATGAGGAGAATCGAAACGCGCAGACCTTCGCGAGGTGCGAAGGTCTGCGGTACAGAAGGCAAAATCAGAGTGCGGGCGGGGCGGCGCTGGGGTTAGGCGACGCGGGGCCACAGCGAGTGCGGACCCATTCGCGGAACTTGTCGCGCTCTTCGGGAGTCATCTGCTCCCACCGGTCCTTCATTCTGTCGCGGTCGCGCCAATGGCCACCGCGGGCGGAGCGCCAGCGTCCCGCCCCGCGCAAGCCGCCGAAGAGAATCCAACTGAGCACCATGAGGCCGAAGGCTTGCCAGAGGCTCGAGAGCGCGCCCAGATGGAAGAGGCCGGGGACGAGCCAGTTCCACAGATGAAAGACGATCTCGCCGAAGACGAAAATCGCCAGAGGCAGAAAAATCACAACCATGATGATGAAACCGACGATTTTTTTGGTGGCGCGATGCGCGAAGTCTGAGTACATTTTGGTCTCCTCTCTTATGTCAACTATCTCCACTGTTTCTACGTCGTGATGTTTAGTTCGTCGTAGACGCTGCGAAGCCGCTGGCGCAAGAAAAGCACGGCGTAGTGCTTGCGCGAGAGCAGCGTGTTG
This sequence comes from uncultured Acidobacteriota bacterium, assembly GCA_963811805.1. GTDB lineage: Bacteria > Acidobacteriota > Terriglobia > Acidiferrales > UBA7541 > DAHUXN01. The sequence goes on along the minus strand of CAWESU010000002.1, from coordinate 523,333 downwards.
ACGCTGACGCCGGTTTCGGCGGCCAGTTGCTTGAAGCTGCGGCCGTCGATTTCGTGCGCGATGAACACTTCGCGCTGTTCGCGCGGGAGCGCATCGAGAGCGTCCTCGAGCTCTTCGAGCAAAACGGTGTGGGCGTAGGCTGCGTCGGGGCCGGCGTCGCGCGACGGAAGCAGGTCTTCGAGGGCGAACGATTCGCCGTCGATTTCGGGCGCGCGCTGGCTGTGCAAGGGCTCTGGCCGGCGCTTGCGGAACACGTCCGTGATGCGGTTGCGCGCCACGCGAAAGAGCCAGGCGCCGACCTGCTCGATCGGCTTCATCAGGCGATAGGCCTCGACCAGTTCGGAGAAGACATCCTGAAGGATGTCTTCGGCGTCGACGCCGTCGGGCACACGCCGGCGGATGAAGTTGCGCAGGCGGGCCTGCTCGCGCACGACGGTTTCGGAGATGCGCTGGTCCTGGTCTTCGGCCATTTCAGGGGCCATTTCGGCGGCCATCTCGATCGCCACGACGCTCAACGCTTGCCTCATCCGCCTGTGTAGACGAATGAGCGGCGCGGATATTGTAGGGAAAAGTGAAGAATTTGCGAGGAAGAGTCAACGCGGGCGCAGCAACCTATAGGGTGCGTTCTCAATTGACAACCCCGGACGGGCGGCCGATACTGCAGTCGGCGCATGTAGGGTGCATCGGCACTTCGCCGAAGGGCAATGCCCACCTACGATATCTCATCGTGGAGGCCCGCATGCCCGACCTGGAAAACCTCAAGAAACAAGCCAAGCTCATATTGCGCTGGCATCGCGAACGGCATTATCCCGTCGCCGCACAAATCCGCGCCTTTATGCCTCGTTTCCTGAATATGCCCGACGCGGAGATTCTTGCGGCGAGGTTTAAGCTCCGCGATGCGCAAGAAATGGTCGCGAGACAGAACGGATTCGATAGTTGGCAAGCGCTGAAAACCGGCCTTTCGTCCACATCGCGCAAGGCGAAGCCGTCACCATCCAAAGCGACGATTGTGGGCGCAGAGCCGCAACTGTTCGTTGCCGATATCAAGAGATCGTGCGAATTCTTCCGTAAGAAGCTGGGCTTCTCGCTTGCGTTCAGTTACGGCGACCCTCCCTACTACGCGCAGGTGGGCCGCGATGCGGCGCGCCTCAATCTGAGGCGAGTAGAGGGGCCGGTAATCGAGGCGGCGGTCCGTCGTCGCGAGGAACTGTTGTCGGCATCGATGACTGTCGCAACAGCGGACGAGATCAAACTGCTGTTCCTGGAGTTTCAGTCCGCTGGCGTTACGTTTCACCAGAGGTTGAAAAAGCAGCCTTGGGGCGCGAAGAATTTCGTCGTCAAAGATCCGGACGGGAATCTGCTGCTGTTTGCCGGGCCTGCGAACTGACAGCCCAGCAACCCGAAGCGACGGCCGGGCGGGGATCAAGCCCGCCCCTACGAAAACCAAAGGCCAGAGGGTGAGAGTCTATGCTACTAGCGCAAAAAAAGTGAGGGCGCAGCGGCCTGAAGCGCCGCGCCGGGAAGTGAGCTGCAGTCCAACCCCAGCACGGGGCCGGTTTATTCGGCGGTCGAGGGACGGCTGCCGAAGGTGCGAGCGAGCATCAGCGCCATCACGAGGCCTCCGGCTCCCAAGACGACGACGTCGGGCAGGGAGCGGATGTGGAATTCGCCGACGTGGCAGACGAGCAGATATCCGACGAGGGCGTTGAAAGTTCCCCAAAGCACGTTGACGAGCGGCGAGGAATTTCCGCGGCCCGGAGGAGAGGCGAAAGGGCTGGGGAATGAGCGCCCACAGACGCCGCTGACGAAATGGGGAATGGCGTTGACGAGGAAAGCGCCCGCGAAAAAATAGGCGACATAGGTAGCGTGGAAACCGTGGGGATCAGCGAGCATTGTTTCCTCCGTGACGGCGCGTTTTGGGAAAACGGCACGGGTGCGAAGGCGAGATGATAGCACGCGGCCGGTGCGAAGCGCGCGGTTGAAGTCGAAAAAAACCGGCAGAAAAAAAGTGAGGGCGCAGTGGCGGTTAAGCCATTGCGCCCTCAGAATCGAGCCGTAAGTTACAGGCGTTCCGGGTCAATCCGGCGACCAACAGCCTTGCGGCTAATCGCGTCTTCCAAACTGATGCGTACAACCTGCGAGCCTCTTGATTCCGCCGAGCGTACGTGGGTGCCGAAGCAGCCGCGAGCTCAAGACCGAATCGCCAAGCCTCCGAGCTTTCCGAAGCAGGCAGCGCCACGACGGCGGTTAAGCGATCGCAGGCTGTTCTCCCGCAACGTAACTTCTCCGAGCTTCCGAATTCAGCGCAAGGCAGAACCGCGGTGAAGCGATTGCGCCGAGTACGCCGAGTCGCGAAGTCTTTCAACCTCCGGCCAGGTTCGGAACCGCGAAGACGGTTAAGAATTCGCGGACTCTGAACCGAACCGAGAGGTCTTCGCCTTCCGGTTCAATCTGGCGCGGAAGATAAAACTTCCGGATTTTGGCGTCAAGGGGATTCGCGGAAAAAAGCTGTGGAAAGCTGTGGATGATTGTGGAAAAAAAACAGGGGCGCGAGGCTGATGCGATGAAAAGCACACAAGCCAAACTGCGTCGAGGCGAGATCCTCCGCAGAATCGTCCGGAGCGCAAAATGCGCGCTTCGCTGCGCAAAAGGCGCTGCGCTCAGGATGACAAATGTAAAACGAAGGGCGCGGGCCGGCCCTGAAGGCCGGCGCTACGAACCCGCAAAAGGCCTCACGTCAGTTCGCGCAAGACAGGCGCGAACGGGACGTGAGCTACAAAGAACACAGGGTGAGAGCCTGTGCTACAGAAAAGAGCGGCGAACGCGACTCGGTGAGTCGCGCGGGCGGGGTAAACCCCGCCCCTACGAAGGCAAGCCCTACAAGCCAAAAGCCCCACGCTCAGAAAGCGAGCATGGGGCACGCGCAAATGATTTTGCTACGTCGATTAGGTTGGCGTGGGGCAAAGAGCTGGGCGATTTGCCCCACACATGTGCAAGGTCAGAGTTGGCCGATGCCGCCGTCGACGTTAATTTCAACGCCGGTTATGTAGGACGCATCCTGCGAGGCCAAGAAGGCGACGGCGCCAGCGACTTCCTCGGGCTGTCCAAAACGCTTCATGGGAACTTTGGCCACGAGATCATTGGCCCACTGATCGATGGTCTCTTTCGGCAGGCCGGTGCGTCCGAAGATCGGCGTGACGATAGGGCCGGGCGCGACGGCGTTGACGCGAATTCCCCGCCCTGCCAGTTCCGCCGCGGCAGTGCGCGCCAGAGAGCGCAGCGCTGCTTTGGTGGAGGAATAGGCGCTGGTTCCGGCTTGGCCGGTGCTGTCGGCCACGCTGGTGTTGAGAATGATGGAGGCGCCGTCGTTTAGGAACGGAAGCGCTTTTTGAATGGTGAAATATGCGCCCTTGATGTTGATGTTGAATTGCTCGTCGTAGAGACTTTCGGAAGTGTCGGCGAGAGGCGCGAACTTGGCGATGCCGGCGTTCACGAAGAGGATGTCGATTTTGCCGAGTTTGCGCGAGACTTCCGCGTAGAGGTTGTCGACGTCGGCGAGTTTGGCGACGTCCGCCTGAATTGCGACCACGCCGTTTCCGATGGTTTTCACGGCGTCGTTGAGGGTTTGTTTGCTGCGGCCGGCAATGGCGACTCTGGCGCCTTCGGCCTGAAAGCGCTGTGCGGTGGCGAGGCCAATGCCGCTGTTTCCGCCGGTGATTACTGCGACTTTTCCTGCGAGTCTGTTCATGTCGAATCTCCTTGTGGCCCTTGTGATTCTCGGGCTGCGCCCGTGTTTTCCGGACCAGCTGGGCATCATCTCTATCGGCGGCCGCTGGCCGGCGGCTCCCGATGGAGTCAGACATTTAGATGAGCATCTAACTATCCGGATGCAGGGTTTCGCGGATTTATTGCGGCAGGCCGGGCGCTGGCAGTAAGGCAATGAATTCGCTACACTTTTGCCGGTCCAGTTGGCCTGTCCAATTGGCGAGTGCAAGAAGGCGGGCGCATGAAGCGGGCGGAGATCGAGAAAATATCGAAAGCGCTGGCGGATGAAACGCGCCTGAAGATTTTCGAGGCCATTTCGGGGCACCGGCATATGAACTGCAGCGAGATCGTGTCGATGCGCGGGGTGACGCCGGCTACGGTTTCGCATCATCTAAGAATTCTGAACGAAGCGGGGCTGATCGCCTGCCGCCGGCAGGGGCAATTCGTATACAGCGAAGCCGTGCCACAAACAATCGTGGCATACACCCAGACGCTCGCGAAGATGGCACGCGGGAAGAAAAAGGCGAGGAGTGGCCGGGGCTGAAGCCCGACCCTACAAAGTGGAGGCGCAGATGGCGAATATTGAAAAGCACGAGGCGGGGAGTTTTTGCTGGATGGATCTGGCGACGACGGACCAGGGCGCGGCGAAGAAGTTTTACGGCGAGATGTTTGGGTGGGCGGCGAAAGACAGCCCCATGGGCGAGAACCAGTTTTACACCATGTTCTCGATCGATGGGCGCGAGGTGTGCGCGGGGTATACGCTGCAGGAGCATCAACGCAAAATGGGAATGGGGCCGCACTGGATGCCATACGTGGCGACGGAGAGCACGGACGCGTCGGTGAAGCGCGCCGAGGAGTTGGGCGCGAAGATCATTGCGCCGGCGTTTGATGTGTTCGACGCGGGGCGAATGGCGATGTTTGAAGATCCGACGGGCGCGAAGCTGTGCGTCTGGGAGGCGAAGACGCACGTGGGCAGCAGAATCGCCGGCGTGGCAGGCACGCTGTGCGCGGCGGATTTGATTACGCAGGACCAGGACGCGGCGAGCGCGTTTTACGAGAAGCTGTTTGGCTGGCAGGTGCGCAAGGAAGATGAAGAGCCGGAACATCGCTACTACCATATTTTCCACAACGGCGAATTCATTGGCGGGATACCGCCGGCGAGTTATGCGCCCAAGGGCGTCCCGGCGCACTGGCAGATTTATCTGCAGGTGGCGAATTGCAAAGCGAGCGAGGCCAAAGCGAAAGAGCTGGGGGCGCGGATTTACATGCCCACGATGAAGGTGGAAGACGTGGGATGGATGAGCGTGGTGGCGGATCCGCAGGGCGCGGGCTTTGCGATGTTCCAGGCGGCGGCAGCAAAGGCAGTGGCGAGTGACAAGTGACGAGTGACGAGCAAACAACAGCAAATGCGGAGAGACAGTGGACACTGACCAGTGGCGAGTAAAAAACAACAAATTGCGCACGACAGAAACGATCCAGCGTCCTTCCGCCCAGGTCAGGCGGCGCGGGGGGAGCGTGCGATGTGCAGCGAATCGCGCAAAGGTATGCAGAGAGCGCAATGTTTTGCAACCTGCCGCGAAGACGGCGAGCGGAACCCGCTTGCTTTCAACAAAGGCGAAGTGGTTACTGAATTGCCATGAATGGACGAAGGCGCTTTGCTCGCTAGGAACGGTTCATCTTAATCCCAAACCGGCCCCCAACAACCGAATCCCTTAAGGTGATCCGTTCCGAGCGCCTTTTTTTTCAGGAGAGGACATGAAAGTATTGTCAGGCGGGAGAATCAAGGCAACGCGCATAGCAGTCATGGTAGTGCTGGGCGGCGGGCTGCTGGCGTTTGGCCTGGCGCCGACGGCATCGGCGAATACTTACACTTACACCTACACGGGTAACCCGCTGAGTTCGTGCTCGGGGCCCGGATGCGTTGCGAGCGCGCCCTATCCAGTGATAACGGGGTCGTTTACGGTGTCCTCGCCGCTCGGGGCGAATTTGTCGTATGGCCCGGTCAGCTTTCTGTCGTACTCGATCACCGACGGGACTTCCGTTCTGACCAACCTGAACAGCACGCTCGAAGGTCCTTTGGACATTGAGACGGTGGCGGGTGTGATAACGGAATGGTATTTCTTCGCGGAGCAGCTCGGCGGTTCTAGCTATACGGAGATTTACACCACCAACATCCCGCCCAGCAGTCCCAGTTACTGCTGCCCGGAGGACGCCAGCCTGGATCAGGAGTCGTATTCCCCGCCGTTCACGCCGGTCGTCAACAACGCTAACTTCTTCGATGCGGGGACGTGGGCAGAGACCTCGTCGACAACGCCGGAGGCGCCGACGCTGGTGCTGCTGGGTACGGGGTTGCTGGCGCTGGGCGCGGCGGTACTGCGCGGGAAGCAAATCGCTTAGCCAAGCGTGGGTTCAAGTGCGGCCTGCGCCCGCGTCAGGCCATAAAGCCAAATTCTGCAATCACCACCCATAGAAGCTGCCCGCCGGGCGCGCTACAATGCACCTATGGAGGCGGCTTCCCTTCCCGAGCATCTGCGTCACCTCCCAGCGAGTGAAGCGAACGCTTGAATACGCTTGAGGCTGCCCCGGCGGGTGCAACATGAAACGATACATCCATCTGCGAAGTGCGGCGCTGGTTGGAATTGCGCTATCGCTGGCGGGAGCGCTTTTCGCGCAAAGCGTGGCGGAGAAGAAGCTGCTCATCAACGGGAAACCGGCGGGCACCATCTTGCAGTCGAATGGGCATTCGTACGTGGACCTCGAAACGCTGGCCAAGCTGATGAACGGGACGATCAGCTTCGAGCCGGAGCAGGTCGTTTTGACGATACCTCCGGCGGGCGCGGGCGCGACGTCGGGCGCCATATCGGGGACGACGTCGGCGCAAAATAATCCGGAAGAGCTTTCCAAGGGGTTTGCCAGCGCGGCGATCTCGGCGCTCGCGGAAATGCGCGAGTGGAAAGGGGCGCTGGAAACGATGGTGACGTATGGACTGGCCGTGAGCGGGAGGTGGGCGCAGACGTATCGCGAGCACGCGGAGACGAGCCTGTCGCAAGCGTCCGTTGCGGCGTCGACCAATGAGGACCATGAGGCGCTGCAACTGCTCAACAATCAATATAACAACCTGGCGACATGGGCGGGCGGCATCGATGCGGCGCGACAGAGCCTGAACGGAGCCGCGGAGATGGACCCAAACGCCTTGCAGGACGATCCCGAGCTGGGCAAAATTTCGAAGTGCGACGCGTTTTTGAGTTCGATGCTGGTGAGCCGCGCGTTCGCCGATGATGCGAGCTGCGATTAGAGAATTGCCCTCTCAAGGAGTGGAGCTAGGACGATGAAGAAATTTGGCGTCGCGGAATGGCTGGTGATGGCAGGCGTCTGCGTGGCGATTCTCTTGGGTGGTATGGCGCGACCGGAGATGTGTCCGGCGCCGCTGGGCGCGATGGGGACACAAGTGGCGGCCGAAAACCAAACGCAGGCTCCGGCGCAATTCAAGAATGTTCAAGGAGAAAAAATGGCGAGCTATCAGGCCAAGGGTACATTTGAGCCGACGATGACACAGCAGGGCGCGGAGGATAAGGCGGAGGGCTCAACGATCGCGCGATGGTCGGGGACGAAGAAATTTCACGGCGATTTGGAAGGGACGAGCGACGTACAGATGCTGGGGGCGAGCACGAACGTGAAAGGGTCGGCGGGATACGTGGCGATGGAGCGCGTGACGGGGACGCTCAATGGGCGGCAAGGGAGCTTTGTGCTGCAGCACAGCGGGACGATGGCGCATGGCGCGCTGCAACTGAGCGTGACGGTGGTGCCGGATTCGGGCACGGGCGAGCTTGCGGGAATTGCCGGAACGATGAACATCAAGATTGAAGCGGACGGAAAACATTTCTACGAATTTGCGTACACGCTGCCGGAGAAGGAGTAGAAACAGGTTTGCGCGCAAGGCAGCGCAAAGAGGAAGAAAAACACAACGGCATTCGACCAACAATACGAGAATCGCGCCCCGCCGCCCTCGGCCGAGTGGGACCCGCGGGGGCGAAGCGCGTCAATTCGGTTGAAAGCGGCGGAAAAACGGAATAGGATTTTGCGCGGGTGTTACCGGAAGAATTACGGCACCCGATAGTTTACGCTGGTTCCGGAATCACGCGTGATGCGCGCGAGGCGGCCATGATGAAAATGCGGAAAGTGGCGATCGGCGGCGTTTTGGCGGTAGCGGCAGCGCTGACTCCGCCGATGGCGAAGGCGCAACGAGCGATTGGTGCGCCGCGCTTCAGTGGGAGGATTTATATGACGCCAGTGCCGGGCGTGCCGTTCTCCGCCGTGGAAGAGGTGCAGATTACGAGCGCCCTCGCAAATGGAGACACGTTCGAACGCAAGAGTTTCTCATTACTGGCGCGCGATTCGCGCGGACGCATTCACAATGAGACGCGCGGAAATGTGCCGATGGACTCCACGCGACAACCCCAGGTGCTGAGCATGATGGTTTATGACCCGGACAGCCGGACGAGCGTATTCATGGATCCATATACGCACATCGCACGGCAGGTGCACTTGAATTATCCGCCGGGCACGGCCCCTCCCTACAATTGGGCGCAACGACAGCAACCGCAGGGCGGCGCGCCGGCGGATCCGAACGTCCGGTACCAGGATTTGGGGACCAGCACAATGGAAGGTGTGGACGTTCACGGGTACCGGAGAGAAGTGACGCTGTCGCAGAAAGTCAGCGGGACAGAGCAGCCGATCGTGGTCACCGACGAATATTGGTACTCCGACGACCTTCGCATCAACATGATGGAGAAACATACGGACCCCCGTACGGGTGTGCTCACGGTCACGGTGACGAAGGTGGAGCGCGTGGAGCCGCCATTGGAAATGTTGGAAGTTCCGTCGGGCTACAAAGTGGTGGACGTGACGCCACCCGGACAATCGTCACAGTAAGAAGACCGTGGCTGGCGGGTCAGGCGGGGACGGCCAGGACGGGGCAACTCCCTAGCTGCATCACGCGATAGGTGGTCGAGCCAAAGATGGCGGCGTCGAGCGCGCCGCGGCCGTGCACCCCCACCACCAGCAGATCGCTTTGCGCCTCCTCCGCGAGTTTCACGATTTGCTCGTAGGCTTTTCCGACGCGCATGGCGGTTTTGATTTTTAGGCTTTTGTGCTGCTCCGGCGAAATCAGCTTGTCGAGCTGCTTCTGCGCGGCGGCGATTGCCGATTTCTGCTCGGCGGGAGCTGGCGCGTGCTCCAGGACGTTCAGCAAGGTGATCTCCGCGCTGTATTCCTCGGCGACAGAGACGGCGTAGTTCAAAGCGCGCTCGGAATTTTCCGAAAAATCCGTGCACAAAAGAATGCGGTCCAAGCGGTGAGGATGCCGCTCTGTGGCGGCGACCGCGGCGTCGCGGGACCGGCTAGATACGACGAGCACCGGACAGGAAGCCGCGCGCATCACGCGGTCGGTGACCGAGCCCAGCATCAGGCGGTCGAAGCCGCGCCGGCCGTGCGTTCCCATGGCGATGAGGTCGGCTCGGTGTGTTCGCGCGCAGGAGAGAATCTCGTCGGCGGCGGTGCCCTCCTGCACGACAAGTTCCCGTTGAATTTCAGGGGATGCGTGCTCCTTGACGAATTCCTGCAATTGCAGCCCGCCATTCTCCAGAAAAGCCTGGCGGAACTTCTGATAGAGATCCGCCGTAGTCGAAAAGCTGGCGGAAGGATGGCGCCAGATTTCCACGACGTGCAGGGCGACCAGCTTGGCGTGATAGTGCTCGGCGAGCGAGAGCGCATAGCGATACGCCCTGGCCGAGAACTCGGAGAAATCGATGGGGCAGAGGATGAGTTTGATTTGCACGGTTCGTTTTTTCGGCTGTCGCGAGTTAGCCCGCTGGACGGCTAGCATAATGCGACGGTCAGCCGGGCGCAACGGCGGGCGAAACTCAGCCTCCTCGGTACGACGGGCAACGAAAGGAAACATTTCGGGGTAGAATCTCGTTCATTCTTATAGAGGCATGAGGGCGGCGATCACGGTGCGGGCTTTTTGGAGTATGAGGGAGAAATGAAAATGCGAAAACGAGCGGCAAGAATTTTGACGCCGATGGCAGTTGCGCTGGCGTTGGTGCTGGCGCTGGGAATTTCGGGATGCTTTGTGGGGAGCGGAAATGATCCGATGCTGCTTCCCGGGCCGATGCAGACGGAGAATCTGACCGTGCCGCTGGGCGGAGCGAAGTCGGTGCACGCGCACTTGCAGATGGCCGCGGGAGAGTTGGATATCTCGAGCGGGCCTGGGCTGGGAGCTTCGAATCTGATGAGCGGGGCGATTTCCTACAACGTGCCGCAATGGAAGCCGGACATGAGCTACAGCGTCAACGGCGGCGAGGGTTCGCTGATGGTGATGCAGCCGGAGACGCATCACACGACGATGGGCGGGCCGAAGTACACGTGGGATTTGCACTTCAATAATAAAGTGCCGCTGGAGCTGGCGGTGGAGATGGGCGCGGGCGATTCGAAGCTGGACTTGGCGGACCTGAACCTGCGGAACCTGGACGTGCAGGTGGGCGCGGGCGATTCGACGATCGACTTGACGGGAGATTGGAAGCAGGATGTGTCGGTGTCGCTGCAAGGCGGCGTGGGCGAAGTGCATGTGAAATTGCCGCGGGATATTGCCGTGCGCGTGTCGGTGGAGGGCGGGCTGGGCGAGGTGGACGCGCCGGACTTCAAGCGCGACGGAAGCGACTACGTGAACGACGCGGCGGGGAAAACGAAGAACACCATCGAGGTGCACATTAGCGGCGGCATCGGCGAAGTGCATTTGGAATTGGGCGGGTCGCACCAGATTGTTTGAAGGCGGTGGTCAGTGATGAGTGGTCAGTGACGAGTGGTCAGTGACGAGTGGTCAGTGACGAGTGGTCAGTGGTCAGCGAGCAACCACAAAAACACTGACAAGCGACAAGTGACCCTTGGACTTGGCTCAGGGCAAGCAAGTGACAAGTGGCGAGCAGGGCTCGCCGACGTTTTGCGAATCGCCGTCCGATAACAATCACGACACAAAGCAATTGTACGGAATCGTGCAATCTGATAGAATTGCACGGAATCGTACATGGCAAAGAAACTGTATGCGGTGATTCTGGCGGACGTGGTGGCGTCGGGCGGGCGCAAGCGGCTGCGCCCGGTGCTGCACAGGCTGTTGCGCGAAGCGAGCGAGGCGCACCGGCGGCGCAAGCTGATCCTGCTGCCCTACGCGGTGACCGCGGGCGACGAATTCCAAACCATCACGGACAATCTGGAGAAGATCCCCTGGCTGCTGCTGGATCTCCGCAGCCGCTTGCAGCCGATTGCGCTGCGCATTGGCGTGGGCATCGGCGAAGTGAGCGGCCGAATTCGCGCGCCGGTGAATCAAATGGACGGAGCGGCGTTTCGCATGGCGCGGCAGGCGCTCGACGGCTTGAAGCACGCGCGGAAGAGCGCGGCGCTGACCGCGTTCCGCAGCGCGAATGGGGATTTCGACCTGACCGCGAACCTGATTTACGCGCTGCACGACACGCTGGTGCGCAAGATGACCCCGAAGCAGTGGAAAACAGTGGCGGCGCGCATCGAGCATGATAGCGTCGAAGAGACGGCTCGGGCGTTGCGGCTGGATGCTTCCACGGTGTCGCGAAACTTGAAACGCGGCTATTATGGGCAGCTCGTGGCCGCGGCGTTTGGCGTGGAGCAGCTGATCGGCGAACGATTTGCGTAACACTGAACGACCAAATCGTTCACCTGAATAAGGCGCGCAATTGCGGGCATCGGGGCTGCGGCGATGAACGAAAAACCTGAAAACGCGCATTATTCGCGGTGAAGTTGCGCTCGATTCGCGCGCAACAGTGGACTCCCTCAATCCGGCTTGTTATCGCGAGAGCCGGGGCCGAATCACGCCAACCGATAACAATCTGCCCTGCGACATTTTGCTATTCTTTTCGGGGAACCAGCATGGGCGAATTGCGAGAGTTTGCGAAGAACGTGTGGATCGCGGAAGGGTCGAACGTCCGCGACATGGGCATGACGTTTACGACGCGCATGAGCATCGTGAAGCTCGGCGGCGGATCGTTGTGGATAGACTCGCCCGTCACGGTTGCGTCCGACACGCTTGACCGCGTCGCAGCGTTAGGGCCGGTTAAATATCTTGTGGCGGCGACGCCGCGTCACGTTTGGCGGCTGGAAGCGTGGCACGCACTCTTTCCCCAAGCGCAGCTCTGGGCGGCGCGAAGGACTCCGCTAACCCTGAAGCATGAGAACCTTGCGCTTACCGGCGTGTTGACAGACGTGGCGCCGGAAGGCTGGGCAAAAGACCTTGGGCAACTTGCGTTCAAGGGCAATCCGTTCATCGAGGAAGTGATTTTCCTGCACCGCGAGTCGCGCACGGTAATTTTGGACGACTTGATACAACGTCATCCGCTGATACCGGGCAAACCGTTGCGAAACGCGTTGGTCAACTTTTTCCGGGTCGCTTATCCGCGCGGGGGCGTGCCGTTGGACATGAAATTTTCTTTTATTCGCCGCAGGAGTGCGCGAGAATCGCTGGCGAAGCTACTTTCCTGGGACTTCGAGAAGCTGATCATCGCGCACGGCCCGTGTGTGGAAGAGAACGCGAAGGCGTTTGTGGAACAGGCGTTTCGATGGCTTGGAAACTGAGCGGCCGGCATCGACTCTTTCGATTGCACATAGACGTACAGGGGCAAGGAGTTGCATATTTTCGTACACGCCACGAATTGCGTGAATTATGCGAACGCGATGGGTGCATTGCTTTTCTACGCGCCGCCGCATCGCTTCTGGGTGCGGACGGCCATCGTGGCGATGGTGTACACGGTGGTGATTTTTGGCGGCGGGTACGTGATCCGCGCGCTTACGCGGCCGCTGCTGGGCGAAGCGTCGCGCACGGCGGGCGAGAGCACGCATGCGTTGCGGAACGCCGGAATGTACATCGGCTGGCTGGAGCGCTTTGTGATTTTGACGGCGCTGCTGCTGCGTTCGCCGGCGACGGCCGGGCTGGTGCTGACGGCGAAGGCCATTGCGCGCTACCCGGAGTTCAAGCAGGTGCGCTTCGCGGAATATTTTTTGATTGGGACGCTGCTGAGCATCAGCGCGGCGCTGGTTGGCGGCGCCGTGATGTTCAAGCTACTGTATGGGGCGGTGGCGTTTGGGCCGTAAGGAACAGTCGAGAGTTGAAAGTCGAGAGCTTCCAGCTTCTAGGAAAATCCGTCCGGTTCGGCTTACTTGATATGGAAGAAGCCCAGTTCCCAGGCGCAGGCGAGCGCGGACGCGACTGCCATCATCAATAGAAAACGGCATCGCACCTCGGAAATCCCCGAACGATAGAAGCGCCGGTTCACGCGCGCGATTCTGAGATCCCAGTCCAAGGAGACCCAGGAATGCCCGGTCTTTTGGTGCTGGCGAAGCTCTGCGTTCACGTTCCGGAGGATTGCGTAGGACAAATAATTCGCGAGGATCACGCACGATAAAGCGGAGACGATAAGGATCAACGTGGCCATCGGGTTCACGTCGGTCATTGGATGCGATGTACGGTAGCACACCGCCGTTTGGTTACGTCACGGGCGCCGTAGCGATGTTACGTATCGTGTATACTGCGGGACTTACCTCCGATGATGCCGTTCATCCATATCGGGCCCATCACCATTGCGAGTTACGGGTTGTGCGTGGGCATCGCCATGCTGATTTCGTATTTCGTGCTGGCGCGCGACGTGGCGCGGCGCGGCATCGAGGCGCCCGCGGACTTGCTCGTGGCGGTGCCCTGCATCGCAGGATTGGTGGGCGCGAAGCTGTATCACGTGCTGGAAGATCCGCGGCTGCTGATGGCCAATCCGCGCGAGCTGATCAGCCAGTACGGATTCGCGTGGTTCGGCGGATTTTTGGGGGGGTTGATCGCGTTTGTGCTGCTGGCGCTGCATTATCGCGTGCCGCTTCTGGAGATGTTTGACGCGGCGTCGCCGGCGGCGGCGCTGGGCTACGGGCTGGGGCGCATCGGGTGCCTGGTTTCCGGCGACGGAGATTACGGCATTCCCACTTCCCTGCCCTGGGGCATGAGCTTTCCGCACGGGCTGGTGCCGACGACGCAGCGAGTGCATCCCACGCCGATTTATGAATTGATTGTGGCCATTTTGATTTTTTGGTGGCTGTGGAAGCTGGGCGGAAGGCAGGCGGCGCCCCGCGGCGGCCCGAAAGCGAAATTAGGCGCTGCGATTCCGCGCGGGACGGTGTTTGCGTGGTATCTGATTTTGACCGGCGTGGCAAGATTTCTGGTGGAGTTCATCCGCATCAACCCGCGATCGTTTTTTGGAATGACGAATGCTCAGACGGCGAGCCTGGCGTCGATCATTCTCGGCGTGGCGCTACTGTGGCATTTGCGCCGGCCTACCGCCGCGACGGGCCGGGCTACTTAAGAGCAACCCGGGCCGTCAGCCGCCGATAGCCCTCTAGCGGATTCTTCAGGTGGAACGCAATGATCGCCTGCTTCTCCCACTCCTCCAGCCAAAAGTCCCTAGGGCGTGCGACGATACTGGTCGTCTGGCCCACGCCTAGTTCGACGTAAGGTAGGCGAAGGCGAAGGCATCGCCCTGTCGCCCGACGGCCAATGGGCCGTTGTTGCCCATCCGCATGATTCCGGGCTCATCCAACTTTTCCTTTTGCCTACCGGCGCGGGAGAATCGCGGCAATTGACCTCCGGCAATTTTGACCATCTCGGTGCGTCGTGGCTGCCGGATAGCAAGAGCGTTATTTTCACGGGTCAGGAACGGGGACATCGGCCACGGATTTACACCCAGTCGCTCGATGCCGGGGAAGCGCGCGCCGTTACGCCCGAAGGCTTCCAGAGTCCGCGCCACGCGGTTTCGCCGGATGGCAAATCCTTTGTTGCTGCTGAATTCGCGCCTGGGAAGGGTTTCGTCAGAGCAGTAATTTTTCCTATCACCGGCGGAGAGCCCCGTGTTCTTTCTACCTGGTTGAAAGGCGATACATTTATCCGATGGGCTTCGGACGGGCGCTCGGTGTACGCCTACAATCAGGGAACGACAACTTCGCCGTCGAGAATTTTCCGCGTGGATTTGGCGACGGGCCGGCGCACGCTGGTGAAAGAGTGGATGCCCGCGGACCTTGCCGGTTTTGCCGCCTGGACTACAGTTGGAATTACGCCGGACGGAAAAACGATTGTGTATTCGTTCGGCCGCGCGCTGTCGACCCTGTATCTGCTGAGCCCCGCGCACTGACTCGCGCGGACACAAGTTGCACGGAAGGATCTAAAGACCCTCCCCTACAAAAGCGACGACCGCTCGCCAAGATGACGTCGAAATTTAGTCTTTCGCGTTTGACTTTTCCGTCCTAACCTTCGTGATCGGGTGAGCATGGGCGCGTTGATACAGGACTTGCGGTACCCGGGGCGGATGCTGCGCAAGAGTCCCGGCTTCGCGGCGGTGGCGATACTGACGCTGGCGCCGACATCTGCAAAACAATGCATTCGTGTCCCCAAGTCCTTCCGGTCCGCTATCTCCAGACTTTCGTTTGGGTTGAACTGAGTTGGCTGGGAAAAACTCCCGCGGAGGCGAGGGGCGAAAAAACCACTGGCACAGGAGGTGTCACTCTGGTATAATGTCGTTGCGTTTGTTGCTCTTGTGACTGCTTTTTGAGACATCGACGAGGCTGCAAGGGGCGATGCCCTGGGCAGCCTTTTTTTGTGAGCTCGGGAGGCGACGACGAGCGCAAATAGCTTCAGCCAGCAAGGAGTAAGAAGTTGAGTAGAGAACAAGGTACAGTCAAGTGGTTTAACGCCAGCAAAGGTTATGGGTTCATTCAGCGTCAGAGCGGTGAGGACGTTTTCGTGCACTACAGCGCGATCCAATCTGAGGGTTACAAGACCCTCAATGAGGGTCAGGCAGTGGAGTTCGAAGTGAAGAAGGGACCCAAGGGCCTGCAGGCGGAAGCCGTCGTCGGCCTCTAGTTCCGTTTTACCATGAGTGGGGCTTCGTCATCGCCAATGGGGTCGCCCCACTCCGTTGCCATCGTAAGCGCCTGAAAATAAAAAGTATAGATGATTGGCGGACTGCGGAATCGCGACGGCCGGCGGAATATACGAATTTCGGTACGCGAAATGGCTTGAAAGCATCTAATTTGTTGGGATTTGATCTCCCGCACATAGCCCGGCTTAGTGTTCTGCTATCTGAGTAGCATTTCTTCGTTATAAGCGACGCGCAGTTCCAAGGAGGCTTTCGTGCAAGTACTGGACGCAGGGCAAACTGTTCGACATGTGCAGTATGGAGTGGGCACGGTGACAGAGTCGGATTCGGATCGCACCACGGTGGAATTTGACGACCATGGAATGAAGAAGTTCGTGACCAGCATTTGGTCAGCGGAAGTGGTGGGCGAGATCGCCGGACGGCCGACGCGGCCGAAGCGCCGCCGGAAGTCCACGAAGCCAACAAAAGCGGCCATAGCAAAAGCCGCGAAGAATTAAGCTTTCCCGAAGTTCGTTTGCAAAAAGCGAAAGCCTCGCAGGCGCTCGAGATTGAGCGAACCGCGAGGCTTTTTTGTTGCGGATTGTCCGCGTGAAGCCGGACCGCGGCAGCCACCACACTGCCGCGTCAGGCCGAGCCGCTATGCCGCGCTGAACCGCCCGCGCAGCAGCGCAAGACCGAGCAAACCGGAGGCAAGCAGAAGCAGCGTGCCGGGTTCCGGCGTGGGCGCAGTGGGATCGGCGACGAGCATGGAACCGCCGCCCGCGCTGAAAATCTCGAAGCCAAATTCGTCGGTGGCGCCGGAATTCGAGGAAAAGCTGATGCGCTGCCAGCCGGAGGTGGCGCCGAAACTGTAGGATCCGGCGCTGAACGCGCTGCCGACGACGAAGCCGATTTCACCGCTGGTCCCCGTGGGCACATTGATGTCCATGAAGCCGGTGGCGCCCATAGGCAGCGTGAAAAAGCCGGTGGTAAACACGCCATTGCCCGCTGAACTTTCGAAGCCCGCGTTGGTCGTGAACGAAAGCATATTGCCGACGTCGCCGGAGAGGGTGTCGGTCGAGGGCAGCAGCTGCGTCGTGGCGACACTGCTCGGATCGGGAACGAACGTGTACCAGTCGGCAGCGGCGCTGTCGCCAGACACCGAAGTGCTGAAAGGATTCCCGCTGGGTCCGACGACAGTGAAATTCGGGTTGGGGATGGAGTTAGCGCGCGCGGTACCGGCAAGAAGCAGCACAACGGCGAATGGGCCTGAGCAATGCAGCACCACTTTTTTCAAGTTCATGCACTTCCCTCCTCGATTCGGCTTCAACGGATCCACAAGGCGCGCTCCGCGCAAGCCGGCCAAAATCACTGGCTGCAGGGCGCTTCTTCAGTTTCCGTGTACGGCAAAATCGTGGCCGCGACTTGCAACGCGGCAGCCACCACAACTGCCGCGTTTGCGACCAAGCGCGCTATGCCCGAACGAGCTTGCGGCGAATGAAGCCCAGCAGCGGCAAACCCGAACCGAGAAGCAGCAGCGTCCCAGGCTCAGGAGTGGCGCTTGTTGGCGGCGGGCCGAACGTGCCCGAACCCACCGGACTGAATCCTGCGGGTGGATCGCCGCCCACGTTGGTAATGTTGCCGAGATTGCATGCAGGAGGACTGGAGAAATTGCAGGTCAATGCAGCGAGCTGCACGTCGATGCTTGCGCTACCGGTCCCTATGCCAGAAAACACGCCGCTTCCCGAGTACGTAGCGGTACCCATCATGAAGTCGCCGCTCGTATTCTCGACGACCGACGTCCAATCAACGCTGCCGGTGATGGTACCGACGCCGCCGGTGGCCGTCAGCGAATACGCATCTGCCGGGCCGGTGATGTCCCAGGTGTTGACGCTGCTAACCTGGCTCGCAAACGTTCCCGTCAGGGAACTGTCGCTCGCCAAGGAATACGTCCCCACGGGAGTGCCGCTCAAGGAGATAGCACCGGTGACTGGGTTGCCCGCGGTGCAAGTGCCAGTAAACGGGCACGCGCCGACATCGATGGCGAGATTGTTAGTGCCCACTATGCTGGTAAATAAGATTCCGTTGGGACTGGTGCTCGCCCCCAAACTGACGTTGACGGTACCGCCCATAGCAGACCGGCACGCAAAACCGAACACAACCAACACGCACAGAAGAACGACCGTTTTTGCTGTTCGCACGTTCAAACCCCTCCCCTTTGTTCGACCTGAAAACACCCAGAGATAACGTTAGAGAGGGTGCAAGAGCCGTGCCGAACCGATGGTCCGAGGAGGGCTGAGTGCTGAATTCACGCTAATTTGTTTCTAAACGGCTCCTAAACGCGTAAGTGACTGTATGGATGGCAATAGTTCGCGCATCTAAACGCATTTTGCGGCTGAGGTGCGAAGCAGCGGAGCAATTCCTGTAACAGGTAAGTAACACGAAGCAGTGCAGTTGGGGCACTATGCAAAGTCTTGCAGCGGAAGGGGCAAAAAGAGCAAAAGTAATGCACCACGGGAGATTGGAGCTTCAGGCACCGCGGTAGGGCTGCTGGAGAAAACGCGCCGCCGCGCGGGCGGTGTCCGACGCGGGAGGGGCGATGGAGCGCGCCTGCTGGTAGAGCTCGACGGCTCGATTGCGCTGGCCGAGCAGGTCGTAGACCTCGCCGGACTGGAGGGCCGCTGGCGCCGTGATGCCGGGATTGGCGTGGGGATAATGAATGGCCTGGTCGAACGCCTGGACCGCGCCCGGGTAATCTTTCTCGCCGCGCAATGCTAGTCCCAAAGAGTAGGCGGCGCGCTCGACGCGGGCGTCGGGAAAAAACCCTTGTTCGCCGAGTTCGACGAGCTTGCGATAGGCAGCGATGGCATCTTCGTGTTTGCCGGCGGCGTTGAGCAGATCGGCCACGGCCAGGCCAAAAATGAAATTGTGCGGGAAGGCCGCGTAATCCCTGCCGAGAAGCGCGAGCGCTTCGCCATTGCGGTTTTCACGCGCCAGAAAGAGCGCAAGAATGGTGCTCGCGTCGATGCTCTCTTCCCCGTCGCCGTCGACCGCCTGCTGAAGCAGGGCCAGGCCCTTCGTTTTGCTGCCGCGCATATCGGCGACGAAGACGAGGGTCCTCTCCCACCAGGTTAGGCTGCCGACAATATATTGGAACGTTCCCACGACCAGCTTGGCGTCGGCGTAATTCGGATTGAGCCTGAGGACGCGCTCGTCATCGTGATAGGCACCGAGGCCCTCGCGCATCGCTCCCAGCCAGCGCTTCTCGATGACCGCGGAATAGACCGTAGCGAGGCCGCGAGCCACGGCGCGGGCGAAAAGGGCGTCCGCGTCCTTGGGATTTTTTGCCAACTCCGCGTTGGCCAGGGAGAGCCCGCGCTGCGAAAGCTGGTCGATCTGGTTTTTCACCTGGGGATCCAGCGGAGGCGCTTTCAGCTCCAAGAATTTGTCGCCCATGTAGAGAGTGGCATCGAGCTGGCCTTCGCGGTTGAGCTCTTTGGCCAAGACGGCGGCGAGCAGGTGGTTCACCACGAAGGGATCGTTCGGGAAGCGCGTGAGCTCCTGCTTAAACAGGACGATCGCGCCGTCATAATCCATGTTGTAGAAATCTTCAAAGCCCTGGCGCGTGGTGTCGTCATTTGGCTGAACGCGAAACGGCAATTTGGCGGGCTGCTCAGGGCCTAACGATTGCTGGCTGGCGTGAGATTCGCGATGTGGGCGGGATTCGCGCCGCTTGGCATGTTGCAGAGCGGGCGCGCCGGAGGCGGCCAGCACCGGGGCCGAGAAAAGCACGAGGGCCTGAAGGAAAATCAGCGCGCGAATGGGCAACAAGTTGTCGGCTCCGCCTAGCCAGCTAACAAGCCCATAGTGTACTCCGGGGCGGGGTTCCAGAGGGCCCCGGAACTTGCCCTAAAGAAGCTGGTACGCGGATGTTTCCGTACCGGCGGAGGTACTTTCGTACCACGAGAATGAGCCTCTCTGGCCAGTGCATTGCCTGGCGGCGGGGGCTATGATTCTTGCGAATCGAGAAGCATGGCAAACGGCTTGTGCGTAGACGAACGCTGTTTGAGTCAGGGATGGTTATGAACGCGCGGATGACGGCATTATTCAAGTTTGGAAAGAAAGACGACGCAGCCGCGCCGCACGCTAAATCCGTGGCCAAGCCGCAGGAGCCCACGGAAGCGCCGCAGGCCTCCGAGGGCACGAAAACCGCCATCGCCGACCTGATCGCTGAAATGGCAAAATCGGACGCGCGCAGCACGCGCACGCCCATGACGCGGCCCGTACGACAAGAACGCCGCCATCGCCGCCGCGTGAGAATCTCTGCTCCGGTGCGAGTGCGGCAGATGAACGTGCGCCACGCCGGGGAATTCGATTTGACGATGACCGCCGATGTTTCGCGCGAAGGGATTCTGTTCGAGACTTCGCGGTCAACCTACCAGCGCGGGCAGGAAGTCGCAGTGGTGTTTCCGTATCGCGCCATGCTGCCGGGAGAGCCGGTGCACGAGCAGCGCGGGCAGGTGGTCCGCGTGGTGCGCGCGAGCGAGAACCGCTTTGGCGTGGCCGTGGCGTTTGTCGACGGCGAACCGCAGTACGAACTGGTTGACGCGCAGGGCAATCCGCTGGGGCAAGACCTCGAGCACAAACCGGCGCCCACGCGTACGAAGGAGAAGGCGCACCAAGCTCCCCTGGTGATTCTGGTGGACGCCGATCCGCGCGTACGCGGACTGGTGCGCTCCGAGCTGGAACTGCACGGATATGCCGTGGAAGCGGTGGAAAATCCAAGCCTGGCCGAAGCGATTCTGCGGCGCCGCACGCCTGCCGCAGTGATTTGCGAGGCGGAACCGTTTACCGGCGCTATGCCCGGAGGCGGCGAAATGTCCGGCTACGATCTGTGCGTGACGGTGAGGCGCAACGCGAAATTCGCGCGCATTCCAGTGATCCTGACCACGCGCACCGGCATGCCGAGCGACTTTTCGACGGCCCACGCGCTGGGCGCGACGGTGTGCATCTCCAAGCCGTATGATCTGAACCGTGTGGTGAACCTGCTGCGCATGTTCGTGCTTTCTGAAGGGTAGCTTCCCGCAACAACTCCGGCCGCCGCGAAACTCTCGCGCGAGCAACCCCAAAACATAGACAGAGCATCGCAGGCACAGCTTTGGGGCATATGTGTGTTCGGCGGCCGGGCCGAACTCGGATGAGCGAAGGTTCTCTTTTCCCTTCGTCCGCGCGACAGCACCTCCGTATAATGCTGGGTCGCATCTAAGGCGCATGATTGCGGAGCCGGCAGCGCCGGAAGCTGGCAGCGATTCCGCGCAACGCGCGGTTTGCGCGCAGAGAGATTCGGAGGACCATTGATGGGGCGAAAGGCGGTTCTTGGAGGATTGCTCGCGGCGGCTTGCCTCGCGGGTTTTGGCTGCGGAGCAAATCTCAATCCGGTTCCGAACATTACTTCGATATCGCCGGCATCTGTTCCCGCGGGTGAAGGGGCGTTCACGCTGTCGATTTCCGGGACGAATATGAACGGGTCGTCCAGCGTGGGATTTGGGACGAACAGTTTGACGGTGCTGGGCGTGGAGACGCCGCCGTGCGCGCCGAACACCAATTGCACAGTGACAGTGGTGGTGAGCGTTCCGGCGAGCCAAGTGAGCGCGTCGGGAGCGCAGCAAGTGAATGTGACGACAGCGGGGCAGACCTCGGGCGACGTCACTTTCAACGTCACGTCGCCGCAGATTCTGACGGTGACGCCGAGCGCGGTTCCTGCAGGCTCGGCAAGTTTTCCGCTGACGTTAACCGTTTTGAACGCTTCGCCGCTGGTGGAAGTCTATTTCGGCACGCCGAGCAACACCAATCAGCCGCTCGTGCCCACGGGACCGGTTTCCTGCGTTCCGGTGACGGCGTGCACGGTGGTGGTGAATGTGCCGGCGGCGGATGTGAAAACGGCGGGCGCGGTGCCATTGATTGCCATCAATCCGCTGGCGACCACCGGCGGAACGGCCACCACCAATTTCATGGTGACATCCACGAGCGGAGGCCAGTTCCCTATCGCGCAATCGGCGGGGAGCGGAGGTGCGTTGGGGAATGCGTCGAGCACGCATTCGTCGGTTTCCGATGGCGGATTGTTCGTGGCGTTCGATTCGACGGCTACGAATTTGACGTCAACGACGACCAACGGGCTGTCGCAGGTTTACGTGACGCAGAACTGCTTCGGCGCGGGATCGTGCACGCCGCAGACGACGTTGATTTCGGGAGCCAGCGGCGCGGCGGGCGCGGGAGGCGTGAACGGCAGCGACCGTCCGGCGATTTCCGCGGACGGACGATACGTCGCGTTTGAGAGCGATGACACAAATCTGGTTTCCGGCGCGACGGCCGCGGTGGAGCAGATCTATTTGTATGACACGTGCAACAGCATTTCCGGGCCGGTGAAAAACTGCACACCGGCGATGACGCTGGTGAGCGCCAACAGCGGGACTCCCGGCAATGCGCCGAGCATGTATCCCGCGATCAGCTCATTTGGGCTGTATGTCGCGTTTCAATCGACGGCCACGAACCTGACTTCGGCGGCCGCTCCGGCGAACGTGGACCAGATTTATCTCTACCAGAATTGCACCGGCGCGAGCGGAACGATCAGCGGCTGCACCACCGGCACGACGCTGCTTTCCACCGATGCGAACGGCAATCCCGGCGACGGCAATTCCGTTTCGCCGTCGATCGATCCGGCGGGACTGGCGGTGGCGTTCCAGTCGGTGGCGGACAATATTGTTTCCGGCGTGGCGTCCAACGGCAGCCAGCAGATCTATCTGCGCACCACTTGCCTGGAAGCCGAGCCGCTGTTGCAAGCCGGCTGCGGGATCCAGACCGTGCTCGTTTCGGCAGACTCGAGCAACGCGCCGGGTGCGGGCGACAGCATTACTCCGGCGCTGGCAGACAGCGGGAATCTGTACGTGGCGTTTGCTTCGAGCGCGCCAAATCTATTGCCGGCCAACGCAACGGCGCAGCAGATTCTTGGCATAACGGTGTGCACGGCGCTGCCGACGACGGTGGCCTGCACGCCCTCCGGCGACCGCGTGCTATCGGTCGATCAGAACGGAGTGCCGGGAACAGCGGCGAGTTCGAGTCCGGCGGTGTCGGGGATGTTCGCGGTGTTCACGTCGCAGGCGAGCCTGCTTGCCGGCGTGACCGGCCAGCAAGTCTACGGCGTGCCGATGTGCGCGGCTGCCGGGCCATGCCCTGGTACAGCGGCGCTGATTTCCGCCGATGGGACCGGCACCGCGATTGGCGGCGACCTCGGCTCCATCGGCGGCGGAGGAATGGCGGCGTTCTACACCACAGGGAGCGCCGGCGCGCCAGGAATCGGCGAAATTTTCCTGGCCCCACCGTTCTGAGGGGTTTGCTGATCAAGCTGAGAAACAGAACACACCCGATGGGGCTATCGCCAGGCCTGCGGGCACTCCAGGGTTGTCCCGCCAGGAAGCCCGATTGAGTAGGGAAAGCGACTTGAAAGCAGGTGATGTTCCCTCATCTTAAAGCGGAAGTCCGCGTTTCTCTTTAGGTCTTCCGATGACCCGCCAATTGGTATCATGACGCCGATTTGCTTGTTTGGGAAGCTGGTGTGAACAGCCCTGAAAGCAGGGATCAAATCGGTGTCTCCCGAAACGATTACGGCTCTGTCATACCGATCCTGAATGGCCAGCTGCAAAAGCTGAATTGCGATATTTACGTCGGTCTGTTTTTCCTCAAAAGTAGAATAACGACTCTTGCATACCGTGCAGCGCTTGTCCTTGCGCTTGAATTCGCCGTAGATGATTCTCACCCCATCGCTCTCCTGAGCGCGAATGAAGAGCTTGTGGCGTTCGACCTTCTCTGGCATCCAGGTCGCCAGCGCCGTGAAGTAAAGTACCTCGCCGAGCGTGTCGAGTGGACCGACGAAGAGGCTCGCCAGCTTCCGCAAATTCAGCCACTTGTATTTCTGATAGCGACCATGCTGCGGCGTTGCGTGGCAATAGTCCAGGGCATGGTACAGGTTAAATCCATCAACCAAGAATGTGACTCTAGCCATAAAAAAACCCGACCCCACGAAGGAGGTCGGGGCCGCTTGCTGTCACCAGCAAACGGGACAATCTCAAAAGCGAGTATACCATAGTTCTCGGCGAATTTGCTGAGCTAGTGTGCGGGGCGGTGGGTGTGCGCGTGGCGCAGGGCGAAACGCCGGGCGTAGATGGCCACGTTGACGAGGAACACGGCGATGGCCCCGGATTCCAGAAGCCACAGCGGAAAGCTGGGCGCCACCAGAGCGCGCATGTAGTGCAGCTCAAACGGCCCGTGGTACGGCTCGATGCCCGCGCGCGCCTGGCAAAACTTCTCCAGCAGCGTGAGCGGGCAGGCGAAAGAAGCGTTCTCCGCAATCACACCGTAGAACAGGCTGAGAATGTGGAGAACTTCGAGGCGCGGACGGCCTTTGGTGAAGGCCGCTCCAAAAACGTACCACAGGTTGAAAAACAGATGCGCGCCCAGAACAGCGACAGCGCCGACCAGATATAAATCCTGAACCCAAGTATGATTCATGACGAACGCCTCTTTATGAACAGCTGCGAAACCGCGCTGCGATTGCCGGATGACCCCAACTTCGCGCGTCAACCTTACATTCACGATTATAGATTCGCGCGAATCTTTCGACGTGACTTATTTTCTTTCGGGCGGGCTGAAAAGCCAGTGACGTACGTCACAGGTCTTGGTGTTCTCCGTTGCTGCGCTGTAAGATGGCGCGACATTCTTTCGTCGGGAGGCAACGCATGGGCATCGAGCTGAAAGGCATGGCGCCATATATGGAGGTTTTCGACATGCGCAGGTCGATTGCGTTCTATTGCGACGTGCTGGGTTTCGAAGTTGCGGCGAATTCCCCGCCGCGCGAGGAAGTGCTGTTTCATTGGGCGCTGCTGCGACGCGACGGAATCGAGCTGATGCTGAATACCGCCTATGACGAAGGCGAGCGGCCCGATGTCCCGGACGCGCGGCGAGTGGCGGGGCACCGCGACACGGCGCTTTTCTTTAGCTGCCCCGACGTGGATGGGGCGTACGCTTACCTTCGTGAAAAAGGCGTTGCGACAAAGCCGCCAACGGTTGCGCGTTATGGAATGAAGCAGTTGTACGTCACAGATCCCGACGGGTTCGGATTGTGTTTCCAATGGCCGGTGAAGGAGGAGGCAACGGCGAGCGCATGAAAATATCGCGGCGTGGCGCGCGCATGAAGAGGAGGCGCGGGGAATGATCACTGGCACGCACATTCTGTTTTACAGCACGGACCCGGAGGCGGACCGCGCGTTTCTGCGCGACGTGCTGGGCTTTCGCAACGTCGATGCCGGACAGGGCTGGCTGATTTTTGCCATGCCGCCAGCCGAGGCCGCCGTGCATCCCGGCGACGAGAGCAGCGCGCGGACGCACGCCGGCAGCCAAATGCTCGGCGCGGTTGTCTATTTTATGTGCGACGACGTGAAGGCTACGGTGCGTTCGCTGGAAGCGAAAAAAGTGAAGTGCGCACCGCTGGCGCAGGAGCGATGGGGCATTCGCACCGCGATTACCCTTCCGAGCGGCGGGCAGATTGGGCTTTACCAGCCGTCACATGCCATCGCTCTTGACTTGAAATAGCGCGGCACGAGGAGACTTCATGCAAAAGAAAACCGTGACGGCGATTGTGTCGCTGACGGCGGCGATGGCGCTGACAGCGATTTTTGTGGCGCTCCTTCTTTTGCCGCAGCGGGTGCACGCGCAGGAAGCGAAGCCGGTGCAGTTCAAAGCCGCCGACGGCGTGACGGTGTATGGCGTTTATTACGCCGCGCCCAATTCGTCGCAGCCGATGATTTTGCTGTTCCATCAGGCCGGCTCAAACCATTACGAATATGCAGGCATCGCGCCGAAGCTGGTGGCGGCGGGATTCAGCTGCCTGGCGATCGACCAGCGCTGGGGCGGCATAATGTGGGGACGCGGGAACCAAACCGTTCGCAAGCTGGGCCACACGGAAACGGCGGCGGGCAAGGTGGAAGACCTGGAGGCGGACTTGGAGGCAGCGCTCGCGTGGGCGCATGAGCGTGAGCCGCATCGCAAATTCATTTTGTGGGGCAGCAGCTATTCGGCGTCGCTGGTATTTGTGGTGGCGGCGGAGCATCCAGATGAAGTTGCCGGCGTGCTGGCGTTTTCGCCGGGCGAATATTTTGAGACGCATCCGACGCTGGTGCGCGACGCGGCCATGAAGGTGCATGTGCCGGTGTTCGTTACCTCGGAAAATGATGCGGACGCGCTGACCGACGCCACGCGGATTTACGACGCGGTGGCCTCACGCGACAAAGTTCACTACCGGGCGAAATTCGCGGTGCATGGGTCGTCAACGCTGCGCGCGGACCGCAATCCCAAGGGGGCGGATGCGAATTGGCAAGCAGTGATGAAGTTCCTCGGGCAATTTCAGAAATAAAGGAGCGGCGATGGAACAGATCATTTCGAATCTGGTGCAGGATTTCGAGCAGGGAAAAATGTCGCGGCGGCAATTGATTCAGAGCCTGGCGGTTGCCGTGACGGCAGCTACGGCGGTAGGAGCGAAACCTGCGGCTGCCTCCGCTGCGGGTGGAAAGGGATTCAAAGCCGTCAGCGTGAATCATATTTCCTACCAGGTGGCGGATTACGCCAAGACCAGGGACTTCTACTCCGACCTCTTTTCGATGCCGGTGGTGCAGGACACGGGGAGCCAGTGTTATTTGACCTTCGGCGACAGCTTTCTGATTCCGCGAAACCATTCGGGAAACACGCCGCGCATCGATCACATCGCTTACACCATCGAGGACTGGGACAAAGATGCCGTCGAGAGGGAGCTGAGGCGCCGCGGCCTGCAGCCGAAGCCGGATACGGAGAACAGTTTTCATGTGGAGGACCCTAACGGGTTTGACCTGCAGATCAGCGGCAAAGACATGAAAGCGTGAAGACCGGCGCGCGAAAGACCACTCTCGCAACTTGAGCGGCAAGCCTTAACGACGCGCCAAAATTGGCGATTAGAAATTCATCGGACCTTTGTTTTCTGCGAGTTACGGCCGATTCTAATTCCGACCTGTGGCGATTAGAATCTCGAAACTTGAGCGCCATTCGCGCACCCCTGGGTGGGACGTTGACGCGACGCGGGAGCATTCACAGGGCTGGAGCGTGTGCCGTTTTTGGAATGCACAGGACCAGCAGGCCTCCCGCAATCGCCGCTACGGCAACTACCGCCATGCCGGAACGGAACGAGCCTGTCCGGCTGCTCAAATAGCCGAGCAGATACGGAGCAGCGAAGCCCGCAATGGAGGCGATGGCGTTGATGAGTCCTACGGCAGCGGCGGCTGCGGAGCGGCTGAGCAGCGCTGTGGGAATCGCCCAAAATGTGGATAGGAACGCATTGACGAAAGCAATCATGGTGAAGAACAGGACGTAGACAGGGAGCGCGTGGAAATTCGCCATGATGCCCAGCGCTCCGAGCGCAGCGACGAACAGGGGTATGGCGGAGTGCCAGCGGCGCTCCATTTTCTTATCGGAGTGCCATCCGTTCAGTCCCATGGCGAAAAACATGATGAGGTAAGGGATCATGCCAACCAATCCCACGCCCATATCGGATAGTCCTGATTGGCGTTTCAGCATGGTGGGAAACCAGAAATAGAATCCGTATCCGACGAAGTATTGCAGAAAAGCCACCGCAGCCAGAAGCAGCACGATGCGGGAACGAAGCGCTTGCATCACGGAGATCGCTTGCGGAGTGGCCAGCTTTTCGCGCTGGAGCTTTTCTTCGATCCATTCGCGCTGCGCGGGAGCGAGCCAGTGAGCGTCGCGCGGGCGGTCGCGCAAAAAGAAATACGCGATAGCGCCGAGGACGACCGCCGGCGCTCCTTCGAGAATGAAAAGCCAGCGCCATCCCTGGAGGCCGAGGAATGAGTGACCGACGATCCAGCCGGCGACAGGCGATGCCAAGGCCTGCGACAGCGGAATCGCGGACATGAAGTAGCCGGTGGCCTTGCCACGGTCTTCCCTGCTGAACCAATGGCTGAGATAGACGATTACGCCCGGGAAGAATCCAGCCTCAGCTGCGCCCAGCAGGAGGCGCGCGACGTAGAGCTGATGCGCCGTGTTCACAAGGCCGGTCAGCGCCGTGAGCGAGCCCCACGCGACCAGAACCATGGAGATCAAACGGCGGGCGCTCCAATGCTCAACGAGCATCGCGCCGGGAATTTGCAGCGCGACGTAGCTGAGGAAGAAAATGCCCGCGCCGAGGCCAAAGACGCGGTCGCTGAACCCCAAATCGCTGGTCATACCGAGCGCGGCGTAGGCTACGCTGGTGCGGTCAATGTAATTCGCGATGTAAAGAGCGAAAAGAAACGGCAGCAGGCGCACGGCGATTTGACGGCGGGTGCGGTCAGCAATTTCAACGGCTGTCCGTGCCATCGATGCAGAAGGGTTGTCGAGGGACAAAAAGGCGCTCTCCGACGGTAAATGTCGCTGGGAGTGTAGCGGAATTGCGTGGCCAAGGTAAGCGACGATATAACCGCAAGGGCTTCAACGGACGAGGGCGCGTCGCGTCTATGACCCTGCTTGGAGCCCTCTGGGCCGCTTTTGCGCGGCGGGGGAGAAATGTTCTGGTGAATCGGGCCCGCTGAAACAGGCGTTTCAAAGCAGTCACAGGAACCGTACAAAACCATTTCAATGCGTGCGAAGGGTTGACACGCAGCTTCGCTCTCGCTTAGACTGAGTGAACCTCGCGGTTCGGAATGCCGGCGCAATCCTCGGCCAGATGCCACGCCGCCGCTGACGGGCAACGGGCAAGACTCGCGGTCCCCACCAAGCAACTGTCCGTTCTTGGAAAAACTGGAAGTAAAGGAGCGTATGCCCGATGAATCAAAAGAGAGTGGAAGAGCTGGCGTTTCGCGTGGTCGGCGATACGGCCGGCGCGTTTACGATGGCGCTGGGGTATATCGGCGACCGCCTGGGCTTGTTCAAAGCCATGGCCGGCGCGGGACCGATGCGCAGCCCGAATCTTGCCGCGCGCACGCAACTGAATGAACGGTACGTACGCGAATGGCTGCGCGCGATGGTCGCGGCGGAATACATCGAGTACGACGCGGTGACGGACATGTACCGCATGAGCGAGGAGCAGGCGTTCGTGCTGGCCAGTGAGGACAGCCCGATGTTCGTCGGCGGGATCTTTCATTTCACGGCGCCTTCGATCTGCAACATCGAAAAGATCGCCGAGGCTTTCAAGAAAGGCGGCGGGATATCGTACTCAGAGATTGGTGACGAAATTCCACACGCCATCGAACGATTGTTTCGCCCCGGTTATCTGAATTTTCTAACGAAGGAATGGCTTGGCGCGGTGCCCGGACTCGTGGCGCGTCTTGAAAAAGGCGCTTCGATTGCGGACATCGGCTGCGGCCGCGGGCAATCGACGGTGGTGATGGGCAAGGGCTTTCCGAAATCGAAAGTGCTGGGCATCGACTACCACAAGCCGAGCATCGAGCGCGCGCGGAAACTGGCGGCCGACCAGGGCCTGAGCAACGTGGAATTCCTGCAGGCGGCGGCGCACGAAATTCCCAACGGAAAGAAGTTCGACCTGATTTGCAGCTTCGATTGCATTCACGACATGGTGGATCCCAAGGCGACGCTGCGAGCGATCCGCGGAGCGCTCGCCGACGACGGCGTGTACGTGTGGTCGGAGCCAAATGCAACGGCGAACGCGCACGAAAACCGCAATCCGGTGGGCAAAATGTTCCACGCCATCAGCCCGATGCACTGCATGACCGTTTCGCTGGCGCACAACGGCGCGGGGCTGGGCACGGTGATCGGCGAAGAAGGCGCGCGTGCGCTGGCGCGCGAGGCCGGATTCACGCATTTCGAGAAGCTGGCGATACAGAATCCGTTCAACCAGTTTTTCGCGCTGCGAAAATAAGCGCGACGCGCAGAAACGCGCGGCGATGGGCTAGGCGATTCGCCGCTGAGCGTTGTTGCTGCGCAAGAACGGCAGAACGCCGAGAAGCAGAGCCGCACCGGGAATCACAACCCAACTCAAAATGAGCCCTGCAAGCGCCGGCAGGAAGATTTTTGCCTGCGGCAGCGTGCCCATCGCTACGCATAGCGGCACCCACACCAGGAAAGTTGCCAAGAAGACGAATGCTGGGAAAATTCCGACTGCGATCCGCAGAGCGGGTCCGCTGCCGACGCGGCGCGACCACTGTGCTCCGGCGGCGCCCAAAAATGGCAGCACGCAGAGCCAGGGAAGGTAAAGCATCAGCGAGTGATGCAGGAGTGGATTGGTGCTGGAATTGCCCGCCCAGGCGCGCGGGAAGTAGGGAGAGAATCCCGCGAGTTGCAAGAACGCGAGAGCGCCGGCGCTGGCGAGAAAAGTGATGCAGCCGGGGAGCCAGAGGCGTTTGGTGCGATCGTTCATGGTGTTCTCCTTGCGGGCGCGGCGGAGTTTCGGGCCGAGCCTCGCATCTTCGTAAAGTTCGCGCGCGGCGCGGGCGATGGCGGATGATTCGTCCGCTCCGCTGGCGCACGATTCGCTGCATAAATCCTCGAGATAGCCGGCGAGTTCGCGGGAAACATCGTCACGCTCCTCGGCGGAAAATTTGGCACGGTCAAGTTTGCGTGACGCCTCGATTCTCCAATCAGGCATGCCGTGCAGCTCCGGCTACCGCAGAAACCGCGGAATTGATTTTGCGCGAGCGCTTCGCCGGCCTCGAGAGAAATGGCAGAGCTCCGAGCAGAAGCGCGGCGCCCGGGATGACGAACTCGCTCAACACGGCGCCACCAAAAAACGGGAAAAAGAAAAATACACGCTTCGGCGCAAAATTGAGCGCCAGCAGGGTGCCTCCGCGCTGGAGGATTTCCGTTCTCGCGAAAAGCGCAAGGAACACAAGCACCGGGAAAAGCCCCACGGCGGCTTGCAGAATGCGTCCGGCGCCCGCGCGGCGCGAACAGTAGGCGCCTGCAGCGCCGAGCAGCAGCGCGGCGCCCAGGATGATGACCCAGCTCAGCACACCGCCGCCAAAACCTTCGTAATAAAAGTGAGGTCCAAGCCACCCCGAAAGAAGCGACCCCGAAAGAGCGAAAAGAACAAAATGCGCCGGCATGGTGCCTTCCCGCTGGGCGACTTCCATTCCCACGGAAATCGCGAGGTACAGAAGTATCGGAAAAAGGGCCACGGCGGCCTGCAGGATGCGGCCGCTGCCCGCGCGGCGCGACCAGTAGGCGCCCGCAGCACCGATAAATAGCAGAGCGTAAAGCCAGAGGAAATACACCAGGAGCGAAGGGTCTTGGCCCATCAGGACGTTGAGATACGCTACCCCACCGTTTTCGCCGTGTAGTACGACAGGGTGGGAGAAATGAAACAACACGAACTGAACGAGCCACCCTACAACGGGGGCTGCAAACAATGTCGCGATGCCGGGGAGCCAAAGTTGTTTTGTGCGGTCGTTCACAGTGCCCTCCTGACGGGCGCGAAAAAGATTTGCGCCCAGGCGCGGATCTTCGCGAAGCTCAGCGAATGCGGGCTGCGCCGCCGCGCTTTCGTTCGCGCCCCGTTCGCGTGCGTCACTGGATACTTCCTCGAGGTAGCCAGCGAGTTCGCGGGCCACTTCTTCGCGCCCGGCGGCGGGGAATTTTGTGTTTTCGAGCCTGCGCTGCGCCTCCCGCTCCCAATCAGGCATGGTGAGCCTCCGCGAGGCGCGCGAGGGCGCGGAAGAGTTCCTTCCATTCCTTGCGCAGGGGCACGAGTTTCTTGCGGCCCGCGGCGGTGAGGCGGTAGTAGCGGCGCGCGCGTCCCGCGAGCGTTTCGCCCCACGCGGCGCGGAGCCAACCGCGCGCTTCCAGGCGATAGAGCAACGGGTAGAGCGAAGCGAGGGTGAAGTGCAGCGTGCCATTGGTTTGGCGCGCGATGCGGCGGGCGATTTCGTAGCCGTGCAGCGGATGTTCCGCAAGGACGGAAAGAATGGCCAGCTCGGCGCTGCCACGTTTGATATTCGAACTAATCATGAATGGCAGTATATAGCATCGCTATATATAGAGCAATGGGTATGTGTCAAGCGCGATGTTCTAAGGATAACCGGGCGTTCGAGCAGGCCAAATCGTGCGACTCGACGCGCAGATTTACATAAACGTGGCGATTTCGCTGAGCGGCTTCTTGGTGATGGCCGGGACACGCGCGTCATCGGCCGGATAGCCGACCACGAGGAGCAAGAACGCTTTCTCGTGCGCGGGACGGCCGAGAATTCCATTGAGGAATCCCATGGGGCTGGGCGTGTGCGTCAACGAAACCAGGCCGGCCATGTGCACGGCGGCGATCAGCAGGCCGGTGGCGATGCCCACGGATTCGGCGACGTAATAATTCTTGATTTTGCGGCCGTCAGGCGAGAGGCCGTAGGACTGCGCGAAGACGGCGATCAGAAAAGGCGCGGTTTCGATGTAGGGCTTGTTTTCGTCGGTGCCCAGCGGGGCGAGGGCCTCGAGCCACTCTTTCGGAGCGCGCTGGTGATAGAAGATGCGTTCTTCGGCTTCCGCGGCTTCACGGATATGGCGCTTGATTTGGGCGTCGCTGACCACGACGAAATGCCACGGTTGCATGTTGGCGCCGCTGGGCGCGCTGCCGGCGACGGCCAAGCAGTCGTCGATGATTTCGCGCGGGACCGCGCGCGTCGAAAACTGGCGCACGGTGCGGCGGCGGAGCATTTCGTCGCGAAAGGAGCGCGCGCGGCGCTTCATCTCGTCGACGGGAAATTCCTGATAGGTGCTGAGCGGGAGAAAAACGGGTTCGGACATGGCGCGGCCTCCGTCGCGCAGGCATTTTGCTGGCCTGAAAGTGCGTGGTCAAGTCGCGGAACGTGAGCGGCGGCACGAGCCGGCGCGTGAGTGGCTGGAGCGCCTGACCGGAAGGACAGTCGCAAGGATGACACAGCGCGGGCGCGTTCCCGAGCACAGCGCGTGGGGCGCTGTAAAATCAGAGGATGGAATGCCCCAAGTGCAAGGCGGCGAACGCCGACACGGCGCAGTTCTGCACGCGGTGCCACGCGACGCTGCTTTACAAATGCCCTTCCTGCCGGGCGACGCAGCGGCACGGCGGAAAATGCGACAAGTGCGGCATCGATTTCGCGAAATACGCGGCGATGATGATCGCCCATGAGGAGGCTCGCGCCGCCCTGGAACACGAGAAAGTTCGCGAGCATGCGTCGGTATGGAAACAGGTGTTTCTGTTGCCGATCACGGGGGGCTATTCGCTGATTAAATTTTTCCTGCGCCGCGACGCCTGAGCGCGGCACTTCGCAACCTCCAAGTTTCAGCAAAGCCAACAGCGCCGCAAATTCCGCTTGCCTTCGTTTTTTTGCTGCGCGAATCTAGACGCCCCTGCCCAAAATCTGAGAGAGGTCGCTTCGATGAAAGCGCGGTCAGACCATCAAGAATCCCGCGGCAAATATATCTTCGCGGCGGGAGAGACGGCGGCGGAGCGTTTGCGGCTGCTCGACCGCGTTTTCAATCCCACCACACGAGAGCTACTGACGAGAGCCGGCCTCGCGCCCGGCTGGCACGTGGCGGACATCGGCTGCGGCATTGGGCTCAACGCCCTGTGGATGGCCGAGCGCGTGGGGCCAAGCGGCTCGGCGACCGGCGTGGACATGAGCGAAGAACAGATGCGCATCGCTGCGGCCAATGCGGAAGCCGCGGGCGTGAAGAACGCGGTCTTCCGCCAAAGCACGGCGACGGCGACAGGGCTGCCACGCGGGACGTTCGATCTGGTCTACGCGCGATTTCTGCTCTGCCACTTGACCGATCCGGTGGCGGCGGTCGAGGAGATGAGTTCCCTGCTGAAGCCCGGCGGCGTGCTGGTGTGTGAAGATTTCATCGCTTCCACGATCGCTACGTACCCGGAGACGCGCGCGTACGTGCGGCTCGTGGAGATCTATCCCATCATGGATGCGAAGCGCGGCGTGGATTCGAACGCCGGCGCGAAGCTGCATCGGTATTTTCAGCTCGCGGGGTTTCGCGCTCCGGAGATCAACGTGGAACAGCCCGCGTTTCTGCGCGGCGAAGAGAAACGCTTCTGGGAGCTGACGCTGCGCGAAGCCATGCCCGCGATCATCGAGGCCGGAGTGGCGCGCCGAGAGGACCTGGAGCAGATCTGCGAAGAGATGCGCGCGATTGCGGCGGATGAGACGATCCTGCTGGTGGTGACCACACTCGTGCAGGCCTGGGCGCGAAAATAAAGTTCCCGCGCGCATACTACCTAAGAGATGATAATTCCGTCCGGCGTACCGGCCACAACATCGCGGATTCGTCCGCACACAGGGGGACACGATGAAGGGATTCATATTGGGCGTGCTGATCACCATCGTGGTGATAACGGGCGCCGGGCTTTTTGTGACGGAGACGGGACGCGTGGACATGCGAGCGGACGTGCGTCCTCCGCAGTTCGAGCGGCATATCGCGGGCAGCGCGATGGACGCGAGCGTGGATCGCAACGCGCCAAAGTTGACGAATCCGCTGCAACCGACGAGTGACAATCTCATCGCCGGCGCGAAAGTTTATCTGGATCACTGCGCGCTGTGCCACGGCGATCCGGCGCGGCCGGCTTCGCCGTTGGCAGAATCGTTCTATCCGCGGCCTCCGCAGTTCATGAGCGATGCAGCGGACATGGGCGACCAGGACAACTATTACATCACGCAGCACGGCATCCGTTGGAGCGGCATGCCGGCGTGGAAAAACGTGCTGAGCGATCAGGATATCTGGCAGGTGGTGACGTTCATCGGGCGAATGAACAATTTGCCGCTGGAAGTGAAGGCGGTGTTTGCGCTGCAGGGCGCCCCGGCAGCAGCGATACCGACGAAGAAGCGGTGACGAGTGGCGAGCGAAGCAAGGAATTGCGGTCAAGCAAGAATGAAGAAAAGGCAATCGTTGTAGGTTGACGACCAATGCCTCACGCTGCTGGTATGACGAAGCAATCGTTTTCCTGACTAGTACAGCTATAACTTACATCACTAAAATGAGGCGCCTTGTTTCTTGACAATCGTAAATCAAGCTGAGAAACTCGCCGCCCTTACACACGCGATTCATCTAGAGGGGAAGGCGCCATGCGAAAATTCTTGTGGGCGATCGTTGCGGCTTTGCTGATGGGCTTCGGCGTGCCAAGAGCCTCGGCATCGCCAGTTTTTACGTGCATCGGCCCTTGCGCGTCCCTGCCCACGGGTTCGGCGACCGCCACGGCAATCGATTTCACTGTATTCGGCCATACAATCGATTTCACAGGTTTGAGTCTCTCAGCATCCAACCAGTACGGGTGGGCAATCAGCAGTGACGTGCTCACTCTTACAGACATCACCGCCGGTAGCCCTGTTCTTGCTCCTCTCGATTTGAGTTTTGCCGCCTCCAACGAGCATGGGTTGATTAATCTTTACGGCACGCCTACCACCGCTACTCCAGAGCCAAGTTCAGTCGTCCTCGCGGTCTTAGGAGTTGGACTGGCCTTTCTCGCGCGGAAACGTATGCGTCTTGCCGTGTCACGAGCCGCCTGAACGTTTGACTCGGCCTGCTCTTCTGCGCAAAAGCATGGGCTAGACTCCGGCTCCTCGGTATCGCGCCGGGCGATAGCAAGTGCAAATTTCAGCTTGTGAGTTTCGAGAAGGTACTCCTGCCCTCCCTTCACGTCCTCTTTGCTTCGGCCTATCCAACATGCGCCGGCGATTTCGCGCGTGGGCGGGTGAGGAAATAAAAGATGGGGCCGAGGGCGATGAACACGAGGCCGACGGCGAGCGAGCTGGTCGAGCCGATTTTTTCGGTGTGGTTGCGGACGATGGCGGCGACCATGAGCGCCAGCGGCGGCAGGCCGAGGAGCGCCACGCCGATGACGCCGCCGGGGACGCGATAAGGGCGCTCGAGATTCGGTTCGCGGAGGCGCAGGCCGACGAGCGCCCAAAACTCCAGCAGGATGCTCATGCCGGTGAGCAGCACGTCCATGATGACCAGATGCTCGAAATTCAAGAACAGGCATGCGGCCCAGCCGATGGCGCAGGCAACGATCGCGACGACCGGCATGCCGGTTTTCGCGGACGTGCGCGCGAAGATTCTCGGCAGGTAGCCGTCCTGGGCCATCACCAGCGGCAGGCGCGTGAAGGAAAGCGTCAGCGCGTTGAACGTGCCGATCGCGCCAATGGCGCCGCCGACGGCGATGGCAATGGAAAGCCAGTTCCCTCCTATGGCGCGGCCGACGTCAACCCACCCTCCCGTGGACCATCCCAGCGGACTGACGCCTGCGTGCGCGGCGGCGGCGACGGGAAGGATATAGCTGACGGTGATAAACGTCACCGTCAGGAGCATGACCAGCGGAAAGGTGCGCTGCGGGCGGACGACTTCCTCGGCGACAGTCGAGGTGTTGTCCCAGCCCATGTAGTTCCACATGGCGATGAGGATGCCGCCGAGAATGTCGGCATGGCGGATGGTCGGATGCGGAGCGGCGGCAGGCACGGCATATGACGCGACATGTCGCGACATGCCGAGAGCGACGAGCACGACGAATGGGATTAGCAAGGCCACGGACATCCACACAGAGCCTTCTCCGACGGCGCGTGTGCCCCAAAGATTCCAGAGCGTGCAGACCACGATCAAAGCGAGTTCGATGGCGATGGCACGATGGCCGGTGGTGAGTGCGGGTGCGAAGTGGCCGAGGTAGTCGACGAACAGAGTGGGATAGAGGGCCATTTCAAAAATGCTGCCCGCGAGCGAGAGCCACGTTTCCTGATATCCCCAAAAGGGGCCCAGGCCGCGCCGCACCCAGATGTAGAAGCCGCCCTCTTCGGGGATGGCGCTGGAGAGTTCAGAGACCATCATCGCGGTGGGAACGCTCCAGAGCAGCGGCGTGAGAAGCAGAATCGCGATGGCGCCGGCGTAGCCGGCCATTTGGACGACGTCTTCGAGGCCGTACGGGCCGCCGGAGACCATGAAGTAGGTGGCGGCGGCAAGGGTGAGCACGGTGAGCTTGCCGCGGACGGCGACGCGCGGGCGTTTTTGCAGATGCGACGACGGCTGCGTCCAGGGCAAGGAGATGGCCATTCTGTTTGTCGCGCAACCTCCGGGCGCGAATTTTTCGCGCGCTGTGCAGCGTTATACCATCGCGCGCCGGGATGACAATAAAAATGTGGGCGAGAATGCGAAACTCTTGCGACAAACACATCGCGGCGCTGGTTGCGGCAGGGGCGCAGTAAAATTAGCATTAGTATGCATCGAATTTCGCGCACGTCCGGCGGAGGCCAGCGGTGCAGAGAAGCCTTACGGTAGTTGCATTCATCTTTGCGAAGGCCGGCGAAGAGCAACGATTGAAGAGAGCGCTGCTCGACCTGGTGGCGCAAACGCGCAAGGAAAAAGGGTGCATCAACTACGATCTGCACCAGTCCCAGGACAATGCGTGCGAGTTTGTGATGTACGAGAACTGGGAGAGCGCCGCGGACCTGGACGCGCACGCGAATTCCGCGCACCTGCTCGAATTCGGCAAGAGCATGGGCCAGTTCCTGGAGCGGCCCACACAGGTCACGAAGTGGGATATGGTGTCGGAGCCTGAGAATTCATAACAAAGCGCAGGAGGAATGATGGCGTTAACGTGGGAAAAGAATCCGGATGAAGCGCTGGCGCAGGCAAAGGCCAGCGGAAAACTGGTGCTGGTGGACTTCAGCGCCGCGCCGGCTTGAGGGGCATGCGCTCGGCTGGATGCCGAGGTCTATCCGAATGAGGAAGTCAGCAATTACATCAGCGCGAATTTCATTCCGGTGAAAATCCACCTGAAGGAAAACGCCCCCAGGTTTCACCGCTTCGGAGTGCAGTGGACGCCGACGCTGATGGTTCTCGACGCGGAAGGCAAAGAGCACTACCGGTTCGAGGGATATTTGCCCGCGGTGAATTTCCTCGCGGAACTGGATTTCGGGCGCGGGCGCTTCGCGTTTCACAAGAAACAGTGGGACGAGGCGATAAGCGACTTCTATTCCGCCGCGGCGCGCGACCACAAAACGGAATTCGCAGCCGAGGCAGGCTACTGGGCCGCCGTGGCGCAATACATGAAAACGCACGACGCCACCGCGCTGCGCGAATGGAGCAAGAAAGTGCGCGCGGAGTTTCCGACGACGACGTGGGCGAAGCGTGCGGTTGCGTACGCCATAGAATGACGCCCGGGCGGGCGGATATTGGCGAAGGCGAGACACGTTAACGAGCGCGCAGCGTTAAGTGCGCGAAATCCGATAAAATCGCAGCATGGATTGCCCGAAGTGCGGCACAGCGAATGCGGACGGAGTGCAATTCTGCACGAACTGCCACGCCACGCTGATTTTCAAATGCCCGAAGTGCGAGCACACGCAAACGCACGGCGGCAGATGCGACCTGTGCGGCGAGGACTTTGCTTTTTTCTGGGCGCAGCACTTTACGGCGAAAGCGGCCGAGGACGCGCGCATCGAGAAGGACAAAGCGGAAGCGGAGGCGAACGCCGTGCGCACGGCGCTGACGGTTCCCTTCTCCGGACCCGCGGGCATCGCGAGCCTTCTCGGCATGCAGCTCTTCAGCCGCCTGTTCGCATGGTTTCGGTCGCGCTGACCGCGAAGCGCCCTACGCGGTCTCGATTTTCGCGGGGCCGCTGAGGCCGAGGCGCTCGATTTCGAGCTCGCGAATTTTGAACTTCTGCACTTTTCCAGTGACGGTGGTGGGAAACGAGTCCACGAAGCGGATGTACTGCGGGATTTTGAAGTGCGCGATTTTTCCGCAGCAGAACTGGCGAATTTCCTCTTCGGTGACGGCGCGGCCGGCCTTCAGGCGAATCCAAGCGCAGAGAGTTTCTCCCAGGTTTGCATCAGGAAGGCCGACGACCTGCACTTCCGCAATTTGCGGGTGGGTGTAAAGAAATTCCTCGATCTCGCGCGGATAAATATTTTCTCCGCCGCGAATGACCATGTCCTTCGCGCGGCCGGTGATGCGGAAATAGCCGTCGGGGCGCATCACGGCGAGGTCGCCGGTGTGCAGCCAGCCTTCGGCGTCGATGGCGGCGCGCGTGGCCGCAGGCTCGTCGTCATAACCCACCATGACTTCATAACCGCGGGTGCAAAGCTCGCCCTGTTCGCCGACGGGCAGGGTCTCGCCAGAAAGCATGGAGACGATTTTGACTTCCGTTCCCGGTATGGCCGCGCCGATGGTGGAGACGCGCAGATCGATGGGGTCGTCGATGTTGGACATAGTGATGATGGGCGAGCTTTCCGTTTGGCCGTAGGCGACGAGCATCCCGCGGCAGTGCATTTGCTCGATGACGCGGCGCATGACTTCGATGGGGCACGGAGCGCCGGCCATGATGCCGCCGCGCAGGGAGGTCAAATCGAATTTCGGAAATTCCGGGCGCTCGAGTTCGGCAATGAACATGGCGGGAACGCCGTAGATGATGGTAGCGCGCTCAGCGTCGATGGCCGCGAGCGTGGCGCGCGGGTCAAATTGCGGCGCGGGCATGACGAGAGCGCAACCAGTGGTCACCATGGCCAGGGTGCCAATGACGCAGCCAAAACAGTGGTACATCGGCACCGGGAGGCAGATGCGGTCGGCTTCGGTGAGCTTGAGTTTCTGCGCGCCGAGAAGCATGTTGTTGAGAATGTTGCGGTGCGTGAGCAGAACGCCCTTCGGCGAGCCGGTGGTGCCGGAGGTGTATTGAATGCTGACGACGTCGTTGCAGGAGTGGCACGCGGGCGGCAAGCCGCGGCCGGCGGCGAGCATTTCGGCCCACGATTCGCCGTGCAAATAAATGATGTGCTCCAGCGGGAGGGACTGGCCGGCCCGGGCGTCTTCGAGAATCTGACGATAATTGGCGCGCGCGTCCTTTTCAGCGAGGAAAAGCGCCTTGATGCGCGAACGCTTCAGGACAAAGGCCAGCTCGTGAGAGCGGTACGCGGGGTTCACGTTGACGAGAACCAGTCCGGCACGCGCGCAAGCGAGTTGCAGGATGATCCATTCGGCGTAGTTCGCGGACCAGATGCCGACGCGATCTCCGGTCATCAGGCCGAGGCCCGCAAGGCCGCGCGCCCCCTCTTCGACGCGCTGATCGAGCGCCGAAAACGTGAGGCGAATTTTCTGGTGCGCGGAAATGAGCGCTTCGCGCTGCGGAAAGCGCCTCACCGTTTCCCGAAAAGCCTGGTCGACCGTGTGTTCGACGAGCGAGCTGGCAGGCCCGCGCGAATAGCTGAGCATGGGCGCAGAGTATACGGCGGTTTGGCGCGTGCCGCTAGACAGCGGTTGGGGTTAGAATGCTGGCCGGGAGGATGCCATGCGACGATTGGTGATTTTTGCCGGGACACTATTAGCAGCGCTCGCGGTTACGCCTCTGGGAGCAACGCACAGCAGAGCGGCGCTAGAAGCGACCACTCCATCGCGAAGCTTTGAGTTTACTTACATCGTCCACGTTCCCGCGCTGCCCGCGGGGAGCCATGCGATGCGCATCTGGATTCCGGTGCCGCAAACCGCGGAACACCAGCGCATCAGCGACGTTCACATCGACAGCCCGGTGCGCTACCGCATCAGCCGCGAGGCTCAGCAAGGGAATCGCTTCGCGTATTTCGATGTCACCGCAGCGGGAGCGGGC
The DNA here is from genome assembly GCA_963811805.1 of uncultured Acidobacteriota bacterium. Lineage (GTDB taxonomy): Bacteria > Acidobacteriota > Terriglobia > Acidiferrales > UBA7541 > DAHUXN01. Next base: position 482,962 of record CAWESU010000002.1, on the reverse strand, counting down.
CGCGCACCGTTTGATATTCGAATGACGTTCGACGCGCGGCGCGACGAGTACAAAGTGGCGCTGCAGGCGGGCGATCCCGCCACGCCGCCTTCGTTCCCGCCAAGCGTGGAGCGTTATCTGACGCCGGACCGCCTGGTGCCGATCAACGGCATGATCGGCGAGCTTTCCCGCGAACAGACCGCAGGCATCACCGATCCGCTGCAGAAGGCGCGCAAGATTTATGAATACGTGATCGCGCACATGCACTACGACCACGACGGAACGGGCTGGGGCCACGGCGACGCAATTTTTGCTTGCACCATGCATCACGGCAATTGCACGGATTTTCATTCGCTTTTCATCGGAATGGCGCGCGCGGCGGGAATTCCGGCGCGATTCGAAATCGGATTCGCGATTCCGCCGGCGCACAGGAAGGAAAGCCTCAGCGGCTATCACTGCTGGGCGGAATTTTACATTCAAGGCGCGGGATGGGTGCCCATCGACGCAGCGGAGGCGTGGCAGAATCCGCCGAAACACGACTACTATTTCGGCGCGCTCGACCCGAATCGCGTGCGATTCGCCAGGGGCCGCGACTTGACGCTTTCTCCGCCACAAGCCGCCGAGGCCGTGAATTACATCGTTTATCCGTACGCGGAGTTGGACGGCAAGCCGTTCGACGGACTCACGCGGGGATTTTCCTTCCGGGATTTGCAATAGGCCAAGGCTCGGGAACCAGGCGTCTCACGTTTGAACGTGCAAGAGCACGTGTGTGTTTGGCCGACGCGCGTCCTGCGCCGGAAAATTAAGTTCGCACGGAGGAAGCGATGAGCCACACAGGTTTTCTCGGGAAGCTGATCGGACTGTTTACCATGATCGTGGCCGTGTCCATTGCCCTGCACCGGGAGGCCATGCTGCAAACCGTGTCGGCGATGGTGCAGAGCGCGCCGCTGATGATGGTGCTGGGATTTATGAGTCTTGTGGCGGGACTGGCGCTGGTGCTCAGCCACAACGTGTGGAGAGGCGGGTTGTTGCCGGTGCTGGTGACGCTGGCGGGCTGGGTGTTTCTGCTGCGCGGCGTGGCGATGTTGGCGTTGCCGCATGACGAGATGGCGGCGCTGCTCAACGCGGCGCATTACGAGCACTTCTTCTACGAATACGTTGTGGCGGCCTTCATCATCGGCGCGTACATGACCATCGCCGGCTTTCGCCGCACGTAAGCACGGGGATTTGAATCGGGCGCCAGCCTGAACAGCGCCTCAGCCTTCGGCGATCACGGGCTCGTCGTCGCGAATGGCCGCGAGCACGCGTTTGAGCAGGTCTGGAGTCATCCAAGCGACCTCGTGAGCGATTCGGGCGTGTTGCGTGACGCGCATGATGATTTCGTTTTCGTTCACGCCGTGGGCGACAAAATCACAGCCGGAAATGACGTCGGAGCAGCGGAGCAGTTTCTTCATGCAGGTTTCTCCTGGGCGAATTGCCGGGCCAGAAGGGAGGGGCTTTGCGCTCAGCGAAACCATGCTACTCGCAAACGAAAGAAACGCCAGGACTTTTTTTTGGCGCGGCAGGGCGGAGGGCGGCTTAGGACAAAGTAGCCCACTACCCCCCGCCGCATCGGGTTGACGAACCGGCGCGCATCGGATAAAGTACTGAGCATACCAGTCCTATCTTGTAGCGAATGCATCCATACCCTACAGGGGAGTTCTCTCATGGTCATAGACGAGCAGACGCTGGATATTTTTCGGATTCTTCCCGACGGCAGCCCGATCTGGGTGGAAGCTGTAAAGGGCCGCGAAGAAGCGCGAAAAAGAATCGCGGACCTCGCAGCCGTGACGCCCGCCAAATACCAAGTGCACGATCCGCGAACGAATACGTTCATCGATGTGTTCGCACGGTCAGCGTGACGCCGCCGCAGCCTGCGCGATGCGGTTTCGTGTAGGATCCGTGCATTCTCCATCCCTGCGATTGAGCGCTATTCGGCGACAACGGAGGCCAAGACGATGCTCGGAATTCTGCTGTTTCTCCTGATGCTGCCAGCACAAGGGCCCGCGCAAAACGCAAACGACGTCAACGAGCTGTTGCGCCTGGAAACGGTGTGGAACCAAGCGCACGAGAAAGGTGACGCCGCCGCGCTGGACGCACTCTGGGACGAGGATCTTCAAGTTGCCGTGCCAAAAATGCCGGTGATGTCCAAGGCTCAGGCGCTTGCGTTCGCGCGCACGGGACGAATGAAGTTTCAGCGCTATGAGACTTCCGATGTGAAAGCGCGCGTCTACGGCGACGCCGCGGTGGTTACCGGCCAACTCAACAGAACGCGCGTCATGAACGGCAAAACGGTCGAAGACAACTGGCGCTTTACGAAAGTGTACGTGCGGCGAGGCGGCACGTGGAAAGTAGTGGCCTTCCACGCGTCGGAGGCTGCAGGGCCGTAGGCGAATCTCCGCGCGGACTAAGACGCGCGCTCACTCGCGACCTTGGTGCGAACGAGAAAGGCCGGTGATTTGCTGGAGGCGAGCGCGAAGACTTCGCAGGCCGCGAGCGCGACAAAAAACGGATCGATGGGCCGGCGATACCACTCCGCGGGATGCGTGAAGTAATAAATCAACGGAAAAAAGAAAAGCACGAGGGCGTACGGCATGGCTACGGCAATTCCGTACTGCCGGAACGCGCGGCACAGCCCCAGGAGCGTCAAGACGCTCAGGATCGCATACAGGCAAGCGGTCAGCGGCGTGAGCGCTTCCGTGGAGCGATAGCGTTCGCTCAAGCTCCAGAAATTCGTCCAGACATACACGATGCGCCGCACCACCCTCCCCGCATACCAAGAAGGATGGCTCCTGATGTAGGCGGCGCCCTCCTGGGATTTTTTGTCGAAGTAGCCGAGTTCGCCCAGGCGTTGAAATTCCTTCCACTGTGCGTCGCCCTTCCACGGGTTCCAAGGACCGTCCGTGACTGAATAGGGAAACCAGCTTTCGCCATTGTTCCCGATCCCAATCTCGAGTCCGAGGCTGTCGCCGATGGGAATGAACCTGTGAAATGTGCGGTAATTGCGAACGACCCATGGGGAGACGACCAGAATCACAGCGAGCAACGCGCTGAGCGCCGGCGCCAGCCAGCGCTTCTGCTGGCGGTGCAAACGATAAAGCATCCACAGCGCGAGAATGGGCAAAACGGAAAGAAGAACGGGACTGGTGAGCGCCGCGACCCCACTAAGCAGACCGAAGCCGGCCCAATCCCGCACGCGAGTGGAGTCTTCGAGCTTGAGCGAGATAAAAAAAAGAGTCGCCAGCAGCAGCGTGGCGAGCCAGGTATCCCAAATTCGGCCGTTCGGCCCGTAAACCGCATCGGGGAAAAACACCCAAATCCATCCGGCAACTTTGGCCACGCCTGCGCCGAGGCCCTTGCGCGTGAAAAAGAAAATCGGCAGGCAGGTGAGCGCGGAAATCAAACTGTTGAAGGACAAAATCGCAATGCAAGACGCTTTCGTGTACGTGCCAAGGAGTTTGAAAACGCCGGCCAAAATGTACGGGTAAACAGGTCCGTACCATGCGGTCGGGCCCGTCGGCCCGTAGAGCGGATTGCTGAATCCCTGGCCGTTCGCGATGGATGCGGCGACTCTTCCTTCTTCGAATCCGAAGGCCCAATTACCGTGATCGGGATTCAGTTGCTGTCCGTAGACGAAGCACATCACGATGAGCCGCAGAAGCAGCGCGGCGGCCACCATCCAGAAGAGAGTGCGGCGAACGCTGCGCTCGGGCGGCGTCACAGATCAGCCTGCCGACGCGGTTTGCGTTCGCGCCGCAACCAGCCGGCGATCGCGCCGGCGGCGAGAGCAACCATCATGGGATCGATGGGGCGGCGGTAATAGTCCTCCGGGTGAGTGAAGTAATAAACGAGCGGGAAAAAGAAGAACACGATGCAGTAAGGCGTCGCGTCCGCCGCGCCGCGCTCATGCCAAACGCGTCGCAATCCTAGAAACGCGAAGAGCGTAAGGGCTGTGCAGAAAAAAACATTTTCGGGGTCGAACGGCTCCTCCTGCAAATAGCGGCGGCTGAAACTCCAGAAGCCGGTCCAAATGTAGACGACGCGGCGAAGGGTCTGAATCGCGTAGAGTTTTTTGTGCGCGCCGATGAACGCCACAGCCTCGCGCTTTTTCAGCGCCATGTAATTCACTTCACCGAGCTGCTGATATTCGTTCCATTCTTTCCCGCTGTCGGAAGGATGATAGCCGGGCGGATCCCAGTGCCAGGAATCGGCGTTGTTGCCGCAGTAAAGTTCGAAGCCAAAGCCGGAACGGAGCGGAATGAAGTGATGAAACGCGCGATAGTTGCGCACGAACCATGGGCTCACAACCATGACCACGGCCAGCAAGGCCGCGGCGCCCGGCGCGAACCAGCGTTCGCCGCGTTTCCAGAAACGATAGAGCAGCCAGAGCGAAAGAAACGGTATGGGCGCGAGCGTCACCGGGTTGGTGAGCGCGGCGAGACCGGCCAGCAGGCCGAAGCCGAACCACGGCCACCGGCGCGGCGAATCTTCGAGCTTCAGCACGACGAGAAACAGAAGCGCCATCAGCAGCGTGGCCAGCGTGGTATCCCAAATGAAATTCACGGCGAAGGCGATGGAATACGGGAAAAAGGCCCAGAGCCAGCCGGCCCAAAGCGCGGCGAGATCTCCAAATGTGCGGCGCGCGATGAAAAAGACGGGAATGCACGTGAGCGCGCCGAACAGGCAGTCGAGCGAGAGAATGACCAGCGCGGAGGTTTTGGTGTACACGCCGAAGATCTTGAAGACACCGGCCAGCAACGAAGGAAAAACGGGCGTGAGCCACGCCGTGGGGCCGGTCTCCGCAAAATAGGGATTGCCAAAGCCGTGGCCGTCGGCAATCGAGCGCGCGATGCGGCCGACTTCGCCGGCAAATCTCCAATGGTCGCGCCCTGGGTCGAGCCGCCCCGGATAAACGAACGCCATCGCCGTCAGGCGCACCGCGAGCGCGACGATGACCATCCACAAGCAGACGCGGCGCACGTTCAGCGACTGGCTCCCGGCCAATTTCGTTCCCTTCCTTAGTTTTGATGGGACGAGCGGCGATTACTTTGCGGAAAAATTCGCGTCTTGGCAACTGAAACTTTATGTGCGCCGAGTGACGCGGGCGCGGCGGTATTCTCGCGGGTAATACACGGAGGCGGCAATTACGGAGAGGATTAAATGCCGCCTCGTGTACCGTGCTGCGTCACCACCAGAGAGCCGCTCGCGGAATCGCGGTCACAGCGAGCGGAGGAAATTCAGGATTGCCTGCTTCTGTGCCGGGGTAAGCGAGTTGAATTTGTTGATCACCGCATTCGCCTCCGAGCCACACACCTGCGACTGCGAGGACGGCTCGAACGAGGAGCCGCTGACCTCGAACTCCAGGGTGCTGCGCGCGTCGGTGCACACGTTGCCCGAGCTGAAATGCGCCTCGATGGCCTGCAGGAGGTCGGCGGTGCGCCCGTCGTGCAGGAAAAAGAGCCGCTGACCGATGCCCCATAGAGGAGCGGTGCGGAACATGTCCGGTCCGGCGTTTCCTTGCACCACGCCGTCGGCCAAGTTCGAGCCCATGTGATGGAGCGCGAAATCGGAGTAGGGGTGGTAAACCACGTTGGACATTCCGGTGAATGGCGACGGCCCGCTCTGCAACGTCGCTGTGTGGCACATCGCGCATCCGACCGAACCAAAGAGAGTTTGGCCGGTCTGAGCGGAGGCGCTTAACGGCACGGGCGCGGCCGGCGCGGAAAGACGGATGAACGCGGCAAAGTTCACCACGTCGGAACTCATATTCGAGGCCGTGCCGGTGGTCGAGCCGTCGGTGGGATCGACGATGTTGGTGGCATCTTCCGGCGAGCCGTTGAATACGCATCCCGACACGGCGGAGCGTTCGTTGGTGAAAAGCTCATTACTGACGCCCATCTCGACGTTGTAGGCCTCGCCGGCGAACATCAACAGAGATTTGTTTTGCGCCTTCCAGCCAAATTTCGTGACCGTCCCGTCGTTGCCGCTGATGTTGAGGACGCCACTGATGCCCAGCGCCGATTTCTGGGAAGCGTTGGCTGCCAGGTTCGCCTCCAGCGTGGCGTCCGGAGTGTTTTCCACCAAGCCGAGACCGAAGAGCGGCGTCGGAATGCGGAAAATGACGTTGCTCTCGGAGAGCTCTTGCGAAAAGTTGGGCTGCGCCAAGGAGCAGCCGGTTGCGTCGGAACGGCCCGCGATGGTGTAGAGGTCATGAACGCCGCCGTCCAGCGCAGCCGACGCATTATTCGGGTTGGTGGAAATGAATCGCGCTTCACGCACCGGGCCACTGGCGGTGATGAATGACGGAAGCGCGTTCAGCGCGCCATCGAGAATCGCCAGGGCGACTTGCGGATTGGGAACCGGCTTTTGCGGGCTGGTCAGACCCGGACTGCTGCCGCCGATCGCGGGCTGCGCGTGGCACATCGCGCAACTGTTGCCGTTGAACGTCGGGCCCAGGCCCGAACCGGTTTCGTTTGGAAGTGCGCCGGACACCGAGTCGACTTCCTGAAAGCGCGCAAACGCTTGTGCGAAGAAGCCCTGTTCGTTGGCGTCGAGCGTCGAATAGTAATTGCCCGCGCCGGCAGGTCCGCCGCGCGGACCGGGATCTTTCGCCGCAGATTGCGCTTGCAAGAGCCCTGCACCAGCGGCAATCGCGCAAATCAGAAGCGCCCATATAAGTTCCCCAAGAAACGACTGTTTTTTTTCGGTCATTATCTACGCTCCTCTCGCCGCGCGTTTGGACACACCCAGAGCGGCGTGGTTTTCAGCCTCGAGGTTTTCGACATTCCCCGAGGGGGAGTTAGTCGGCAACCAGAACAGACCGCATGGACGCACCACTACGGACTTGAGCGAATCTAGCGAACCGCTATAGCAGGGAGGGCGGGGGCCCATTCATACTCGAACGGCTTCTTCGTACAGCTGCACGCGCGCACCGCAAATGCGTGCGAACGTACTGAACGAACAGCAGGGGCTAGGGAGCCGATGCAACTACGGGCAACACTCGAAGCGCATCCTGATTTCTCTGTACTGTTGCACGCGTATTTAGCAGACGCGGGAAACCGTGTCAACACGAAATCGCTCACAATTATGGGGTTAGATAGTACTTTCGTACCGATTTCCACAGTTTTTTTTGCGCGGAGCGCCCGAGAATGACGCGCTGGGCGGCGCAACTTGCGCACGCGCCCAGAGCATTTCCGCTTACCGGCCCGTTCAGCTTCCAGCCCCCTTTGCGCTGAGTCCTCGTTCGCGGCGTGGCATCCAACAAATACTCGCCTCTACCAACGATGGCGATTGGATATTCGCTGCGCCTTGTGGAAATGGATCGAGGGAAAGGATTTGACGTCCAAAACCGGATATCGCGCGTTTGTCGCTCTCGAGTAGACTCGCAGCGCGAGCAGAGGAGGAACCGTGGAGACGATCACCGAAACTTATTTGCAATCGAAACTGGAGGATCGCCGCAGGAGACTGCAAGCGGCAATGGCGACGCCCGCTGCGAATACTTCCATCGCCGCGCTGCTCACCGAAGTCGACGCGGCGCTGGAGCGCATGCGCGAGGGCACGTTTGGAATTTGCGAGGAGTGCCACGACACGATCGAGCAGGAACGCGTGATCGCCGACCCGCTGGTGCGCCTATGTCTGGATCATTTGAACGAAGAGCAGCGCCGCGCGCTGGAGCAGGACCTGGAACTCGCGTCGGGGGTGCAGCGCGCCCTGCTGCCGCCACACGACATCGCTGCCAGCGGCTGGAAACTTCATTACTGCTACGAACCCGCCGGCATCGTCAGCGGCGACTATTGCGACGTGATTCCAGACGGAGCAGCGGGCGACGTGTTTTTCGCGCTGGGCGACGTTTCGGGAAAAGGCGTGGCCGCGTCTTTGCTCATGACGCAGCTTCACGGGATTTTTCGCAGTCTGGTGAACAGCAACCTGCCGCTGGATCAACTCGTGGCGCGCGTGAGCCGCCTGTTTTGCGAGAGCACCACGGCGGGACAATACGCGACGCTCGTCTGCGGGCGCGCTTCCGCCTCCGGCGCCGTGGAATTGTGCAACGCCGGGCATTTGCCGGTATTTTTACTGCGAGACGGTGAAGTACGTTCGCTCGAAGCAAAGGGCATGCCGCTTGGCATGTTCGGCGCGGGAACTTACCCGTCGGAGAAGGTGCAGCTCAAACGCGGCGAAAGTCTGGTTTCTTACACCGACGGCCTGACGGAATCGCTGGACGGCGCGAGCAACGAATACGGTCTTCGCCGCCTGGCGCAGTTTCTGAACGGACGGCACACTCTGGAACCAGAGGCGCTCACGGCTGCTTGCCTCCAGGAAGTCAAGAATTTCTCTGCCGGCACGCGCCAGCACGATGACCGGACCATTCTGGTTCTGCGGCGGAATTAAGCGCGGGCGATTCGCCAAGAATAATCCTAAAAGTGCTCCCGTTCTTCGAGTTCGGTCAGGGGCGCGGGCTGGACGTCGGCGGAAGAGATGCGCGCCCAGGCGGAGGTGCGCCAGTTGTCGACGACTTTCGCTTCCGGCGCCCATTTGCCGATGGGCATCAGCAGGCGATCAGAGAGGGCGCGGGCGTAGGGCTCGTACATGCGGCGCAGCTCCGCAAGGCGCTGATCTTCGTCGGGGCAGCACGTCGAAAGCTCCGCGGCGATCAAGAGGGCGCGCAATTCCTGCAATTCATTGGGCGGCAGGCGCTCCTCTTCGAATTCGCGCGGCGGCGTGTTGAGCACTTGCGACAAATCGACGAGCGCGTGGCGCGAAATGGCGAAGGTCAGCTTGGCCTGCCACTTCAGCTCGCCCTGGCCATAGGCGATGAGCAGCGCGGAAACGTCGAGCACCGTGGTGAGCGCGGCGAGCCAGGATTGATTATTGTGCTGCGAACGAAAGTAGCAGAGCACGGGATAGGACAAATGGCTTTCCATCAGCTCCGCGGACCACTTTTCCCACTCGTTCAGATTTTGCTCGAAGGCGTGGGGATTCTGGCGCAGCGCGACGCGGCGCAGCATTTCGGAGGCGCTGGGCGGCGAGCCGGCGCGCGCATCGAGCAGCGAAATATTCACTTCGCGCCGCGAGAACGAGCCGTAGAGCACCGGCAAATAACTGATGACCAGGGCGAGAAAACCGAAGCCCAGGCCTGCTTCAAAGACGGTAATGATGCGCGCCACTTCCGAACGCGGGGTGACGTCGCCGAGGCCGAGCGTAAAGAAAGTGGTTCCGCTCATGTACAGATCGCTCCAGAAGCCGGGCTTCTGATTGGGAGCGAGATTGATGGCCGAGCCCGCGGCGTATTGAAGAATTGTGAATGCGAAGATCAGCCCTACGGCCCATACCACGAAGAGCGCGAGGAGCGAGAGCGGGCCGTAATAGGCAAGAAAACTTTCACGTAGATTTTTCCTGCGCTGGAGCAGGCAAGCGACAAAGCGCCAGGGCCGCCACGTGGAACGATAAAACATGCGCGCCAGACGGAAACGACGGGTGACGCGGCGCGGCAGAATGATCGTTTCGAAGACGTCCCAGAGGATCACCGCGAGCAGCGCTACGCCAAGAATCGTAATCACACCCACTGCCGCTCCTTTTCGCTGTCCGCGGGCTTGACGCCGCGGGACTCGCCAGGGCCTGACGCATCAGATGCTGCGCCATTCTAGCGTGATTCAGGCTGGAAAATCTTTGCGCGCTGAAAAACACAAGGCCGAGGAGCGATTCGTCGTGCGGCGAGCTCAATTCGTTGCCGACTGCAGAATGGCGTTGAGCTTGCCAGGATCGACGTGAAAACGCGGCAAACGCTTCTGCACTTCCCTCCAGTCCTTTGCGCTCATTTTGCTCCGCAGCCTGACGATCTGTTGCTGGGCATCCTTGTCGTTAGCGACAGCAAGCTTCGCGTACCAAACAAACGCCCCTACGAGGTCGACCTTGGACCCTTCGCCGGCTTCGTCCATCTGCGCCAAGGCGCGAATCGCGGCGACGTTGTTCCGGTCGGCGCCGGCTTCATACCAATTTCGAGCTTTTTTGGCATCGGCGGAAACGCCGAGGCCACGCTGATAGATATAACCCAGGCAGTAATCGCCTTGCGGTTCGCCTCGTTTCGCCGCTTCGTTGCACCAGTATCGCGCGCGCGAAAGGTCCTGCGGAACGCCCTGCCCGTGGAGCAGCTTGTCTGCGATTCCGAGCTCCGCTTCCTGGTCGCCGCGCTCGGCCGCCTTCAACCACCAGGAGGCAGATTCGACCTGGTTCTCGGGCGCGTATTTGCCATCCCCGCAAAGCTGCGCGAGTCTCTTGTAGCCCACAGTAATGCGCCAAGCCGGCAATTCCGATTCGGCTCTGGCGACCGCGGGCACGGCCTGCGGGTCTCCCGCTTCCTTGGCAAGGACAAACCAGGCGTACGAAACACTGTCGTCGATCTCGACGCCGTCGCCGTTGTAATATGCCCCGCCGAGGTCAAACATCGCGACGGCGTTGCCTTGTCGTGACGCCTTTTCGTACCACTGCACGGCGAGTTGCCTATCCTCTGCGACGCCTTCCCCGAGGCGATACATCACGCCGAGCTCAGTTTCGGCTTCCGCGTTGCCCTGGTCGGCCGATTTCTTACACCATTCGAACGCCGTCTTCGGGTCCTGCGGCACGCCGTCGCCATTTTCATAAGCCAGCGCCAGCTTGTACTGCGCGGTGGCATCTCCGCTCGCCGCCGCAGTTTCGAGGTTTGCGACTTCCTGCGGCGTCAGGGGCGGACGGCTAGTTTGAGCCGGAGGATTCGCGGGCGCGGGCTTCACGACTCGCGCTTGAAACATGGCGATGCACAGCGCGAAGAAAACGAGTGGCATGCGGTGAGGATAAGCCAGACATCGAGCTGACGCAAGCAGTGCCAGGTGCACCGGCGAGCGGGATTATTCGCGGTCAGACGGAGGGCGCGGCGGAGCCTTTGACGAGGGCGTTGAAGTCCGGGTCGTCGTGCAGGATTTTCAAGTCCGGGTCTTTGGTGCACCAGTCCAGATTGGAGTAGCCCGCGGTGACGCAGCGGCGAAAGGCGTCGAGTGATTCCGCTTTCAGTCCGAGGATGCCGTAGGTGCAGGCCGCATTGTAGAGGACGTTGGAATCGGTGGGACGCATGGCCACTGAGATGCGGACGTGGCGAATGGCTTCGTCGGCATGGCCGAAAGTGGCCAGATCGGCGCCGAGCAAGACGCGCGCGCGGACATCGTCGGGAAACTGGCGGAGCTGGCTTTCCAGCACCTCCATTTCGCGGCGGCGCAAACGTTCGGCGTCGGCGACGCGGCCGAGCTTTTCGAGCGAGTTGATGAGAGGAATCAGCGCGTTGTAATCGTTGCTGACGACTTCGAGAGCGCTATCGGCGAGTTGCGCGGCGTCTTCGTAACGCCCCGCGGCGAAATACGAGCGTCCGAGCACGTCGTGTGCGCCTTCGCATTCCGGTTGAAGCTCGATGGCGCGGCGCGCCAAGCGGATGGAGCCTTCATACTCCTGTTGCGCATAGAGAATGCGCGCTCGCGCGGCCAGCACTTCCGGCAAATCCGGCGCCAGGCTTTCCGCGCGGGCGCACGCTTCCAGGCCCTTTTCGATGTATTCCGGGCTGGGATTGTGCACCTCGAACTTCTCGCCCCACGCGCGCGCCATTCCCGCGTAGGCATGCGCGAAATTCGGATCTAGTTTGGCGGCTTCCTCGTACATGGCGAGCGCGTATTCGAACTGCCGCTGGCGAAGATAATTGCGGCCGCGGAGATAAAAATCGTAAGCCTGAGGATCTGCGGTGGGCTTCGCGGCGATGACCCGTTCTTCCTGAGGAGAAAGAGTGATCTCCAGCGCTTTTGCGATGCTCAGCGAAATCTCGCCCTGAATGGTGAACACGTCTTCCATCTGGCGGTCATAGCGTTCGGCCCACACGGAGTGGCGCGTGGCGCTTTCGACGAGCTGCGTGGTGATGCGCAGACGATTCCCGGCGCGGCGGATGGAGCCCTCGAGAACGTACATGGCGCCGAGTTTTTCCCCGACCTCCGGCGCGGTGACCGGCTTGTCGCGGAACGGCAGCATCTCCGAGCGCGGATAAATCTCGAGGCGGCCGATTTTCGATAGCTCGGTGACGATGTCTTCGGTCATGCCGTCGCGAAAATATTCGTCTTCTTTGGCGCCGCTGAGATTTTCGAAGTAAAGCACGGCGACGGTCTTTTTCTTCGGGACTAGACGCGGCGCGGCGGCTGCTCCTGCGGCATTCGCTGCCCAACTGCCTGCCGCAGGAGTCATGCCACCGGAATCGAGGTCGCGCTTCAGGCGCTTCAAATCCGCGCGCAGTTCCGCAGCGCTTTGGCAGCGGAGGTCGCGGTCCTTTTCGAGCGCCTTGGCGATCAAGCGGTTGAGCTCCGCGGGCATTTTGGCGTTGACCTTGGTGACGGGCTTGGGCGTGGCGTTCAGAATGCCGTTGAAGATCACGGCGGTGGTGCTGCCGCCGAAGGGCAGTTCGCCGGTGGCCATTTCGTAGAGCACAATGCCGAGGGAAAACAGATCGGTGCGCGCGTCGAGTTCTTCGCCGCGGGCCTGCTCCGGACTCATGTACGCGACGGTGCCGATGGAGCTGCCCGGGCTGGTCAAATCCGGCGCGGCGTCGGCGGTGCGTTCGGCAGAGACGCCTCGCGGCGATGCGCTCTCCCCTGGGAGATGCGAGGCGAGCACCTTGGCGAGGCCGAAGTCGAGAATTTTGGCGTGCCCGCGTGAGGTGACGAAGATGTTCGCCGGTTTGATGTCGCGATGAATGATGCCCTTGGCGTGGGCGGCGTCGAGCGCGTCGGCAGCTTCGATGGCCAGAGCCAAGAGCGTTTCGGCGTCGAGAGGGCGGCCGGCAATTTTGTGCTTCAACGTGACGCCATCGAGGTATTCCATGGCGATGAAGGCTTTGCCGTCCTGCTCGCCGACGTCGTAGATCGTGCAGATGCTGGGATGATTCAGCGTGGAGGCCGCTTGCGCTTCGCGGCGAAAGCGGTTGAGCGCCTGCGCGTCTTCGGCCATGCCTTCGGGGAGGAATTTCAGAGCGACCAGGCGGCCGAGGCGCGTGTCTTCGGCTTTATAGACGACGCCCATTCCGCCGCGGCCGAGCTTTTCAAGAACGCGGTAATGAGAGATGGCCGAACCAGCGAGGGAATCGAGAGCCGCCATGCGGTGCATATATTAGGGTCCCCATTTGCGGCAAGTCAACAGTATTGCCGCATCCAGCGAGCCGGCCTCGGGCGGCCGAGGCCCAGCCAACAAATCAACGGAGGCAGCGATGTGTTTGGCACACACGTCTTGCCACACACGGCGCGTGGGGGACCCCAGCAGCGCAATGTCTTGCACATGTTGTGCAGAAGAACTGCAAATTGCAGATAAATGAGCGGGCGCCTTTCTGTTAAAGCATTGTATTGCAGCGTTTGTGACATGATGGCCGCTTTGGCACTACGGTTGCGGCAGTCCGTGCACTTAGTGGAGGGGGGTTCCATGAAGAAGCTCACAGCTGCGTCGATAGTTTTCGTCGCGGCCTTTGCTGTGCTGGCGACCGCTGCACGGGCAAGCAGCGTGGATAATTTCGTCGTGAGCGGCCCGTACAGCATGTACACCGACTCGACCCAGTTTAGCGTCGCGGACGGGGAAATTTCGATGAGTTTTTCCGTGCCGAACAACGTGAGCGGCGGCCTGCAAGACACAGGCGTGACGATAACGGTGGGATTCGACGGAAGCACCACCGTAGTGACGGGCGGTACGATTACCTTCTATCCGACAGGCGGAGGGGGATTGTTCGACGTGGACTTTGCGACCGGCGGGAACGATTTCTATTGGAGCTTCTATGGGCCCCAGTCTTACAACTCGTCCAACAATATTTTGCTCGGCCTGTTCCCGATGGATTGCGTCCCCTTAGGCGTGTGCTATTTCACCGAGAATGACGAAGCGAGTGGCTTTCTCGCCGACGGCGATGTTGTCGTAACGGCGGGGGCCTCAACCACGACCACGCCAGAACCGTCGTCGTTGTTTCTGCTTGGCACCGGACTGCTGGGCCTCGCGCCAGTGATTCGCCGGCGCTTCGCACGCGCGTAAATCGCCAACCATTTTCGGGGGCTCGCGTTGAGCCCGCAGCTTAGCCTTCCGAGTTCACTCCGACGTACCTCAAGACTGCGACTGGTGCGCTGGCGAATTGCGCTTGCGCGGAGGATGAGCGGGAGTGATAATGGCGCGGTCTGTGGCGCCCGGACTATGTACAGGAGATGAGTATGCGCTCTTCATTCCCGGCCCTCGGAAAGCATCTGGTTTTTCTCGCCGGCATTGCGGCGTTAGTGATTTGCCTGCCTGGCAGCGCGCGCGCGCAAAATTTCGCGGACAACTCCAAATGGGAGCTTGGCGGTCATTACGCGACGCTGAGTCTGCCTTCGCAGTGCAACACATCCACAAACTGCGCCACGATCGACAACGGCCTGGGCGCAAACCTCACCTATAACTTCTCGAGCTGGCTGGGGCTCGATTCCGAAATGAACTTTTTCGGCGCGAATGGTGATCCGTCCACGGCAAATACGGGCGGGCGCACCACCGAGGGGCTTTTCGGCATCCGAATGGGGCCGACGACGCGGCGCTGGGGGCTATACAGCGTGGTGCGGCCGGGATTCGTGAATTTCAGCAGCGTGCTGGGCCAATCGGGGGCGGAGTCCGCGCTCTTTTCTTCCTCGGGTGCCGCGGGCGTACCGCAATTCACAGCGCGGCTGGGATATCAGACTTCGGCGTCGTCGAGTCCGTTGGCGGTGCTGGGATTGAGCAGCGCGACGGACTTCGCGTTCAATTACGGCGAGGCCGTCGAATACCGTCCCACGAAACACGCCGCGCTACGCTTCGACATCGGCGACACCATCGTGACCTATCCAAACGCGAGCCTGGGAACGCCGCTGCACCAGCATAACTTCCAGATCTCGGAGGCCATCGTTATCCGGTTCTAGCGTCTCTGCGCAGCACGACGTCATTCGCTGTTGCGGGCAAACGAGGCGAGAGCCAGCGGAAGAAAAGCGTGGCGGCGATTCCGCCCGCTAATTCAGCGACGATAAATGCAGGAGCGTCGTGCGGACGAATGCCCGCGAACGTGTCGCTGAGGGTTCGCGCAATGGTCACGGCGGGATTCGCGAAGGAAGTTGACGCGGTGAACCAGTACGCCGCAGTGATGTAGCCGCCCACGGCGAAAGCCACCGCGTTCGAGCGCAGCCGCACGCATCCCCAGATCACCGCGAGCAATCCGAACGTGGCGACGAATTCGCTGAACCATTGCGCCGGGCCGGAGCGCACGCGCTGTGAAATCGAGACCAAGGGAAGGCTGAACATCAAATTTGCGGCGAGCGTTCCGCAGATGCCGCCGATGATTTGCGCCACTATATAGGGCGGCACTTCGCGCCACGCGATGCCGCGCTCGAGCGCGTCGGCGAGCGTCACGACGGGATTCAGATGCGCGCCGGAGATGGGACCAAATGCCAGAATGAGCGCAACGAGCGCAGCGCCTGTGGCAATGGTGTTGGCCAGCAGGGCGATGGCCACGTTTCCGCCGCTCAGCCGCTGCCCCATGATGCCGGATCCGACCACCGCGGCGACGAGAAACGCCGTGCCGGCGAATTCCGCGGCGGCGCGACGCGCCAGCGAGATGCTCATTGGCGGCCGATGCGGTCGATTTCTTTCTGGATGGCGAGCTGGTCCAGGCTCGCGAGCGGCAGGCAGAGGAACAGGCTGATTCTGCGATCGAGAATCATGAAGGCGTCGCGGAAGGCTTTTTCAATTTGCTCCGGAGTTCCCTCGACCGCGGCGGGATCGGGCACGCCCCAGTGAGCGGTCATCGGCTGGCCGGGCCAGATGGGGCAGACTTCTTTCGCGGCGTTGTCGCAAACGGTGAAGACGAAATCCATGCGCGGCGCGCCGGGCGCGGCGAATTCGTCCCAACTTTTGCTGCGCAAGCCCGCCACGGGAAGATTGCCGATTTCGATTTGGCGCAGCGCCGCGGGATGAACCGCGCTCTTGGGATGGCTGCCGGCGCTGTACGCGGTGAACGTCGGAAGGCCTTTGCGGTTCATGATGGCTTCGGCCATGATGGAGCGCGCGGAATTTCCGGTGCAGAGAAACAAAATGTTGTAGCGTCCTGGCATCGGCATTCCTCAGTTGCAGCAGTCTGGAGCGCAACAGCTTTCGGCCGCGCGCGGTTTGACGGCGCGAATGAACGCGCTGGCGAATTTGCCGTCGACCTGCGGCGCGATGGCATCGGCGTCGATGCCCGAGGCGGAGAGAAATTCGCGCGCGTCTTCCACGCGATAGGCGCGCGTGGGCTCGATTTCGATTTCCCTGAAGCCCGCGGCCGCGAGCTTGGCGCGATACTCCGATTCCTCAAGCGCACCCGCGACGCAGCCGACCCACAACTCGACGCTGCGGCGAATCGCCGCCGGAACAGGGCCGCGCACGACCACGTCGGAAACGGCAAAACGCCCGCCGGGACGCAGGACGCGAAAAGCCTCCTGCAAGACGCGATTTTTGTCCGCGGAGAGATTGATCACGCAGTTGGAGATGAGCACGTCGACGGAATTTTCCGGCAGCGGGATGTTTTCGATTTCGCCCTTCAGAAATTCCGCGTTTGTGACGCCGGCCTTGCGCTGATTTTCGCGCGCGAGCGCCAGCATTTCGTCGGTCATGTCCAGGCCGTAGGCTTTGCCGGTGGGGCCGACGCGGCGCGCGGAAAGCAGGACGTCAATGCCGCCGCCCGAGCCGAGGTCGAGAACGGTCTCACCGGGACGAAGCTCGGCAAGCGCGGTGGGATTGCCGCAGCCGAGCGACGCTGAGAGGGCCTCGGCCGGAATGGCCGAGGTTTGCGATTCGTCGTAAAGGTTGCTGGTGATGGGGTCGCAGGCGCTGAGGCCGCTCGCGCCGCAGCAGGCTTTGCCGCCAGCGGAGACGCGCTTGGCGGCTTCGCCGTACTTGCTCTGCACTTCTTTCTGAATTTCGCTCTTGATTCCATTGGCATCGCTCTCGGCCATGGCGCCTCCCGTTCACATATCCGCATGCGCGAATATGTGAGGAACTGTACACGGCGCCGACATATATGTCAATGCGAATATATGTTGTGATAGAATGCACGCATGGCTCGCTCCGAACAAGCGCGCGCACAAGCGCCCGCGATTCACGACATCTTTCGCGCGCTGGCGGATCCCACGCGGCTGCGGCTGCTGAATCTGATCGCCGGGCGCGAAGTGTGCGTCTGTTATTTTGTGGAGATTCTGCGGCTGAGCCAGCCGAAGATTTCGCGCCACCTGGCGTATTTGCGGCGGGCCGGCGTGGTTGCTGCGCGGCGCGAGGGAAAATGGATGCATTACCGGCTGGCGATGCCGCGCGACAAGGCCGCGGCGAATATCCTGCGCGGGACGCTGAAACACCTGCGCGCGGCGCCGGAGATGCGGCGGGACGTTGCGCGGCTGAACTCGGCGTGCTGCGCGCCGGAGAAATACGAGGTGCCGCAGGGCGCTCCGGTTCCGGAGCGGCTGACGGCGGCGCGCTGCTGCATCTGAGCGGCGGAAGTCAGCGACAAAGAAAATCAAGAAAAAAGGCGGCGGCGCGCAACCTGAATCTGCGCCCGGGGTTACACCTGATGGATGCTCACGTGGAAGCCTGATGGCGCGATTGCGCCGGTTCAGGGAAACTACACGTGTGATGGCCGCCCGGCCCGGATAGGATGACGAACGACATGCGCAAAATCTACCGGTACCTTTGCTCCATCTGTGTCAGTGCTGCATTTCTCGGGCTCCTGATGACTGCGGGATGCGCGGCTCGCGTCCGCTACTACGACCCCTACTATCACGATTACCACTACTGGAATCACGATGAGGTGGTCTACTACAACCAGTGGGAAACGGAAACGCACCGAAAGCATGTGGACTTCAAGAATCGCAGCCAGGACGAGCAGACCGATTACTGGAAGTGGCGCCACAGCCATGATCACTAGAGCTGCGGCGTGAAGTCTGGTAGTGGAGCTTTGACAGAGTAGCGCGCTCGAGTTGAGCGTTGGGTGGGTAAAAAAAAAGGGCGGCGCAAAGGCCGCCCTTTTTGTTTTCTTGGTGCGCCCGACTTCGCGATCGAGCGTGGCGCTATTGTTTGTCGTAGACCCCGATGGTTGTGGTCTTCATTCCTTTGGCATCTGTGCCGTGGACGGTAACGGTGCGGCTCTTGCCGTCGGCGGAGATAACGATGCGGGCAGTGAGGATGATTTTTCCGCCCATCTTGTCGCTAGCCCAAAGGGTGTGAGAATTGACCAGTTTGTAAGAGCGCATGTCGCTGATGGGATCGCCCGTGACGGCGTAGTCCTTACCGTCGAATTTTCCGGTCCACACGCTATGCAGCGCTTGGCCGCTGCCGTCCGTTCCATCGATGGTGCAGGTGATGCTGTCGCCGGACATGGTATAGGCGACGGTGGAATTCTTTGTTGCGCCGGCAGGCAATTTGGACTTGGCTTCGTTTAACTGCCAGGTGCCCATGAACGCGTCGCCCATGGCCGCGTAGGATAATCCGACGCCGGCAAACAAAACGGCGGCTGCGCACAGAAGCGCCTTGCTGAGCATTTTCTTGTTCATCCGATCTCCAATCTTGAGTTGAGTTACGGTTCCGAGTACGGGATTGGCGCGGAGTGTACACCAGAAAGTGGAAATGCCCTACCGCGATTTCTTGCCTCTTCGCCCTCTTGGCGGCGACCGCCTAGTTACGCGGATACTTTCCAGGGCCGTTGTGCCCCTTGCAAAGATGCGGTTGCGAGAGATCAGGCGCTTGATACCAAGAACATGATTCCGAGACTATCCACCCCAGCTTGTCTCTGAAAAACGCTCTGGTGAAGACATATGCCACAGTGTTTCCGGCCTTGAAATCGTTTATGTTTTGTATTATTTGAGGATGTAAAGGGTCTTCAGAGGTCTCTGGGATAGGGCCTATTACATGCGTTAAGTGCGGTGGATCGCTAGGCGCCCAATAATTGTTAGTTGGCAACTCGACTCCTGCCGGGCCTCCTCCGAAGCCAAATTTGCTGAAAAATTCATCCTCTTCTTGAGGAGTTAGCGGAGCGTGAACCTCTATATGTTCAATAATCAGGGCCCTGGGAAATACGACGAGTTTTCCTGTATTGGATGTTAGTGTATCGGCATCAACATTCCAGCCATCTAGCCACACTTTGATAGTCCACGTTTTTAGGTACCGGAGCGTATAAAAAGACGCCCACTATGCCACCCACAATTCCGACAGGCAAAGTGAACCACGATGATTCCAGCCATTCCAAACCCTTTTCCCATACCCGCCGCTCGCGAGCCGCGCCATCCAGCGCTTCAGGGTGCGGACGGCCATTCCGGTGTCCGCGCTGATCATCTCGTAGGTCAGCGGCGAGCCGGCGAGCACCAAGCCCACGCCGTGGCGCTCGCGCGTCTGCCGGTGCACCAGCCATCCGAACAGCCAGACCGCTGGGCCCATGCGCTGGAGGTGCTGGTCCTCCCACAGGCCGCCGCGGATCCCGCTATTGAGGTGCTTGCCGCGCAAAGTCATTCGCTCCCGCGCACGCCGGCGGGCTGGGTCAATGCAGGCGAGAGTCCAATCGGACGATCTCGCCTCGTCCCTAGTAAGCCCCCGTTGACTACATTTACTTATACTTACATTCAATAATGCATTGACTTTCTAGATACCCATCGTATCCTTAAGATACCCCGCTCTGTACCGGGCCCGGAGACGCTCGATGAAAACGACCAAGCCGATGCTTGAATATCTCGCGACCTGCTCGAAGATTTCGCTCGAATCCTTCGAGCTGGCGCGTCTGAACGACCGCGCCAATCTGCGCAAGGAGATGGTCGAATTGCTCGACGAGCTCATCGAGGTGGACATCCAGGCGCGCATCGCAGAATGGGTGCTCACGCATCGGCGCCTGCAGGCGGCCATGCAGCCGGCCACGCCCCACCGCGTCCGGCGCAATGGCTCCGTCCCGTCCGTGAACCTGTCGTTGCCGCTCTTGCCCATGAACGATGATTCCGATACGCCCGATTTCCCTGCGCTTGGAGCGAATCGCGTCATGCGCGTGCTTCGAGACACCGCAGATGACTCGCTCGCGTCTCTCCGGCGCGGCGCCGCTCCAGTACTCGAGAAAGCGAAACGCATCGCCTGATGCTCTAAGAGCAAACGCCAAGAGTTCCGGCCCAGAACGCCGTCGCGCGAACGAACCTGGAGACAGTAGGGACGGTCGCAATTCAACACGACTTTCTCCGAAATAACTCTGGACCTCAGCGCTGGGCCGCCCCGTTTGCCCGCCGCTCGCCGACGAGGTGCTTGCATTTTTATCGTATTGATCGCGGTGTCGTCGGTTTCTCCGTCCCGCATCGTTTTTTCTCCCCAGGATTGTCGATCCGCAACCTTGCGATGGCGCGCCGCCCTCGCCCGTCGCCATCTTTCGTTGCTCCTTTGTGTCGCCGCACCTCGTCGCTCGCTCTCACTCCTCGCTCTCTCTCGTAGCTCCGTCTCGTTTTTTTGCCCTCGCTGTTCGCCCATGGCTTTTTCGTGTCGTCTTGTCTCCCCCGATTTTCGTTCCGCTGACTTTCCTCGCTGCCCTATCGATGGCTTGCTGCTCTCGTCGCCCGCTTATTTCCATCTTTCGCTGCTCGAGCTTGTCGCTGCTTTCGTTGCTTTCTCTCGCCTCGCTCTTGTCTGACCCTTCTTCGTTGCTAGCTCTCCTTGCGCACGCTCGTTGCATCTCCAGCCGCGAAGTCTGCTCTCTATCGCTGTGTTGCTATCTTTTCTATCTTTTCTATCTTTTCTACCTTTGCGCACCGATGCTGTTTTCTCTCGTTGCTCCGTCTTGGAGCACTCTCTGTCATGACTAACTTTCGTCCGTTACACTCGTTGCCCTCACTCGCGGTGTCTCTTGCCAGTGCATGTGGTCGCTCTCTCTGGTTTTATCTTCTGCCTCCGCATCTGGTCATCTTCTCTCGCACTGCTGTCTGCCCTTCCCCCCTTCGGGGCTAATACATATTAGGGGAAGCTCGGCGGCCGGACCGGGGAGGGTGAGGCGAGTGGGAACCATAACGAGTGGGGGCCAAAAAGCGATCACAGGATTGGCCGGCTGTCGCTCTAGGATTGGCCGCGTCGCTTCAGGATTGGCCAGCTATCAGACGGGGTGGGACGCTAGCGTTGATGCTGAATCGATGTCGTCGCCCTCCGAAGCTGGGCCTTGCCCGCGGCGGTTGCCAAAATTGCGATGTCTTGCGAAACTTGAATTTGGTGCAGAGCAGCCGAGCGACGCGGGCTCAGCTTCGCATTTCGCCTCTGGCGGAGGAGAACACGGTTCGCAACTTTCAATCACAACTGCCAACCGTTCCGTCGGCGGCGAAACGAGGAGTGAAATTTTTAGCCATAATGACACGCGCCACAGAACAACCACTGCCATGAGCCAACGCCGTTTTTCGGAGATGACTCGATGAATCAGCGCACGGAAAAAGATTCGCTGGGCGAAAAACCAGTTCCCGCCGACGCGTATTACGGCATTCAAACGCAGCGGGCCGTCGAAAACTACCCTATCAGCGGCTATCGCGGGGATACGCTGCTGATTCGCTCCATCGGCTACATCAAAAAAGCCGCGGCGCTGGCCAACGCCGAACTCAAGCTCATTCCGCAAAAAATCGCCGACGCCATCGCGCGCGCAGCCGACGAAGTCATCGCCGGCAAACTCGACGATCAATTCGTCGTCGACGTTTACCAAGCGGGGGCCGGCGTTTCTTTTCACATGAACGCGAACGAGGTGATCGCGAATCGCGCCGCGGAAATTCTCGGCGGCAAACGCGGCGAATATTCCACGGTGCATCCCAACGACCACGTCAACTTCGGCCAGTCGACCAACGATGTTTTTCCAACGTCGATGAGGCTGGCCACGATTCTCGCCACCGATGCCGTTCTGGCCTCGTGCGCGGAACTCGAAGCGTCCTTCGCGCGCAAAGCGAAAGAATTCGACGCCATTTTGAAGTCCGGCCGCACGCACATGATGGATGCCGTCCCGGTCCGGCTGGGCCAGGAATTCCGCGCTTACGCCACGGCAATCAACCGTTCCGCTCAATGTATACATAATGCCCAAAATCTCCTCCGCGAGGTCGGCCTAGGCGGATCCGCCGTCGGCACCGGCGTCAACACCCACCCGAAATTCCAGAAACTGGTGGTCGCCAAGCTCAGCGAAGTCTCCGGGCAAAAGCTCGTCGCCACGGACGACATGCGCTACGCCATGCAATCCAATCTCGCCATGTCCACCGCGTCTTCGTCGCTGCGCAATCTGGCGCTGGAACTGATCCGCATCTCGAACGACCTGCGCCTGCTTTCCAGCGGCCCGAACACCGGCCTCGCCGAGATTCTGCTGCCCGCCCTGCAGCCCGGCTCGTCCATCATGCCGGGAAAAGTGAATCCCGTGATGGCCGAACTCACCGCCATGGTCGGATTCCAGGCCGTCGGCGCCGACGTCACCACCGCGCTCGCGGTGCAAGCCGGCCAGCTCGAGTTGAACGTGATGATGCCCGCCATGTCCTGGAACGTCCTGCACTCCGCGCGCATCCTCACCAACACCATCCGCGTCCTGGCCGCCAAATGCGTCGACGGCATCAAGGCCAACGCCGAGCGCTGCCGCTACTACGCCAACGCCACCATTTCCATTGCCGCAGCGCTCAATCCTTATATCGGGTATGCCGCAGCGGCGGAGATCGCCAAGGAGAGTGTCAAAACGGGAAAGACCGTCACAGAAATTGCCCTGGAGCGCAAGCTGCTCGATCCCAAGCTGATGAAAGAGATTCTTGACCCTTACCGCATGACCGAGCCCGCCGCGCCGATTGAAGAAGCACGCCTCAAAACCAAGAAGAAGTGACCGACCTCTTCTCTCGCATGATCGCACTTGAGGTAGCTGCCTTATCCTAGAACTATCACGCCCAGTATGATAGTTTTCAGCACATACCCGGCCGGTACACTAACCAATACGTCCACCTACCCCCGGGCGTCGTGCCCATTGACATCCGCGTGCAGCCCGATTCAATGGAGCGCGTGGTAGAGCTCCTCGGAGGGAGACATATCTATGGACGCGACCACCTAGCCCCTCTTCGAGAACTCATCCAAAACGCTCGCGACGCCATAGAACTCCGGAACGCAATTGAACGTGCAAAAGGCAATACCTCCCTCCCCGGCTCAATCACCGTGACGCTCGAGCGCCAAGGCTCCGACCACATCCTAAAAGTTCGCGATAACGGAATCGGTATGACAAAGACAGTCGTGAGAAAGCACCTCGTCGGCGTAGGATCGGACTTCTGGAATTCATCCGATTTTTATCGAGAATACAGCGCAGCCATTGAAGCGGGATTCCGGCCCATTGGAAAATTTGGAATCGGATTCCTCTCGGTCTTTATGTTCGGCAATGACGTCCAAGTCGAGACCGAGACCGCCGGAAATACTCGGATCCAGCTTACACTTCGCGGCGTCGGCAGGCGAGGTGAGCTGTGCGAAAAGCCGGCCACGGGCCAAGCCGGTACGGAAGTACGAATCACCTTAAAATCCCACATCAGCCCCCTGCTTGAAAAACTCTCAGAGGTGGTCCGCACTCGCGCGCCGATGTTATCCGTACCCATAACGGTGACCGACGCCACTAACAAGACCACTCAGATCAGCCCCGGTTGGTGGAAAGCCATCCCCGAACAGTCCTTCCTCCACTTCGTGCGGGATTGGACCACCACAGCTTTCGACGGAGGGGCCAAGGAGCTCCGCCGCAGTCAACTCCGTGACGATTATTCCGAATGGCTGTATCGCTCCGAAGCCGACTTCGGAGGTAAGTGGACAGTCAGCGGTTGGCCCGTAGAAAAGCCGCATTATGAAACCGAAACCGAGCGCCTCATTTGCATGGGAGGCGAAGCGGCATTCGGCGTCGTTCGATGCTCACAAGGAATAGCCGTGGATTTAGTACCCCTTCCGGACATTTGCGGGATGGTTGAGGTTGGCCCGGCAGACCTTGTCGTTTCGCGAGAGGCTATGGCAGCGACGCCTCCCAACCCGCCCCGGCATACCATTAGGAGGACTACTGAACAATTTATAGGCGCACAGATAGCAAAACTCCGACCAGCCGTAGTCTCCGAACTTAATCGGCTAGCATCGTACGGAATGGTTCCAGGGAGGATCAATTTCATTCGAGGGGTCGCAACGATCTTCGGCTTGGAAGCCCTGCACTCAACCTCTCTAGCTTGGATTCCACTTGTCGAGCCCCCTGGTAATCTAATTCACCGCTCCCGGCAAGATTTCATCGAACGCATGGCCAAGTACCAACGGCTGCTACTCGCGACGGGGGTCAGCATGGCTAGCTCCTACTCTCTTGCCACCAGGTCCGTCGCCGCACCCGACCTGCTAACGCTGCCCGTCCTCGCGATAGGCAAGGAAGAAGTGACCGTTGAGTACTCAAAAAAAAACGAGCTCGAGAGAGCAGGCACAGCCTCGCCACTGAAGGGATCACTGGACGATCTTCGAGCACAAACCGACGACAGAGAGTGGCACCTTGTACTCTGCAAGTTTATTCTTGAGTGCTTAGCTGAAGCCTGGTCAATACGAATCGAGGACCTAGAATCACAGACTTGGTTTCTGGACTACAAAGACAACGTACTCTGGTCCGACCTTAGTAGGGGCTGAGGCAATCCATCCCACAGCCGACCCGCCCCCCCACAAACATTCTTCGCGTTTTTCACTTGGCGATTCCTTACCTTTGTGGTATATATTCGTTAGCTTCTGTGGCTTCCTGCCAGGCCGGTAGTTCAGGGCCATCGCCCCTTCCCTTCCGCCTCAGCTAACCACTAGATTTAATAACTGCAAAGGAGAAAGCCCATGCCCCGCAGCAATCGCCCATCCAAAATAGTGCTCACCCGTGGTCTCTACGAAGCCGTCACCTCCCGCCGCGCCGCACAGCGCGCCGCCCAAGCTCTTCCGCCGGAGGACCCGAAAGATCTTCCCTGGCTCTGCGAAGATGAAATCGAAGCCGCAGAGAGCCAACGCACCGGCCCTCAGGAAATCGCCCCTCCTCTTCGCGCTCGCCTCACCCGCGCTGCCAAAGCCAAAATCGCCGAACGCAGCGCCGCCGACCCTGCCTTCGAACGTCACAGCCGCAAATGCGCGCTCTGCCGCCATCCCGCCCTCGATGAAATCGAACGCGCCTATCTCCGGTGGCACAGCGCATACGATATCTGCCGCTTCTTCCAGATCGACGACCCGGACACCCTTTACCGCCACGCCCGCGCCGCCGCCCTCGACGTGGCCCGCCGCCAAAACGTCCGCACCGTCGTCGAAAATTTCATCGAGCAGTCGCGCAAGGTCAAAATCACTTCCTCCACCGTCCTCCACTCCATCCGCGCGCTTTCTTGCCTCGACGACAACGGACGCTGGACCGACCCGCCCCGTACTCACATTCTGGTCCGTGGCCCGGACATCCGCCCCGCTGCCGATCTTCCCGAAACGGGACAAGTCTCCCCGCAGGCGACAGAACAAACCGGCGACTCGCCAACCTCCGACATTCGTGCAGTCGGCGGCGTGCCATCCTTCGAGCAACGCGAGCCCTACCATGGCCGCGACAGCGGCCTGCTGAAGAACGGCGATACAGAAGAAGACGCCGGCGCACCGCCATCCACCGAGCAACGCGAGCCCCATGATGAAAATTCGCCAGCGGATTCGTCTTTCACTGGCCACTGACCACTGATCACTGGCACTGGGGTAAAGCTAATCGAGTTTCTATGGGAAATTAGAACTTTATGCAAATCGCTGAAAACAAACGAGGGACGCCAACTCTAATCGAGTTTTTCCGCACATTTTTTCGCGCCTCCGTCCATTTCCGGACACACAATTCCGGTCGCCCCAGCAGTGGAAAAGCGCGGAGTGAACTTCTAGCGGAAGGCTTGGTGGATGTCAGCGACGCCGGAGGAGACGCGGCCGGCGGTTTTGATCGGCGGCCAGGGCTCGAGGAGCTGCTCTTTGCGATAGACCATGGCGTTGATGTCGTAGGGAGCGAGCTCGAAGCCGTGGCCGTGAGTGATGGCGTCGGTGGGGCAGGCTTCGACGCAATAGCCGCAGAAAATGCAGCGGGAATAATCGATGTTGTAAACCTTGGCGTAGCGGTCGGAGTCGGAGATACGATTGTCAGCGGTGTTTTCGGCGGCCTCGATGTAAATGCACTGCGCGGGGCAGGCGGCGGCGCAGAGGAAGCAGGCGACGCACTTCTCCAGGCCGTGTTCGTCGCGCTGCAGGACGTGGATGCCGCGATAGCGCGCCTGGAAATGCACGGGCTCATGAGGATAGTTTTCCGTGGTGGGCTTCCGGAACATGGTGACGAGGGTGACTTTGAAGCCTTTGTACAGAACCAGGAACGTGCGCCCGAATTCTTTGATGATGGATGCCATGCGTTTAATCTAGCAAAGACGCTGCGTTGTCGCAAACGCAAAAGAAGTGGACAGCGGATAAGCAACCGTGTCGAGGCGAGATCCTTCGCTGCGCTCAGGATGACAACGGTAAAACTATTCTCCTGGAGGGGCGACGGGGGCGGGTTCGCGGGGGCCTTCGCGGCCGGCGATGGCGGCGATGATTTGGCGGCCGTGGAAGCGGCCATTCTCGATGAAGATTTCGCCGGTGTGGAGGCCGCCGACGAGAACTCCGGCGACGTAGATGCCGGGGACGTTGGTTTCGAGGGTTTCGAGATTGACTTTGGGCTTGCGCGTTTTAGCGTCGAGATGGATGCCGACGCTTTCGAGGAAAGTGAAGTCGGGATGATAGCCGGTCATCGCGAAGGCGTGGAACGCAGGCAGCTCCTCGGTGCCGGCGCCATCGCGAACGATGACTTTGCCGGGCTCGAAGCGCAGCACGGTGGTATTGAAGCGCGCGCGGATTTCGCCGGCCTTGATGCGATTTTCGATGTCCGGGCGGACCCAGTATTTTAGTGAGCGGCCGAGTTCGGCGCCGCGATGAATCAGCGTGACGCGCGCGCCGCCGCGAAAAAGGTCGAGGGCGGCTTCGGCGGCGGAATTTTTCGCGCCGATGACGACGACGTTCTCGTTCCAGTAAGGATGCGCGTCGGTGAAATAGTGCGACACGTGCGGCAGGTCCTCGCCGGGAACGTCGAGAAAATTCGGCAGATCGTAATAGCCGGTGGCGAGGATGAGTTTGCGCGCGCGATATTCGTGCGGCGCGCCGCCGCGGCCGTGCACGCTGCTGGTTTCTCGCGTGGAGACGGTGAATGCGCAGTCGTGGCCGCCGACGCGTTCCACTAGTTCGTACTGCGCGACGTCGATCTGGTAGTGCTCCGCCGCGCGCCGATAGTATTTGAGGGCCTCCTGCCGCGTCGGCTTGCCGCCCACGGTGGTCATGGGCAGGTCGCCGATTTCCATGCGCTCCGGCGTGGTGAAAAAAACCATGTTGGTCGGATAGTGGTAGAGCGAATTGCACAGGCAGCCCTTGTCGATCACCAGCGGACGCATGCCCGCGCGCTTGGCTTCGATGGCGCAGGCCAAGCCCGTTGGCCCCGCGCCGATGCAGATCACGTCGAATGGCGTTAGCTGATTCACGGAGCTAGTGTGCGACGGGCGATGCTGCGAATTCAACTGCGATTTGAGATTGGGCGACACGGCGAGCATGCGACGAGCATCGGACTTGTCCCGGGCGATTCGGAGGGGCGCGCAATGGAACAGAGGCTGAGAGCGTGTGCCACCTGATACGGGCGCACGACTCGGGGAGTCGCGTCGGGCGCAGCAAGCAGCGCCCCTACGAAAAGAACGGGAACTGCAGACTTTTCGGGTGCTCCATGCTCGCCTTTTAAGCGTGGGGCTTTTCGCTTTGTTGCGTTATCATCCCCGGCCGATCTCGCCTCGCTTAGTGCAGGCCGTCCAGCCAATTGATGACCGCGCTTTCGAGCGCGATGCGGTGGTCCGAGTAGCTATGATCGGTGGCGAAGTGCATCTCGGTCACTTCGCGCCCGCCGTGCGCTTGAATCGCGTGGACCAGCGCATCGTTCTCCGGCGCGAGGCCGTCGTTTGCGGTCACCACCAGCAGCGGAGTGTGCACGAGACCCGGCACCTCGCTTGCGAAACCGAACGTCTTGGGAAGCGAGCGCAATTCGTCGGCCATGCTCTGCGCGGTCACGCCGGCCAGCGACTCCATATCGCCCGCCATCATCGCGACCAAGCGATCGCGCGGTTCTTCGGCGGCTCTGGTCATATCCGCCGCGGAAATAAGGATCGCGCCAGCCAACCCGTGGTCGCGCGATGCGGCATGCACCACCACCCAGCCTCCCATGCTGTGGCCCGCGATCACTATGCGATGGGTGTCCACGCCGAGGCGCTTGGCGGTCGCGGGGTCGCGCAAATACGCCAGCACCGCATCGGCATCCTCGAGGTTCTGCGCAAAGCGAAAAACTCCGGGACTGCCCCACGAGCCACGATAGTTGAAGGTCACCGCGTTCCAGCCCGCGCGACGGACCGCTTGCGCGAGGTCGAGATTTTTTTCGTTCCCCGGCAAGCCGTGGCACAGCACGAGCGTCGGATGCGGGCCCGCGCCGGAGGGCTGATACACGATGCCGTTAATTTTCACGCCGCCACTTGGGATGTGCAGCACGGTCATCTTTGCGGGATGTGCGGCGTCGGCCGGCGGGTCGGTGAAAATCGCGCGCGGAACGGATTGCGCGCGCGCCGCCGCCGCAGAAAGGGCAACCAGCATTACTAAGATATATGAACGCATGAGTTCACTCCTGGCACAAAGTCCGCGTCACCATCTGCGACCTTGCGTTTCGTGTTCAACCGCCGCGGCCCCTCGGCCCATGCAGCATACCCTTGAACGCGTCCCGCTGGAAGGGATCTGGTCGCGGGTCACGCACATAATTTTCAGACTCGCTGGTTTCACTTCGCCGCTCTTGGCTCCGGCACCGATCAAATGCCGGAAAATGCGCCCTTCCCGAGCCAAAGCTCCGCCAGCGATTTCAGATTCTTCTTGTACGTCCGCGTGACGGTCAACTCTTTTCCGTTTCGCAGCCGCAACAGATACACTCCGGGCGAGTGCGGGCGTACCTCTTCGACCCACGATTTATTTACCAGCACGGATCTGTGAATCCGCACAAAGCCGTACGGCTCCAGTTTTTCCGCCATCGCCGACATGGACTCGCGCAAGCGATACAAACCCGACTCGCATTCCAACCGCACATAATTTCCCTGCCCCTCAACGGCGAGCACGTCGCCCGGGTTGATGAAGGTAACCCTGCCCCTTTTGTTGATCGCAATTCTCGCGGTACGACTGTCGAATGAATGGCGCTGCACGGGCATTTTTTTCGGCTTCGTCGCCTGGCGTTTCTCGAAACGCGAAGTCCAGGACTCGGATCATCCGCGCGGCTTGGCGGAACTTTCCGCCTTACTCGCTCTCGTTCACCACGCGTCCATTGAGCGGCTGCACGGGCCGCACGTCGTGGGGATAAAGTTTCGCGAACTTCGCGATCTGGGCCGGCGACACTTCCATCCGCGCCTTCAGCACAAACCAGGTCACGTCCTCGGTACAGGGCGGAGCGGTCACCGAACCCACGTAGGTGTAATACGCGGTGTCGCGCGGCAGCAGCCCCGCGGGGTTGACCTCCACTCCGGGAATCAGGCGCTCTTTGCCCGCCTTCGGCGGCATGTATTTCCACAGCTCGCGCACGACGGGATTTGCGTTGCCCGACTTAAGCAGCACCGCCACTCCCGCCACTTTTCCGTCGCTCGATTTGTACATCAGATGCAGCACCATGTCCGATGCACGGCCGTTAATCTCCTCTTCGCTCGGATGGTGAAAATGGAATTGGGTCAGCTCGTACTGCTGGTTGCCGACGATCAACAAATTCCGGTTGCCTGGTGAATAGTTCACGCGCAGCGCCGTGTAGCCGTTATTGATAATGGTCAGCGGGCCGGTTTTGTCGACGAAGCGCAGCGCCGGCAGGTCGGCCTTCTGCGCCGCGCGAATGTCGATGGGCGATTGCTCTTTGCCGTTGCACGCAGCATACTCGGGATCGAGATTGCCCCAATGCGCCGGCCCGTCCGGCGCGTTGTTGTAGCTCCATGGCGTGCGCCACTGGGCGCGCGGACCACTCGGCAGAAAAATCGCCGCCGCTGCCAGCAATGCCAAGGCCATCCAGATTTTTCGCAAATCGCACCTCGCTCTGCGCCCACAGATGTGCGCTAAAACCGTGCGCGCTGAACTTTCGACAGGCGCGCTTCCGCTTCCGCTGCGCCGATGGTAACCGAAGTTCCGCGCCCGCCGCGCCGAGAGACATTGTCCTGATTGCCTCGCGCGAACACTTCGTTTACCATGAAAGTGTGAATGTCACCGCGCACAACCGGAAACACATCGAGGATCACGCGGACACGGGAATTTCGCGCGTCGCGGCCGCCATCGGCGAACCGGCGCGCGCGCGCATGCTCTGCTGCCTGATGGATGGGCACGCGCGCACCAGCACGGAGTTGGCGATCGTGGCGGAGGTGAGTCCGTCGACGGCGAGCGTGCACCTGCAGCGGCTGGCCGCGCAGAGATTGGTGCGCGTGGCCGCGCAAGGCAAGCATCGCTACTACACTCTCGAAGGGCTCCACGTGGCGCGAGCAATCGAGGGACTGAGCGTGGTGGCCGGCGACGGCGCTTGGCGCGGAAAGTTCGCGCCGCGCACGCCGAGCCGCCTGCGCGCCGCGCGGATCTGTTACGACCACCTTGCGGGAACGCTGGGAGTGGCGCTGCATGATCGCATGCAGGCGCTGGGATGGCTGTCCGCGCGTGCGGCGAGCGAGCAGGGCGCGTATGACGTGACGCAGAACGGCACGAGCGCGCTCGCGACGCTGGGCGTCGACGTGGATGAGTTGCGCGCGCTGCGGCGGCGATTTGCGTTTGCGTGTTTGGATTGGAGCGAGCGGCGGCCGCATGTTGGAGGGGCGCTGGGCGCGGCGCTGCTGAAAGTTGCGCTGAAAAGAAAATGGGTGGTGCAGGATTTGGACAGCCGGGCGGTGGAAGTGACGGCGTATGGAAGGCGGGAGATGATGGGAAGGTTCGGGGTAAGGATCTAGCCGGGTGAGATGGGCGAGGAGCCTCACGTCAGTTTCGGCGAAAATGCCGCAACGGGACGTGAGCTACAGAAAAAATGCAGTGGAAGGACGCACAACTTCGCGCTGCGCACGAACGGGCGCAGCAAGCAGCGCCCCTAGAAAAAAACACCAGCAGATTCCTCGGGGTTCCGGCACGCAGCCGGAACCGCTCGGAATGACAAAGTAGGACCTAACAAAACGTCGGAGTGAGGAAGCGCGGGCAACGTCGCTCGCGAAAGGCCCCACGCTCAAAAGGCGAGCATGGGGCACCCGCTGAGTCTCTGAATCAGCGACTCATCGAGACTTGTGTTGTCTCAGCCAACTCTTGACCACGGGCGCGACCCTTCTCTGGTTTATGTGGTTTTTCTTGCAGTAGTCCGATGAAAACCACGTCGTGAGCTGTTTCGTGCCCTTGCTTGAGTTGCATGCCCCGCAACATCTGACAACATTGTTTCCCAAATGGCGGATATTGTTGTCTATGTGCTCCCAGGTAGCCCCGTTCCTTCGTACACCTTTAGCGTGAGGATATTCCTTGAGTGCGATTTCGCAATAAACGCAACGTTTGTCTCGCTTTTTGACCTCATCTTCAAGTGACGGCGGAATGCCCCATCGGTTCATTTACGCGGCGGAGGCGGCAGAGGCGTTGCGCTGAAGTTCGGCGAGGACTTCGCGCAGGGCGCCAGCCAGTTCGTCGCGGGAAATTTGGCTGCGACGGAACTGGATGCGCAGATGATACGAATCGTCGGGCGAATGATAGTCGAAGGTATATGGGCGCGGACGCGACTCGGTGTCGTTTTCTTCCTGGCGGACGCGGCGGGCTTCGTCGCGGGTGAGCCCGCTGTGCGCGATTTGCATGACCATGTCGTGCATCTTTTTTTCGTTGGGCTGGCGCGCGACCTGGAGAAGAAGCGATTTGGAGACAATTCCCTTCTCCAGGCAGGTTTTGCGAATAGAGTTGGGGATGTTGCGAATGGACAGAGTTTCCGTGACGGAGGAGCGCGCGCGGCCGATTTTTTTGGCGATGTCGTCGTGGGTGTAGTCGAACTGCTCGGCAAGACGGAAAAGGCCGTCGGCTTCTTCGAAGGCGGTCAAATCCTTGCGCTGGAGATTTTCGATGAGGGCGAGTTCGAGAGTTTCGGCGTCGTCGGCGATTTTTTCGATGCACGGCAGCTCGTGAAGGCCGGCGGCTTTCGAAGCGTGGTAGCGGCGCTCGCCGGAGATGATGTAGTACGCGTCTTCGCGGGGCATGTAGCGCACGAGAAGAGGTTCGAGGACGCCCTTTTCTCTTACGGATTGGGTGAGCTCGGAGAGATCGCCGAGGGCTTTGCGGGGCTGGTCGGGATTGGGATGAATCTTGGAAATCGGAATCATGCGGCCGACAGAAGCGCCGCTGAAACTGGTCAGAGTTTCGACGTAGTGCGCGTCATGCCGCATCTTGAGAGTGACGGGCAACCCGATCCGCTTCGACACGTTGGATAACCTCCATAGAAAGCTTTTTGTATTCTTCGGCGCCAGGGGATTTGGGCGCAAAACTGAAAATGGTTTCCTTGTAAGCTGGGCTTTCCTCGAGACGGACGTTTTTGCTGATGCGCGTTTTGAAAAGCGCGTCGCCGAAGACGGCGCGGATTTGTTCGTGGGTGTCGCGAGAAATATTTGTGCGGCGATCGAAAAGGGTGATGACCACGCCGAGAACTTTCAAGGCGGGATTGGGGCGCGAGCGAATGCGCGCGTAGGTCTCGAGAAGATCGTCGGTGCCTTCGATGGCAAAATAGGCGGCCTGAATGGGCACGAGCAGATGCGTGGCGGCGACGAGCGCGTTGACGGTGAGAATG
The DNA here is from genome assembly GCA_963811805.1 of uncultured Acidobacteriota bacterium. GTDB lineage: Bacteria > Acidobacteriota > Terriglobia > Acidiferrales > UBA7541 > DAHUXN01. The sequence continues at coordinate 449,988 of CAWESU010000002.1, read as the reverse complement.
CCGAGCGCGGGAGGCGTGTCCATGACCACGTATTCGTAATCTTTCAGGACGGGCGTGAGCGAGTCTTTCAATTTGTAGGGCGCGTCGAACTGGCCGGCGAGCTGCTGCTCGAGACGCGCGAGAGAAAGTTTGGCGGGGGCGACAAAAAGATTGGGATCCTTGGTGGCGCGAATGACCTTGGACATTTCCGGGGCGTGGTCGCCGAAAATGTCGAACATGGAAAGCTGAATGTCGGCGGCGTCAAAGAAAGCGATGGATGCGTTGGATTGGGGATCGAGATCGATGAGGAGGGTTCGTTTTTTTCGCAGCGCGAATGCCGCTGCAAGATTGATGGCGGTGGTCGTCTTGCCCACGCCGCCCTTTTGGTTGGCAATCGCCAGGACGCTCGTCAAACGGCCGCCACTCCTTCGGCAACGGCAAGCCAACATATAGGCAGGCTTGGCCGCGGCCCACAATAAGTGGGCTAAATGTAGTGGAAGTGGGAGCCGGGATGCAAGGGAAAAATGGAGAACTCAAGAATTATCGGTCGCATCCCCGGGAGCACCTGTCGAGGAGCGGGCGGAGAGGATGGTGTTGACGTGGATCTGCACGGTGTCGGCGACACGGCCCTACGACAGGCTCAGGACGCCAAAATCTGCGCCGGATTTGGCGCGGGCTAGCGCTCTATCCTGAGACGAACTCCTGATTTGAGGCGGCCACGATCGTATTCACATGTATGGTAATCGTATCTGCCACGTGCCGCGCGTAGCCGCCGGCGAGGGTGATGGCGACGGGGACGCGGTGGCGGCGGGCGTGGTCGAAGACGAGAGCGTCGCGGCGGCGCAGGCCCTCGATGGTGAGGGAGAGACCGCCGAGCTGGTCTTCGCGGTAGGGGTCGGCGCCGGCGATATAGAAGATGAGATCGGGGTGAAAATCGTGGAAGGCGCGGACAAGATGCGATTCGAGGATGGCGAGATAGTCTTCGTCGCCGAGGCCGTCGGGGAGATTGGCGTCGAGGCTGGAGGGCGGCTTGGGCTCGGGATAGTTGTGCTGCTGATGAATGGAGAAAGTGAAGACGGAGGGGTCGTTGGCGAAGATGGCGGCGGTGCCGTTGCCGTGGTGGACGTCGGTGTCGATGACCATGGCGGTGTGGATGGCGCGGTCGTGCTGGAGGCGGCGGATGGCGACGGCGACGTCGTGGATGACGCAGAAGCCTTCGCCGTGATCGGGGAAGGCGTGATGGAAGCCGCCGCCGATGTTGACGGCGGCGCCCGGTGAGTTGGAGTTGCCCGAGGCGAGGGCGCGCCGGCCGGCTTCGATAGAGCCGCCGGCGGCGAGCCAGACGGCGGCGACGAGCTCCGGGGAGTAAGGGACTTCCATGCGCAGGATTTCGTGGGGAGCGAGCGTGCCGGTTTTGAGTTTGTGGACGTATTCGGGGGTGTGGACGCGGAGGATGTCTTCGTCGGAGGCGGGCGCGGGGGAGATGATGTCGGCGGGGGCGGCGAAATTTTGGGCGATGAGGGCGTCGCGGACGAGGCGATATTTTTGCGACGGGAAAACGTGGGCGCCGAGGTGCAGGTCGTAGCGGTCGTGGTAGATGAGCGGGAGCGCGGGCGCAGGCATAAGAGGCGAGGGTAGCACAAAGCGAAAATATGGCGGAGACGCGGCGCCTCCGGGTAGTCACTCAGGTTAATTAGGTGGCCTAATTCGATAATCCGACTTACCAGGACTTGAACTTGCTCTGCCTCGATTGAATTTCGATTGAGACCTGCCAGGCTTTACGATCATCCTTCTGTTAGACCAACTCTCACGGAGGATCAGCATGAGCAATCTCGACTACATGTTGCAACGTAACAAAGACTTTGCGGCTCAGCAGTCTGCCGCGGGCACACTGATGCCCTCGCTTCCGCGGGCGCTGCCCAAGGCAAAGGCAATCATCATCGGCTGCGCTGACATGCGTGTAGACCCGGCTCATGTACTTGGAATCAAACCAGGCGAGGCCGTTGTGATTCGTAACATCGGCGGCCGAATCACCCCGGGGTTATTGGAGCAGTTGGGTCTACTCGGGCGAATTGGCGAGGTTGCCAAAGAGATTCCTGGAGGCGGCGGGGAGTTTCACCTCATCGTGCTTCAGCACACCGATTGCGGCATGACTCGTCTTGCCGGCGACCCCGCCATGCTCGCGCGCTATTTTCAAATACAGGAAGGCGAACTGAAGAAAAAAGCGGTCACCGATCCGCGCGCGGCGGTTGCCGTGGACGTTGCTGCGCTCCGGGCGATCCCGGCGTTGCCGGGCGCTTGGCTTATATCAGGCCTCGTGTACGACGTGGCAACTGGGCTGGTTGAGATCGTCGTACCGCCAGCGCCGATTCGTACTAGGTAAAACTCCTTCCATGAGAAGGCCGGTTCGTGTCAAGTTTGTTTCTGCTTTTTTCTTTTTCCTTTCTGTTCTTTTTGCCGTGAGTTGTTTGTGTCCAGCCGGGCCGCCTCTGTCGCCTTCCTTCCATCCGCACTCTTTATTTGAGCGATTCTCGCTCGGTGCCAGTTGGGCGTACTCGTTTCAGCAGGTGCTGCTACCTGATAATCGACCTCTGCTCCCCTCGGTTCGATGGGAGCCGGGCCAGGAGTTAGTCGCAGTCACCTGAACTCGGCGGTTGAGCTCGGCTGTCGGATGCAAATTGCTGTCTAGGCCACGGCGCGCATCGTTTTCTGGCTATGGCGCAGCGGTTCGTACACCTCTCCACTCACCCACAAGCGATGCAGCAAGACTGCCAGCTTTCGAGCAACGGCAACGATCGCTCGTTTCTTGGCGTTTTTCCCTCCTCGCTCGGCCAGTCTTAGCCCCCACCGTCTGAGATCGCAGTCTTCTCCAAAGGGTCCCAAAATGTAGTGGGCCCCCTGCACCATCAGGGTTCTGAGATACCGGTCTCCTTCTTTGCTGATGTGCATCTGGGGCTGGCTCTGCCCGGAGTTCCTCCGCCCAGGCCGTAGCCCGAGAAAACATCCGACGTCGCGACTCTTCCGGAATCGATGGGGGTCTTCGATCGTCAAGACAAACGCCAGAGCGATCAGGTTTCCCACACCCTTCACCTGCTTAAGCAGCGCGACTTCGGGGTACATCTCCTTGGCCATTTCGTCGATCCGCCGATCGTATTCCTTAATCCGCTCGTTCAGCGATTCGACCTCTCGCAAAAGCGGCTCCAGAGCTTCTTGCAACTCTGCGCTCAATCCGGCCGCGAGCTCCCGGTTCACTTGCTGCGTCCCGCATCCTGGCAGTCGTTCCCCGTAGGACTTCACCAATCCCCGCGCCGCATTCACCAGGGCCGTTCGAGCACTCACGAGACCCGCCCGGGCCCGAATCACGGTGAGGTGAATCTGCGCTTTCGCGCTGCGATGTTGCACCGGACTCAACAGCTCAGGATCGATTCGTGCCAGCCGCGCCAACGTCCGCGCATCTAGGCGATCATCTTTTCGCCGGCTCTTGACGATCAAGCGCACTTTCTGAGCATGCGCCACGATCACTCCGTGCCCCAGCGCCGCCAACACTCGGCTCACCCACGGGGAATGCGTTCCGGTTTCCATCGCCACGCGACTCCGCGGCATCCCTCCGAAGATTTTCTTCATCGCTTCCGGTGTCGTCGGCAGCTTCTGTTCCAAGACGATTTCGCCAGCTTCATCCAAAACACAGTAAGAACTGCAACGATCCCCTAAGTCCAACCCAATGGTGAGCTGTTTTTTGAAAATCCTCTTCCCACCCGCCTGTACAGTGCTAATCTTCTGCATTGCCGGTCTCCTTTTCTTTGTGCCTCGAGCACGTCGAACATTGGGAGCGTATCGCATCCCGCCAGGAGACCGGCCTTCTCATCCCATCTGATTAGCGCGGTTACCGGAAAAGCGAAGCGCTACTTCAAATCTCCGGTAACCCGACTACTCAGGAGTCTGCTCAAGGAGTGAATCACTCACTTGCAGTGGCACAATTTGCTCATGGGCCTCAAGTCCGGGAGCCCGATTCCGTCAAACAGTAGACAAAGCTCGGTTTCCTTGTAGTCTGCGAAGCGGAATCGGAAGGACTGGATGAGTTTCCCGCCCGAGTACAGAACCACGAGATGCTTCTCCCCGAGGCTTAGCCCTTCTATTTTGAAGCCCGTTTTCCGAGGCCACGGTTTTTTCTTTCCGTTGTCGATTCTAAACATGAGCGTCTGGATGTCGAAGAAGGGAACGCTATTGATGAACTCAGTGCAGCAACCCGGCGGATCTGGAATCACACAGAGCATCCCTGTCTTAGGCTCGGCGGATGTCGGAACCGATAGAATGCCAATGAGGAGGACTACTGCCGCGCACCCGACGGTCACATAGTTTCCTCTCATCTGCTCGGCACTCGTTTGATCCCGGCGCAATTGATTAAAGTAATTGTAAAGCATATTGCATGACACGATCCCTTCTCGTCTAGCCATCCATTACGTGGGTAACTGGACGTGTAATGCGCTCACCGGACAAGTGAAGCGCTACTTCAAATCTCCGGTAACCCGGCTACACGCCCAAGCGGCCGATGGCAGTGGGTGTCTTCAGCCGACTTCCGTGCAGCAGACCATCATACGGAGCCTCCTCTATCGCTTCCCACAAACTCTGTCTGTGGCCATTGCCGCAGAACTTGTTCTGATATGCGCAAACTATTGCGATGACTTAACCACGCCGGCAATCGCAGCCAGGTGCCAGGTCTATGAATCGAGAACGTTTATCAGTTGAAATGTTTTCCACAGATTTGGATGTTGAGTTGCTTGCTAACCATGGGGATAAGTGCCGATTTTCAGATGGCTGTTGCAAGCGCATTAAAAACATCTTACAGGAATTCCGGCCACAGCAAAAAATACTCAGCAAGCAACTCAGGGGGATACGAATGAGACTGAGACATGGTTTGGTGGCCATAGCATGTGTATTTGCGATGGCTTGTGTCACACGCGCTACAACGGTGACGGTGAACCTAGGCACAGCTTCGCAAATCTTTACCGAGACCGGCATCGGAGATAACGGTTCTGGCTATGCCCAATGGTTCATAACAAACGGAGCGTGCAGCGTCAGTGGCGGCAATACGACGTGCACATTGTCCGGTAGCTTCACGGGGTCGACCGCGGGGTTCACGGGCGGAACTTACGCCCTGGTCACCACCTATAATGGCGCGGCTCCATTTTCCACCGCTTTCGGTAGCGGTCCGACGCCGCTGATAGGCATTTCGCAGTCTCCGGGCAGCAGTTATTTTCAATTTCAGTTTCTTCCGTCCACGAGCACGATTACCTTGGACTTGGACGAAAGCGGAGGTTCGGATTACGTGATTCCCATGTGGAATGGCAGTTCCTTTGTCAACGGATATGATCTCGCCGACGTTGGCACACCGGCGTGCAGCGGCACACCATCGCTATGCGATCCTTTTGACGTTGGTGAGACATCGGGAGCTATATTTCAAGACACCGTAGACGGCCAGGCGTCCTTCACTCTGTCGACCGCGGTCCCGACGTCGGCAACTCCGGAGCCTTCGTCGCTCTTGCTGTTGGGCACGGGCCTCCTGGGCTTGGCGTCCTTGCGGCGGAAGCTGTTCGCGAGCTAGTTCGAGACTTACGCTGTAATCTTTTGCAGGGAAAGGCGAGTCAGGCGACTGGCTCGCCTTTCTCATTTCTGGCCGCATCTAACCGGTCAGGTTTCCCCCGCTCCCGGTATTCCACATCCCCGGGCAAACGAAGCAATCTATCGGTGCGCTGAGCCAAAGGGGATCGGCCCAAATCCCTTGCGGGTGCCCTGCAAACGAGTCAACACAACTGGGGATGCCTGGTAAACGCGCGTCGCGGCCTTCAGCGGCCACCGGCGCTTCGAGCCGTTTGCAGAGATAGACTCGGCACGGTGTATACTCTTGCCAGTTTGGGCAGCCGAACCGGAAATGGGTCTGCGAAGGCCTGCGTTTGCGCCGCCGAGGAGGCCAAGGTGGATTTCTACTTGCAAATCCTGAGCGTGAATATGAAACGCTCCAGTTTGTTCCACGTACTCTTTGTTGCGGCTCTTTCTGTGCTGCTCATCTGTCCGGCGCTCGCGCGTCAGGGTACTAAGATGGCGCCTGACGCGAAGACGATGACGATTGAGGGCGCCGTTCGGGACCTCGCTTGTCCTATCCAAAATCCGGCTGGGACCGCCACCAGCTTCAGTTTGAAGTGCACCCTGGATTGCGTTAAGCACGGCTCGCCGATCATTATCCTCACCAAGACCGGGCTGATCTATTTCCCCATCTCTGCGGACATGCCCGATTCGGATCAGCGTGAGAAGATGATGCCGTTTGTAGGAAAGTATGTGCAGGCAACCGGCGCCGTGTTCGAACGAAACGGAACTCGCGCGATTGCAATCACCCAAATCAAGGAACTGAAGAGCGTTCACGTGGACACGGACGCTCGCTGAGCCTCCAAGCACCACGACACCGTTCGCAATCCTGAGGGTGCTCGGAACTTCGACTGCCTGCCCGAAGCAGCGATCGCAGCCTTCATCAAAGAGAAAGACGACTACATCGCGCGCAAGGCGTGCGCGAAAAGGAGTAGCATAGAAAGGCACGCGTCTAGCCTTATTTTTGCGGGCCAATTGTCGCGTTGCGACGCCGATATTGTTGCCCTATTGAGGTGCGCTATGGGCGGCTTGTTGGAGTTGCAAGAGCTATGGAAGGCACGGCAATTCGACAAGGCGCTTGCTCTCGTGGATCGATTGCTATCGCAGTCTCCGGAATGCCCGTACCTGCTGGTCAGCCGTGGCATTTTGATACAGTTGTTGGACCACGGAGAGGGCCCGCCTCTGGAAGAGGCAGAACGATCCTTCCTGGAAGCACTGACCTTCGCACCTGATAACCTGGACACTCTCGAAGAATTGGCGCACTACTACGACTCAGTTGCGCCGAATGCTGAAAAGGCAAAGTTTTACGCCGAGCAGTATCTGAAGAGAGCTGAACCCGCTCTGGAAAAGATCAAGAAAATCCTTACGCAAGACGTGTGAATTCTGCCCAGGCTCGAGGAACGTACAACATTAAGGACCGAGGGAATCCGATTGAGACGGGAAGAGCGTATGTGAGGCAGAGTGGTGTGTGCTAGGATGGACGCACGAATGATGCGGCGGATACAAGCTGCGAGCTTGATTGTGGCACTGCTGGCCGTGCCGTTGGCGTTGGTGGCGCGTGGATATGCGTGCTCGCCGCAGGAGTGCATGATGGCGTGCTGCCGCGGGCGGCACGCGATGAAGATGGATTGCAGCCACTCGGGGCGCGGCATGGCGATGTGCACGATGTGCCGCAATTCGCAGGCGACGCCGGATTATGGACTGGCGGCACCGATTGCGCCGTTTCAACTGAGCGCGGGCGTGCAGTTGCCGGGGCTTAAGGCGACGCGGGCGATTTCGCCGGCCGCCGCAGTTTCGGATTCTGCAGGATACTTCCCTCCTCCGTTCCAACCTCCCAGGTCGTAAGCCTTCCGCAATAACTCGTCGAGAACACAAACAGGCGGCGAAAGCCGCGATGAATGGGCGTGTTTAACGCGCGGCTGGCGTGACTTCTTCGAGCAGACGACCGCGACGCAACCGCCGCGACGGAAATCGTGGGCAACCGATCAGCGACGAAATAGAAATTCAGAAAACTTTGGCCAAGGAGGCCTTGGTATGAGAGTGCTGCGATGCGTTTTCTTTGCTCTGGTTGTTTTCCTGTGCGCGGGGCTGGCGTTTGCGGTTGTTTTTGGGACGGTGCGGGGAGTGGTGCATGACCCGCAGCACAGGCCGATTGTGGGCGCGACGGTGGAGATCAAGTCGGCGAATTCGGATTGGTCGCGAACGGAAAAAACGGATGCAAATGGCGAATTTTCGTTTCCGGCGGTGCCGTTCGGGGATTACACGGTGACGGCGGTAGCGTCGGGGTTCAGCCAGACGCAAGAGTCGATCACTCTCGAGTCGGACACGTCGGCGGTGCTGCATCTTGAGCTGGCGATCGCGGGCGTGAGCCAACGCGTGGTTGTGTCGGCAACGCCAGAAGCGGCCCCGATGGATACAGTGACGCCGACGACGATGCTGGACCGCGAACAGATTCAAGAAACTCCCGGAGCGGACCTGACCAACGGCATGGAGATGATTACCGATTACGTGCCGGCGGCGTATGTGACGCATGACATGTTGCACATGCGCGGAGGGCATCAGGTGGACTGGCTGATTGACGGCGTGCCAATTCCCAACACGAACATCGCGAGCAACCTGGGGCCGCAGATTGACCCCAAAGACATTGATTATCTGGAAGTGCTGCGAGGCAGCTACGACGCCGATTACGGGGACCGGACGTACGGGATGTTCAACATCGTGCCGAAGAACGGTTTCGAATTCAACAGGGACTGCGATCTGGACGTGACCGTGGGGAATTTCTACCAAACGGATGATCAGGTCGGCTGCGGAGGACACACGGAGCGGCTGGCGTACTACTTCAGCCTGAATGGAAATCGCAGCAATTACGGGCTGCAGACGCCGATTCCGCAAGTGGTTCACGACGCGGACAACGGGTACGGAGGATTTGGATCGATCATCTACAACCTGGATGCCAAGGACCAATTGCGGGTGGTGGGTTCGCTGCGACAGGATTATTACCAGATTCCCATCGACCCAGATCCGAATTCGACGGGAAATCAGATCACGCCCAGTTACGGCCTGCGGGATTCGGAACGCGAGCCGGATGGCTACGTGGTTTTTTCGTGGGTGCACACGTTCAATTCGAATACGGTGCTGACCGTTTCGCCGTTTTATCACTACAACAGCGCGGATTATGAAGGCGGGCCGAACGATTATCCGGCGATCTCGAACGTAAATCAGGCGGCGAATTACGGAGGAGCGCAGGCGTCGTTCAACACGATCATCGACAGAAACGACATTGAAGGCGGGGTGTACGGATTTGCGCAACACCAGTACAACTACTTCAATAACGTGTTCACGGACGGGAGCCAGAACTTTCCGGCGTCTTCGATTGGGGTGACGGGAGGGCTGTCCGCGGAATTCATCGACGACAAGATCAAAGTGAACCAATGGTTTACGTTTATCGCGGGGCTGCGACAAACGAACTTTGATGCGTCGATATCGGAGAGCGCAACGGACCCGCGGTTTGGCGCTACCTTGAGAGTGCCGAAACTGAATTGGGTGTTTCGCGGATTCTACGGCTACTACTACCAAGCGCCGCCGCTGGTGACGGCAACGGGCGCGCTGCAGGGCCTGGCGGGCAGCCAGGATTTTGCATTCGCGCCGCTGCATGGCGAGCGGGACAAGGAGTTCCAGATTGGAGTGACGATTCCCTACCGCGGGTGGACTCTGGACGCGGACAACTACGAAACGCGGGCGACGAATTGGCTGGATCATAACAACATCGGAGAGTCGAACATCTTCTGGCCGATCACGTGGGATGCGGCGTTGATCCAAGGGTGGGAGCTGACGCTGCGGTCGCCCAGGCTGTGGCATCGCGGGCAATTCCATCTGGCGTATGCGAATCAAATCGCGCAGGCAACCGCGCCGGTTACGGGAGGGCTGATCTGTCCCCCCTCGGACCCAACATGCTTTGGGACTCCCGGGTATTCGCCGGTGGACCATGATCAGAGGAACACATTGAATTTGGGCTTCAATGCGAACCTGCCGTGGGAGACGTATGCGGCGACGAACGTGTACTACGGGTCGGGATTCGTTAACGGATTGTACGGAACACCACAGGCGCAGTATCCGGGGCCGTATCTGCCGAGCCATACCACGTTTGATGTTTCGCTCGGGAAAGACTTTGCCGAGAAATACAGCGTTTCAGTGACGGCGCTGAACGTGGCAAACCGTCTGGTGCAACTGGACAACAGCCTGACGTTCGGCGGATTTCACTGGAACGAGCCGCGGGAGATTTACGGAGAGTTTCGATATAGGTTCAACTATTAAACGGGAGACCAAGGAATATTCGCCATGAAACGGAGAGTGGGGTACGGGAAAGCTTTTTTGTTGGCAGGATTGTTGGTTATTGGCGGCTGTCGAAGATCAACCAAACACTACACACTTACGGGGGAAGTGCTGGCGAAGGATGAGTCCGGAGGGATGCTCACCGTGGCTAACGACGACATTCCCGCTTCATGCCGGCGATGACGATGAACTACACGGTGAAGGATCCGCAGGGGCTTGGACAGGTTCAGCCGGGGGATCGGATTCGAGCCGACGTGGTTGTGGACAGGAACAACAACTACTGGCTGGAACACCTCGTTGTCACGGACGAGAGCAAACGAGGCACTGTTGGGGGAACGCAGGGGCGGCAACTGCAGCCGGGGGACAAGGTGCCGGACGTCCCGATGGTGGATCAGGACGGCAAGACGCTGCATCTGTCCGACTTCAAGGGCAAGGCAGTGCTGGTGACGTTCATTTACACGCGGTGCCCGTTCCCCAGATTTTGTCCGTTGATCACCAGCGAGTTTGTTGAAATTCACAACATGCTCGCTGAAACTCCGTCCATTTACAAAAAAACCCATTTGCTGAGCGTCACGCTGGACCCAACGTACGATACCGCTCCCGTGCTGCGAAAGTATGGACTCGCGTACTTGAAGGGCGACGCGTCGGGCTTTGCCCAGTGGGATTTCGTATCGACCAGTCCCGCGGATCTGAAAAAACTGGCGTCCGGCTTTGGGCTTGTCTATTACGAACAGAACAACCAGATCACGCACAGCCTGAACACGATTCTGCTTGGTCCGAACGGAACGGTTGAGCAGACGTGGCCAGACAACGACTGGAAGGTGTCTGACGTCGTCGCAGCGATGAAGAAAGCAGCATCGTGAACGGCAAACACAAGGGTGAGAAGGGATGCGAAGAAGGAAAATGAACAAACGCAAGCTTCCCCGCTTTTGGTTTTCCACGCTGGGGATAGTGGCGGTGGTTGGGTGCCTTGTGTACTTTTGGATTGAGGCTGGGAACGCCCGCGCCAGAACGCAGACCGTGGCCGAAGGGCAGAGCGTGTACGAGAGCGCCTGTGCCGCGTGCCATGAAGCAACGGACTTGCAGCTTGCTACGAAACCGCCGCAATTGAGTGGGCTGTTCCGGCGCAAGACGCTTCCGAGCGGTGCGCCAGCGACCGATGAGGAGTTACGGAACGTAATTCTCCACGGGCGGGGGATCATGCCCCCGTTTCAGAACACGCTGGACAGCGAGGAAGTGAACGAGCTTATCCAGTATCTGCACACCAAATAGCAGGGTCGCGAAGGAGCGCGGCTCGCCTCACGGAAAACACTCGGTGCAGGCAGGACGACGCCAAAAACAAAAGCAGATCCTTCGCTTCGAAATGCGCTCCTCACTTCACGCAAAAGGTTCAGCGCAAGCAGGATGACGGCAAAAAAACAGAAGTAGATCCTTCGCTTCGCTCAGGATGACCGCGAAAGGCGAAATGAAAAAGCAGATCCTTCGGGCCGAAAACAGCGGCCCTCAGGATGACGCCAAAAAACGGCGTCAGCTTTCGCGGTCGAGGACGAAGTCAGGGATGGCGAGAAGGGCGCGGCGGAAGTCGGAATCCTTGAGGACGCTGAGGCTTTCCTTGGCGCGATTGGCGTAGTCGACGGCGAGGTGTCGGGAATGTTCGAGCGCGCCGGAGTCGCGGACGAGCGAAGTGATTTGCTCGGGGCGGACTGACTGAAAACCCTTTTCGCGGAGAACTGTGGCGACGAGTTCGCGGCTGGCGGCGCGACCGTCGCGACCATCGTGAGGCCGGTCGGAGCTGCCGCCGTTCTGTCCGGCAGCGGCTTGCAATGCTGTATTTTGTGCGCCATTTCGCAGAGCGAAGATGAGCGGCAGAGTTACTTTCCCTTCCTTCAGATCGCTGAGGACAGGCTTGCCCAGTTTTTCCGATGAAGCGGTGAAGTCCAGCAAATCGTCAACAAGCTGAAAAGCGAGGCCGGCTTGCAGGCCATATTCGGCGAGAGCGCGGCGCGTGGAATCGCTAGAACCGGCGAGGACGGCACCAAGTTCCGCGCAACCGCTGAAAAGGCAGGCGGTCTTGCGATAGGAAAGGTCAGCGGCTTCGGACTCGGTGAGATCGATGCGATTGAGGCAGGTGAGCTGGAGCAGCTCGCCTTCGACCATGTTTTGGGTGAGGCCGATGAGGATGTCGAGAATGGTGAAATCGCGCTCTTGCAGAGCGACCTTGAAGGATTGCATGTAGAGCCAGTCGCCGGCGAGGACGCTCATGTGATTGCCCCAGCGGGCGTTGGTGGAAGGACGGCCGCGGCGGGTGTTCGCGCCGTCGATGACGTCGTCGTGAACGAGCGTGGCGCTGTGGATCATCTCGACGACGGCGCCGAGGGACACCGCACCGGTTCCCTGGTAACCGCAGGCCCCAGCGGCGAGCAACAGCAAAGCGGGGCGCAGGCGCTTGCCGCCGCCTTCGCGGAGATAGCTGCCGATTTCGGCGATGGGCTGAATGGCCTCGCCGGTCTGCACGGCGATTTCGCGCTCGACGAGCGCAAGGTCGTCGCGGACCAGATCGAACATCTCGCGAACGGTCAGGACAGCGATGTCGGCCTCCACGCCAACGATGAAACTACTTACGAGACGACCACGAGATCAAGCCAGCCGGAAAAAGCGGCGGAAGTTTTCCGCCGTGGCCAGCGCAATCTCTTCCGGAGGTAAGTTTCTCACATTCGACAAGGCGCGCGCTACCTCGATGACGTTCGAGGGCTCGTTGCGTTTGCCGCGGATGGCCTGGGGCGGAAGAAAGGGCGAATCGGTCTCGAGGAGGATGCGGTCGAGGGGGAGGGCGGCGGCGACCTGGAGGAGATGGGACATTTTGGGGTAGGTGACGTTGCAGGAGAACGAAACGAGGAAGCCCGTGTCAAGGCCGCGCTGGGCGTCGGCGAGCGAGCCGGTGAAACAGTGAAAAATACCACCGAGATTGGAGGCGTGCCAATTTTCTTCGTCGAGGATGCGGAGGCAATCGGGCCAGGCGTCGCGGCAATGAATAATGATGGGCAGATGGGCTTCGCGGGCGAGGGAAAGCTGGCGACGAAAGACATTTTGCTGCACGTCGCGAGGAGAATGATCGTAAAAATAATCGAGTCCGATTTCGCCCCAGGCGAGGACGCGAGGATGTTTGGCGAGGCGGGAGAGTTCGGCGAACCATTCTTCGGTGGCAAGCTTGGATTCGTGAGGATGGACGCCGACAGTGGCGTAGATCCAGTCGTATTTTTCGGCGAAAGGAATGGCGACGTCGAGACGATCGGTGGCGGTGCCGCTGCCGATGGCGAGGATGGTTTGCACGCCGGCGTCGCGGGCGCGTGCGAGCATTTCGTCGCGGTCGGCGTCGAACTGGGGGAATTCGAGATGGGCGTGGGAGTCGATGATGTGCAAAAGGAGGTTCCTTATTCCCGCCGTTAACGCCCAGGTTTTGGTCTAGCTTTCAATGTGAACCAAATTGTAAAAACGCCTAGCAAAAGCGGTACTGCCAATGGTAACCGATCCATCCATTGCCAATTCTCTTGAAACGATCTCGTTAGGCCCAGAGCACCGCCACCCAAGAACAGCAGACCGATCATGAGGAACAACCAAAGGCCGGTCTCCCGTTCCTTCAAGAGCCGCCGGCAGTTCAGGCTTACGATGGCGAGGAAGAGCAGAATAAAGCTGAGAATCAGGACAGGTACGGTCGGCAAGTTCGATGCGATGCCGACTAGGGCGATGACGATTGCGGAAAAAGCAAGCGTGGAAGCAACAATGTAACGAGCCCGCGAACTCAAGTCCATTTTCACTTCCGTTCCCATAGCATTGCGCTCAACGCTCCGCCATTCCGCTATTTGAGGCGGGCGCCGGGGGGAACGTCCTCAGTGAAGGTGCAGAGGACGGGCTTGCCTTCGGGGCCGACGGAGGCGGCGACGATCATGCCGTTGGATTCGACGCCGCGAAGTTTGCGAGGCGCGAGATTGGCGACGACCACGACTTTTTTGCCGATGACTTGTTCGGGCGTGTAGGCGGTGGCGATTCCGGCGACGACCTGGCGGACTTCGTCGCCGATGTCGACGAGGAGCTTGAGCAGTTTGTCGGCGCCAGCGACGCGTTCGGCGGATTTGATGACGCCGACGCGCATTTCGACCTTGGCGAAATCCTCGATGCCGATTTTGGGCGTGGTTGGCGGCGCGGGCGCGCCGGGCGACGTTCCGGATGAACCAGCGGCAGCCGCAGCGGCGGCTTGCGCGGCGGCAGGATTGCGAATTTCCTCTTCCATGGTTTCGATCCTTTCGAATGCTTCTTTTTTATCCACACGCGGAAACACGGCCTCGGGACTGCCAACTTGAGATGCGAGTCTCTGCTCCTTCCACCAGCCGGACGAAAGAGATTGGGCTTCGAGCGGCGTGCTGTAGCCGAGCTGCTCCCAGATTTTTTGCGTGGCGTGCGGAATGACGGGATGGGCGAGGCGCGTGACGGTGCAGAGGACGTCGTACGCGGTGTAAAGAACGGTTTCGAGGCGGCCCCACTTGGATTTTTCCTTGACGAGGACCCAGGGCTGGAATTCGACGAGATATTTGTCGACTTCGGCGATGAGGCCCCAGGTGGAATCAAGGACGCGAGAAAAATCGTACGAGTCGTAGTAGGCGCTGACTTCTTCGCAGACGGTTTCCTTGAGGGCGGCGACTTCCCTGTCGCGGTCGTTTTCTTCGTGGAGATTGCGCGCGGGGACGCGGCCGCCGAGATACGTCTGGATCATGGTGAGCGTGCGGCTGGCAAGATTGCCGAGGCCGTTGGCGAGGTCGGCGTTGTAGCGCGTGAGAAGCGAGTCGCGGCTGAAATTGCCATCCTGGCCGAAGACCATTTCGCGCAGCAGGAAATAACGAAGCGCGTCGACGCCAAGAACGCGGGCGATGGGCTGCGGATATTGCATGTTGCCGCGGGACTTGGACATTTTTTCGTCGGCGAAGAGCCACCAGCCGTGGGCGAAGATCTGTTTGGGCAAAGGCTCGTCGGCGGCCATGAGGAATGCGGGCCAGTAGACGGCGTGAAAGCGCAGGATTTCTTTACCGACGAGATGCAGATCGGCGGGCCAGTAACGCTCGAATTGCAATTCGTCCTCGGCGTAACCGACGCCGGTCATGTAACTGGTGAGCGCGTCATACCAGACGTAGAAGATGTGCTTGTCGTCCGCGGGAAACGGAATGCCCCACTTGAAAGAAGTGCGGCTGATGGAAAGATCGCGCAGGCCGCCGCGGACGAAGGCGAGAACTTCGTTGCGGCGCGTGTCTGGCTGAATGAAATCGGGCTGCTTTTCGTAAAGTTCGAGCAGGCGATCCTGGAACGCGGAGAGCTTGAAGAAATAATTTTCTTCGCGGACGCGCTCGGTGGGGCGTTTGCATTCGGGGCAAAGATTTCCGGGGAGCGGCTCGTCGACGAACATCTCGTCGAAGACGCAATACTGGCCTTCGTAGCTGCCTTTATAAATGTAGCCGCGATCTTGCGCTTTGCGGCAGAGCATTTGCACGGCGCGTTCGTGGCGCGGCTCGGTGGTGCGAATGAAACGATCGAAGGGCAGATCGAGTTCCTGCCAGAGCGCGCGGTATTCGGCGGAAATACGATCGGCGAATGCGAGCGGGGTCACGCCTGCAGCTTTGGCTGCGCGTTCAACCTTCTCGCCGTGTTCGTCGGTGCCGGTGAGGCAGACGACGTCGAAGCCGCACATGCGTTTGTAGCGGGCGATGGTGTCGGCGACAACGCTGGTGTAGGTGTGGCCGAGATGCGGGCGGGCGTTGACGTAGTAGATGGGCGTGGTTAAGTAGAATTTCGGCTTGGTTGAGGCTTGGGTCATTTCAATTTGGTCATGTGAATTTGATCACGTGAGTATTGTCATGGCGCTATTTCGGCGATTCGCCCAGTTTCTGAAAATGGAAATTGGCAGCCGAGAGCACCTGCTTGAGCGGAACGCCTTTCTGCACGGCGATGCGCTGGCAATCTTCGTATTCGGGAGCGGCATTCAGGATCGTGCCATTGAGGCGCGAGATTTTCATGCGAATCGAGCCGAGCGGCGTTTCGACGGGCACGGTTTCGCGATTCAAGGTTTGGCGATGGACTTCGTGAGTGCGGACGCCGATGGTGGTGGTCTCGTGAAAGATGAGGTCGATGAGGCGGCTGCGATTGGAGACGTCGCAGAGGATACTGACGAGCTGGCCGGGGCGATTTTTTTTCATTTGCACGGGCGTGGAAAAGACGTCGAGAGCGCCGGCGGCCAGGGCGCGTTCGACAAAATAGCCGTAAATTTGCGGGCTCATGTCGTCGAGATTGGTTTCGATGACGGAGACGATGGATTCGGGGCTGGCCGCGGAAACTTCTTGCGCGACGGACTCGCCGATGAGTATGCGGAGGACATTGGCTTGCTCGGCGAGATCGGCGGAGCCAGCGCCGTAGCCGACGGCGGTGAGCTGCATGGGCGGCATTTTTCCATAGGAGGACGAAAGCGTGGTGGCGATGGCCGCGCCGGTGGGGGTGACGAGTTCTTTTTGGACGCCGCTGGAAAATGTGGGCGCGCCGCGGAGAAGGTCGGCAGTGGCGGGCGCAGGAACGGGGAGGACGCCGTGTTCGGTTTGCACGCGGCCGGAGCCGACGTCGAGGGCGGAGCAGGAGAATCCGGTGATGCCGAGAAGATCGAAGCCGATGGCGGAGCCGACGATGTCGATGATGGAGTCGACAGCACCGACTTCGTGGAAATGAACTTTTTCGATGGAAATGTTGTGGACTTTGGCTTCGGCTTCGCCGAGGCGGCGAAACATTTTGCGAGCGTTTTCGGCGGCGCGCGGGGAGAGCGAGGCGGCGTCGATCATTTTCAAGATGTCAGAGAGATGGCGATGGTGATGCTGCGGGCCGGCTTCGACGTGAACTTTTGTGGCAGCGATGGCTTTGCGCTTGACGCGCTCGGCGGAGATGGTCCAGGAATCGAGCGGCAGTTTGCGCAGCTCGGCTTCGAGCTGGCGGATGTCGAGGCCGGCGTCGACGAGGGCGCCGAGGACCATGTCGCCGCTGATACCGGAAAAACAGTCGAAGTAAGCGAGTTTCATTTCGTTTGGCGAATCCGGGTGATGCGCAACCCAAGCGGAGCGAGTGACAATGTGCTCCGAGAAAAAAGAGAAGAACAGATAGTAAACTGCGCTGGAAAAGGTGTCAATTCGGTGCGCGATGAGGCTTTGGGCTGCGTCCGCACTGCTGAGGTTGATTCCGGAAGACCGGCGCGATAGTCTTCGTGCATGCGTTGGGTTCGGAGCTGCTTCGCTGCGGGGATGTTTCTTTTGACCGCCGATACTTTCTTGGTGTTTTTCACTTCCCACGCTGATATTGCGGCCTTTCTGGGCTTTATTAGCGTTCTACTCCTGTCTCCCGGCTTGCTACGCAGCCTCTCTCACGCGCTAAGCAAGTGGTTCGACCGCACTAACTCGTGAGGGCACTCACTTTTTTGACTGACGTGCACCAAGTTCCTATAATCGCTTTCCTTTTTCTGTGAAGTTCTGCGAAGCTGCTGAAGAGAAAAGAGGAACGTGTACCAAGCCATCGATAAAAGAGTGCGGGAGGCGCTGACGGCGTTCGTTCGCGCGAAGTACGGCGAGAGCGTGAATGTGGTGACGGAGCGTCCACCGAAGATCGAGATGGGCGAAGTGGCGTCGCCGGTGTGCTTCGAGCTAGCGAAACGGCTGAAGCGCGCGCCGCGGCAGATCGCGCAGGAGATTGCGGCGGAGATTGGGAAAATCGAGGGCGTGGAGCGGATTGAGGTTGCGGGTGGCGGATACTTGAATGCGTTCCTGGACCGCGGGGCGTTTTTTGTGGCGGCGATTGCGGACGCGCGACGCGAGCCGGCTGCTGCGCGCGCGGATGCGCCGAAGGCCATCGTGGAGCACACGGCGATCAATCCCAATAAGGCCGCGCATATAGGGCATCTGCGCAACGCCGTGATTGGGGACACGTTCGTGCGGCTGCTGCGGCACGCGGGGCGGCGCGTGGAAGTGCAGAATTATATCGACAACACGGGCGTGCAAGTCGCGGACGTGATTCTGGGATTCATGCATCGCGACAAGCTTTCGCTGGCGGAGGTGCGGGCGCTGGCGGCGCGGACGGAGCCGCGATTCGATTATTACTGCTGGGATTTGTATGCGTGGGTGACGCAGTGGCTGGCGGAAGACAAGACGCGGCTGGCGTTGCGCGGGCAGATCATGAAGGAGATTGAAGAGGGGCACGGCGCGGTGGCGGAGATGGCGGAGTTTGTGTCGACGACGATTCTGCACACGCATTTGAAGACGATGGACCGGCTGGGAATCGATTACGATTTGCTGTCGCGCGAGAGCGAAGTGCTGGGGATGAAATTCTGGGACGCGGCGTTTCAGATGCTGCGCGAGCGCGGCGCGATTCGCATGGCGACGTCTGGAAAACAGGCGGGCTGCTGGATTATGCCGCTGGGCGATGCGACGGAGAGCGACGCGGAGACGGCGGAAGGCGCGGAGGCGGAAGCGAAAATTATTGTGCGGTCGAATGGCACGGTGACGTACGTCGGGAAGGACATTGCGTACCATCTGTGGAAATTTGGGCTGCTGGAGCGCGATTTTCTGTATGCGCGTTTTCACGAGCATCCCGACGGGCATGTGGCGTGGGTGACTTCGATGCACGGGCAGAAATCGGGCGGAGCCGTGCCGACATTTGGAGATGCGCAGGAAGTTTTCAACGTGATTGATTCGCGGCAGAAATATCCGCAGCAAGTGGTGCGGGAGGGATTGCGGGCGCTGGGATTCGAGAAACAGGCGGATCATTTGGTGCATATCGCGTACGACGTGGTGGGGTTGACGCCGCGATGCGCGGTGGAGCTGGGCTACACGGTGACGGAAGAGGACGCCAAGCGGCCGTACATCGAGATGAGCGGGCGCAAAGGGCAGGGCGTGAAGGCGGACGATTTGCTGGACCAGATGGAGAAGCACGCGCTGGCGGAAGTGGACGCGCGGCACCGGGATTTTTCGGATGTGGAACGGACGCAGGTGGCGCATGCGATTGCGATGGGCGCGCTGCGGTATTTTCTGCTGAAGTACACGCGGTCGACGATTATCGCGTTCGATTTCAAGGATGCGCTGAGCTTTGAGGGCGAGACGGGGCCGTACGTGCAGTATGCGGTGGTGCGAGCCAAGAATATCTTCCGGAAGATGCAGGAGCAGGAGCCGACATTTTCGCTTGATGCTCTTGGGAGAAACGAAGCTCCGGTATCGAAAACGGAAATTCGGCTTGATGCTTCTGAAACGAACGCAGAAGCCGCGCGAGCGACGGAATTATTCAAACCGCTAAAGAGCGATGACCTATGGGAATTGCTGTTGCTCGCGGGGTCGCTGGACACGCGAATCGAGGCAGCGGTGAATGCGCAGGAGCCGGCGTTTGTGGCGAAGTATGCGTTTGAGCTGGCGCAGGCGTTCAACGTGTTCTACCACAAGCATCATATTCTTTCGGAAGAAGACGCGGTGACGAAGCAATTTCTTTTGTCGCTGACCTCGCTGGTTGAACGACAACTCCTTGCGGCGCTGGAGTTGCTGGGAATTGAGGCGCCGGAAAAGATGTAGAGGTCGATCTTCATAAGAGTGAACATGGCAACCCCCGCAACGCCAAATCGCGAGGCGCCGCCACAGCCGGGCGAAGCCGCTCCCGATTTTGAGCTTTCAGATTCGACCGAGACGCCGCGACGATTGTCGGAACTTTGCGCCTCGGGCCCGCTCGTTCTGCTCTTTTATCGCGGGCATTGGTGACCATTTTGCCTCCGCCAGTTGGCGGACTATCGCGAATATTATTCCGAAATCCGCGCGACGGGCACAGACTTGGCGGCTCTTTCGGTGGACGGGCCGGAAAAATCACAATCGGTGCGAGATAAACTCGGCCTGCCTTTCCCCATCTTGTGCGATGCGCAGCGGATGGTTGTGCGCCAGTGGGGCGTCTACAACGCGCGCGAGAAGGGCGGCATCGCCAAACCTGCGGTGTTCATTCTGGATCCCGGACGGATCGTTCGCTACGTTTCGGTGGATGAAGTCGCTTCACGCGTGCCAGCTTCCGAGATTGTCCAGTTGTTAAGCGGAGAAAATCCTATTTCGCCAACGCGGCGGGCTTTGATTCCCCGCCCTGGGAACTTCTTCAGCGCGGTGCGGAATTCGATTCATTTCGGCGTGCGCCAACCGGAAGACAAAAAGGAATAATCGAGTGCGCGGCTCTATCTCCGCCCGAGCGTTACGGCTTTATTCCCGCAACTGAAAAGCAACAGCAGATTCCTCGTCGGATGCTCGTCGCATTCTCGCTCGGAATGACAAATCGGGGCGGGGCGCGGAACCGCGATGGCGCTGCTGGGAATCGGCGCGCCGGAGAAGATGTAACCGCGACTCGGAGAGTCGCGACGGGCGCAGCAAGCAGCGCCCCTACGAACTGAAGAGGCGTAGACCTCCGCAAAGTGGCGTCATGCCTGCCGCACTCCAAAAGACAAAGAGCCATAGAGTTCGAAAGGCGCGAAGCTCTGCGCTACCAAGTGCAAACACCAAGGCGAGATCCTTCGGCGCCGCGCAGAACGCAGCGCCTGCCTTCGTAAATTCGCTCAGCGCAAGCAGGATGACACGAACTACGTGTCACATTTTCAGGGCGAAGTCGATGAGGGTGCGGATGGCGACGCCGGTGGGGCCGGGGGCAGCCCAAGGCTTCTTCTCGTCGAGCCAGGCGGTGCCGGCGATGTCGAGGTGAACCCAGGGCGTGTCGTCGACGAACTCCTTGATGAACCACGCGGCGGTGATGGCGCCGCCGCCCTTGCCGCTGCCGGTGTTGCGAATGTCGGCGATCTTGCTCTTGATCATCTCTTCGTATTCGTCGTCGATGGGCATGGGCCACATTTTTTCGCCGGCGGCGCGAGCGCTTTCGAGCACGCGATCGAGGAATTCGCGCGGCGTGCCGAAGGCACCGACGTTGACGTTGGCGAGGGCGACGACGATGGCGCCGGTGAGCGTTGCGGCGTCGATGAGATGCGTGGCGCCGAGCTTTTTCGCGTAGCAGATTGCGTCGGCGAGAATGAGGCGGCCTTCCGCGTCGGTGTTAATCACTTCGATGGATTTGCCGGACATGGCGATTTGCACGTCGCCGGGCTTTTGCGCGTGCCCGCCGGGCATGTTTTCTGTGGCCGGGACGACGGCCATGACTTCGATGGAAGGCTTGAGGCGCGCGAGGGCGCGCAGCACGGCGAGCATGGTGGCGCCGCCGCTCATGTCGGTCTTCATTTCTTCCATGTTTAGGGCGGGCTTGATGGAGATGCCGCCAGTGTCGAAGGTGACGGCTTTGCCGACGAGAGCGAGAACGGGAGCGCCCTCTTTTTTCTGAGCGGGACGGTAACGCACGACGATGAGGCGCGGCGGCTCGACGCTGCCTTGCGCGACGCCGAGAAGGGCGCCCATCTTGAGTTCGGCGATGCGCTTTTCGTCAAGGATATCGACTTCGAGGCCCGCTTCCTTGGCCATAGCTTCGGCGCGAGAGGCGAGCATGCGCGGAGTGAGGCGATTGGAAGGCTCGTTGATCATGTCGCGGGCGAAATTTTCGGATTCGCCGATGATTTTGCCGCGCTCGATGGCGGCTTCGACGGCGGCGCGGGAAGCGGCTGGAAAGCCGGCGAGGGTGACGCGGTCGATGGTGCGGTCGGGCTTTTTGTCGGTCTGGTATTTGTCGGAGTCGTACTCGGAGTGCAGCAGGCCTTCGACGATGGCCTGCGCGGCGGCGGGAGTGCGTTCGTTTTCGCCAGCGAGAAATGCGAAGGATTTCACTCCGCGGGAGCGCAAGTAGCGGAGCGCGGCGCCGGCGATTTTGCGAAGCTCGGCGTGGGAGAATTTGGCGGGTTTTCCGGCGCCGACGAGAAGGAGTTTTTTCGCGGCGAGGCCTTGCGGGTAATGAATGAGAACCATTTCCAGAGTCTTGCCGGTGAGCTCGCCGGAATCGGCCAAGGGCTTGATCTTGCCGCCGACGGAGCGATCGAGCTCGGCGATAGGCCCTACGATGGAAGCTTCTTTATCACCAAAAACGTAGGCAACTACTGCATCTGTAGAAACCGATGAATACGGCTGAGCCTCAAATTCTATGCGCATGTTCCCCTTTCAATACCGCTTGTGGCGGTTCATCGCTTCTCTGGCTTCGCGTTTGTCTTCTTTTTCGCGCTCGGCGCGGCGGCGATCCCAGAATTTTTTGCCGCGGGCGAGTGCGAGTTCACATTTTGCCATGCCGTCGCGAAAATAAATTTTCAACGGTATGAGGGTAAGGCCTTTTTGCTGGACTTGGCCGCTCAATTTATTGATTTCGCGGCGATTGAGCAAGAGCTTGCGCGGACGCAAGGGGCCGTGATTCCACGGACCGCCGGGGCGATATTCAGGAATGTGACAATTCATTAACCAGATTTCGCCATTTTTGACTTCGGCATAGGCGTCGCGGAGGGCGCCCTTCCCTTCCCGCAAGGTCTTTACTTCCGTGCCGACGAGAACCATGCCGGCCTCGAAACGGTCGAGCAGTTCGTAATTGTAGGAGGCGGCGCGATTTTGAGCGGCGATTTTGACCGCGAGAGCGTCTTTCTTTTTCGCCGAGGGCTTCGTTGAGGGCGTCACCGTTCGTATGATATCCGGCGAAGCAGGAGCGAGCAAGCGAGGGCGACGAGGCCGGGGTTTGGCACCGGGCGGTGGTGTCCGATTAGGCAGTCACACAATTGTAACGACAACGCGCGGTTTTGTTGTTGCATCCTAGTGTGAATGCTAGACTACCGGATAAATTCAATTTTGGCGGAGGGAGCAGTGCGCCGTGTCTTAATCGCGTCTTTTGTGACGTTTGCCGCCGTTGCGATGGCCGGCTGCACCCACAGGAACCAGCAATACAACGCCGCTCAAAAAGAGGAAGCCGCTGGCGATTACGACTCCGCCGTGGTGGCCTACGACAAGGCGGTGAAGCGCGACCCGCTGGATGCGGAATACAAACTGCGCGACATGCGGGCACACTTCGAAGCCGGACAGTTCCACGTAGAGCAGGGCGAAAAGGCGATGAATAAGGGCGAGTTCGAGCTGGCGCTTTCGGAGTTCCAGAAGGCCGAGGCGCTGGATCCCTCGAGCAGCATCGCGCAGCAGGACGCGCAAAAAGCGCTGGACCTGCTGGCCAAGGCGAAACGAGCGGAGGAACCGAAGCCGGTAGGCGTGGCGCCGCCGGAAGACACGGGTCTGATGTCCGCGCCGCCGGTGCTGAAGCCGCTGTCGCGCGAGCCGATCAACTTGAAGTTTCCGAACGCGGACCCGCACATGATTTTCGACGCGATCGGGCAAATGGCGGGAATCAGCGTGATTTTCGATCCTTCCTTTACATCACGTCCCGTCACCGCCGATTTTAGTGATGTGACGCTCGAACAGGCGTTGGATGCGGTGTCTCTGGAAAGCGGGGCGTTCTGGAAGCCGGTGACGAGCAACATCATTTTGGTGGCGCAGGACAACCCGGAAAAGCGGCGCGCTCTGCAAGACGAAGAGGTTCAGACGTTTTATTTGCGCAACACGACGACACCGCAGGAGCTGACGGAGGTGGTGAACTTAATACGGCAGCTGCTGGATACGCCGCGAGTGCAGCAGGTGGCCGACGACAACGCCATCGTGATCCGCGCGACGCCCGCCGCGCTGATGCTCGCGAGCAAGATCATCGAGAGCATCGATAAGCCAAAGCCGGAGGTGGTGCTGCAAGTGGACGTGCTGGAAGCGCAACTGGATCATGAGCGAACTTTGGGCATCCAGCCGGGACAAAGCGCGACGCTGGCGTTCACGGGACTGCCGACCTCGAGCACCAGCACTACCTCGACGACTTCAACGAGCAGCACACCGTCGATTCCGCTGAACGTGCACCTTTCGAGCGCAGATTACAGTCTGACGTTGCCGGGCGCGACGCTGAACGCGTTGCTTACCGACAGCACGACGAAGATCATTCAGGACCCGACGGTGCGCATCTTAGATGGGGCGGTGGCGAAGCTGAACATCGGCGAGAAAGTGCCGGTCGCAACGGGAAGCTTCCAGGCCGGCGTCGGTGTGACGGGCACGGCAGGAGTGAGTCCGCTGGTGAACACGCAGTTTCAATATCAGGAGGTCGGCGTGAACGTTGAGGTGACGCCGCGGATTCATCCGGATGGATCGGTGAGCTTGAAGATGACCGTGGACGTGTCGTCGATCACCGGCGAAGAGAATATCGGCGGAATCACGGAGCCGATCATCGGGCAGCGAAAGATCGAGCATGAAGTGCGGCTGCAGGACGGCGAAGTGAGCATCCTCGGCGGACTGATTACCAGCTCGCAAACGAAAAGCTTGAGCGGCTGGCCCGGATTGGCGAATATCCCATTTTTGCGTTACTTTTTCTCGAGCCAAGACATCACAACGCAAGACGACGAGATATTGATCGCGGTGACGCCGCACGTGGTGAGGATGCCGACCATCACGGCGGACGATTTGAGGACGCTGGCGGCGGGCACGGAGACGAATCTGCGCGTATATCCGACCGGCATGGACGGCTTCCAGACGCAGGCGGCAGAAAGTCCCGCTCCGAGCAAACCGCAAGGCGACAATCAGGCAACGGCACCGCAGGCGGCGGCAGCGCAACCGGCGGCGCTGCAGTTCCAGCCCGCGACCGTTTCGATGAAAGCTGGCGATACGATGACCATCGGCTTGGCCGTGGACAACGTGCAGGACCTTTACTCGATTCCGCTGCTGCTGCAATACAACCCGGCGGTGATTCAGGTGGAGGATATTCGTGACGGCGGATTCCTCTCCGGCGGGACGCAGGAGATTGCGATCGTCCATCAGGAAAACCAACAACAAGGGCAGGTGGTGATCTCGGCCACGCGGCGCCCGAATACGCCGGGCATCAGCGGCACCGGAACACTGATCGGCGTCGTGATCAAGGCGCTGGCGCCGGGAACATCGCAGCTGCAGATCTTGCAGGTGAACGCGCGCGATTCGCAGCAAAGGCCGATTGTGATGAGCAGCGGAACGGCAAGCATTCAGGTGCAGTGATGGCGAAGCGAAGGACGAAAAGTACGGCGGCGAAAGCGCGTTGGGCCGCGCGCTCGATGGCGGGCATGACGATCATCGAATTGATCGTGGCGTGCGGCATTCTGGTGGCGCTCTCGAGCATGGCGGTGCCCATGGCGCGGGTGCAGATCAAACGGCAAAAAGAGACGGAACTGCGACGCGACCTGATCGAGATGCGCGATGCGATCGACAGGTACAAAGACGCCGCGGACCAAAACCTAATCAAGGTCGAGGTGGGGACGGAGGGTTATCCGCCGGACCTGCAAACGCTGGTGGACCCGGTGCAACTGGCCGGCGCGGCGGATCGGCGCATACGGTTCCTGCGCAAGATTCCCGTTGACCCGATGACCGGCACAACCGACTGGGGCCTGCGCTCGGTGCAAGACGACGCGGACTCAGACAGCTGGGGCGGCCAGGATGTGTTCGATGTGTTCACGAAATCGACCGGAACGGCGCTCGACGGCACAAAATATTCGGACTGGTAGAGAAACGTGATTGTGTACGGCGAAAACGGCAACGTGAAACGGACGCAAAGGGCTGGCGCGACGGGCAGACGCCGCTTCCGCGCGGCGGGATTCACGCTGATTGAAATGATGGTGGTGATGGCCATCATCGTGATTCTCGCGGGACTGGCAGCGGTGCGTTACGACATGTCCGTGAAGCGCGCGAACGAGGCGGCCTTGCATCATGACCTCTCCGTGATGCGCGATGCCATCGAGCAGTACACGCTGGACAAGGAACAGGCGCCGCAATCGCTCGACGACCTGGTGAGCGCGGGCTACCTGCGCCAAATTCCCACCGATCCGGTGACCGGGGCGAAGGACTGGGTTACCGATACTTCGGATGTTCTCCTGAGCCCAGACGAAACCTCGGGCGGCGGGATCAGCGACGTGCACTCGCCATCGGAAAAAATCTCCCCGTTTGAGAACAGCGCCTATAACACGTGGTAAAGGAATGAAGCAAGGATCGTGCGGGGGTTGGATTTGAACTATCGCGAACTGATTCCAATTGGAGATGAGGAACGACGCCGGCAAGGCAAGCCGGCGGAACAGGCTGCGCGCCTCTGCGAGTCCTGCGTTGGTGCAAGAACTTGACGTGATCGTTGTCACTTGGCGTGAATGCGTGATCGGCCCTGATATCCCCCTCCACGAACTCTCTACAATTTTCAATCTAGTACTTTCGTACCGAACTAAAGTTCTATTGACTCCATTAGTGATCGGCATAGTGTAGCGACACTTCTTTCGCGCCCTCCCAAGCCCTCGCGGAGACTGAGGAGGACCACGATGCTTAGAATTTTCCTGAAGATAGGCGTAGCGCTAGCCTGTTTGTTTGTTGTCTTCGTGTTCGTTCCACGCGCCGATGCAAACTCCGTCGATTTTGCCTGCGGCGCCCTCGCTAGTCCGTGTCTCGGAAGTGTTTCGTTGACTCACGGTGATTATGCCGGTTCTGTGGTTTCCGAAAGTAGCTTCGACGGCCTCTCGTACGCGGTGGACTTCGATGTCACTAAGGCGACAGGTATGGGCAGTATCAGTATCCTCAATGGGACAGTATTATTGGCCAGCGGCACCGTCGAAGACACCACACCGGTCGTTTTTGGGGACGATGTGGCGCTGACGTTTAATGTTAACTGGACAAGTGTAACGGGTGTGGTCGCAATGGCGCTAAATGGAACCCCGTCAGCCGTAGGCTATGGTCTCACTACAGTGGAGTTCATCGATCCGGCTTCACAACCATGGCCGTCGATGAGCGCGGACGTTCACATCATTCCCGGAATAGTGCCCACTCCCGAGTTATCGACCCTCCTCCTGCTTGGAACGGGCTTACTGGGCGTAGGGGCCGCCTGCCGGCGCTCGATTTTACGGCGATAGGCTTGGCCTGCGCTTAGTCCGATGCCGAAAAACCCATCTCGCGCGCTGCTCGCTTAACCGTTGCAGCACCATGGTTAGTGGCCACGGATGCACACCGATATGCCTGCAGAGTGATAACTGCGTGTGGCTTTCCGAGCTGGCGTTGGGAGCCCTTTGTTTCAGAGAGAAAAAATTGGTTGCGGGGGTTGGATTTGAACCAACGACCTCCGGGTTATGAGCCCGACGAGCTACCAGGCTGCTCCACCCCGCGCTTTAGATACTACGCGACTTGCGTCTGTTCTGCAAATACTCAGGTGCCCGTTAAGTGTGCAGCTTGGCGGTAGGGCCATCATTTGACTGGAGATCGAATGTCGGGCGATAAATCTGTCGGGCATTAGCCCGACGAGCAGCCAAGTCGGCCCACGGTTATATGAGCGCGCCTGCCGCGTGAGCAGGAATGCTGCATTGGGGACACTATGATCGAGGAAACTGGCATCTGTTTGATTTACATGCCGACGATGTGGCTGTGTTTTTGCAGAACATCCAAACCGCACCGCTAGGTGCCGTGCTATTGCGCATCATTTCTCTCCTGCAGTCAGCGCTTCGAAGCCGGAGATGACATCGAAGAGTTCCTCATCGATACTATCCTGACGCAGACGATGAAATGTCCGGTTAAGATCTTCCAGTAATTCGTCGATGTTTTTGTCGGCGCGCTGCATCGCTGCTAGGCGGCTCGCGTTCTCGCTAGCTAGGGATTCGGCACACGCCCGGAAGAGCGAGACAAAAAGGTATTCACGGATGAGCGCCCGCAAGGTCACGGTGCCGCCACCCATGACCTCGGGCAAGTTTCCGGTCGGCCAGGGTAATGCGGACAACTTGCGTCGCCAGGTTTCGTCCAGCGGGAGCAGTCGCTGACCGACGGGCGCATAAGCCGCCCCGGAAGTGGGGCGGTTGTAGAAGAGGTGAAGTTCGGTGACTTCTCCCTGATCGCGGTGTGTCTCGGTCTCCACGAGAATCTGTCCGACGAGCGGGGTGATAGCCTTGACAGAGTTGGGCACGCTGAATACTCCGATCAGCGGCAGGCGCGCGTCAGTCAGACGCGCTTGAACGCGCTCACCGACGGCCCAGACCTGCGGTTTGCCCGGCAGGGCCACCAGCGTCTTGACCGCGAAATCGGCCACCACATCATTGAATTGGCCCACTAGTCCCTGATCCGAACCGAACACGACCGCTCTGATTACACCGGCAACTGTTTTTCTCTTCTTTTCTTCAACCTGTGGCGCCGCTACGCTTTCTCGGAAGCATGCGCCCAAGCCGAGTTCAACTGTGCGGTAGTAGTCGGCCAATGCGCTCACCGATTTTTCATATTGCCCTATGCTTGAGGCAGCCGCAGCCTTCATCGTGCGGACAACGGATTGGAGATCCCCGGCTCCGGCGATCTTTCGACGAAGACTGACCGTGCTCTTGCTCATGACTTGCCCCCAACCTCCGGCTCGGGTGCGCCCTTCGTGTGGACCTCCGGCTTTGCTTTGGCTTCAGGCTTGGGCTCGCCTTTGGGTTTGGGCTTCACCTTTGTTTGGACATCCGGCTTGGTTTCAGGCTTGGGTTGGAAGCGAGCAAGCGATTTGCGGGCGATTTGGACAATTGCCTCACGATCCGAGTCGCTCAATTTCTCAGCGGTATCCAATCGCTTGCGCACATCCGCCGGGATATCCGCCGTCACCTCGCATAGACAGTGTTCGGCCTCCGTCATCCGGTCAAGTGGCACTAGATCGAAGAGTTCCGCGGTCAAGGCGAGCAGCACAACGATTTGCGCGGGCACGGGAACGGGAGCGAATTCCGGCTGTTTGAGACAGGCGCGGATTCGCCGTCCGTGTTCGATGGACTTGCGGGTATTTTCATCGAGGCGGGCTCCAAACCGGGAAAAGGTTTCTAGTTCCTCAAACTGCGCGTAGGCGAGCTTCAGGTCGCCCGCGACGGCGCGGTAGGCGGCACGTTGCGCTTGACCGCCAACGCGCGAAACGGATTTGCCGACATCGACGGCGGGCAGCACGCCCAACTCGAATAGCGACGGCGAGAGGTAGATCTGCCCATCCGTGATGGAAATCAAGTTGGTCGGAATATAGGCGGAAATGTCCTGCGCTTCGGTTTCGATGATGGGCAGTGCGGTGAGGGAACCGCCGCCGAGTTCCTTGCACAAATGCGTCGCGCGTTCGAGCAGCCGAGAGTGGATATAAAAAATGTCGCCGGGAAACGCTTCGCGACCGGGGGGACGGCGCAGCAAGAGTGAGAGTTCGCGGTAGCAGCGCGCGTGATGCGTGAGGTCGTCGTAGACGATCAGCACATCTCGGCCGGCTTCCATGAAGGATTCCGCGATACTGGTCGCGGCATAAGGAGCGATATAGGCAAGACCCGGGGGGTCGTTGCCTTCAGTGACGACGACAACGGTGTAATCCATCGCGCCATTTTCCCGCAAGGTTGCCACGGCCTTTGCGACGGCGGACGCGCGCTGACCAATGGCACAGTAAACGCACAAGACATTTTGGCCGCGCTGATTGAGGATAGTGTCAATCGCAATGGCGGTCTTACCCGTCTGGCGATCGCCGAGGATCAACTCGCGTTGGCCGCGCCCAACGGGAATGAGTGCATCAATGACTTTGAGGCCCGTCTGGAGAGGCACGGTGACGGGTGCGCGGTCCATGATGGGGGGTGCCGGGCGTTCGACGGGCAGGCGCTTGCTGGAGGCCAGTGGGCCGTTGCCATCGAGAGGCCGACCGAGCGGGTTGATGACGCGCCCGAGCAATCCATCGCCCACGGCCACGTCCATGACCCGGCCCGTTCGCTGGACCTCATCTCCAGCGTGGAGGTGCCAGTATTCGCCGAGCAGTACGACGCCGATTTCATCAGCGTCCACATTGAATGCAATGCCGAGCACATCGCCGGGAAACGTCACCAATTCATCAAAGCCGACGCCAGGGAGACCTGACACTTTGGCAATGCCGGTGGCGACACTGGTGATCGTGCCCACCTCCCGTGGCGTCAGTTGCGGTGTGAACGTTTCTCGCACCTGCCTTATTTCAGCAAACGCACTGTCGAAAACGTTTTTGAGACTCTCGGGGTCCATGTTTATTTGCTCGTTGTTTCGGCCTTAGGCTTTTCAAGTTTAGGTTCGTTCTTGGCCTCAGGTTTAGGCTCTGTTTTGGTTTCAGGCTTGGGTTCAGCTGCGACTTCCGATTGGGGTTTCAATTCGGGCTTAGGTTCGGGTTTGTGTTCGGTGTTGGCTATAGGCTTGTCGTTCTCTTTCAGGAGTTCATCGACGCTTTTCTCCATCGACATCAGATAATCCGCGATGCTCCACGCTACCTTTTGTCCGTTCGTGCTGAGTTCAATGCCGCTGATCAGGTCTGGCGCGGTCTCGAAACGGACGTGGATATCGGCAGAGAAGGTTTCGTTCAGCGCATTTTGTATCGCTGCGCGTTGCTGCGCGGGCAAGTCAAACGCGCTGCGCACGAGTGCGGGGTAAGACGCTGTTTTAAGGGCTTGGGCGAGACCCGCTTTCGCCTGAGCGTCCATCTCTCGAAGACGCCGAGTGAAGACTTCGCCCAGGCGCTCTTCCAGACTCACCGTGGCGAGATCCGTCAGCGTTTTTCGTGTGATAGCAAATACTTCCTGTTGCGTTCGTCGGCTGATCGCTTGATGTAACGTATGCTCTTGGTCTCTCAGCGCCTCCTGCAATTTTGAACTCAAAGCCGCAGCGTCCTTCCGCGCTTCGTCGAGGAGCCGCTGACGTTCGGCCTTTGCCTCGTCTGTTGCTTTGCTCAAGAGCGCAGCGCGTTGCTTGTCAAACTCCTCGTTTTTGTGCTTGAAGTCGTCGCTCTCCTTTTGGGCTTCGGACTTTTTTTTGTCGGCATTCGCCAGTTCCGTGGCGATCCGCTTCTCCCTCTCATCGATGGCACGGAGGATAGGCTTATAAAGGAAGCGCTTCATCAACCACACCAGGATGAGGAAGTTGACCACCTGTGCGGCGACTGTGAACCAATCAATTAACATAGGTCTACTTTCCTGTTGCCTGGGCGATGACGTGGTTCCAGAAAGGATTAGCGAAGATCAGAATCATCGAGACCACAAAACAATAAATGGCCAGGGACTCTATCATCGCCAGGCCGACGAACAAGGTTCGCGTGATGGTCGCGGAGGCATCGGGCTGCTGAGCCAGAGAACTCAGCGCCGTCGCAACAGCCCGCCCTTCCGCCAGCGCGGGAATCATAGTCCCGATACCGATGGTGAAGCCGGCAATAACAATCGATGCCACCGCGATAATCGTCATGCTGTCCATGGGGTCTCCTTCTGTCGTCGTAGTTCACGTTTCAATGTATCGCCTCGGGTTCCAGCTTGGGCTTACGGACTCGCGTGGCGGCCGCGATGTACACCGCTGCCAGGATGCTGAAAATGTAAGCCTGCACCATTCCGGTGAGGAGGCCGAGCGTCGTCATAAAAATCGGAAAGATGAAGGGCGTAATCGTGAGCAGGATGGCGACAATCATCGCCCCGCTCATCATGTTGCCGAACAGACGGACGGCCAGGGCCAGTGTGCGCGAAAGTTCACTAATAATGTTAAACGGCAGCATGATAAATGTCGGCTTCATATAGGACTTGAGGTACTCGCCCAGCCCTTGCTCCTCGATGCCGAAGAACGGCACGGCCACAAACACGGACAGCGCGAGCGCAGCCGTGGTCGAAAGCGAGGCAGTCGGCGGCTGGAAGCCGGGAATGACCGTGCAAAGGCCGGCTGTCGCCACAAACAGAAAGAGCGTTCCAAGAAAGCCGAGATATTTCTGCGGCTGACTCAGGCCCACCTCTTGAATTTGTTTCTCGATGCCAGTGACAACGATTTCCAGAAGGTTCTGCCAGCGGGAACGCTCAAGACCTGTGGAAAGCTTGCGTGTAATAAGTCTTGAACCAACTGCCAGCAGGAGCATCATCGCCCACGTGAACACAATCGTGCCGTTGAGTTTCAGCAATCCGTGTTGCCAGAAGACAATCTGATCGGGACTAAGGTGCATGGCTCACCTTCTGTTCCAAGTAGGTCGGCTTTTCCGCCGATTGGGTGAGCCGCGTCACGATAAGGCGCGCAACGACAAATCCAATAAGGCACACGATCAGCCTCTGCCAATGACCGCGCGCGATAAAATAGAAACCGGCTAGGGCAATACTGGTTCGCACCAAGAGGCTGCCGACAAACCAAAGCGCGGGCCGTTTGGATGAAACGCCCCTCCGAACCGTCCACCAAAGGCCGCCGAAGAACATCGCGCCGAGCAAGAGGCCCGTCACCAAAGCCACCATCAGACGGAAAGTGTCATTCATCTTTGTCCTCCGGTTCCTCTCCTATTTCCTTGTTTTCCTTGGTGACCCAATGCCAGGCATTCAAACAGCCGATGGCCAGGCCTATAACCAGCAGCATCAGTGTCCAGGAATGGCTTCCTGGATGGTGTTTATCCAGCCAGATGCCAAGCGCCACACCGGCGAGCGTGGGAACGACCACCGACCAGCCGATCAGTCCCGTCATGCCCAAGCCAAACCAAACGCCCTGCTTGGAGTTACGCGCCCTGAGCTTGCGTGCCGCCTCCTCGCCGATCTCCCTGCTGAACGCGGTCGGGTCTTTCGCGCTCCTGACTTCCGGTCTCTTACTCATGATGAAACTCCGCCAAGCGGCGTATGAGATCGCTCTCCATTTTCGCCATTACCGAGCGGACGCTCTGCTCCCCTTCGTTCAGGTTCAGAAACTCCCGTTCCACCGCTTCACGGAGTTTGCCAAGATCCGTTCCGCCAATTGCGTTGCGCACGGAGACGAGCACGTCCAAGCCAGTCTTTACCAGCACGCCTTCATCAACGGCTACGTAAACCTCGCCTTCCGCTTCGTTCTCGTAAATCAGAATCCCTGGCGCAAGCGCTGCGACGCAGTCCAGCCGGTGCGGCAAGAGTCCGAACGAACCTTCGCGGCTCTGCGCAACGATACGCGAAACGCCAGTTTTGTCGGCGAAAATTCGAAACGGCAGAAGAACCTTAAGATTCATGAGCGTCGGCTGCTGCATGTTCGGCCTCCGGTTTGGATTTCGGCGCGAGCATCGCTTGCGGTTCTGACTTCGCTTTGGAATCGACGGCAGGCTTGGAGTCGCCCTTCGCCGCAGGTTTTATCTCGGGTTCGGACCCGGATTTGGGCTTGGCTTCTGCTTTGGCGGGCGGGGCCTGTTTCTTCGCCTCGTCAATCGCCCCGATCATGTAGAGCGCACTCTCCGGGTAGTCTTTGAACTCATCGCGCAGGATTCGTTCGCAGCCATCGAGTGAGTCTTTGAGACTGACCAGTTTTCCCTTGATGCCGCTGAATTGTTCGGTGGCGAAGAACGGTTGGGTGAGGAACCTCTCCAGCCGCCGCGCGCGCGCGACTATCTTGCGATCCTCCGGTGCTAGTTGTTCCAGGCCGAGCATAGCGATGATGTCCTTGAGATCTTCATACTGCGCCAGAGTCCGCCTGATTTCTTGCGCCAGCAGATAATGCCGTTCCCCAACAATGCCGGGCGTGGCCATCTTGGAGTTGGATTGCAGCAAATCGATAGCCGGGTAAAGTCCTTCGCTCGCTCTCTTGCGCGAAAGCACGATGGATGTCGAGAGGTGCGAAAATGTGTGCACAGCCGCCGGGTCGGTCAAATCGTCTGCCGGGACGTAGACAGCCTGAATGGACGTGATGGCGCCGGTGTCCGTATTGGCGATGCGCTCCTCCAGCCTCGATAGCTCGGTGCCCATTGTGGGCTGATAGCCGAGACGCGAAGGCATCTGGCCCATTAAACCGGACACTTCCATGCCGGCCTGGAGGAATCGGAAAATATTATCGATCAGCAGTAGAACGTCGCGATGTTCGTCGTCCCTGAAATATTCAGCCATCGTCAGAGCCGCGAGTCCCACGCGAAAACGACTGCCAGGTGGTTCGTTCATCTGCCCGAACACCATCACCATGTTCGGCAGTACGCCCGCCGCCTTCATGTCACGGTAAAGTTCCTCGCCTTCCCGACATCGCTCCCCGATCCCGCAAAAAATGCTCACGCCCTTCTGGTGCTCGATCATGTTGTGAATCATTTCGGTAAGTAAAACCGTCTTGCCCACGCCCGCCCCGCCGAACAGTCCCGCCTTGCCGCCGCGTTCGAGCGGTACGAGCACATCGATGACTTTTATCCCCGTCTCAAAGATCTCGGATTTTGTGGATCGTCGCGCTAACGACGGCGGCGCTCGATGAACCGTGCGCCATTGGACATCCGTCGGCGCTGGTTGGCGGTCGATGGCGTTCCCGAAAACGTCGAACATTCGCGAGAGGATTTCTTTACCGACCGGCGCTTTCAACGGCCCTCCCGTGTCTTCTACCGCTAGGCCACGGGCGAGACCTTGGGTGGGGGTAAGCGCGATTCCACGCACGCAATGCGCGTCGAGTTGAGCTAACACCTCGATAGCAATCTTCCCGTCCTTCGCGTGCAGCAACGAGTAGATGGGAGGCAAATGTGAATCGAACCGTATATCCACGACGCTGCCGCGCACCGAAACCACCGTGCCGAGGTTCGAAGGATTGGCTTTGTTCGTCATGCTTGCTCTAGCGCATTCACGGTCAACTGAATTTAGACAAAGATCTTTTCGCGCCACTTCTTCCTATGTTGCGTCCTGACTCCACTTCCAGTTGCGTATTTCCGGCATGTCTTGGCCGTGCTTGTCGATGTAATGCTTGTGCTCGATGAGTTTGTCTTGCATCTGCTGCTTGAGATAAGCACCCTTGGAACCCAAATGCGGCAGTCGATCCACCACATCTTGTACCAGGTGGAACCGATCCAGGTCGTTCTGCACCCTCATGTCGAATGCCGTCGTTATGGTGCCCTCTTCCTTGTAGCCCCGAACGTGTAAGTTTTGGTTTGCTCGGCGGTAGGTCAGCCGGTGGACTAGCCACGGGTATCCATGGAAGCCGAAGATGATGTGTTTATCTTTGGTGAAAAGCGAATCGTAATCTGTTTCGCTCAGACCGTGCGGATGCTCCGTGCAGGACTGCAGCTTCATTAGATCGACGACGTTGATCACCCGGATTTTGAGATCGGGCAAGTTTTTGCGAAGGATCGAAACGGCGGCCAGAATCTCCAGGGTAGGCGTGTCGCCGCAGCAGGCCATCACCACGTCTGTATCGCAGCCCTGGTCGTTGCTGGCCCATTGCCAGATGCCAATTCCTTCGGTGCAATGCACGACAGCCTCTTCCATGTTCAACCATTGGGGCATAGCGTGTTTTCCCGCCACAACCACGTTGACATAATGCCGGCTGCGCAGGCAGTGATCAAAAACCGACAATAGGCAGTTGGCGTCTGGCGGAAGATAAACGCGCACGACATCGGCCTTCTTGTTGATGACATGGTCGAGGAAACCGGGATCTTGGTGCGTAAAGCCATTGTGATCCTGCTGCCAGACGTGGGAAGCGAGCAGATAGTTCAACGAGGAGATCTTCCGGCGCCAGGGCAGTTCCAACGTTACTTTCAGCCACTTAGCGTGCTGGTTGAACATTGAATCGACGATGTGAACAAAGGCCTCGTAGCAGTTGAACAACCCGTGCCGTCCGGTGAGCAGATATCCTTCGAGCCAACCCTCGCACTGGTGCTCACTGAGCATCGAGTCCAACACTCGTCCCGAGGGCGCGAGGAATTCATCGTTTTTAACTTCACGAGCATCCCATTGACGGTTAGTGACCTCAAAAACCGCGCCTAGCAGATTCGAGAGTGTCTCATCGGGACCGAAGATACGGAAATTGCGCTGGTCCTGATTCAGCTTGGCCACGTCACGCAGGAACCTGCCCAGCACAACTGTATCTTGGCCATCAACGGCGCCAGGCGAAGGCACATTCACAGCATGAACGTGGAAGTCCGGCATGCACAGATCGCGCAGCAGAATTCCACCGTTGGTGTGCGGATTGGCGCCCATCCGGCGGTCTCCCTTCGGCGCCAGATCGGCCAACTCAGGGATGAGTCGTCCATTTTCATCGAACAACTCCTCGGGCTTGTAGCTTTTCATCCAACTTTCAAGCTGCTTCACATGATCGGGATGCTCGGAATCAACCAAGAGCGGTACTTGGTGTGCTCGGAACGTTCCCTCGATTTGGAGGCCATCAACGACTTTCGGTCCTGTCCAGCCCTTGGGTGACTTGAGGACGATCATGGGCCAGCGCGGCCGACTGGTCTCGTTCTTGTTCCGTGCATTCTTTTGGATTCGCCGGATATCCTCAATTGCCTGTTCCAACGTGGTGGCCATGAGCTCATGCATCTTTTCCGGCTCATGCCCTTCAACAAAGTGGGGTGTCCAACCGCAGCCGCGTAGAAATTGCTCCAATTCCTCATGCTCGATGCGGGCCAGGACGGTTGGATTGCTGATCTTGTAGCCATTGAGGTGCAGGATCGGGAGCACGGCTCCGTCGGTAATTGGGTCGAGAAACTTGTTGGACTGCCATGCGGTCGCCAACGGCCCCGTTTCTGCTTCACCGTCGCCGATGATACAAGCGACGATGAGATCGGGATTGTCGAACGCAGCTCCGAAGGCGTGGCTGAGCGAATATCCCAACTCGCCACCTTCGTGAATGGACCCCGGCGTCGTCGGAGCAACATGGCTGGAGATGCCTCCGGGAAACGAGAATTGTGTGAACAGCTTTTTCAGCCCGGCTTCATCCTGGCTGATGTTTGGGTAGATCTCAGTGTAGGAACCTTCGAGGTAAACGTTGCCCACCAATGCCGGGCCGCCGTGCCCAGGGCCAGCAATGTAAAACATATCCAAATCATACTTCTTGATGACCCGGTTCAAGTGCACGTAGATGAAGTTCTGACCTGGCGTCGTGCCCCAGTGTCCGACCACCAGCGGCTTCACATGGGACAATTTCAGCGGCTCCTTCAGCAGCGGATTGTCGTAGAGATAAAGCTGGCCGACCGACAGATAGTTGGCAGCGCGCCAGTAGGCATCCATTTTGTGCAGCAAATCTGGCGAAAGAGTTGAGGCAAGAGATTCCATCTTCATGATTCAATTCTCCCTTTGCAGCCAAGGCCGAGAACACGGCAAACCGTCTTGGCGATCATGTGTTCTTCGTCCGTGCGAATTACGCGTACTGCGACCCGGCTGGCCGTCGCGGAAATCATGCCCTCATTCGCCTCGTTTCGGTTTTCTTCGAGTTCCATTCCAAGGAATCCGAGCCCATCGCAAATCCGGGCGCGAACTGCGGGCGCGTTCTCTCCGATGCCGCCAGCGAACACCAATGTGTCCAGTCCGCCCAACGCCGCCGCGAATGCGCCGATCCATTTCTTGATCTGGTAGCAAAACACGGCGATGGCCTCAGCCGCCCGCACGTCCTGAGTTTCACGTTCGAGCAAATCACGCATGTCAGAACTTGTCTCGGATATTCCGAGCAACCCGGACTGGAAATTGACCATCTCGTTGAATTGCTTCGCGCCCATTTTTTCAGTGCGCGCCAGATACCAAACCAGTCCGGGATCGAGATCACCTGAGCGAGTGCTCATGGGTACTCCGGACGTGGGGGTGAAGCTCATGCTTGTGTCCACAGATTTGCCGTCACGGACCGCCGCTAAACTCGCGCCATTACCGAGGTGGGCGAGGATAACGCGGCCAGTTGTTGCCGCCGGGTCGCCGAGGTGCGCGAGTTCTTCTATGAGAAACGCATACGACAGCCCATGAAACCCGTACCTCTGCACTCCCTGCGCTTCGTACCGGCGCGGGATGGGCAGCGTCTGCGCCGCGCGCGGCAGATCATGGTGAAAAGCCGTGTCGAAACACGCTACTTGGGGCAGGTCAGGAAATCGGCGATGGAACGCCTCGGCCAACAGGATTTCCTCCGGCATGTGGTCGGGATCGAATGGGCTGAGCCACCGCAGTTCCTCAACCATTTCCGCAGTGATTCGCTGCGGCTTGTAATATTTCGGTCCGCCATTCACCACGCGATGCCCAACTGCGGTCAATCCATCACGCCCATGATGTTGCTCAATCCAATCCATCAGAGCGCCCACTGCTACCGTGTGATCCGACGCCGCCAGCATGCGCGAAAAGTTGTCCGCCTGATCCACACCCTTCACCCGCAAGGTGGCGTCCGGGAGTCCAATGCGCTCAATCCCGCCCTCGAGAATTCGGCGGAGTGAATCACCGGCCTCGAACAGCGCGAACTTGATGCTCGACGAGCCGCCATTGATTGTCAGCACGCGTGGGTCAGCTGGTTTCATGGATGTCTTTCTCGCCATTCCGCAATCCGCGATCTCGTCGAGCCAGAAGTATTGCGCTAGATCGGGAGCTCAGGTGGTAAGTCTGTGGATCTTCCCAAAGCGGTTCCTCACCCGCGGCAAACAGATCTTGCGGCGTTCCGCGAGAAGTGTCAGCGGCCAGATGCCACCGAGCCCCCGGCGGTACGGGGGGCACACCGAAACTGACCGAATCAGCACCGGCATTGAACATCAGCCAAAGCGCGGTCTGCTCATCTTCATGGATCAGACATGCAAACTGTTTTTCTTTCGGGTCGGTCCAGGTGGGCGATCCTCCTTGTGGGGCAAACCAATGGATCTCGGCGTCCGTATAGAATTGTTCCTTACTCAGGATCGGATGGGCGCGGCGAAATGCGATCATGCCCTGGACAAACCGGTAGATATCCCGATGCCGTTCACGATGGGTCCAGTCGACCCAACTCGTTTCGTTGTCCTGGCAGTAAGCATTATTGTTGCCGCGCTGCGTGCGGCGAAATTCGTCGCCGCCGAGCAGCATCGGGACGCCACGCGAAATCAGCAGGGTCAGAAGGAAGTTCTTGATTTGGCGTCTCCTCAAGCTCTCAATCCGGGCATCCTTCGTCTCGCCTTCCGAGCCGTGGTTC
The DNA here is from genome assembly GCA_963811805.1 of uncultured Acidobacteriota bacterium. Taxonomy (GTDB): domain Bacteria; phylum Acidobacteriota; class Terriglobia; order Acidiferrales; family UBA7541; genus DAHUXN01. The sequence goes on along the minus strand of CAWESU010000002.1, from coordinate 411,145 downwards.
TCGCTGAAGTTGGCGTCGGTCCCGTCATGGTTGTTTTCTCCGTTTGCTTCGTTGTGCTTTGAGCGATAGCTCACCAGGTCGTTCAGGGTGAAGCCGTCGTGGCAGGTGACGAAGTTGATGCTGCCATCGGGGCCTTTGCCGGACTTGGTATAGATGTCGGCACTGCCGCAGATACGACTGGCAAACAAAGCGAGCATTCCATCGTCGCCGCGCCAGAAACGCCGAACATCATCTCGGTATCGGCCGTTCCACTCCGCCCAGCGCCGCTCTGAGAAACTCCCCACCTCGTATGCACCAGCGGCATCCCACGCCTCAGCGATGATCTTCACATTCCTTAAGATCGGGTCCTCGGCGATCCGTTCAAGAAGTGGGGGATTGGACAGCAAGTTGCCGGAACGGCCTCGACCGAGCACTGCGGCCAGGTCAAAACGAAATCCATCGACATGCATCTCCACCACCCAGTGGCGCAACGCAGACAAGATGTGATTCCGCACTACAGGATGGTTGGCATTTATGGTATTGCCAGTACCTGTATAGTTTTTGTAAAAGCGTTTATCGTCCGCAAGCATGTAGAAGATCGTGTTATCTATACCGCGGAAAGAGAGCGTAGGTCCCTGTTCGTTTCCCTCGGCCGTGTGATTAAAAACCATGTCCAGGAACACCTCGATGCCCGCCAAATGGAAGGCCTGGACCATTTCCTTGAATTCCAGCTTCTGCTGACCCACGCCTCCCGAACTGCTATAGGAACCTTTAGGCGCAAAGAAGGCCACGGGATCGTAGCCCCAGTAATTCCCGAGTGGCTGGCCCGTTTGCGGATTGATGCCTCTCATCTCGTGTTCGTTGAATTCCTGCACAGGCATCAGTTCCACGGCCGTCACGCCCAGTTCTTTGAAATAGGGGATCTTTTCCATTAGGCCTCGGTACGTGCCAGGATGCTGCACACCGGAGCTGGGATGGATCGTGAAGCCACGCACGTGTGTTTCATAAATGACCGTCTTCGACCAGGGATGCATGGGCGGACGGTCCTCACCCCAGCGGAAATGCTCCTGCGTGAATACGCATTTCGGCATGTCGCCGGCGTTATCGACCACCGAACACGTCGAGTCTCCGCCGGGCACAGAGGGATCGTATCCCCGAGCCGGGCCGAAATCCCAGATGGGCAACTGCGTGATTGCCGTGGCGAAAGGATCTAGGAGTAGCTTGTTGAAATTGAAACGCTGCCCGGCCCTGGGTTGATACGGGCCGTCCACGCAATAGGCATACAGCTGGCCAGACCGAATTCCCTCAATCCAGACGTGCCACACGTCACCAGTCCGGTTGCGCGCAGGTTCCAGATCAATCACCCTGGCAGCTGTGGCATCTTCGGGATGATCAAACAATTCCAGCCGAACACGGCTGGCGTCTCGGCTGAACAACGCAAAGTTCACTCCTTCGTCAAGCGCATAGGTTCCCAGGGGCAATGGCACACCAACTCGAACATCAGACCGTTCCGATACCTCCGCGAGAAAATCATTCAGAGGGCGTTCGGACATAGTTGAATCTGTCGTTGCATCCGCCTTTTCCGTGGCTCGGGCTGCCACGGAAACCACCCGCGCCGTTTGCTTTCTCAATCGCTTCAGTGTTTTTGCCGCTTTCATACTTTGTCTTCTGTCGTTCTCCCCCGGTCCGAGGTAAATTTACCGCTGCCAGAGAATCGTACCGACTTCCAGAGGCACGGCGACGCCGTCGTAGTGCGGGATCACTCGCACCGTATAGTCCGTTGGTGAACGGCCCGCAGATACTGCCGCGCTGTAAGCGTACGTTCCCGATGCGCCGCGAATACGCTTCATCTCTTGCCGCATGGGAGCACTGCCCATGACGCCGTCAGCGTAAAGCTCTACCCGCACCGCCTGAGGATCGAGGTCATTCAGCGAGACCTCGATCTCAAATTCGTGCTGTTCGCCGCGAGTCTCAACCTTCACTTCGACAAAGTGCAGCGCGGGCCATTTCTGCTCGACACTGTGCCGCCAATCAAATATGTGCTTGCCGATTGCGCCTTTGTTCGCCGCGCGTTCCCGGTAGGCCTCAGCAGCCGGGAGGTAGCGTTGTTCGGTGTATTCGCGCACCGCACGGTGGGCAGAGAAGAGCGGTGCCAACTGCGCCATGCTTTCCCGCATCCGCGCCACCCATGCGACGGGAATGCCATGTTCGTCGCGGGCATAAAACTCCGGGATCACCTTCCGCTCTAACAGGTCGTACAGGGCGTCGGCTTCGGCCGCGTCCCAGGCTGAATCATCGCCGTGCTCCTGACCATCCCCTAATGCCCATCCCACATCAGGCGTGTATGCTTCTGCCCACCAGCCGTCCAACTCCGACAGATTGATGCCACCGTTGACGAGCACTTTCATGCCGCTTGTCCCGCAAGCCTCCCAGGGCCGGCGTGGCGTATTAATCCAAACATCGACGCCCTGCACCAGTTGCTCGGTCAACTGCATGTCATAGTCACTGAGAAAGACTGCATGCGGACGTGTCTCGGGCCGCCGGATAAACTGCACCCATTCCTGGATTAGGGCCTGTCCCCCCTGGTCCGCTGGATGCGCCTTTCCGGCGATGATCAGTTGCACCGGGCGCTGGGAATTGCTCAATAGACGAATCAGCCGCTGCGGGTCGTGCAGTAACAGGTTTGGTCGCTTATAGGTCGCGAAGCGCCGCGCAAAACCCAGTGTTAAGACGTTTGGATCAAAAAGATGTTTCGCCCCGTCAAGCGCCGCGAGCGACGCGCCGGAGGCGGCCAGTTGGTCAGACAATCGTTCGCGAGCGAATTCAACAAGAGTTTTGCTAGCAAAGGTTCGAAATTGCCAAATCGTGGTGTCGGAGAGACGCCGAATGTGCGGTTCCAGGTCTTCTGGCGGTTTCAGCCAGCGGTCTTTTCCGCAAGCTTTCGTCCAGAGATCGTCGGCTGCAGCCGAGTCCCAGGTTGGCATGTGCACTCCGTTGGTCACGTGACCGACGGGCACTTCGTCCTCTGGCCACTGTGGGAAAAGAGACTCAAAAAGGTGTCGGCTGACTTTCCCATGCAAGCGACTCACGCCATTCACCGCCCCGCTCCCCCGGATTGCCAGATAGGCCATGTTGAAAGTCTCCGACGAGTCGTTCGGATTCTGGCGGCCAAGGGCCAGCAAATCGTGCAGTTTTATGCCGAGTTTCTTCTCCGCATACCCCCCGAGGTATTGTTCGATGAGAGCCGGATCGAAAAGATCAAAGCCGGCGGCCACTGGCGTGTGGGTGCTAAAGAGGTTCCCCGCCCGCGTGACGGCCAGAGCGACTTCGAAGGGCTGCCCAGTTTCTTCCATAAAACTTCGGGCACGCTCCAACGTAGCGAAGGCCGCATGTCCTTCATTCAAGTGACAGACTTCCGGTTTGATGCCCAGCGCGCGGAGCAATCGCCAGCCGCCAATCCCGAGCAGCAGTTCTTGCTTGAGGCGCAACTCCGGCCCGCCCCCGTACAGTTCGCTAGTGATTCCTCGATGAATGGGAATGTTCGCCGCATCATTGCTGTCTAGAAGGTAGAGCTTGACTCGACCGGCCTGGACTTGCCAGGCGCGCAGCCAGACCGAGTAACCAGGTAAGGCGATCTCCAACCGCAACCATTCGCCGTTCGGCTGGCGCAACGGCGTGATTGGCAACTGTCCAGGATCGTTGTATGGGTAAAGAGCTTGTTGCCATCCATTCTTGTCAATCGCCTGGCGAAAATAGCCCTGCTGGTAGAGCAGCCCCACTCCGACCACCGGCACGCCCAAATCGCTGGCAGCTTTGAGTTGATCCCCGGCCACATTGCCAAGTCCTCCCGAATAGATCGGGAGCGCTTCGCTCAACATAAATTCCATGCAGAAATATGCGACGCAGGTTAAAGAAGCTCGCGGATGGTTTTGCTGAAACCATGCGGGCCTTTCCGCCGCCTCACGCTTGGTTCGCAGGTGGTCATCAACGTTCTTACGGAAAGCCGGATCTGCCAACACATGTTCGAGTTGGTCCCGCGAGACCGTCTGCAGGACAACCCAAGGATTTTGCGTGAGGTTCCACAGGGTGGGATCAAGCGCGCGCCACACTGCGTCGGTGGCATGGTTCCACGACCAGCGCATGTCCAAAGCGAGCTCCGCCAGCGAATCGAACCCCTCGACGTCCGTGGGAAGAAGGCTGTATATGGGGTGGCTGACGCGCGTTTTTTTGCTCACCGAGTCTTCCCCAAATCTGTTCTGGACTGAATTTCCGAATGCATAAGTTCGGATTCGCTCGCCGTCAGGTGGTCAAGTGACGGCGGTGCGACCTTTATACTGCTCCGGCACTACCGTGAGAGCATTGCTGACAATCGTCTGAGCTTCCTCCAAAATGCGGCCCAGATGATCTGCTCCGCGGAAGCTTTCTCCATAAATCTTGTAGATATTCTCGGTCCCTGAGGGACGCGCCGCGAACCAGCCGTTTTCGGCTATTACTTTCAACCCGCCGATTGGGGCACCGTTGCCAGGTGCGGCAGTGAGGACAGTCAGGATTTTTTCGCCTGCCAACTCGGTGAGCTTGACCTGCTTGGGCGAAAGTTTCGCCAAGAGTTCCTTTTGATCCGGAGTGGCTGGCGCCTCAACGCGGTCATACACGGGCTCACCAAACTCGCGCGTGAGTTCGCCGTAGATTTCGCCGGGATCGCGGCCCATCCGGGCTGTGATCTCCGCCGCCAGCAAAGCGGGTACAATTCCATCTTTGTCTGTCGTCCAAACGGTGCCGTCCAAACGGGCAAAAGATGCCCCGGCGCTCTCTTCACCACCGAAGCCAAGCGAACCATCTAGCAAGCCGTCAACGAACCACTTGAAGCCTACCGGCACTTCGTAGAGCTTCCGGCTAAGTTTCGCGGCGGCGCGATCAATCATCTGGCTGCTCACCACCGTCTTGCCAACCGCCGCTTCCTTGCGCCACTTTGGCCGATGTTGAAAGAGGTAGAAGATGGCGACGGAAAGGTAATGGTTGGGTGGCAGCAATCCTTCGCTCTTGGTAACAATACCGTGCCGGTCATGGTCGGTGTCGCAAGCGAAGGAAAGGTCAAAGCGGTCTTTCATGCCTATCAATCGCTGCATCGCATAGGGTGAGGATGGGTCCATGCGGATCTGGCCGTCCCAGTCCACTGTCATGAAACTAAAGGTTGGATCGATAGCCTCGTTGACAACTGTAAGGTTGAGCCCGTATCGCTCGGCAATCGGCCCCCAATAGTGGACCCCGGCACCTCCGAGAGGATCAACACCTATGCTGAGTTTCGCGCCGCGAATGGCATCCATGTCGACCACGCTCGCAAGATCAGCAATGTAAGTATTGAGGTAGTTATGCCGGTGCGTCGTGGAGGCGCGAAGAGCTTTTTCGAAAGATATCCTTTTCACGCCCTGCAGCAGGTCTTCGAGAAACTCGTTTGCTTTCGCCTGAATCCAATCGGTGACGACTTCGTCCGCCGGGCCGCCGCTTGGCGGGTTGTACTTGAAGCCGCCGTCATGTGGCGGATTGTGTGACGGGGTGATGACAATGCCGTCGGCGAGCCCGACCTTGCGCCCGTGATTGTAAGTCAGAATCGCGTGAGAAATCGCCGGCGTGGGAGTATATTCGTCCCCTTCAGCAAGCATGATTTCAACGCCGTTAGCCGCTAACACCTCAAGCGCACTCGCGAGCGCTGGCACAGAGAGCGCGTGCGTGTCCATCCCAAGAAAAAGTGGACCGTCAATCTGGTGCTGCTTTCGGTACAGGCAAATCGCTTGACTGATCGCGAGGATATGCCACTCATTGAATGCCTTTTCGAATGCGGATCCACGATGTCCAGAAGTGCCGAAGACAACTCTCTGAGTCTGCACGGACGGATCAGGCACTTCGGTATAATAGGCCGTGACGAGTCTGGGTATGTTCACCAGCATTGATGCTTGGGCCGGCTTTCCTGCCAGGGGACTTACCTTCATGATGCGCTCCTCAAGCCTCGCGCTGGCCTTTGTGCAAAGTTCTCCATCAGTTTGTCGAACGACTTGAACTGAGCATCGAACATAACGGGCCACAGACTCTGATACACTCCCCAACAAGAACCGGCTCATCCCTTTTCATCCATGAGAGCCGACGACGATTAGGCCCACGGGGTCAAGGCAGCCTGGCAACGATTCGGCGATAGGACAAACGGGCTTGCTGAAACTATCAGGTCTCGCCTGTGGTGGCTTCGTGTTTCGGTTTTTCGTTCGGGCAGCCGTTCGTGAACTGCTCGTTATGCCTGCTCCGGCCCAAGTTCGCGTTCGGCCTGAAGCCAGTCTTGCACCTCGTCACCGGGTGCTCCGTTACGCGAAACATAGATTTCGTATGCCCGCTGGCGAATCTGTTCGGGCGTTGGCTGGGTCTGTAAGGCTTGTTTCGGCGGTTCCGTCATGGATGCGGTTTTGACACCTGTTGCTTGGCTCACTTTCTTCCTCCTATTCGAGTTGCTATCAGTGCTACGGATTGCGTGCTAACGCGAATCGCTACTCCTTCCTCACGGGCCTACCTGCTGAAGAGTGTGAAGATATTTGACGATGTCGCCCGTCGAGAGCAATCCGACGAGGTTGTTCCCTAGCATCACAGGCATTTCATTGATTCCATCTCGGCCCATCTTTTCCATTGCTGTCCACAATTCTGCTTTGGGATCGATCCGATTTAGCTTCTCGATGGGTATCATCGCTTGGGCTGCGGTGGTCGTCGGCCATGAGGATCGAGGAATCTCTTTTATATTTTGTAGGGTCAGCAATCCGATCACGTGGGCTCCCCGGTCCACGAGGAAGCAGTGTCGACCGTGTGATAGGACCTGCTCATCGATTAGCTTTTGTAATGAAGTATCTTCTGATATGTGGGTACATTCACTTCCCATCGCTTCGGATACTTTGTGACCCCCTAATAGGCCCTGCACCATTTGCTGTTGGACTTGAGCTCCGGCTGCGCTTTCGAGGAACCAGCCGATGAATGCGATCCACAATCCATTGGCCACGTTCCCTCTCAGCGCTTGCCATACGCCCCAGACGATAAAAAGGAAGCCAAAGAATCGGCCTGTGCTGGCCGCGATCAGCGTCGCGCGGCGGAAGTTCTTGTTCACTCCCCAAACGATGGCGCGAAAAACGCGACCTCCATCTAGGGGGAATCCTGGTATGAGGTTGAAGACTCCCAGGAGGCCGTTAATGAGCGCGAGATACTTGGCTATTGCTAGCGCCGGAGGGACACTCACAAGCGCCTGCTCCAAAAGGAAAAAGATCGCCGCCAACGCAAAGCTAGTGAGCGGTCCCACAACTGCAATTAGGAATTCGGCGCTGGCGCTCGGGGGTTCACCTGCGATCTGGGATACGCCGCCAAAGACAAACAGAGTGATCCGTTGTACGGGTATTTTGTAGCGAAGAGCCACCCATGAGTGGGCCAGTTCGTGCACAACGATGCTGCCAAAAAACAGGACTGCTGTCACCGCCCCCATCAACCAGTATTCCGCGCTCGTGCCTCCCTTGAATTCGGACGGATAGTAATTAGCGGCCAACATCCAAGTGATCAGGGCGGCGATCAAGAACCAGGAATAGTCCAAATCGATAGGTATTCCAAGGACCCGTCCGATCGGAATCGTATGGCGAAACATAACTCACCTACCTTTCGCTGGAGAGCGAACCGACGTTCTCGCCCAGCAGCTAATCCGTCGGTACGAGCCTGGAAGCCCAGCTGCGAATAACGCTTCCGCGCTCGCTCATCGGGCGGCCTTGTGCTTCGCTAACTCTTGCTTCTCAAGACGCGCTGGATTGACTGCGGCGAATTCCGCCCGCGACCGTAAAGGCGACATCACAAAAACGTCTGCTCGGAAAACCGGCAGCAGCCGGCTTTCCGGCGTCGCAGGGGCATCACTCTGAATGTCCTTGATGGTTTGGTCGAGTAGAGGAACGAATTCGCTCGGGCGAAGCGCAGACGATCCAAAGCACTTTTCACCGCGCAAAAGAGCAGGCAACCACCAGCATCCTCGCTCCACCGGGTGGGAATAGAACACCGTAGTGTCGGATCCTTTGAGCAGATTCATAATGGAATAAAGAGTGCCGTCTCGCAGACTGGTCGGACTCAGCACCAGATCGAACTTTCGGTCCCGGAGGATCAGGAAGGCCTCCTGGCAGGATGAAGCAAAGCTACACACGCAACCGCGCTTGTCCAAACGGCTTGCCAAGTACGACGAACCCCGAGCGCTTTCTGCGATCAAGAGAACGCTGGGCCTTTTGTCCTCCATGTCCTTTTGTCTCCTCGTGGGCAAATCGCCTCGCCGTCCAATCTCCCAATCAAGAAGATCCGAGACATTCCGCCCGCGCCGAGGTCAGCATAATACCGCGCTAAACAGTAAACTGTTCACTTTTGAACAGAGGCGCTGCCCTCCGCCTTATTACAATGGCGGTTTTGACCAGTCGCTGTCGATCCGAAGCTAGAAGGAAAGAGCAGACCTGCGGGATCTGACGAAATCATGAGCATGAAATGTCCCCTGGTTCACTGGTTACTCTTGGACGTGCCCAAGGTTCATGGCGTCATGAGTCCCGTCGGAATCGCGGCAGGCGAAACGTGCGAGAAGGCGAGAGTAGCGTCCGAGGGCAGACAGTTTCGGCACGGTTTCGGCCGCTTGAGAGTTCTTCGGGAGGATCGTAGCTTGAAATGCACCAAACCTACATTGACGAGGAGACGAATTCTCAATGAAGAACACGAAACTGTTAATTGTTGTCGATGAATCGCCCGCAACGAAGCGGGCGCTTGAGTATGTGGCTCAAGTAGCTTCCCCCCGTCGGGACTTCCGAGTCTGCTTAGCGCATGCCCTGCCATCACCTCCTCCCGAACAGGTCGAGTTCCGAGGAGCAGAGAGAGCCCGCCTTCAGGCCTATAAGCGTCGATGGATCTCCGTGGTCGAGATGACAGAACAGAAAACCTTGGACCGTGCCAATAAAGTTCTTCGTCGAGGTGGCTTCGGAAAAGGGGCGATCGAAGCCCATTATTGCAATCTGGTAGACGCGAGTCGGGCGACCCAGGAAATTTTAAGCCTTGCGCGGGCGCGCAAGTGCGACACGGTGGTGATTGGAAGAGAGTCGCTCTCGTGGTTAGGCGAGCTCATTCATGGAGATCCTGCAGAGGAACTTGTGCGCCAAGGCAAAGGATTCACGATCTGGGTTGTGGAATAAGCGCGAAGACGCCGATCCTCATAAGAGCGAATATTTCGTAGCGCACGTGTTTCCAAGGATCGCGCCGAAAAGTGCTCAGGGATTTACCGACTTCAGGCATTCGTAAGAACCACCTTGAGTGCGCCTTCCTTTGCCGCGTTTCCAAACGTGTCGTAAGCCTTCATAATTTCGTTCATCGCGAAACGATGAGTTACGAGTTTGCCAGGCTGTAGCTTGCCCGAGCGCACGACCTTTAGCAGCATCGGTGTTGTTACGGTATCAACCAGCCGAGTGGTAAGCGAAATGTTACGGTCCCAGAGTTTCTCCATGTGTAGCTCCACCGGCTTGCCATGGACGCCCACGTTCGCGATGCGTCCTCCAGCCGCGACGATGTCCTCGCAAATCGCAAAGGTAGCCGGAAGCCCCACCGCTTCAATGGCAACATCGACACCCGCGCCCTCCGTCAGCTCCATCACGTGATGCGCAGCTTGTCCATCCGCGCTGTTGATCAGAGTGGTTGCGCCGAATTTCTTCGCAACCGCCAGGCGCTTGTCATCCAAATCGATCATGAAGATTGCCGCTGGCGAATAAAATTGTGCTGTCAGCAGAACGGCGAGCCCCACGGGCCCCGCGCCCACGATGGCAACTGTGTCGCCTGGCTTGATTTGCCCGTTCAAGACGCCGCACTCAAATCCTGTCGGTAGAATATCGCTTAACATCACGAGCGCTTCTTCGTCCCCACCTACCGGGAAGTTGTATAGACTTCCATCAGCGTGCGGGATGCGCACGTACTGGGCCTGAGTTCCGTCGAGGGTGTTGCCTAAAATCCAACCGCCGTCTCGGCAATGGGAATACATGCCTCTTCTACAAAAGTCGCACTTCAGGCAGGCAGTGACGCACGAGATGATGACCTTGTCTCCGGAGTGAAACGCCGAAACGCCCGTTCCGACCTGCTCGATTACACCAATCCCTTCGTGGCCGAGAATACGTCCATCCGTCACCGAAGGAAGATCTCCCTTCAAAATATGAAGATCGGTTCCACAAATCGTCGAAGTAGTAATCCGCACAATGGCATCGCCCGTATGCTGAATGGCGGGATGTGGTTTGTCCTCCCATGCAAACTTGCCCGGGCCGTGATAAACGAGCGCTTTCATGGTAGTGCTTAAAGTTGCGGGACTGGCAGTCGCGGGTTTGAGTTCGGCGGTTGTCATTGATCTCTCCTCGAAACTTGGATCATCATAGTACGGTTGATTGCGCCGTGAGTGTCCAACATTGCACAGTTTCACGAACCTAAGAGCGAGACGATCTAATTGCAAGGAGGGGCCGGTGATCGAGAAACTGAAGGATCTTCCTGCTGGAATCGATGGTGTCAGGGCTGTTGGAAAGATATCGAAGGAAGACTACGAGCAAGTATTCGTGCCGCTCCTCGATGATGCCCGACGAGAGGGTCGGCACGTTCGCTTTCTATATCAGCTTGGGCCGGAGTTTGAGGGCTTCACTCCGGGCGCGGCATGGGAAGATGCGAAAATCGGTCTCCATTTCCTGAGGCTTTTCGACGGCTGCGCCCTCGTCACTGACTTGGCCTGGATTCGAGAATTGACGGGACTGGCCGGCTTCTTCATGCCGTGTCCCGTTTCGGTATTCAGCAACAAAGAGTTCGCCGAGGCCATTGACTGGCTGCGCTCGCTTCCCGAAGGCCCTGCCGTTTCCCATCGCCTTCTGTCTGACTCCGGTGTGATCGTGGTGGAGGTCAAACAAGCCCTGCGCGCACAGGATTTCGATGCTTTGGCGTTCACTGCCGACGCCTGGATCGAAGCGCATGGTAGCCTCCAGGGACTGGTGATTCATACCCGTGAATTTCCTGGTTGGGAGAATCTGGGGAGCTTCTTTCGCCACGTGCGATTCGTCCGCGATCATCAACGGCACGTAAAGAGGATTGCGCTTGCGGCGGATACCAAACTGGCGAGTCTCGCGCCCAGGATCGCCGAGCATTTCATTCAGGCTGAAGTTAAAAGCTTCGGATATGACGAACTTAGCAGCGCGATCGCATGGGCAGAGGGACCTGCCACACGGAGTGCGGACGTGTCACGATCCGCGTCAGACTGAGTTCCAAAGCAAGAGGGGATATCTCGAGGTTACCCGAGCTGTGAAGGAGGCGCATCCGGCGCTTTCAGGTAATCGCACGATCAGACTGCTGATCTCCGCCGCGCATGGCGCGAATGACGATCAACTCGACCTCGGTCGGTCGATACGGGTATTGAATCATGTTGGACGCACCCAGCCCTAACGCTTCCAGATACTCTTTCCATTCCCCTGTGCGGGTGGTCACAACGGTATGCGGCGATTGCTTCCAGGTTTGTAGGTTCCGCAGCAAGTCGCGATAGGAACCGTCACTCAAACGGTCGTCGCAGAAAACTAATGCGACCCGTTGCCGGGAAAGCACTTCCTCAGCCTCCGCCAAGGTAGTCGATGCGAAGGCGTTAACCCTCAGATCGTCCAGGATGCGAAGCAGTGCCCGTCGAGATTCCAAGTGCGACGATGCTACGAGAGCGTGTGGGTGCACTTCCATCCTCCACCTCCCCGCGTTGAACCGGGACTTACACTTTTGAAATCTAAAAGGAAAATATATTACGCTCTGCCGGTCAGGGCCGCCTGTTCAATATTGAACAGTGCAGAAAATGCGATGGTTTTAAGCTGGAGCGGCCAGAGCGAACCATACAAGCAAATATCAGACAGCAAGTTTACGCGAGGTGTTTCCATGCTAGCAGCCCGTCAACTTAACATTGTCGAGAAATGCTACGAACGCTCTTATCGATCACTCAGAAAGAGGAGCGACATCTGCTCCGAAGTCATCGCCAGACTCGCAGCATTTGCAATCCCCCTCGATCACCCAAAGGGTGCAGCCTTATTCGGTGAAGGTCAACCTTCCCGCGGAGTATTCATTCTCTACTCAGGCCGGGTAAAACTTTTCACATCATCAGCGGAAGGAAAAACCCTCATTTTGGGATTTGCGAATCCAGGGGAAATACTCGGCTTAGCTGGGACGCTGTCGGGCCAGCCCTACGAAGCGTGGGCAGAAGCGATACAACCGACGCGGACTGGCTTCGTCGAGCACAGATATCTGGTTCATCTTATGCGGCACCACAGTGAACTTGCAGTGCAGGTGGCTATGCAGTTGGGTGAATCGTATTGTTCCGCAATCGCCGGAGTGCGCGAGATGGGGCATTCGCGGTCCGCGAGCCAAAAACTTGCGACATTTCTTCTCGATTGGTGCGAGAGTAATCGCCTGTTACATGATGTGGCCGATGCGCGGCTCACCTTGACTCATGAGGAAATCGCTCAGGTCATTGGGACTTCGCGAGAGACGGTGACGCGACTTCTGTCGGGGTTCAAGAAGAATGGCCTGATTCAATGGAAGGGTTGCAATTTGGCTCTTACGGACCGAGCCGCTCTGGAGAGTTCGGCGGCGGACTAGCATGAATTGGGTTGGAAACCTTCGCATCCCTAAACGCTATCGTTAGGAGTAAATCGACGTATGAAACGTAAGAAAAGGATGACCACCCAACTTGGTGGCTTCTCTTCAAGTGCCAGTCTGGGCGGCAAGGTCTCGCACTATCGAGACAAACAAAACATTTATAAGCAAGGGGCGCCTGCTTACACGCTCTTCTACATCCAGGAAGGAGGTGTTCGGCTCACCACCCGAACGAAAAATCAACCAGCGGCAGTGACCGCGATCTTGGGAGTGGGTGATCTCTTTGGTGAGCTTTGCCTGGCGGGTTATCCCCTTCGGATGTCCACGGCCGTTGCGTTGACCACCAGCTCCATCCGTACCATCAAGAAGGCAAAGATGCTCCAAATGCTTCGCAAGAAGAATAATAAGACGTCAAATTCCCTGGTGGCCTATCTGCTGTCCAGCGTCAAAAAGTACCAGGATCACGTGTCGGAGCTGCTGACTTCTTCTGCCGAGCAGCGGTTGGCGCGCGTGCTTTTGCGGCTAGCGCACTTGGATAAGAGGGGCCCGGCGGTTGTCGAGATTCCCATCCTAAGTCACCAGGTTCTGGCGGAAATGGTCGGTACCACGCGGCCACGAGTGAATCTATTTATGAATCGATTCAGGAAGAAGGGATTCATAAACTACGATGGTGGATTAGAAGTGCGCCAGTCGTTGCGGAAAGCTCTGCGGGGCCGGTAGGAATCAGCACTCACCATTGATCTCACGAATTCCGTCCGAGCCGCGGGTGCAGTCACTGTGCGTGTCGCCCACGCTTATGCCATACCGGATTGTCGGATTGGCAACCCTGAACTCCTGGAAATCCAACTGTTCACTATTAGACATGCGGGAGGGGGGCATGGTACCTTGCGTCATGCCCTCTTCCTCCCCCACCCGTCGACGTGCATCTGCGGGATCTTCTCTCCGTCCACACGCAGCGCGAATCAAGCTCGTTTTCGATGCGCAATTATTTCTTGATACGGTCGGTCTGGGACGAACGGTTGCCAGGTTTCGAGCGAAGGAAAAGATCTTCTCGCAGGGCGAACCGGGAAAGCATGTGATGTACCTTCGAGCGGGTGCCGTAAAGCTTACTGTAGTCAGTAAGGGTGGCAAGGAAGCCGTCGTGGAGATTCTGGGACCAGGTGACTTTTTCGGTGTACGGTGCCTTGCGGATAAGTCCGTTTACACGGCGACTGCAACTGCGATTGCACCTACAACTGTACTCGTCGTTGAGAAAAAAGAGATGATTCGCGTGCTTCATGCGGAACACGAGATGTCCGACCGCTTTATCGCAAATATGATGACACGAGCTGCCCGAGGAGAAGAGGCTCTGATCGACCAGCTCTTCAACTCCAGCGAAAAACGACTGGCGCGAATTCTGCTGCTCCTCGCGCGCTATGGCACGCCAGGCCAGCCTCAAAAAGTGTTTCCTAAAGTGTCACAAGAAGTCTTGGCCGAGATGGTCGGAACAACGCGATCCCGTGTTAACTTTTTCATGAACAAATTCAGGAAACTGGGCTTCATCCAATACAACAGCGAGATCCACGTCAACGATTCACTCCTGAATTTTCTCCTGCGCGACTGACATTTCATCCAGCGTAAACATTGTTACTGTATCGAACTTCTGGATTTGAATTTGGGACACAAAACACAGATGTCTAAATTCTCAAACGAAGACCATGAGGCGGCCAAACTCTACAGAAGGCAGCTTGAGCCTGATTAATTCGAGCCGTGGCGGTCGTCGCGCATACTTATCGACGATCTGTTTGGTTCTTTGCAGCGCAGCGATGGCGGGGGTTCCTGCTGTTCGAGCGGACCAGACAGCCACCGGGCAGGATCAGATTGAGGCCTTGCACGTGCCGGAACTCGACGCCGGCTTTCATCTTCTCTACGAACTCAAGCCTGAGGAAGCTCGCAGCCAGTTTGAGTCGTTGCAGAAGTCTCATCCGGAAGACCCCCTTGGGAGCGCGGCCGATGCAGCCGCTTATCTCTTTGAGGAATGCTATCGGCAGGGCGTGCTGACCTCCGATTTTTTCTTGGACGACAAGCGCTTCCTGGGCAAGATCCCTCTCAAACCAGACCCGGAACTGCGCGAGGCCTTCTTCGCCGCGGACAAACGGGCCCAGGACCTGGCGCAGATGCAATTAAAGTCGAACCCAGACGACCCGAACGCCCTTTTCGCCATGACCCTAAGCGTCGGCATGGAGGCGGACTACGCCAGCCTGATCGAAAAGCAGCAGCTCGACAGCCTGAAAAAGATCCGTCTTGCGGATATGTATGCCAAGAAATTGTTGGTCATCGCCCCGGACGCCGCTGACGCGTATCTTGGGTTAGGCACGGCGAACTACGTCATTGGAAGCCTGCCAGGAATCAAGAAGTTCTTCCTCGGCTTCGCTGGGATCCACGGCGACAAGAAAGTGGGGATCCAGCAGCTCGGGATCGCCGCCGATCGTGGCCGATACCTGCGACCGTTTGCGAAGATTTTACTGGCGATGGCGGCCCTGCGCGAGAAGAAGCCAGAAGTAGCTCGCTCGCAGCTTGCCGAACTCGTCGCGGAATTCCCCGAAAACCCGCTTTTTGTCAGTGAGCTGGGCAAGGTCAAGGACATTCGTGGCGCGTTAATTGATCCTCAATAAAGACTCACTGAGCGAAATGAGATTAGACGGTCTGTGCGTCTGGTATTGGTATCCGAACGTCAAGGGATGCTCCAATCACATGTTTCCGCGACCGGGTATATTCTTCGAATCGAGGAATGCTCAACCAGTGTGCTCAGACGTGGTGTCTCTTTTTGTACAGTTCTGTCCGCGACAGGACACATAGGCTTGTGACGCATATCACCGACCATGACAGCATAAAGAAATATAAGTTGGACCGTTGGCAGCCCGACTGGTCGAGGTTTCACGGGATATTTGATCTCGGGGCTAAAAGGAGTACGTCGATGAAAAGAATCTTCTTGCTAATGAGCGTGATGATGTTGGTTGGCCTACCAGCATCGGCCCAAAAAGACGAAAACAATCGCATTAAGAATGCCGGCCAGGTGATGACTGAGATTCTGAATATTCCGGACGATATCCCCGCAGACGTTTTGGACAAGGCGGAATGTGTGATCGTTCTGCCTTCGGTGTTGAAATTTGCGATCGGATTCGGGGGCAGCTATGGTCGCGGCGTTATGAGTTGCCGGAGCGGCAAGGAGTTCACCGGACCTTGGAGCGCGCCTTCCATGATGGCGCTCGAAGGTGGAAGCTTCGGTCTGCAGTTGGGGGGCCAAGCGACAGACTTTGTCTTGCTGGTGATGAATAAGCGCGGTGCTAGTTCGATTCTGAGCAGTCAGGTCAAGCTTGGCGGCGACGTGGCTGCTGCAGCCGGGCCGAAGGGCCGGAATGCTGCCGCCTCGACCGATGTCACGCTGCGAGCAGAAATTCTCTCGTATTCGCGTTCGCGAGGGTTGTTTGCCGGGATCTCTCTAGCAGGATCAACTCTGCGTCCCGATAACGATGGCAATGAGAGGCTATACGGGAAAGGCGTCAGCGGCGAGGACATCGTAATTAATAGCAAGATTCGCCCGCCCGCCTCTGCGAAATTGCTCGTGGCCACTCTGAACAAGAAGTCACCGAGAAACAAGTCGGATTAGTCGGGGGCAGTGGCGTAACACCTTGGGGCAGGCCAGACGGGCCTGCCCCAAGGGAGAAGGATTGGAGGATACAGAGATGAAACGGGTCAGATTTGTCAGCACAGGAGTTCTGCTTCTGATTCTCGGGGCCACTGCTCCTAACTATGCACAGCAGAAACAAGACAAAGATAAGCAGGATCAACAACAGCAGGACCAGGCCAAGCAACAGCAACAGCGTGGCCAGCAGCAACAGCAGCAAGACCAGGCGAAGCAACAACAACAGAAGGCTCAGCAACAGCAGGACCAGGCCAAGCAACAGCAACAGCGTGGCCAGCAGCAACAGCAGCAGGACCAGGCCAAGCAACAGCAACAGCGCGGCCAGCAGCAACAGCAGCAGGACCAGGCCAAGCAGCAGCAACAGCGTGGCCAGCAGCAACAGCAGCAGGACCAGGCGAAGCAGCAACAACAGAAGGCTCAACAACAGCAGGACCAGGCCAAGCAACAGCAACAGCGCGGCCAGCAGCAACAGCAGCAGGACCAAGCTAAGCAGCAACAACAAAAGGCTCAACAACAGCAGGATCAGGCCAAGCAACAGCAACAGCGCGGCCAGCAGCAACAGCAGCAGGACCAAGCGAAGCAACAACAACAAAAGGCTCAACAACAGCAGGATCAGGCCAAGCAACAGCAACAGCGCGGCCAGCAGCAACAGCAGCAGGACCAGGCCAAACAGCAGCAACAGCGTGGCCAGCAGCAACATGCACCGAGCCCGCAGCAACAGCAGCAGCAGGATCAGGCCAGGCAAAAGCAGCAGCAGCGCGGCCAGCAGCCACATGGTCCGAACCCGCAGCAACAGCAAGAGGCTCGGCAACAGCAACCGGTCTGGCAGGAGCATCGCGCACAGAACTGGCAGAGTGAGCACCAGACCTGGCAACAACGCGGGGGCTATACGGCTGACCGAATTCCTGACGACCGTTTCCGCAGTTCTTTCGGCATAGACCACGCGTTCCGCATCTATAGCAACCCCGTTGTGGTGACCGGCGGATATCCCGGCTTCCTATACGGCGGCGTTTATTTCAATGTTGTTGATCCGTGGCCACAATACTGGTCGAACGATTGGTACGAAAACGATGATGTGTATGTCGATTACAGCGGGGACGGCTATTACCTGTACAACCGAAGGTATCCCCAGGATCGCATCTCCATCGGGGTCTACCTGAACTTTGTTCAGGAAGGTGACCGACGCGGGATGTGGCTGCAGCATCGCGCACATAGTTGGCAGTCGGAGCACCGCACGTAGCAGCAACGCGGTGGGTACAAGGGCTACCGGATTCCTGACGATCGTTTCCGTGGCTCATTCGGCCAGGGGCACCGGTTCCGCATCCATAACCTGCCTGTGGTGCTTGAAGGCGGATATCCCCGGTTCCAATACGGCGGCTTTTGGTTCAGTGTCGTGGACCCGTGGCCGGAATACTGGTCAGACAACTGGTACGACAACGATGATGTGTATATAGATTATTCCGGGGACGGCTATTACATGTACGACCGTGGTCATCCCCAGGATCGAATCGCAATCAATGTCTTTGTGAATTAAGGTTGGGATTCGTGCTGGGAAGAACTGCTAGGAAAGGAGAACTTCGATGCTACTTCTAATTATTCTTCTGGTTCTGTTGTTCGGCGGAGGCGGCGGCTATTACGGGTATTCCAGATGGGGGAGAGGCGGAGGCCTTGGAATCGTTGGCACGGTCCTGCTCATCGGGTTGATCATTTACCTGGTCGGTGGGCTGCGTTGACCTTATTCGAATAGATTTCAGAGAAACTGATCACGAGGCCCCCGGCATGAACGTAAAGAACCTTAAGAGGGGCCCGTAGATCCAACCAAAGGAGACAACCCCATGAAGCGGAGCACTAAGGACACGGTCAGCGGAAAGCTTCACGAGGTGAGAGGTAGCGTTAAACAGAAACTTGGGCGAGCGGCGAACGATCCAGACTTGGAAGCCGAAGGCATCGCTGAGAAGATTTCTGGGAAGGTCCAAAAGAAGATCGGCCAAGTGGAGAAAGTCCTCGGGAAATGACAGTGCAGCTCCGCTAGCAGCAGGTCGGCGCCAAACTGGCCCTAAGTCGACGCCCGAATGCGAAGAGAAGGAAGCTACTAGCTTACCCATTTACGAAAAGTGCTATTTCAAGCTTCTTGTTCTTCTGGTTGTACAATGTGCGCGCCCGGCGAAATCCCATCAATAGCCGTCATGTGGACGAGCCCGAGTGAATCTTATCGGAAACCCGGAGATCCAGTTTGTGACTGCGGAACCTCAGCACGATTTCGGAAGTGAAGGGAAGCTGCTTCGCCGCGTCCAAATCCGCGTCTCCCCGGAACAGCGAGTCGCCATCTATAAGTCCGTCTTGGACTCCAGTCATGTCGACGTGGAGTACGTGGCCCTCCTCGCTCTCGCTGGACTCATCGCCCTGTTCGGGCTCCTTGAAAACAGCGCTGCGGTCATCATCGGGGCCATGCTCATTTCTCCCCTAATGAATCCCATCCTCTCTGCTGCCTTGGCGCTGCTCCTGGGTGACGGTAAATTGGGGAAACGTTCTGCTATCGTACTGGCCTCCAGCATAGCCGGGGTCATCTGCGTTACATGGCTGGTTGCCTATCTCACCCCGCTAAAGCAAGCTACACCTGAAATCCTCGCGCGTACCGCTCCGAACCTGTTGGATTTGTTCATTGCCCTGCTCTCCGGACTTGCCGGCACACTGGCTCTTCGCGGTGGCTCCGTGGCCATGACCATTCTGCCGGGCGTGGCCATCGCGGTCGCGGTTGTTCCTCCGTTGTCCGTCGTTGGCTACGGATTGAGTACTCATCAAGGATCGATTGCCGGGGGAGCGTTCCTTCTTTTTGTAACCAACCTGGTTTCGATCATCATAAGCGCTGCGGCGGTGTTCCGAGTCATGGGGTTTCAGCCTAGTCGGGAAGCGGAACAAGGCCGGTGGAAATTGAAATACCGGGGGGGTCTGAGTATCCTCGTATTGTTTCTGCTTTCGATACCCCTCTTTTTGACCCTGCGGAGAGCTGTCATCGATTTGTCAGTGCGTGCCGAAGTGCAACGAGATTTGAAGGCGGCTTTTCAGACGGACAATGCTGCCGTCTCGGACCTCGATTTCTCCCGATTGAGAAATGGATTACAGATCCAGGCTACCCTTCGAACCACGAAATACATTGAGAGTGACGTGATCCGCTCCGTCGAAGGCGCCCTTCAATCAAAGTTCGGCCCTGAGACCAAACTCCTGATCGATCAAATTCTGGTCACCCAAGGCGGGGTCACCGCGGCACACGCGGTTCCGGCGCCGAACCCAATTTTGGGCGGGGTCGTGAAATCGGTCGAAGAGAAGGCCCCATTCGATTTCAAGGCTTCTAGTCTCAATTCCTTGGAGTTTGTTCAGAACGCGTTGGATTCCGTTCTGGCAGGCACCTCTATTCGACGAGAGGCCGCGCCGGAGATCGTACTCACATCGACGCCTCCCCTCATCCTAAGGTTGCGGTTGATTTCCTCCGATCCTCTTAATAGCCAGGCGGTTTCCCTGTTGGCTTCCCAACTTAGTTCCAAACTTGGACTCTCAATCGAGCTGCACGGTCAGGTCGAGCTGGCAGGGGCCTATTCTCAGGTAACGTTCACCCCTGCGAAGCCCAGTCTGGGCCTCAACGCAGACGACCGTGCAGCATTGGCAAAGGTGATCAAACAAGTCCAGAAAGACAATCTTCGTTTACAGGTCACCTATCCGTCTGACCAGACCGCCGCTGACGATAAAACAATTCCACGCTTCGTTTCCGAGATTGGACGCCTTCTTTCAGTGAGTGGATTGGAGAGTTCCCAATGGATCATTCGTGTGGAATCGCCGGGTGAGTCAGATTTGGCGGCAGCCGCGAAGGCTGCGACTGGACAAACCAGTACTGCCGGAAAGATCCCTCCGGCAGTAGTGTCCCCTCAATTTCGCTGTGACCTGAAGAGTTTCCAGGATTTCTGATGCCCACAAAAGGACATTTGGGTGGGCTACTTGTCTTCCCGCGAGGCTTTCTGATGTAGTGAAGACGTACCCGCAAAGGCACTATCGATATTTATGAAAAGATTCGGATCGATTCAACCGAGGAAGAGTGCCGAAACGTATGGAACCTCATTTTCAAACCGGAGCACTGCTGCTTTTGATATAAGGGGTTCACCCCGGGCTTCGTAAAGCAGGCGCGTCCTGGACTGAACCCCTATTTTGAGACAAGCGGAAATGGCACACTTTGCAGGGAAAGGAACTGCAAAGTGGCGAGGAAACGAAAGGGACGGTATCCGAACGAGTTTCGTCGAATGGCGGTCGAGCGACTGAAGCGTTGCGAGAACATCGTAGCGCTGTCGGAGGAGCTTGGCGTTCATCGGCGGCTGTTGTACAAATGGCGCGATCAACTGGACCCTGTTGACATCGGCGACGAACCGCCGCCAGAGAGTCCGCGCGAATCCACGCTCCGCAAAGAGGTCAGCCAGCTAAAGCGAGTGCTGGCCGAGAAGACCTTGGAGGTAGATTTTTTCAGAGGTGCCTTGCAAAAAGTCGAGGCTCGACGCCAGAAGCACGGTATCACTGGCGAGAAGGCATCTACGACCAAATCCGGGGAGTGATGTCGATGCAAGGCAGCTTGAGTATCGAGCGAATGTGTCAGCTGGCTGGGGTTAGCCGGGCAGGATTCTATCGGTCGTTGCAGGAGGAGATGCCGGCGGAAGAAGACATGGCAGTGCGGTCAGCGATTCAACAGATAGTCGTCGAGCATCGCCGCCGATACGGGTATCGACGGATCAGCGCCGAGTTACGGCGGCGGGGGATGCTGGTCAATCACAAGCGTGTGTTGCGGATCATACGGGAAGACAACCTTCTGGCCGTGCAGCCGCGGGCGTTCGTAGTGACCACGGATTCCGATCACGAGTTCGAGGTCTATCTAAATCTCGCCGGTCGCATGAAACTGACAGGAATGAATCAGCTCTGGGTAGCGGACATCACCTATATCCGTTTGAAGAAGGAGTTCGTCTACCTGGCTGTAATTCTCGACGCGTTCTCACGCAAGGTAGTGGGATGGGCTTTGGACCGAACGCTCGCGAGCCGGTTGCCGATTGCGGCGCTGGAACAGGCCATTGCCCAACGACAGCCACCACCAGGTTTGGTGCATCATTCCGACCGTGGTGTGCAGTACGCTTCTGAAGACTACGTGAAGATTTTGCGAAAGCACCGGATGATCCCGAGCATGAGTCGGCCGGCGAACCCCTATGACAACGCCAGTTGCGAAAGTTTTATGAAGACGCTCAAACGGGAGGAGATTTATGCCAACGACTACCGAGACTTAGAACACTTGCTCGGTAACATCGAGGCCTTCATCGAACAGTACTACAATCGGTGCCGTTTACATTCGGCGCTGGGCTATCGGCCGCCGGAAGAGTTCGAGCGAGAGGCGAATACCGGGGTGAATTCTGCTGGAGCAACCATGAGTTTTTTCAGGCATGGGGAGATCTATCAGTCCGATGTAGGAAACAGTAGCGGGGAGCGACCCAAGAGCCGCCCCCCGACTCATCGTTCCGATGAGTCTCCAGCTGGTTATTCCTCGGCGAGTTGCTCTCCAGCAGAGCTCGCCTCCGCTTCACCAGCTGAGCGTCATCCTGAAGGAGAAGAGAAAGTTTGAGAAGGAAAAACCAGTGAACGGCAAGTGTGCCAATTCCAAACTGTCTCAACGGAGGGGTTCACCCCAGTCCCCTGTGCCAAAAGTGTGCCAGAATCCTATCTTTTCATGCCATTGGGGTTAGCTTTGAGCGAAAAGCAGATTCCCCAAATTACTGAAAACACAGGGAAGCGAAAGTAATTGATGGAGCTGTTGGAGTCGGATAGTGCGCGCCCAAGGCAGGTGCCATCCTCCAATTCTCAGGTGCCCGTTAAGTGCCCAGAATATCCCGTTTTGAAGGGTTTTTGCGGCTGAGAAGAAGGGCTAAGTCGTTTGAATCCGGCAGAGCCGGTTGACGTTTGGCGCGTTATGAGCCCGACGAGCTACCAGGCTGCTCCACCCCGCATCATAGATAATACGCGACTTGCGTCTGTTCTGCAAATACTCAGGTGCCCGTTAAGTGTGGAATTTGGCGGTAGGTGCAGCATTTGACTGGACTTGCGCCAAGATACAATGTTGCACGGTGAATCTGCCCGACGAGCAACGGGGCCGCTCCCCGCTTAGCTATTGCGGGTATCAATGCCGATCGGACCCGCAGTACGGGTACGATCTTCGAACCAACAATTGGTCAATTGAGGAATGTTACAGCGGGATTACGAAACGTGTGCATTTCTCTGGCGTCGCAATTCAATGCCGGTAGCTAGGCTCCAACTCTTTCTGGGAGTCCAGTGCCTCGCGCAACTTCCGTAACAGTGTTGCCCGAGAAAAGGGCTTTTGGACCAGCGTTGCCGCCGCATCGAAAAGTTCCCCGTGAGAGGAAAAGCTGCCCGTGTAACCAGATATGTAAACCACCCTCATCTTTGGCCGGGCCGCAATCATCTTTTGCGCCAACGCTCGCCCATTCATTCCCGGCATCACCACGTCGGTCAAAAGGAGATGAATGGGCTCAGAATACCTTCCGGCGATTTCGAGTGCATGAGTACCATTGCTGGCCTCAATGACCGTATATCCCCCCTCTTCTAGCAGACTACGAGTCAATGTCCGGACTGATTCCTCGTCTTCCACTAGCAAAACGGTTTCCGTCCCACGATAGAGCTCGGGTGCCAACTCGTTCGGCCGACTCTGCTGGACAGATTGATCGACCCGTGGCAGATAGACCTTGAAGACAGACCCGTGTCCGAGTTCGCTGTAGACCCATATGTAGCCACCACTTTGTTTAACGACGCCGTAGACGGTGGAAAGCCCCAGACCAGTGCCTTTACCTACTTCTTTGGTCGTAAAAAATGGCTCGAAGATGTGGGTTTTTGTCTCCTCGCTCATTCCAATACCGGAATCTGTCACGGCGAGTAGCACGTATCGACCGGGACTGAGCGAAGGGTGTTGCAGCGCATATGAGTCGTCGAGCTCGGCGTTACTGGTTTCGATAACCAGCTTTCCACCCTCGGGCATTGCGTCACGCGCGTTCACGGCTAGATTCATGATGATCTGCTCGATCTGCCCTGGATCAGCCTTCACAGAACCCAGCGTAGGGTCCAAAGCAGTTCGGAACTCAATATCTTCGCCGATGAGGCGTCTGAGCATCTTCTCAATGTCGACGACGACGGCGTTGAGATTCAAAACTCTCGGTTCAAGAACTTGTTGACGGCTAAATGCGAGGAGTTGGCGCGTCAGAGAGGCAGCGCGATTGCCAGCCTTGTTGATTTCCTGACATTGACTGCGCATCTTGGCATCCTGACCGGCGCGGTCTAAAAGAATGTCGCTGTACCCAATGATTACACTCAGGAGGTTGTTGAAGTCATGGGCGACACCGCCAGCGAGCTGGCCAATAGCCTCCATCTTCTGTGCCTGGCGCAACTGTTGCTCCAAAAGCTTTCGCTCGCTGATGTCAATGACAATGGACACCGCTTCAATATCGCCTTGTTCCGCTGCGAGCGTGACGACGCCGATCAGTACCGGCACTCGATGACCGTCCTTGCGAATGAACTCTTTTTCCCAGGGTGGCGCAATCCCCGTATTCCTCAGTTGTTCAACTGCTCGCTGATCAACACCGTTATATTCCGGAGGAGTCATCTCGTCCCAACGTAACGCTCCGGAAAACATTTCCTCACGTGAGTATCCCAAGAGTTTCAAGAAGGCATCGTTCCCATCGAGGAGCTTTCCATCGAGGGTCCCGATCCCGATGCCAATAATATTGGACTCAAGCAAGCGCCTAACCCTTGCTTCGCTTCTTCGGAGGGCCTCTTCGGCTCGCTTGCGTTCGGTTATATCGAGGAATGTCACGACGGAACCAATTGGCTCCCCATTCCGGATCACCGGATAAGACCAATACTCGGCTGGGAAGCTGGAGCCGTCCTTCCTCCATAGCACCTCTTTATCCGAGTGAGAGCCTTTGCGTTCACGAAAGCCCATGTAGATTCGGCATTCTTCAATCGGATACCGTGTGCCGTCAGCTCGCGTATGGTGCATGAGCCAGTGCATTTGCTTCCCAAGCAGATCGTCGGGATTGTCATGCCCGAGCAGTCGTAACGAAGCAGCGTTACAGAAAGTACAGTTGCCCCTAACGTCGATGCCGTAGATCGCCTCGGCTGTCGAGTCGAGCAACAGCCGGACTTGCTGCTCGCTTTCGCGAAGGGACTGAATAGCTAGCTCCCGTTCATCGCGGGTTGTTTTTTCTTGCAGAGCGCGACGAATGGCCAATGGTAAGCGCACCAAGCGGTCCTTCAGAATGTAGTCCGCTACGCCCTCCTTTATAAGATCGACTGCGGCTTCTTCTCCCAGTGTGCCGGTTACTAAAATAAAAGGAATGTCTTTTCCACTCTGCTTGAGAAGATGGAAAGCCTCTACTCCGCTCCATGTCGGAATCCGGAAATCGGACAATATCAGATCGTAGATGCGAGATTCGAGCTTCGCAGCGAAGGCTTCCTCAGTGTCCACCACGTCTGCTTGAAGTTCGAACCCTGCTTTGTTCAGTTCCTGAATGCAGAGCTCGACATCCCGAGGATTGTCTTCGAGCATGAGAACACGGAGGGGCATTGAGACCGCAGGCCGGTCCGAATCGAATGTAGTTGGTTCTCTTGTTTCCATATCCATCTAAGTTCGCTCGCGTTACTTCGCCGTAAATGTGCTGGAGGGCGGCGATTGGTTCACGACCAACCAGTAGAGTCCTAACTGTTTCACCGTGTCCCGGAACTGGTTGAAGTCCACCGGCTTCTGAATGTAGCTATTGACACCCAGCTTATAGCTATCCACAAGATCCCGATCCTCTTTTGAGGATGTGAGGATTGCCACCGGGATCGCCTGGGTATGGCTGTCATTCTTAATCGTCCGTAAAACTTCCAGTCCGTCAACCTTCGGGAGTTTCAAATCAAGCACCACGAGTTTGGGCGGATGATCGAAGGTACGGTGGCTGTAAGCTCCCCGGCAAAACAGGAAATCGAGAGCTTCCTCCCCGTCGCGAGCGACGTGAATACGGTTGCACAAGTTTTCCTTTCGCAACGCATGGAGAGTCAACTCCACGTCCTTCAGATTGTCTTCAACCAGGAGAATCTCGGGTTCGTCTAACATCACAGTGAACCTCCATCGCCGAGGGCAGGCGTGTTCGTCCCTAACGTGAAATAAAACGTGGCTCCTGCATTAAGTTCTGCCTGTGCCCAGATCCGTCCTCCATGCTTCTGGACGATGCGCTGGACCGTGGCCAATCCTACCCCCGTCCCTTCAAAGTCTTCCTGACGGTGCAGGCGCTGAAACACGCCGAACAGCTTGTCGCTGTACTTCATGCTGAAGCCAACGCCATTGTCGCGGACGTAGGTCACTGTCTGGCCGTCGATAAGTTTCTGACCTACCTCAATGACCGCAAGCGGGCGTGTGCGTGTGAATTTGACGGCGTTCGAGAGCAAGTTGACAAAAACCTGTTTCACTAGGACGGGGTCGCACTCGACAAACGGCAAACCGGCGATCTTCCACTCAATTTCCCGGTCCTTTACTTCCGACTCGAGATTCTTCACTACTTCATCGACCAACGAACTCAGCCCAGACACTTGCAGGTTAAGCGCCTTGCGGGCCACACGTGAAAGATTCAGCAAATCGTCGACCATTTCACCCATGTTGCGTGTGCTGTCCTGAATGGATTCCAGGTAATGCCCCGCGCCTTCTTCTAAGGAAGCACCCAGCTGTTCGGCAAGAAGCTTGGAATAGCCATCAATGTGGCGGAGAGGGGCGCGAAGATCATGGGCGACAGAATAGGCAAAGGCCTCTAGCTCTTTGTTGGCCGCTGCCAGTTCGGCGGTGCGCTCCGTAACCCGCCGTTCCAATTCCGCGTTTAGTCTCTTAACATCTTCGGTTTGCTTGCGTTCCGTGATGTCGCGGATCGCGCTGGAAACTAGCACGCCCTCCTCGGTCTCTAGCGGGCTGAGACTGATTTCGACCTGGAACTCGGTGCCGTCCTTGCGTAAGCCAAACAATTCCAGGGCCGCACCCATTGGGCGCACCCGGGGATCGGCAAAAAAACCCGTACGATGCCCGGGATGTTTTCCTCGGAAGCGTTCCGGAATCAAGATCTCGATGGATTGATGTAACAATTCCACTCGCTTATAGCCAAACAGCTTCTCGGTCTGCGCATTCACCAGAACAATTGTGCCTTGCTGGTTGACCACCACCATCGCGTCCGGTGCGGCCTCAAGCAAACCTCGAAACTTGTCCTCAGCTCGTTTGCGTCGCGTGTCGTCGCGCGAAACCTTTGCAAATCCACGCAGGTTTCCGGACCCGTCGCGCAAAGCCGAAATGACAACATTGGCCCAAAACCGCGAGCCGTCCTTTCTTACCCGCCATCCTTCGTCTTCGAACCGACCACTCGCGGTCGCGCGCTCCAGTTCCATGGCAGGTTTCCCGGATTCGATATCTTCGCTTGGATAAAAGCAGGAGAAGTGACGCCCCAGAATTTCCTCGGCACGGTAACCCTTAATCCGTTCTGCACCGGTGTTCCAGCTAACGACGTGTCCCGTTGGGTCCAACATGAAGATTGCATAGTCCTTGACACCATTTACCAGCAGGCGGACTTGCTCTTCGCTTACACGTAGCTCCTCTTGAGCTTGCTTGCGTACGCTGATGTCCCGAATCGCCGCTGTCACCAATGTTCCCTCGGCACTTTCCAGCGGGCTCAGCATAATTTCGATGGGGAACGCACTCCCATTCTTCCGTCGCCCGTTGAGCTCAATCCCTGTACTGATCTCTTGCGCCAGCGCATCTGCCGCACTGCGGGTACCGTCTGCGATCAACCGTTCCTCGAAACCTTCCGGAATGATGTCTTTTACTTTGTGCCCCACCAGTTCACCGCGGTTGTATCCGAATTGTTTCTCAGCCTGAACATTAAGAAGCACGATCTCCCCGCTCTGATTTACCACGACCATTGCATCCGGTGCTGCCTCCAGTAGGGCCCGAAGCATTGCTTCCGCACTCTTAGTGTTCTTCAATTTACGAGCTTGGGCCGCAGCGCGGGAATCACCGTCTATTTTTTTAGCTTCGGGATCGTGAATAAGCGTTTTCATCCGATTTTGTTCCGAATACGTAAGCGTCAAAAACTAAACTTCAGAAGTGAGCGCGAGATGAGCACCGGGAAGCTACAACGCCCTGAGCGAAAGTGTGCGGGTCGCAACGCTAGATATGCGCTCTTTATGCCACCATGTTCCCACCATTTGGGTTCACTTGTTCGGGAAGTACTTGGAGATGTGCATTAGTGGTATACGCTCGACAATTTCCGCCAAAGTGAGGAGTCTTGCTGTGCAGAGCCCGTCTCAAGCCCGAATGCTTGGCGGAGGACAAATGCCACGGCCTCGGTCCCGAGGCTCCGCTTTGAAGTGCTGGCGCAAGCAGCAACCTGTGATTCTCAGGTGCCCGTTAAGTGCCCATAATATCCCGTTTTGAGTGGTTTTTACGACTGAGAAGAAGGGCTAAGTCGTTTGAATCCGGCAGAGCCAGGTGACATACGGAGCGTTATGAGCCCGACGAGCTACCAGGCTGCTCCACCCCGCGAACAAATGATAGCGGAAGGGAGCGAAAGGGTCAAACGGTGATGCGAATCACGCTTTTGGCGAGACGGAATGCTGAGAGCGCCGCCGCCGCGCGCCGTGCAAATCACTTTGTGAGGCCGGCGATCTCGACGTTGTAATTGCCGAGCAGTTCTCCGGTGGAGTAGTACACCGAGGCGACGGCGACCTGGTAGCCGATCTGCGCTTGAATGAGGCTCTGCTCGGCCGTGGCGAGTTCCGACTGTGTCTCTAGCAGAACAAACAAGGTCTCCGCACCGAGCTCGAACTTTCGCTGCTCGGCCTGAAGATTTTTCTGCGCCAGATTGAGGGCAATTTTTGCCGCTTCCATAGAGAGTTTGGACTGCTCCAAGTCATGGACAGCGTTGGCGACCTGCAGGCCAATTTGCTGGCGAAGCTGGCGATCGGTGTAGAGATCGCGGCGCTTGCTGACCTGGGCGGTGGCATAGGCGGATTTCGCGGCATAATTTTTGATGGGCAGGGTCAGGGTTAGGGCGCCACCGTAGGTGGGCTGGCTGAACCCGAAGGTCTGGTCGAGGGCTTCGAGAAATGGTCCGTTGGTGTCGGTGTTCAGGCCGTAGCCCGAGTAGATGCCCGTAAGAAGCAACTGAGGGTCGAGGCCGTTGTGGGCGATTTTGATGTTCAGATCATCGTTAACGACCTGGAGGCGCTGAGCATCGAGATCCGGGCGATTCACGAGGGCTTTTTGCAATTCGGTGGCGATGTCGACGGTGAGAAGGTCGCCGGTTGGCTCGGGAACCTGAGTCAGATCGAGATCGAGGGCGCGGATGTTGGGATCGACGTCGGCGCCGAGGAAATTCCGGAAACGGTCTTCGGCTTCCTTGACGGCATACTCGGCTTGAATCTCGGAAACGCGGCGCGAGGCCACTTCCGATTCGGAACGGTAAATGTCGAGCGGCGGGAGCGCGCCTTTCTCCAAGGCTTCTTTATCATGATCGTAGGACTTCTGCGCCTGAGCGAGCAGACTCTGCGCGACGTCGAGATTCTCGCGCGCCTGGACTACGTTCCAGTATTGGGCGACGACGTTGAGCATTACCGTGGCGACTTGCTGGCGGAACGCGGCGCGAGACTGCTCCAGATTGCGCTGGGCGATGATAATTGGGCCGCGATTGGGCAAGAGCCCGCGACCGCGCAGGAGCGGCTGACTGATCTGAACAGTTACGTTTCCGAAGACGGATGGGTTAACGAAACCGAAGTTGATATTCGAGGAAAATTTCGTTGCGCTAACGGAGGTCTGGACGTTCGTTCCGGTTTCGAAGGTCTGTGAAAAACCCAGTTCGTATATCTGGGTGAGTCCGCTTAGAGTTGGGGCTACGGCGGCCTCCGAGAATGAGCTCTCGGTTGAGCGCTCGGTGTTGAACTGGGCGTTGAGAGTTGGGTCGAAGAGCGTGCGAGCGGAACCGATGGCGGCCTTCGCGGTGTCGACCTGGGTCTGATCGACCTGGATGTCGGTATTGTTGGCAAGCGCCAGAAAGATGGCGTCGTTCAGCGAAAGCTGCAGCTTGCCGCTCTTGATGAATTGCTGGAAACCGTGGGGCGGCGGAAGCGCCGTCGTGTTTTGGGAGGGCGCCTGCTCGACGAGCGTGGTGCGCGGCATTGGCGTTTGCGTTTGCGCGGCGAGCGCGCCGGCGGAAATCAATACGGCGAAGAGAACGACCAAACCTTGAGGCAGGCCATGGGCTGAGCGATTCATTTTGTCCCCCTGAAATGAACAGCAGAATTTCTATTCCCTGCAGAAAAGCAAACGATTGGCGGCTGCCCGACACGTAGGCACGAATTATTCGTAGTGAATGGCTTCCACAGGATCGAGCCGCGCCGCTCTTACCGCCGGATAAATTCCGAAAATCATGCCGATGGAGATGGATACGACGAAGGCGAGGACGATCGAGCCCGCGGTGACCATCGTGGACCATCCAGCGAGCCAGGCGATCAGCCGCGACATTCCGAACCCGAAAGCGATGCCGATGATGCCGCCGGCGAAGGAAATCAGGACCGCTTCGATGACGAATTGCCGAACGATGTCGAACTGGCGCGCGCCCACGGCGCGGCGCACGCCGATTTCGCGGGTGCGCTCGAGGATGCTGGCCAGCATGATGTTCATGATGCCGATTCCACCGACGAGGAGAGAAATCGAGGCGATCGCGACCATCACGGTATTGAACAGGCGCTCGGTGCGCTGCTGCTCGGCGAGCAAGGCGGCCGGCACGATCACCGTGAAATCTCCGGCGTTGTGGTGGGAGTTATTCAAAATGCCGCGGACGACCGCGGCAACGGCGGCGCTATCGGCGCTGGGATTGAGACGCAGGTAGATGCCGTCAATTTCGTCTTTCATGCCGCTGAAGTCGTCGGCCAAACGGTAGATGACGGAGTTCACCGGCGCGTAAATCATGTTGTTCAGGTCTTCATTGGGAACGCCGGCGACATCGTCCTGGGAAGTGAGCTGCGGCCCGGCCACGCCAATTACGCGGAACCACACATCGTTCAATTTGACGTACTTGCCTAGGGCGTCTCCGGAACCGAACAGAGTAGCTTTGGCGGCTTCGCCCAAGACGCAAACAGGGTCGGCGGCGGCATTTTCCTCGGAATTGAAAAACTCTCCGGAGACCATGCGGAGATCGGCAATCTGCTCGTAAGAAGGCTCGACTCCGTAAACTTCGGGAGTTTCCTGCTGGGGAGTGGGAATCAACTTTGTGGGAGAAAAACGCTTTCGTGCGGAGGCTTCGGCAATTCCGCTGACGCCCTGGCGGATGACGCGATAGTCGGCGAAGGTGAGGCCGGGAGAAATTCGGCGGATTTTCGACAGGGCCATGTAGCTTGTGGCTTCCTTGGCCTCGACGATCAGGTTGTGCACGCCCAGCTGCTCGATGAAGGCCATGACTTTCTGCTGCGCGCCAGCGCCAATCGAAAGCATGGAAACGACGGCGGCGACCCCGAAAATCATGCCCAGCATGGTGAGCAACGAGCGCAATTTGTGAACGAGCAGGTTCTCGAACCCCAGGCGCAGATCGGGGAGCCACTGCCACAGGGAAAAGGAGTAGCCAAGGCGAGGCGGGACGGCTTGATTGGTGGCGTTCATCGCGGCGCTCCCACCGGACTCGCGGAGGTTTCCGGTTTTGCTGAGCCGGCGGCGGCCTGCGCAGGATCAATGACGGCCACTTCGGTTCCAACGTTCAGACCCGTGATCACAGCCTTCCCCTCCGAGAGATAGCGAATCTGAATCGGACGCGGCTCAAAGCCGTTCGAGGTACGCACGTACACAAGGGGCTTGCCATCTTTCTCGAAGACGGCCTCGCGCGGAACCCACAGCGCCTTGGGCAGATTGTCCCCGAGGATCACGAGGTGGGCGGTGAAACCG
Source organism: uncultured Acidobacteriota bacterium (assembly GCA_963811805.1). Lineage (GTDB taxonomy): Bacteria > Acidobacteriota > Terriglobia > Acidiferrales > UBA7541 > DAHUXN01. Next base: position 379,772 of record CAWESU010000002.1, on the reverse strand, counting down.
GGGCGGAATTGTTTGTCCGGATGGCTGAGTTCGACAGTGATTTCGGAGTTGCCCCCGGCACCCGCGAAGAAAAAATCGCCGGTACCGGCCGCGACGTTCTTCACCGTTCCATGGAAGATCTCTCCCGGCAGAGCGTCTACGCGAACCTCAACGGACTGGGCGATTTTCACGTTTATACGGTCGGCTTCATTCACGTTTGCAGTGATTTCCATCTGGCCCATATCGATGACGTCGGCGATGGCGCTGCCGGGATAGACCTGGTCGCCCTCCTGATATTCGGGGAGGGTCATTCCGTCGAAAAAGAAGCCTCCCGAGGCGTTCTCGTTTTGGCGAACGACCACAAGACCGTTGATCGACGAACGCACGCGCATGTTCTTGATATTCTGCTGGGCTTCATCCATCGCGAGCTTGGCCTTGTGAGCCTTTTCCTGATCCACGGCAACGGTGGCTTGCCCGGAAGCGGCGTGAGATTTGATGTCTTGCTGCAACTGCTGGAGGGCTCGCTGGGTCTCATCCAGAGTAAGCTGATCTTTTTGAGCGTCGATGGCGCTGACCAAATCCTTTTTGCTTACTTCAAGTTCGGCCTGGCGCACGTCGAAGCCAGCCTTCAACAGGGCGGTTTGGTCCTGAGCAGCCTGAACGGCGGCATCGTCCTTGGCCTTGACGATCTCCTGTTCGGCTTGGTCGTAGTCGGACTGCGCCTGCTCGAGATTGTATTGCTGCTGGCTGGGATCGAAAGCGACCACCGGGTCGCCGGCTTTCACCTGCGTGCCCGACTTGAGGAGACGAATGATTTGCAGCCCGCCGCCGCCAATCGCGGGCGCGACCATCATGGCGGTGCGCGTGGCGCGCAGGGCTCCGGTGGTATCCACGCGAAGCTGCACGTCGGCCTGTTCGACCGGAGCAACCGGGACGCCGCCCGATGGCGAGCGCACCTCGCCCTGCGCAGAGCAGGCCGCGAGCCAACCTGCGCACAGGAAGCAAATTCCCAACGATGCTAACGGCGCTTTCCTGGGTGCCATCTTCGAATCCATCAGGGTGCTGCGGCCGGGTCGCGCAAGGCGATGCGTTCACCCGGCTGCAGACCTTTTGCGATCAAAGCTTGATCCCCGCTGCGACGCTCCACTTCAATCGGCTGCTCATCGAACCGCGAGCCGTGGAGGATGTACGCGACGCTCTGGCCCGATCTCTGGAACACGGCTTCCGACGGAATCACGATGCCTTCCGCCACGCGGTCGACGGCGATGCGAACGTTGGCGTTCATGCCAGGGCGCATGCGCGGATCGATTTTCTGGAGCGAGAAATCCATGGTGAAGTTCCTGGGAAAGGGCCAGCCTGACGTAAAATCCATGCTTGCGATGGTGCTGATTTGGGTAAGTTTCGCGGTGAACTCCTTGTCGGGAATTGCGTCGACTCGCACGGAGCCGGTCTGACCCAACTGCATACGGCCGCGCTGGAGCTCATCGACGCGACCAGTGATCTGCAAAGTGGCCAAGTCGGGCAGCTCGGCGATTGCCGCGCCCGGCCAGGAACGGTCACCCTGGCGGAAAGGCTGCGGGTTCCCCATGGGGCCTGCAGCGCGCCAATTGACTTGCAGAGTTACCATGCCATTGGTGGGTGCACACAGAGTGAGGGCGGCCAAGCTTCGCTCGGCCTGCTGCACGGCGTAGGCTTGCTGGGCGCTCTTCTGGCGTTTGTCCTCGATGTCCGCGGCGTCCGACTGCTGGTCGGTCTTAAGCTTCATTTCTACGTCGCTCACTTTCTGTTTTGCGTCCGCCACTTTGAGGTTTGCTTCGGCGCCGTCGATCTTCGACAGAATTTCCTGCTTGCTGGCGTCGAGCTTCGCCGACTGCAGGTCATAGCGGGCCTTCATCACGTCGGTGAGGTCTTGTTCTTCCTTGAGCCGCGCCTGCGCCTGGGATTCCTTGATTTCAGCTTCCGCGGATTTCAAAGCGGATTGGTCCTGGGCCAAGTCCTGCTTAATGGTGGTGGCATCGAACTGGATCACGACGTCGCCCTTTTTGACTTGGGAACCGTTTTTCGCGAGCATGACAATCTGCAAATCGCCCGCGCCATAAGGCGCGGCGATGGTGACGGATTTGCGCGCGCTGACCTGGCCGCGCACCTGCACGTAATCCACAAACTCGGTGCGCTGGACCAGCGCGCTTGGAACGTCGAGCGCGGGCCGGGTGAAGCGGTAGCCACCGTAGGTGATCGAGCCACCAAGGAGCACGGCGACGCCAAGCACGCCAAACTTTCGCTTGCGCCAGAGATTGCCGAGCTTACTCACTTTTTTGAGCCTCTTACGATGATCCTTGCCCGAGTTGCGGAGTCAACCGCACTACATCGTGCGGTTTTAGTCCCGCTTCGATGACCGTCTCCAGGCCGTTGCTCGGACCGGCAGTCACGGCGCGGCGTATAAAAGCGCCGCCTGTTTTGAGCCAAACGTAATCGCGGCCGGCCTCATGCTCGACGCCCTCCGCCGGGACGACCAAGGCATCCTTCACGTTCGCTAACTGGAGGTCGACGGAGGCCGAGAGATCCGGCATCAGCTTGGAGTTGGCGCCTTGAATACTGAAGAGCGCGGTGAAACTCCGAAGGGTGTCCGATTGGTCGCTGGCCTGACCCAGAGGAGAGAGCTCTTCGAGCGTCCCGGAAAATGTCATACCCGGATAAGCGTCCAAACTGATCTGGGCATGCTGGCCCAGATGCAGTTTGAGCAAATCGTCCTGATTGACCTGGACGCGGACCTCCATGGCCGAAGGATCGACCACTTTCATAAAGGGCACGCCGGGCCGCACTTCGTCGCCCTCCTGCACCGGGGCGATTCTCGACCCGTTCCAAATGGTATTGAGGACAACGACACCATCCATGGGAGATCGGATGGACATTTTGCCGGCATTCGATTCAGCGTAGAGCATGGTGGCGCGGGCTCTGTCGCGCTGGATCACGACGGTGTGGATGTCCGCGGCCGCGGCCTGGCGCTTCAGGTCAAAGGTGTGCTGCAATTGCTTGAGGGTTTCCTGGGCCTCGGCGAGAGCCTCCTGATTTTTCTCCACATCGATACGGGAAAGAATTTCGTTCTTGCCCATTTCGAGCTGGGCCTTCTGCAAGGCGTCCCGCGCCTGCTGCAAGTCGTCCTCGTCCTTGGCGCGGGCCGCGCCTTCGGCGGCCTGTTTCTCGACGACCTGGTCCACCAAGTCTTGATAGGTGGCCTTTTTGTCCAGCGCGTCCTTGATCTGGGCTTGACGGTCGAATTCGACGAGCAGATCGCCCTTTCGGACGAATGTCCCGGCCGGAACCAAGTGCGTGACAACCATTGAATTGAGTTGGGAGCCAGCCAACTGCGGCGCCACAATTGGCCGAGAGCGCAGCGCTTCGGTGCTTCCGGCAAGACGCAACACGCTGACGAAATTCTCGGTGAACGCGGGCGCGGTTTCGGCGCCGGCGACGGCGGAAGCCGCGGTTTGGTGATTGCGGAAAATGACGAAGAGAATGGCCGCGATTACCAGGATGGCGAGAATCGCGGCAAAGAATTTGTTGCGGTGAGGCGCGCGACGAGGCTTTTCGGCGATAGAAAGGTTCGGGCGGGGCGTGATTTCCGCCGGAGCTGCTGCCGGCTCCGTGGCGGTTCTGGCGCGGGCGTAAATCGAAGGTTCCATGGTACGACTCCGGGCTCGCCTCGCTGACCCGCGTAACAGAGGTCCAGTATACCTCTAGGTTATCGCCGGTCTTTATATATGTCTACTTGGACGTAAGAATTTGCCGTTCGGGTAACGATATTTTGCTGGGCTGCATCCTCCGCACGGCCTATTCTCCCGCTTCGCCGAGATGTGATTCATTCAGGGACGAAATTGGATGCTTCCGGGATTTGTGGCGGACGCCTGGGGGTTACTCTCTCTTCTGGCGACGGGAGCCGGTAGCGCCGATCGCCGAGACCCGCGGAGGGAAACCCGCGGACCGGAGCCGAAACAAATGTTCCTGCATCAAATTGGCAGCGGCATACGTCTGTTAAGTACTGTGGCGCGCGGTGCTTGGCCGCCGACCACATTGGCCGGTGCGGCGAGCCGCGCGGGATTTGGGACGCGTTGAAAGTTGCGCACGGCGCAGGCAATATAGCCACCAGCGGAAGATGACGGAGCAAAGGTAAAGAGAAAATATGTGGATGGTTCGAATCGCGCTGCGACGGCCGTACACGTTCGTGGTGCTGGCGCTGTTGATTCTGATTATCGGGCCGCTGTCCATCGTTCGAAATGCCAAGGATGTTTTCCCGAACATCGCGATACCGGTGATTAGCGTCGTCTGGGATTATCAGGGCTTTACGCCGGAACAGTTGAATTACCGCATTACGGCGCCTTCCGAGCGGTCGCTTTCGACGCTGGTCAACGACATCGAGCACATCGAATCGCAGACGATCAGCGGAAAAGCGGTGATCAAGCTGTTTTTCCATCCGAATGTGAATATTTCGACGGCCATTGCACAGACCACCGCGATTTCGCAGTCGGTTTTGCGCCAGCTTCCGCAGGGCGCGACGCCGCCGCTGGTGCTGCTTTACAACGCTTCGACGGTGCCGATTCTTCAATTGGCGCTCTCCGGCAACGGACTTTCCGAACAGCAGGTGACGGACCTGGGAATGAATTTCATCCGGAATCAGCTGGCCACCGTGGAGGGGGTATCGATTCCGTGGCCAGACGGCGGACGCGTGCGGCAAATACAGGTGGACCTGGAGCCGCAGGCGCTGCAGGAGCGAGGGCTGTCGCCGCTCGACGTGGTCAATGCCGTAAACAGTCAGAATCTGATTCTGCCATCCGGCACGGTGAAAATCGGCGCGTTCGAATATGACGTGGATATGAATGGCGCCCCGACTATTGTGGACCAGCTGAACAATTTGCCGATCAAGACGATGGGAAACACGACGATCTACATTCGCGACGTGGCGCATGTGCGAGATGGCTATCCTCCGCAAACAGAGATTGCGCGCGTGAACGGTGAGCGTGCTTCGATCTTGACGATTGAAAAGTCGGGCACCGCATCGACGCTCTCGGTGATCGAGGGCGTGAAGAAAATGCTGCCACAGCTGAAGGCGAGCCTTCCGCCAGCGCTGGAAATCAAGCCGCAGGCCGACCAGTCGATTTTCGTACGCGCAGCGATTAATGAGGTGGTCCGCGAATCGATTATCGCGGCGTGCCTGACGGCGGCGATGATCCTGCTGTTTCTGGGAAGCTGGCGCAGCACGGTGATCATCGCGGTGTCAATTCCGTTGTCCATTCTCACTTCGTTGATCGTGCTGGGCACGCTCGGAGAAACGATCAATATCATGACGCTCGGAGGTTTAGCCCTCGCGGTGGGCATTCTGGTCGACGACGCGACGGTGGCGATTGAAAATATCAATTATCATCTGGAGCTTGGCAAGGAATTGGAGCCAGCGATTCTGGACGGCGCGCATCAAATCGCGGTGCCGGCGCTCGTTTCCACGCTGGCGATCTGCATCGTGTTCGTCCCGATGTTCTTTCTGACGGGCGTGGCGCGGTACTTGTTTGTGCCGCTGGGAGAAGCGGTGGTCTTCGCGATGCTTGCGTCGTATCTCCTTTCGCGAACGCTGGTCCCGACGATGGCGAAATATTTGCTGAAAATCCATCACGGGACGGGAGCGGGCGAGCTGCGCAGCCGGAATCCGCTGGTGCTCTTCCAACGGGGCTTTGAGAATATGTATCACCGCGCGCGGGTGCGATACCGGGAAATGCTTGAAACATGCATCACCCACAGGGGCCTGTTTGCGTCTATTTTCCTTTGCCTGTGCGTGCTTTCTATGGCGCTGATTCCCTTCATTGGCGAAGATTTCTTTCCGGCGGTTGACAGTGGACAGTTCCGGCTGCATCTGCGCGCGCCGACGGGAACGCGAATTGAAGATACGGCAGCTTTGTGCGCCCGGGTGGAAGCCACGATTCGGAATTCCATCGCGCCGGGGGAGTTCGACAGCATCATCGATATTATTGGAACACCGTACAGCAGCATCAATTTGAGCTACAGCACGTCGTCGCCGATTGGGCCCGGCGACGGCGACATTCTGGTCAGCTTGAAGCCGAAGCACCATCCGACGGCGCAGTACGTTCACGATTTGCGCTTGAAACTGAACGAAGAGTATCCGGGAGTGACGTTCGCATTTCTTCCCGCGGACATCGTCAGCCAGATTTTGAATTTCGGACTGCCTTCGCCGATCGACATTCAATTGATAGGGCAAAACCGCGGAGCGAACCGCGAATTCGCCGACCGGATGCTGCAAAAGCTAAAGCTCGTGCCGGGGTTGGCCGATCTGCGAGTGCAGCAAGTGTTTAATTATCCAGACATTCACGTGAACATTGACCGGACGGAGGCCAGCCAGATTGGGCTGACGCAGCACGATGTTGCCAGCGACGTGCTGATTTCCCTGAGCGGCAGCTTTCAGACGACGCCGACATTTTATCTGGATCCCCGGAACCTGGTGAGCTATCCGATCGCGACGCAGACACCGCAGTATCGAATCGAGTCGCTGCAGGACCTCGAAAACATTCCGCTGACACCGACCAACGGTTCCCCGCCGCAAATCTTGGGCAACCTGGCTTCGGTGAATCGCGGGGCGGAAATGGCCAACGTGTCCGATTACAACATCCAGCCGGTGATCGACATTTACGGAACGGCGACAGGCCGGGATTTGGGCGACGTCTCTCGCGACATCAACAAGATCGTCGACGCCAGCAGGCGCGATTTGCCGCGCGGGTCGCAACTGACGGTGCGAGGCCAGATTGCGACGATGGCCAGTTCGTTTGCCGGCCTGCTCGGGGGCCTGGTTTTCGCGATCTTGCTCGTTTACTTGCTGATCGTGGTGAATTTTCAATCGTGGCTGGACCCGTTTATCATTATCACGGCGCTTCCCGCGGCGCTGGCCGGCATCGTTTGGATTCTCTTTGTGACGCACACGACAATCAGCGTGCCAGCGCTGACGGGCGCGATTATGTGCATGGGAGTGGCGACCGCGAACAGCATTCTGGTGGTCAGCTTTGCGCGGGAGCAGTTGGCGGAAGGCAAGAGTCCGGCCGAAGCTGCGGCGGAAGCGGGCTTCACGCGTTTCCGGCCGGTGCTGATGACGGCGCTGGCGATGATTATCGGAATGGTGCCGATGGCGTTGGCGCTGGGCGAAGGCGGCGAGCAGAACGCTCCGCTGGGGCGCGCGGTGATTGGCGGACTTTTGTTCGCGACCGTTGCGACGCTGTTTTTCGTTCCCGTATGCTTCAGCTTGTTTCATATACATCGCCCGAAGGAACCATCGAGGCAATCGGCCTAGCTAAAAGATTCGTTGGCGCATTTCAACTGTGAAGAGGTCTAACGATATGGGAGTTGGCGTACACACCGGGCCTGGGACGGAAGAAGAAGGCGCGACAGGACCAATCGGCCCGTCCGCGGCCACGAGCAGGCGGATGGGCCCGATACACTGGGTCTTGATTCTTGTGATTGCTGCGATTGTCGCCGCGGTCGTAATTTTCGGGATCCTTTCGCGTTCGAGAGCTGAGAACAAGCTCGTGGAAGATACGGATACGCTGGCCGTCCCGACGGTCTCCGTGATCCACGCGGAACGGACCGCGCCGCAGCAGGAGATCGTTATTCCCGGCAACGTTCAAGCGTTTTCGGACGCGCCGATCTACGCGCGCACCAACGGCTACTTACAACACTGGTATGTGGACATCGGAGCGCATGTGAAGAAGGGGCAATTGCTGGCGGACATCGATACGCCAGAAGTCGACCAACAACTACAGCAGGCACGCTCTGATCTGCTGACGGCAGAAGCGAACCATCGCATCGCGCAGATCACCGCGAATCGCTACCAGGACTTGCTGAATACGGAGTCGGTGGCCAAGCAGGATGTGGACAACGCGGTGGCGAGCATGCAGGCCACACAGGCGCAAGTGCAGGCAGCGCAAGATAATGTGAAGCGGCTGGAAGACCTGCAATCCTTCGAGAAAATCTACGCGCCGTTTGATGGCGTGATTACGCAGCGCAACATCGACATCGGCGACCTGATCAACGCGGGAAGCGGCGCTCCGGCCCGGGAGCTGTTCCATATCTCGGCGACGAACATCTTGCGAGTGTACGTGAGTATTCCGCAGATCTATTCAGCGGCGACGCGCCCCGGAATCAAGGCGTATTTAACTTTGCCGGAGTTTGCCGGACGGAAGTTCCCCGGCACGCTGGTGCGCACAGCGAACGCGATTACGCCAGCGTCGCGCACGCTGCTGGTGGAAGTCGATGTGAACAACTCGGACGGGACGCTCCTGCCGGGCGCGTACGCGGAAGTGCACATCGCAATTCCGGGCAGAGCGTCGACCTATATTGTGCCGATTGCCACGCTCATCTTCCGGTCGCAAGGAATTCAGCTTGCGACGGTCGACGATGGGAAGCACGCGAACCTCATCAGCGTTACGCTGGGACGCGATTTCGGCACGCGCGTGGAAGTGGTTGCGGGCATCACCGATCAGGACGCCATCATCGTGAATCCGCCGGATTCGCTCGTCAATGACGAAGAAGTTCGCGTGGATACGACAACTAATCCGTCGCAACCGAATGGTTCAGCGGGGGCGCCGAAGTGAAGATCGCGCTTCGCCGCGAGGCCTGCTCGGCCAGCGTGGAACGAAAACGAAAGCTCATCATCGGCGCCGGCGGATTTCTACTGGGCGCCTGCTTCTTCGTGAGCGGATGCACGGTTGGTCCGGCGTATGTGCGTCCCACGGCGCCCACGCCAACCGCGACGTCTTATAAGGAATTCGGGAATTGGCAAACAACCCAGCCGAACGATGCAGCGCCACGCGGGAAATGGTGGGAAGTTTTTCAGGATGCGAGGCTCAGTGAGCTGGAAGACAAGGTCGACGTTTCGAACCAGAACCTGAAGGCCGCCGAGGCGCAATATACGCAGGCGCGCGCAGCGGTGCGGTTTTACCGGTCGGGCTACTTCCCGGTTGTCTCCACCGGACCATCCGCTTCACGGCAGCGACAGTCGCAAAACAAAGCGCTGTTCAGCGCAGGCGAAGCAGTCACCTACAACGACTATCTTCTTCCCGTGGATGTTTCCTACGAGCCGGACATTTGGGGGCAAGTTCGGCGCCAGGTTGAATCGGCGAGGGCTCAAATGCAGGCAAGCGCCGCGGATTTGGCGACGGTCAACCTGAGCCTGCATGCCGAACTGGCGATGGATTACTTCCAGTTGCGCGGACTCGACACGGAATCGCAATTGTTGAACAACACGGTGCAAGCGTTTCAGAAAACTTTGCAGCTGACTCAGGACAGATTCAAAGGGGGCCTGGCTTCGGCGGTCGACGTTGCGCAAGCGCAAACGCAACTGGAGACGACGCGCGCGCAGGCCATCGACGTTGGGGTGCAGCGCGCGGCTTATGAACACGCGGTGGCGGTGCTGACGGGCGAACCGCCCTCTGACTTTAGTTTGGCGGCTTCTCCGCTCAGCGTTCCCCCTCCCGTTGTCCCGCCGGGATTGCCTTCGCAATTGCTGGAGCGCCGGCCTGACATCGCGTCGGCGGAGCGGCAGATGGCGTCGGCGAACGCACAAATCGGAGTGGCGAAGACCGCATATTATCCGACGGTCAGCTTGTCCGGCGGCGGTGGATTTGAGACGGCGGGCATTGGAAATCTGTTGTCGGGGCCCAGTGCGCTGTGGGCCATCGGAGCATCGGCATTCGGCACCATTTTTGAGGGCGGGCGACGCCACGCGGTGACCGCCGAAGCGCAGGCCGCTTACACGCAAACAGTGGCGAACTATCGGCAGACGGTGCTGACGGCTTTTCAGGACGTGGAAGACAATTTGGCGGCGCAGCGCATTTTGGAGCAGGAGGCGGCGACAGAAGCTGGCGCCGTGGCGGCGGCGGAACATTCGCTGGACCTCTCGCTGCACCGCTACACGGGCGGGGTTACGTCGTACCTTGAAGTGACGACCGCGCAAAGCCTGGCGCTGAGCGACGAGCGCACGGCGGCGGACATCCTGACGCGCCGAATGGTGGCCAGCGTTCTGCTGATCAAAGCGCTGGGCGGCGGTTGGACCACCGCGAATCTGCCCGCTGACTAACCCGCGCAGCGCACTAGAATCTCCTGGCTTATTGGCTCCGTGGCGTCCCCAACTTAGGGATTCTTTGGCGTCGAAGGCGTCCCCGGCGCCGCGACAGGTTGCAGCAATGCCAGATACGCGCGGCCAAAAGCGGAGTGCTGGGTTCCCGCTCCGACGACGACTGCCTGCACGGAGTAGCGGCCAGTGGGTAGCTTGGCGAGCGGCAGGCTGATGCGGAATGAGGCTGTGCGAGTGTCTTGGTTAACGTCGGACGGTGTCAACAAAGGAGTGGCTTTGATTTCCGCACCGTCGCGAAAGAAAATCAATCCGGCGCGCAGAGCCCTTGGGTCGACGCCATCCGGATAGTACGCCTGGAAGAAGACATAAAGAGTCTGCTGCTGGGTGAAAAGGCGCGTCACGCTGGGAATGATTTTTTCGCCGGCCATCTCCAACGGCGAGTTTTCGATTCGTGCCGTACGTCCCTGCCCTTTAGTCTGAACCTCGCTTGTCTTCACCGTGGGAACCAATTCGTTTGAGAGAAGCACGGAGCTCAACGACAGGCGACCGGCGGGCCGCGGCGGGAGGACAAGATCCGTTTCAAAACTTCCGATATGGCCCATCTCGTTCTCGCGCGCGAGAAACTTCAAGCGGTACCTGCCCGGGCTGAGAACGACGCCGCCTTCATACACCAGATTGCTGCTGCTCACCTCCGCGTAGCGCTCCGCGCCGAGTTTCACGTGGATGGTGTCTTGCAGCTGCGCGACGACCTGGCCGGCGGGATAGGCGCGAACTTCGGCGGCGAAATCGAAGCTCGCTTCCCTATCGCCGCGTTTTTCGGCCCATTGCAGGGCGCTGGAAGAGATCTTCGCGGCGATGGGGACGTAAATCTGGCGGTCGTTGAGGCGAAACGCTGACGTTTCAACCGCAATAGGCAGGTCGACGTAGGGACTTTCCGAGTCCATCGCCTCGGCGAGCTGTTCCTTGCGATCCTCGGACGCGAAGTGCTGAAAATCCTTGGGCGCGTAGTAGCCGCTCCGGTAGCGGATATGCGCCCCGGGCACGTTCACCTTCACACGAATGGTGTGCCAACTGCCGTCGCGCTTGACGTCCGCAGCAAGGTTGTACCCGACCAAATAGTAGCCGCCGTTGTCCTTCTGAATTGCCGGAAAGGCGTCGCTCAAGTCGCCGAGATCGAAGAAAGCCTTTCCGCCGGTGTCAGTTGAGAGGGTCGCCAGTGTATCGCGAGAGTCTTCGCGCTGGTCGGTCTGGTGATAGACGGAGGCGCCGCTGAACATCGAAGTCCCGGTGGCAGCGTCGGTGGTCGCGTCGCCGCCCGGCAGCAAGGCGAAAAGGCCGCGCGCGTCGATGGAATAGATGGAGACGTCGGCACGATTGGCCGCGTCGGTGGCGGCGCGCAGCTCGGCGCGATTCTCTTCCCCGGTTTGGGTGACTCCGCCGGTGAACTCGACCATCGCTTTACGGCCCGGAAGCGCGCCCAGCACATCCGCGAGACCTTCGACGGCGGCAAGTTTCTGGTCCGTGTTGAAGACGTTAAATTCCGTTTCGTCGGGCGTGTAGGCAGCGCCGGTGTATTCCTGCACGGAAACTTCGCCGTTCTGCGCTGCGGCGTCGAGAGGCGAGGCGAGGTCAGAGGAGACTCCGGGAACAATCTGGGCGACGGCCTTTTCGAGCACGGCGTGGTCATTCGTAAAATTGGCGAGCACGGAGAGGCGCGATGAAAACGTAACCACGGCGACCAGGTCCGCAGGCGTCATCTGTTTGCGAATGAATTTCAGCGCAGAGTCATGCGCGCGGATCAGATCGTCCGTTTCCATGGAGGTCAAATCGAAAAACAGAACGATCAGGCGGCGGTCGCGAATCGCATCGCTGACGGCCTCCGACGCCACGGGTTCGTCGCTATCGACGGGCACAACGATTGGTTTGGCGTTTTCGGCGCCGGCCGTTTCGACTTTTTCGATGTCGGCGTACGAGAAGTTAGTGATCTTCTGCGGCTTGCCGTTGTCGGTGAGACTGAACTGCGACGGCTTCAGGCCGGTGATGGGCTTCCCCGAGCGATCGTTAACCTCAACATCGATGCGCACGAAATTCGACGCGGTATGCAGAAGCGCGACGTTCCCCGATGGAGGCGATTGTGGCGGAGGAGGCACGGACTGCTGCTGTGCGCTGACCGGGAGGGACGCCAGTGAAAATCCGGCGATCACTAGAACGGCGACGACTTGGCGAGCGCGCGTTTTCATCAGAAGTTGTACCGTAGCATCACATCCATGGTACGCATTGTACTGGCGCTGGTCACCTGCCCGAACGTCGACGAGCCTAACAGCGTCGACACGCCACTGAAATTTACGTGATTAGCGACGTTTTGAATTTCCCATCGCACATCCACATGATGGCGCTGCTCCGGGCCGTAGCGAAAAGACTTCGCGAGCGACGCATTCCAACTGAACGAGCAAGGCCCGCTGATTGCGCCGCGGGATTCGTCGCCATATTGCCCGGCAGGCGGCGTGGTGAAGGCGGCGGTGTTAAAGAAAGCGGCTTGCGAGCCACCGCAGACGCCAAAGCTCGGATTGCCGACCTGCTCCGCGCGAAGCGAAAAGTTAGCCCCCGTCCCATTGTCCGATGCGATTCCGCCGAGCAGAGCTGTCTCCGGCAGGCCCGTTTGCCAGGTGATGATGTTCTGAAGCCGCCAGTTGCCGAACAGGTGCTCGGCCCAGCCGCGATCGCCGTAGCGATGGCGCTCCCCAAAGGGAAGCTCCCAGACGGAGAAAAGACGAACCTGATGACGAATATCGAATGAAGAGCGACCGTATTGCGCCGCGTAATTGCCGTCCTGCTGCACGACGACGGGGCTGGTGCCGCCGATGGTGCTGGCATTGTCCAGCGACTTGCCGAAAGTGTAGACGCCCTGTATCGAAAGGCCGTGGGTGTAGCGGTGCACGATGCGCGCCTGCAGTGCGTTATAAAGCGAGCGCGCGCCAGACTGGTCGTAGTAAAAACTGGTGGCGTAGGGAATTTGGAGGCTGCTCTGCGTTTCGAGCTGATTCGTTCCCAGGGGCGCGCGATTCGGGGCTCGCAAGAGGTCCAAGTCGCCGCCCGCTGTGCCGGTATAGGTTAGGTCCAATAGCCAGTCTTGAGTGAAGGAGGTCTCGGTACCGAGCATCCAGATTTGCGCATGACCGTCGCGGTAGAAGGGATCCACGCCGGCGGTATTCAGAATCGTGCCAGTGGGCTGCGAGGTGCCTGGAAAGCCCTGCTCAATCGTCAAGAGCTGAGAGGCGGAGGTAATCCAGTTTTCCGCGACAGAGAACGGCGGCTGATAAGCGAGGTAACTCTGCGCCAGGGTGTTGTAGGCGGATTCATTGTAGAAAATGGAGTAGCCGGCGCGAACGATGGTTCTTGGCTTCAGGCCCGGATCCCACGCGATGCCGATGCGAGGAGCCCAATTGTCGTAGTCGCCGTGAACCAAGGCGCGCGGGTACGTTCCATTGTAGAGACCGGTTTCGCCGGGCGTGACTACGTCGACGGCGGTAGCGGCGGAGTTCAAATCGAGGTTCGCGATTTGGTCGTACAATTCCACGGGCGGCGTCACGCCCTCGTAGCGCACGCCATACTGCAGCGTGAAGCGCTTCTCCATGCGCCAATCGTCTTGCGCATAGCCAACGAACCCCCAATTGCGAAAATAGGTGTTCGGATTTCCGTATTGCGTCTTCGTATTGTAGGGGAGCCCCAGCAGAAAATCCGCCAAGTCGCTGCCGGTGCCGGTCACGGGCTGGCCACTCGAATTCAGCTGGCTGGTCATCAAGCCCGTGAACGTGAAATCGCCGCGCGGGATGGGATCGGATTGGTTATTCAATTGGATGCGGCGAAACTCTCCACCGAACTTCAGGGTGTGCTTGTCGTGCACCCAGGTGGAACTATCGGTGAAGCGGAGAGTCTGATTTCTTACCAGGGAGGGATCCGGATCGTTCAGTCCTGAAAAACTGGTGAAGCCGATTTGGGGAATTCCGTAATCGATCGGCTGCGTGGAAACTCCTTGAATTCCCAGATCTCCGACGACGTTGTTGACGTAAGCGTTGTCGCTGAGCACCTGAATTCGATTACGGCTCCAATTCAACTGGGTGCTTTCGACGAAATGCGTCGACCAGGTGTGCGATAAACCCAGAGTGACACTCTGGCTGCGCGTGGATTGCTGGCCCGCGATGTCCGCGAAATTCCCGAGCGTGGCCTCTCGCTGGGAATTGAAGTTGTAGCCGGTGTTCAGACTGAACTGCGAGTTAATCGTGTGCAACACGTGGACGTTCAGCAAATCCGTGTTTTCGGGCGTAGTGGTCTGCAGGACGTAGTTCTGTATGCTCGGCCCGGGCACGTTGGGCATAGGAATGTAGTTCAGGACGCCCTGCGCCGCGTTGTCCATCATGCCCGATGGAACCTGGCAGCCGTTCGTGCCGAGCGGCGTACGCGGGCCCGCCAGATTGGAATAGGGATCGTACAAAGTGATCCCGAGGCCGCAGAAATCGCCGCCACGCTCGGCGAGCGTTGGCACGGTGGAGAACGTGTCGATGGGGCTCTTATCGGTTTCGTGCTGATAGTTGACGAAAAAGTATGTTTTGTCGCTGCCATTGTAGATATGCGGAATCACGAGCGGACCGCCGACATTTCCACCCACGCGCTCGTCATAATGGCTGATCTTCGGAAACTGATCCCCGGTAATGGAAAAAGGCTCGGCATCGGCCGCCGAGTTTTCATAACGGTCATAGAAGCTGAAACGCACGCGGTTCACGGACTGGCGCGCAAGTCTGCCGCCGCGGCCGCTAAACATCCCGCCACCGCCGCCGCGAAAACCGCCTCCACCGCCTCCCGGTCCCATGCCGGGACCTCCAGGGCCGCCGGGCCCGCCCTGGCCGAATTGACCGCCTTGTCCAAATTGCCCGCCGCCCATTCCGCGCTGGCGCCCTGGCCCACCCGGCGCTCCGGGCGCGAGCGAACCAAGCTCGAATTGGCCCGATCCTCCAAAGCCACCGCCTAAGCCCGGGCCGCCGGCCATGGCCTGCCCCTGCCCGACGGTCCCTTGCAGCAAAAATGAATTCGAAGATGCACCAGCTCCTTGGGCGCTGGCCGCGGATTCTTCCGCGCTTCCGGGATTCTCATCTCCCTGGTTCGCCGCTTCACCAGTGAGGTCTGTCTGCGCAAAACCACTCTGCGACATTCCGTGGTTGAGGGCGTTCACGACGCCCGGAGGCAACTGCGAGCCTCGGCCTGCTCCCCGCGTTCCGTTCGGCTGGTTCGCCATTCCATTTTGCCTGCCGGCATTGCGTCGGAGCCCTGCTCTAGCTGCGGCGCCGGACTGCGCTTCCAATTCGGCAAGAGTGGCCACATGAAGCACGATGGCCACCTTCGTGGAGGCAGCGATCGAGACGGTCGCCTGGTTCGTGGCGGCGAGGAAGCCAAGCTGACTCGCTTCGATGGAATAAGGTCCGGGCGGAAGGCCCGGGAATTCGAACTTGCCCGACTCATCGCTCCAGCTCACCCAGACTTTGTGCGTCTGCGCGTTTGTGATCTTCACGGTCGCGCCCGGGACGACTGCGCCTTCAGCAGACTGTACAACTCCCGCGATCGTTCCCGTTGATATCGGCGGCAGCTGAGCGAAAGCCAAAGAAGATGCGAGCGCAAAACACGCGCAAAGGGCGGCGAGCCGCAGAAGTTGGCGGGTACGCGAAGGCTTCTGTCTCAGTGTGGTGGCCGTAGTCCGCTCCTCGTTACACAATTGTAGAGGATTCTCTACGAATGGCAGAGGAGCGGACCCGGCCATGGTGCTAGACCGGCGGCGAAGCACACTCCGCTTTTCAATTGCTCTTCACCGGATCGTAGACAAACCGGTAGGTCACCGGCTGGCTGAAGCGCGGGTTTTCCATGCGCGTGGTGACGTAGAGCTGTTTGCCATCGGGAGAAAGCTCGTAGGTGCGCGTCGTTTTGCCCCGGCGCCCCTGGAGTTCAGCGATGAGCTGAGTGTCCTGCCAGTGAACTGTAGGAGGCGGCGGGGCATATTGGCCGTTCGCATTTGAGTCTGCGTTTGAATTATCGGAATTGGAGCTGGTATCCGCCGGCAGTACGGCGAGGATCCGCCCTGACGCTCCGGTGACTTTGATATTCGAGCCGGTCTGGACAATGGTGAGCTGTGTGAATTCATCCATCATGTTGCCGCGTGGGCCGCCTTCGCCTCCACCTCCGCCGCGGCGCTGACCGTAGCCGCCGCCTCCTCCGCCCTGCATGCCTCCTGAGTTCCCCATTGCTTGCTGCATTTTTTCTCGCGGATTGTCGCTCTTGTCCTTGTTCAGTTTCCATGTGCCGGCAAGATTGGGAGGTTGATCAGCGGCAGCAGCGGCAGGGCTTGCGCTGGGCCAGAGAAGCGCGCCCGCGATGACCAGCGCTGCGCAAAGCGCAACAGGACAGGAATTTCGCTTAGAAGCTTTTCTGATGTTCATTAGCATATGCTCCCCGGGGTGCACGTCCGTTCTCAGGTCCATATACCCTAAGCTTATATTCCTGCAAACCCGCTCCTAAGTTCCATTAGATTTTCGCCGAGGCACGCTGTCGCCTGCAACGTTGCTATCCGTTGGCGGGGGTCTGGTATGCTCGGCGAACCGACTCGCTTTTGGTGACCTAACCGCTGCGGAAAAGGCCAGTCTAATGGTTCGAATGGTGGATCCTGCGGAGGACAGCGACGCCGCGCAAGTGGCGGAGACGCTGGCTGGCAACCAGGAGGCATTTCGCCCGCTGGTTGAACGCTACAGCCAGCGGCTGTTTCGCCTCGCTTACCGCATGGCCGGGAACGAGAACGACGCGGAGGAACTGGTGCAAGAGACTTTCCTGCGAGCCTATCGGAACCTAGCCCGATTCGAAGCACGTTCCAACTTCGGGACTTGGCTGTACCGCATTTGCGCGAATTGCTCGCTGGACCACTTGCGGAAGCGTCGTCCCCAAAATGAGGCCCAGGAATTGGACAATCCGGACGGAGCCATGTCGGCGGACGATCTGACCAATCCCTCGCCTTCGCCGGAGCGGCTGTTCCTGAGCGGGGAGATGCGCTACGAACTGGAAGCGGCTCTCGGGCAATTGACGACGACCGAGCGGACGGCGTTCGCCCTTCGTCATCACGAAGGACTCAGCATAGAAGAAATCAGCGAGATTCTGGGCCTTCGCATATCCGCGACGAAAAACGCAGTTTTTCGCGGCGTGCAGAAACTTCGGCGGGCATTGGCGCCGCTCGCAGGACAAACGAGATGAAGCATCCGAGCGACGAGCAACTGATTGCGCTGTATTGCGGCGAGGCCGAGAACGCCGACGCGGTCAACGGGCACCTGCGCACGTGCGCATCGTGCCGCGAGAACTCCGAGTCGTTGCAGCGCACGTTGGCGGCGCTCAAGAGCGCGCCGGTACCCGAGCGCGAGGCGAACTACGGCTCGCAGGTGTGGTACGCCATCGCGCAACGGTTGGATGCGGCGACGAAACCGCGCGAGCGGCCGCGTTCGTCGTGGTTCGGATTCCGCAGGCTCGCAGCGGTTGGCGCCCTTACTGCGGCGATTGTTGCGGCATTTTTTGCGGGACGTTACTGGCCGCGACCGGCGATCCAGACGGCGATAACGAATCCCGCGCAGATTCGGCAAGGCGTTCTGCTGGTCGCCGTGTCGGATCATTTGGACCATGCGCAGATGGTGCTGATGGAGCTGGTTAACGCCGATGGAAGCGGGTCGCCACAAGGGAGCACACCAGCAACGGTAAACATTGCGACAGAACAGGCGCGCGCGCAGCAACTGCTCGTCTCCAATCGGCTTTATGAGCAGACCGCGCAGCAAACGGGTGATGCGGAGATCGAGAACATCTTAAACGCGCTGGAACCGGTGCTGCTGGAGATTGCGCACAGCCCCGACGAAATCAGCTCGCAGCAATTTCAGCAAATTCAAGAGCGCATACGCAACCAGGGAATTCTTTTCAAGGTCCGTGTGGTGAGTTCGGACGTGCACGATAAAGAACGGTCACTGGCGCGGAAGAGCGGCCAGGGACAAAGCTAAGGAAAGAGGAAAACATGATGAAGCGACTGATATTCGCGTTGTTGAGTGCAGCACTGTTTGCAGCGGTGTCGCCTAGCGCACGCGCCGGGCAAGACGCGAGCGCCGCGGCTCATGCAGAGAGAATGGCGCTGATCGGTGCAGCCGACGCCGGCAGGGGCGCGGCAGCTTTGCCGCAGCAACAGCAAGAAGCTGCGCAGGCGGATCGCGAGCGCGCGCAAGACCAGAGCGAAGCGCAGCAGGATGCTCGCGAGCAGGCGCGCGACGCGCAGGAGGCCGCGCGGGATGCGCGTGAAGCCGCCAGAGACAAATACGAAGCGGGCCTCGACGCTATCGATGACTCGCGATGGGATGAAGCGCGGGAGCAGTTCGACCAGATCGTTCGCGATGGCGGCTCGAATGCCGACGCGGCACTGTACTGGCGCGCTTACTGCGAGGACAAACTCGGCCGCCGGCAGGATGCGCTGGCAACCATCGCGGACCTGGAGCAGAAGTATCCGCAGAGCCGCTGGCAAAACGATGCGAAGGCTCTTGATCTTCAGGTTCGCCACGAGACCGGGCAGCCCGTGTCTCCGCAATCACAGAGCGACGAAGAGTTGAAGCTGCTGGCGATCAATGGATTGATGCAGAGCGACCCTTCGCAAGCGTTACCACTGCTGGAAAAAGTCTTGAGCGGCACCGGCACGCCAAGACTGAAGGAGAGAGCTCTGTTTGTTTTGGCGCAGAGCGGCACGCCGGAAGCAAGTCAGATTCTGGTGCGCATTGCGCAAGGAAATTCGAATCCGGAGCTGCAGACGAAGGCGGTAAAGTACCTGGGCCTGTTCGGAGGCTCACGCGGAATTGACGCGCTGAGCCAGGTTTACGCTTCGTCGAACGACGAGGAAGTCAAGCGCGCCATCCTGCAGAGCTTCATGCTCGCGGGTGCGCGCGACCGGTTGTACGCGGCAGCTCAGGGCGAGAAAGACGCGGACTTGCAGCGCGAGGCGGTGCAGATGTTGGGAGTCTCGGGCGCGCGCGATGATCTTTGGAAGCTTTATCAAACCACCCCTCCAGAAGAAGTGCGCCGGGCGATTCTGCAGGCGATGTTCATCGCCGGCGACGCAGACCATCTGGAGAATCTGGCCAAGAGCGAGAAAGACGAGGACCTGCGAATCGCCGCGATTCACGATATGGGGCTTATCGGCAGCGACCGCACCGGCTCGACTCTGATCTCGATGTATGCAGGCGCGAAAGATCCGTCGACGAGCAGGGCGGTGCTGCAGGCGCTGTTTCTTCAGGGAAATGCGCAGGCCATCGTGGATATCGCACGAAAAGAGACCGATCCGGAAATGAAAAAGGACGCGGTGCAGAAGCTTTCGCTGATGCACTCGAAGGTGGCTACGGACTACCTGCTAGAAATTCTGAACAAGTAGGAGAAGCCCAATGAAAATCGCCAAATTCGCCGCGCAGGTGGTTGCAACGGGAGCTCTCGCCGTGTTGTTTCTGCAGCCTGGGCACGCGCAGGCCCCGCAGCTAGTCAATGCCAAGACGGAAACGCGCGCCGCGGCAGCAGACTTCCCCGCGCAATTGAGAGATATCGTCCGCAGCCAAGAGCAGCCTGCTTGGGTCGGCTATTCCATGCCGGCCGTCGAGGGCAACCACCAAATGTGTTGCGGCTCGTACGATGACGATGAAATGAACGTTTGCGGCGCGTGCCGGCTGGAAGACCAGAACGGCAGCATATCGGTTCGTCCAGACGGAACGAAGACTTCGGGTACGGTGAAGCTCGAAGGGTCGCAGCAACTGGTGGTGATGCTGCGAGCCGAACACGCGACGGTGGGCCGCATTCGCACGTTCTCCGAGGATTGCCAGCTCGATGCCGGCGGATTGCCGGTGATTTGGCTAACGGGAGTCTCCGCGAGCCAAAGCGTCGCAGCGCTCGCACCGTTCGTTACGTCGGGCACGGATGCGGAGGGCGATAATGTTTCGAACTCGGCTATGGTGGCGATCGCGCTCACCGGCGACCCGTCTGCGGATAAAATGCTACAAAGCTTTGTCGCCCCGAGGCAGCCGGAATCGCGCCGCGAGCATGCCGCCTTTTGGTTGGGAGCAGCGCGCGGGCACGCCGGCTACGAAGAGCTGCAGAAACTGGCGCGAGGAGATTCCAGCGACGATTTGCGCGCGAAGGTCGCGTTTGATCTTTACGTGAGCCACGACCCCGCGGCCATCGATGAAATGATCCGCATGGCGAAGGACGACCAAAGCTCACGCGTGCGAGAGCAGGCGCTTTTTTGGGTTGCGCAGAGAGCGGGCCAGAAGGCGGCGGCGACTCTGACCGCGGCCATCGCGAACGATCCCGATACCGAAGTGAAGAAGCGCGCGGTTTTCGGGCTCAGCCAGCTTCCCCGCGGCGAAGGAGTGCCATTGCTGATTCAAGTTGCCAAGACCAACGAGAATCCCGCCGTGCGCAAACAGGCGATCTTCTGGCTGGGGCAATCGCACGATCCGCGCGCGCTGGCGTTT
Source organism: uncultured Acidobacteriota bacterium (assembly GCA_963811805.1). Lineage (GTDB taxonomy): Bacteria > Acidobacteriota > Terriglobia > Acidiferrales > UBA7541 > DAHUXN01. The sequence goes on along the minus strand of CAWESU010000002.1, from coordinate 359,102 downwards.
TTCGAGGAAATCCTGGCTCGATGAGCGAGCTCCCCGGCCCACGATAGCTTTGATCTAATTCGCAGGCGCGCACACGGGGCCCGCTGTATACTCCCGGGCCATGCGCTCATCCATCCGATGGTTCGCGATTGTTCTGATGGTGTCGATTTTCTTCCCACCGATTCATCTTCGCGCAACGGCTCAGGAGCAGAAGGCCGCTGCCAGCCACTTCGCGGAGAAGGCCCGCGCCGCGCTGTCCACGACGTCGGGAAAACTCCAAGTTCCAGGGTTGCAAGACGCCGTGGAAGTGCTTCGCGACCGCTGGGGCGTGCCGCACATTTATGCGCGCAACCAGCACGACCTCTTCTTCGCGCAGGGCTTCGTTGCAGCGCAGGATCGTTTGTTTCAGATGGAGCTGTGGAAACGCGCTGGCCAGGGCAGACTGGCCGAAGTGCTGGGGCCGTCGGCGCTGCCGCGAGACATCGCCGCGCGGCTTCTGCGCTATCGAGGCTCGATGGAGGCTGAATATCAGAGCTACGCGCCGGACACGCACGAAATCCTGGTCGCATTCACTGACGGCATCAATGCATACATTCGGCGGCACATGGCCGCGAGCGGCCCGGGATTGCCGGTCGAATTTCAGGTGGCCGGCTTCCGTCCGGAATATTGGAAGCCAGAAGACTGCCTGACGCGCATGGCCACTTTGAGTGTGACGGGAAACGCGCCGGAAGAACTCGTGTTTGCGCAACTCGTTTCCCTGCTCGGTCCGAGAAAAGCGGCAGCCCTGGAGGATTTTGATCCTCCGACGACGCTTGACGTGCCTGCGGGCGAAGATCTGAGCGGGCTTTCGCCATCCTTAATTTCCGGATTTGTCGGCACGGACTCGCGCATCGAATTTCCAGAGAATTTTGAGGGCAGCAACAACTGGACGGTCTCCGGGAAGATGACGCAGAGCGGGAAACCGCTGGTTGCCAACGACCCGCACCGCACGATTGCGCTGCCGTCGCTTCGCTACATCGTTCATCTCACCGCGCCGGGATGGGATGTGGTCGGCGCCACGGAGCCAGCGCTGCCCGGCGTGAGCATCGGCCATAACCAGGATATAGCGTGGGGGCTGACTGTTTTTCCGATCGATCAGGAGGACCTTTTTCTGGAGGAGTTGAATCCCCGGAATCCGAACGAATATCGCACAGCCACGGGCTGGGCCACCATGAGCGTGGAGCGAGAAGTCTTTCGCGTCAAAGGCGGCAAAGATGTGACCAAGGAACTCAAATTCACGGTGCACGGGCCGGTTCTTTGGCAGGATGGCAAGCGTGCGCTCGCGCTGCACTGGGTTGGCGCTGAGCCGGGAACTGCGCCGTACCTTACGGGGATTTCCGTGGACCGCGCACATAACTGGCAGGAATTCCTGGCCGCGATGGCGCGATGGAAAACGCCGCCGGAGAATCTGGTCTATGCGGACCGCGATGGCAATATCGGCGAGGAGTCTGCCGGTTTGACTCCACTGAGGAAAAAAGGAAACGGACTGTTGCCGGCGCCGGGCTGGGCGGGCTTCGAATGGGCGGGCTTCGTTCCCTTTTCGCAATTGCCGCGGCAGTTCAATCCGCAGCGCGAATTCATCGCCACCGCGAATAACAAGACCATCCCCGCGAACTATCCGTACAAAGTCGGTTTCGTGTGGAGCGCCGATCGCATCGCGCGGATTGAGCAGGTCCTGGACGGAGCACGAGATCAGAAGCAGCCGCTTAGCGTTGAGAGCATGGCCGCGCTGCAGAATGACGTGGTGTCCTTGCCGGCGCAGAGCCTGATTCAGGTGCTGGCCTCCAGTCCCCCGACGAACGGCCCTGCAGCGAAGTTGCTTGCGGGCTGGAATGGCAACCTGCAAATGAATTCATCGGCGGCGGCGCTCTATGAGCTTTGGCTACATCAGCTGTACGCGGCGATGCTGAAACAAATCGCGCCGAACACGCCGCAAGCTCCCATCTATCTGGGCCCAGATACGCTGGCGAAATTGCTTGGCCATCCTTCGGCAGATTTTTTTGGAAACGATCCCGCTGCCACACGCGACAAAATCATTCGCGAGACGCTCGATGCGGCTTACGCGAAATTCCAGTCTCTGGGGTCGGGATCGTCGATGCTGACTTGGGGAAAACTGCACACGGTGGTCTTCCGGCATTCGCTGGACCGGCTTTTCGATTTGAAGAGCCTGCTCGACGTGGGCCCGCTTCCGCGTCCTGGCGACGGAACAACCGTGGACGCAACCTATGCCGTGCCGCAGAATTTCGAGCAGATCGCCGGCGCGAGCTACCGAGAGATTTTCGACGTGAGCGATTGGGACCACTCCGAGGCAGTAAACACTCCCGGAGAAAGCGGGCAGCCCGGGAGCCCGCATTATAGGGACTTGGCGCCGCTCTGGCGGGACGGAAAGTATTTCCCGCTGGCCTATTCGCGAGAGGCTGTGGAAAAGGTAACGGTCGATCGCCTCGAGTTATTGCCGCCGAGCCACTGAGACCCTGCGCACGGCGCTCTACATCGCTGGAGGCGCGCCCTGCATTTTGTATTCGTGCGGCGGCTCGGCGCCGAGCAGATAGCGAACAAAATAATCCCAGCGGCGTCGAGTCATGTACGACGTGTCATCCGCGTAGCCGTGCCGTTCGTTGGGCAGCATCAGCAGATCGAAATCCTTGTTGGCCTTGATCAGGGCATCGACGACGAGAAGGGTGTTGTACGGCGGGACGTTGTTGTCGATTGTGCCGTGGGCGAGAAGCAGATGGCCCTTCAGATTCTTGGCGACGAGCTGGTTGGCTTGATTGTCGTAACTCGTCGATCCATCGGGATTATGCACGAGCAGGCCCTGCCATTTCTCGCCCCAATCATCTTCGTATTCGCGATTGTCGTGGTTGCCTGACTCCGAGATTCCTACTTTGAAAAAATCGGGATAGCGGAACATGGCGTCCGCAGTGGCGAAGCCGCCGCCGGAGTGGCCGTAAATTCCGGCGCGGTCGATGTCGATCCACGGATAGCGCTGGGCGAGCTGTTTCATTCCAGTGACCTGATCCGGAAGGGTGTTGTCCCCCATGTCACCGTAATAGGCTTCGTGGAATTTCTTCGAGCGCCACGGCGTGCCCATGCCATCAATTTCCACGACGACGAAACCAAGTTCCGCGAGCGACTGGCAATCGCCGCGCGCCGCGGAAAAGCTCCGGCTGCCGACGCTACCGGTCTGCGGACCAGGGTAGATATGGTTGATGATGGGATACTTCTTGCTTTCATCGAGATTCGTCGGCTTGAACATCAGGCCGTACAGGTCGGTTTCGCCATCGCGCGCTTTGATGGTAAACGGAACGGGCGGCTTCCAGCCGGTCGCCAGGAGGCGCGAAATATCGGCCTTTTCGACGGTGGCGATGAGCTTGCCGTCCGCATCGCGCAACACGGTCACAGGAGGAACGTCGGGCGTCGAATAGCTGTCGACAAAATAGCCGCCGGAAGGCGAAAGGGTCACATCGTGATTGGCGTTTTCCGGAGTCAGGAGCTTCAAATTGCGGCCATCGAAGCCGACGCGATAAAAATGAATGAAGTATGGGTCCCTTCCCTGCTCCTTTCCGACGCCGAGAAAGTAAATCATGCGACTCTTTTCGTCGACTCGCAGCACTTGCGTGACGTTGCCCTCGCCGGTGGTGATTTGATTCTTGAGCTGGCCAGTTTGCAAATCGTAGAGGTAGAGCTGGCCCCAATTGTCGCGCTCGGAAAACCAAATCACTTCATTCGAGGCAGGCAAGTAGCGCCAGTTAACGGCGCCATTCCCCGATTCGTAAAATGTGGAGACGTCTTCGTGCAGCACGTCGCGAATCTCGCCCGTCGCGGCGTCGGCGACGCGAAGCTGTTCATGTTTGTGGTCGCGCGAGGTGGACACAAACGCGATGCGGGTTGAATCCGGACTCCACTTCACGTCGGACCATTCTCCGGGTTTGCACGCGATGTCGTCGCAAAGAGTGGAACGATGCTGGTCGGGCGGCATCTGAAAGCGAATGACGCGCGGGCCATCGAGATCGATGACCACGCGCTGAATGGTGGTGACGACGGGGTCGCCGGGCAAAGGATACTTCCACTCCTCGAGAGTCGGATGCCCCACTTGCGTGTGCACGAGATACATTTCGCCGTCGCCGCGCTGGTCCTGTTGATATGTGGCGATCTTTTTGGAATCCGGCGACCACAGAACAATGGGCCGGTCGCTGTGCGTCCACCCGGCGTTGTCTGTGGCATAGCCGAAATCCTTCACGCCGTCGGTGGTCAACTGCGTTTCGCTGCCGCTGGCGAGGTCGCGCACCCACAAGTTGTAATCGCGAATGAACACGGCCTTCTTTCCGTCCGGGGAGAGTGATCCATTGTGCTCCGCGGCCATTCGGGCGCTGAGCGATTCAAACTGCTGCATCGGCCCCGCTTCGCCCACGGCTTCTTTTGCGCTGCATTCGTAACTCTGCAGGTTGCACTCCCAGCGTTTTCCTCGAATGGCGAAAGAGATGGTCTGCTCATCTTCCGAGAAGCCCAGGGTGCGGGATGGCAAATGGCGCGCGTCGAAATGCATTCCTGTGGCCGTCGACAGGCCGGCTGCGAGGGCGGAGTGATCGAACGCCGACTTGCGTTCGCCGGTGGCCGCGTTGACGAAAATGAATTCGCTCCCGTCTGGCGTTGTGGACCGATACCAAAAGTGGTCACCGGACAGCCACGTCACGCGGTCAGCGCCGTAGACGAGCGGAGTGACGTTGTAGGGCATGAATTTTTCGGCGTGCGCGTAGTCAGCCGCGGTTAGGACACGCTGGGCACCGCCGCTGCCCGGCTGCGCGGGCGCTGGCGCGCAAATCATCAGGCTCGCCGCCAAAAACGCACAAGCTGCCACCAACCGCCGGTCCACACGTAATTTCATCCGCCCCTCCCGCTGTTTGTTGTAGTGAAGCGCGGAAACGGCCCAAGAGCACCGGCCGCGCAAGGGACGAAGTATCGCACCCTTCCTAATGCAGGGCAATCGAGCAAGGGAGGCGCTGGCCGGAGAAACTCACGAGACTAATCCGAGGAATGTTCCGCGGAGTGACGCGCTTCGATATTCCGCATGCTGGGGGATTCGCACCGAGCGGCGCCGCCCTTGAGCACAGATGAGGCCGGCTTCCACCAGCGCGTGACCGGCGAAATGAAAGCCAGGAATTTTCCGAAATACTTGCGCCAGCCCGTGGCGATACGGATTTCTCTGTTGCGGCGGTAGACAAATTCAACCTTCCCGTGAAACTCGTCTAAAGAGACTGCGTCGTCTGCGTCCGCCGTCGCGTCGCCTTTGGTGATGAAGGCGAAGGCGCTTTTGCCTGCGCCGTTATTCTGCAATGAGAGCACGCGGTGGACGCACAGGATGCCGCTCTTTTCGAAAACGATCACGTCGCCGCGGGTGACGTCTTCCGGCCGCGCACGACGAAGGAAAACGAGGTCGTCCGGGCGAATCCAAGGGAACATGCTTTTGCCGGAGACGCGGAGAAAAGCCCAGCCCTTCCTTTGAATCGTTTCGGCAAGTTCCGCGGTATTCCGCTCCGCGCACAATTGGCTAGACTGGGTATCGTTGGCGGGCACACCCTCAAACAAGTGCGTTTGCGTGTGATTTTCTTCTGTCTTGGTCGTCACTTTTCTAACTTTCCTTGCCGCTATAAGTGCTGTGAGATTTGTACCAGAATGCCCGACGCGCGCGCCCCCGGCGCTTTCCCCTGATTCTGCGCATGCCACGCACTGAGCGGATTCGCAACGCCCACGACGCGCGCCTTCATTTCTGCGAGTTCGCAAGCGCGCTCGTACGCGCCCATCAAATCGCCGCCTTCCATGTGCGCCAGCCCGGGGCAACGTTCGCAATATTTCCGAATATCGCAGGCCGAGCACACCGGCAATTGATCTTCGCGGATGGCGCGCACGCGCGCAAACTGCGGCGAGCGATGCCAAATCTCTTCAAAGCTTTCCGTGCGTAAGTTGCCGGCGGGAATGGGCATCTGAACGCAGGGATAGACTTCGCCGTAAGGAGAAATGTAGCAAGTATTGTGTCCAGCGCTGCAGGGAATGCCGTCATAGGCGTCGCTTTCCATACCGCTCGAAACCGCACTACCAACGAGAGATTCGCCCGCGACATCGGGAGTTGCCTGGACGCGCAGCGAGGCGTCCTGGATCACGTCCAAGAGTTCCTCGCCGCTATTGCGCAGCGCCAGGATACTGGTGTCACCGTCGAGCTTGGGCGTGACGGTCATGTCGATTACGTAGGGCACGCCGAGCTCGTCCGCCAAGATTCGCAGCCGCCGAAGCCCGGACAGATTTTGCTTCATGAGCGGGCATGCAATTTTCACGTGCAGGCCCTGGCTCTTCAAGAATCGAATCGCTTGCAGCGAACGGGCAAAGGAGCCGCGAACCTTGGTGATTGCGTCATGCACATCGGGGTCGGCACTATAAATACTGACCTGGACCTGGCGCACGCCAAGCTCCCGCAACCTCACGGCGCGTTCCGCGGTGATCATCAGCGCGTTCGATTTCAAGGTGATGTCGAAATGCAGAGAGCGCGCGAATTCCAGCAACTCGAAGAAGTCCTTGCGGAGGAAAATCTCGCCGCCGCTGTACGTGAGCATCAAAGTTCCGGCGGCGGCCAACTGCGTCAAGATGTTTTTGACTTCCGGCGTTTCCAGCTCGCCATAGTCCTCATGGTCCAGGTAGCAATGCACGCAGCGCTCGTTGCACCGGTAGGTGATGTCGAAATGCACGCCGAGTGGCACGGAGCCTTTCATGCTCCGGCCCACCACGCGATCCATCACGGGAGTTGCGTTCATTCGTCAGTTCGTCCTAGTTGGCCAAAAGGCCCTTCTGCGAAAACACATCCAGCAAGCTTTGGGTGTCGGCATTGGCCTGAGCAACGTCAACGCGAAACTCGGCGATCAGCAAATCGGCAATCTCGCTGACTTTGCGGCCGCGCTCTGCGTGTTTCCATATGAAGCTCGCCGTTTCGTTCAGCTCATGTACGACGCTGTCTTCCGGCGAGATCACCACAACGCGTCCTTCGATTTCGCGCCAAGCCAACCGGGGATTCAGAATAACCGTTTCTCGATTCATGCAGTCACCACGCTCCAGAAATGACGATCCTTGCGAAAAAACAGTTCGTAACTCGGGACCGAGCTGACAAATTCACTGAGCAGCCGCAACAGGCTTTCCGTCATTTGCCGGTCGCGCGAAAAGAAAAGGATATTGGGCAACAAGGCACGCAGCGCCTCTCGGACCGAGATTGTTTCCACGCGATGCTCGGGCGCCTGCTTCAGACAATACAGGCCGGCAATTGGTGCGTGCACATTCGCGCCCTCGGCGCGGAACTCACCCCAAAAAGGCGTGCCGAAGGCATGCCAGGCTCCATCCACAAACTTCAAGAGCGAGATTTCGTCGGTCAGCACGCTTCCGGCAGGCGACAGCGATGCCACCGTGCTCTTTCCCGCTCCCGACTTTCCCGTGAACACATACGCGCGGCCTTCGCGCAAGACAGTTGCGGCGTGCAGCAGGAATCCGCGCTGCGGCGCCAGCAATACCGAGAGCAAGATACGAATCAGCGAATCCAGGCCATACTCATGGCGCACGCCGTCGAATTGCGCGTTGCGATCTTCCAAGCGAAGTGAGGACTTTTCCCATGTATATGTGAATCTGTTTTCGCGAGGCCCGTTGTCCGCAGCGCAGGGATGATCGGCGTTCAGGGCATTCAGGAAAATGGGCAGCGCATCCGGAGCGTCGTCGAGGAATTGCGCATACCGTTGGCGCGCTTTCTCGTGCAGGGTTCCCTCGGGAATGTGGAGGCGCAGAGGGATGTTCCCTATGGATATGCTCAGTTGCTCCGGCAAAACCAAAAGATTCCTACCTTCCCCAAAGCACAGAAACGCCTAGCTCTATCTTCAGCCTTCCAGGCAATCAATCAATCAAGAGCTTTGCAAATGTTTCTAAACGGCAAATATGAAGATGGTCGCCTGGCGCGTGATCGTGACTACTTAATTCTTCTTGCCACTCGCTTCCTGGGATGCAGCGGCGCGTCCGTATTTCCGCCAGAGGCGAAGCGGGCGCAGAAAGGCGTAGCTTCCGCGAAAGCCGGACTGGCCGTCGGCCATCGACCAGTCTTCCTCGGTGGGCGCGGTGGAAAGGCGAAACCAGTAGCGCGTCCCTCGCCAAATTCCTGGCACCATCCTGATGCGGTAGAGCGAGCGCCAAGTCACGCCGGCGGGGAGGTCCCTTCGGTCGAGCAAATGCTCGCGCAGTTGGCCGCCGACGCGGGCTGCGACGCGGTCGCTTTCGATTTCTTGCAAGATGCCGGCTGGAAGCCTGGCGTCGAAAATCGCATTCGCGAGCGAGAGACCCAGCCGGGCCATCCTTTCGGCGTCGTATTTTCTAGCTTCAGCAAGAAACGGCGACCAATCGGGCTCGGGCAGCGCTTCGACGAGCGCGGCGACGTCAGCAACCCAAATCAGCCTCGACCAGAAGTCCTTCGCGCCGTGAACGCAAAGCATGAGCAGCGTATCGGCCGGCGCAAATGTGGGAATTCCCCTTCCGTTCAATAAAACCGTGGTCGAGCGACGCGCCATTTGGTCCAGGTCGGGTGGCTTCGGGAAGTGGCGCAGGGTCGCTTCGGTGTGCAGCTCAACCATCGCGCCATTGGCTTTGTGCCGGAAGACATACTCGCCCGGAATGTCTTCGCTTCCCGCGGATGGGAAGCGCTCGCGCGAAAACTTGGCTTCGTATCCAAGCGCAGCCATTTCTTCGTAAACATGCGGCATGAATCTTTGCGGAACGACAATGTCGAGATCGTCGAACTGACGAAGCAACGGGTTCGCGTACGCCAATTGGCCGAGCACGGGACCTTTATACGAAAGCGCAGGAATTTGTTTTTGGCGCAACGCGTCGGTAATCCTGAGCAGCTCGGCCGTCAAGAAAAGGGCGCGAAGGGCGTTCCGCCGATTGGCGTCGCGGAGCTGCGCAACAATCTCCGAAGGAACAGCGGCGGAATTTTGCAGGAGATGCTCGCACAGCAGTGGCAGCAGGCCGTTCTCGGTTGCCAAATGGAAAAGGCGCGGCCAAACGATCCGGCCTTGTGAAATCGTCGATACCCGTGAGAGTTCGGCGGGGCTGAGCGTTTTTCGCGCGCAGCAAAGAAGCAACTCAATTTCGGGTTTGATATCCCCGGCTGGCGCCTGCACGCGCATGCCACTCCTTGACTTGAAAGTGCGAGTAAAGCGCCAGCGATTTTACTCTGAAAGGAAAGCGAGAAGCGTTATTTGCGGTTGTCGCGTTGGGTTGAACTGGCCCCTAGCTCGCTCGGACCGATAACTTCTCAGCCGCCGGCTGGAGCGCTACGCCGCCAATTGCACTGGCTGCGGGGCAGTTCCGGCGCTGTTCAAGCGGCGCAGGCGCGCGCGAAAGCTGCTCGGGTCGATTCCCGCTCCTGCACACACCGTCTCGAAATCCTTGTGATCTTCGAATAGAAACTTTTCAGCTTCGCGCCTGGTACGGATCCGATCGCCCCGCCAATCTTCCAAGGCCTGCACTAACACTGCCGTCCACAATCTCTGCTCGCAAATCGGGCCTTCGACTTCGTTCCCCCGGCAGATCAGCGCTTCACGTCCGCTCACGATTTCCATGTCCATGCCCCCGTGTCGGCTCAACTCTGTGCGTTACTGCTCTGTGAGCGCGACACTCTGCACAAAGCACGGGGGCGGCCAAACACGGGAAATAGGAGGCTGTCGCAGGTCTGAACGTAAGTCTATAAGCTCCTGCAGCTTACGAAGAGGTGTCGCAAGGTCGGTGGACGATGTGGGCGCGCCTTCATGTTCCGCGGTTGGACTGTCGACGGCGACTGTTCCCGAGGGACACAGTTCAACAGGCCGGAGCGGCCCGATTGCGACTCACAAGTGGGCGAATGCTTGCACCAAGTCGGCTTTCAAGTCTTCGACATCCTCGACGCCGGCGGAGAGGCGAATGAGGTTGTCCGTGATTCCCAGGCGCTGCCGCTGCTTCGGCGAAAGGTCACGGTGCGACGAGATCGTTGGATAGAGGACGAGGCTCTGCACATCGCCCAGCGACGTGGCTTTCAGGAACAGCTCGAGCGAATCCACGAAGCAGAATATTTCGTCCCGGCCGGCATTGCGAATCTTGAGCGAAAGGACTCCACCGGCTCCGACGCCGCCGAAAAGGCGCGCGACCAGTCGATGATCAGGATGCGACGGAAGGCCTGGGTAGAAAACCTCTTCGACGCGGGAATTGCCGCTCAGCCATTCCGCCAGGGCCTGGGCATTTTCGCAGTGACGCGCGAACCGCAGCGGCAGCGTCTTCAGCCCGCGCAGCGTGAGCCACGCCTCAAATGGGCCCAGAATCGCGCCGACCAGACGCGAAAAGTGGCGCACTTCATCGGCATATTTTTCTTGAGCGACCAGCACGCCGCCCGTCAAATCGCCATGCCCGCCGAAATATTTGGTGGCGCTGTGAACCACAAAATCGGCGCCGTGTTGCAGTGGCCGCAGAAGGAGCGGCGTGGCAAACGTGTTATCGACGACAACGCGGGCGTCGTGGCTGTGCGCTTCTTTCACCAGCGCCGGCAAGTCAGGGATGCGGAGCAGCGGATTGGTCAAACTTTCGAGCAACAGCACGCTGGGCGCATAGGCCCACAAAGCTTCGCGCCCGGCCGGTGTGAACACGTCGACAAATTCGATTTGCGTGCCCCACCGTGATGCGACATCCAATAGAAATTTCGCCGTTACTCCGTATAAGTCTTGCGACGCGGCGATTCGACAGCCCTGCTCGACTCCCGCAGCCATGAGCGCCAGCAAAATCGCGGACATTCCCGAAGCTACGCTGAGCGCAAACCCGCCGCCCTCGAGCAGCGCGACCGCTTCTTCGAGCGCCGCGTTCGTTGGATTGCCGTGCCGCGAATACGTGAAGCCCTGACGGTCGCCGCTGCTGATGGCGTCAATCTCCGCGAGGTGGTCGTAGAGAAACGTGGACGTGCTGTAGATGGGCGTGGACATCGGCACAAATCCGTCCGGCCTTGCCCGTTCTCCGGCATGTACGGCCTGCGTCGCGAGACGTTTGCCCTGAAGATTTCGAGTCACCATGGATCTCCTTCGTGGTGCCGCAGAAACGAGCATGCTAGCGGGGCGATGGGTGGAAATCAAATCAGAAGAGCGAAGGGAAGCGGCAACCTATTCCAACAGATCCGGACTACTGCGCAGCGACTTCATCCAGGGTCTCGCGAACCTTCAGGGCGAGGGAGCCCAGAGTGAAGGGCTTTTGCAGCAGGACCATGCCGCGCCCAAGAAGGCCGTGATGCACGATGGCCTCGTCGGTGTAGCCGGACATGTAAAGCACGCGAATGCCGGGCAGCAGCTTCTGCATTTCCTCCGCGAGCTGGCGGCCACTCATTCCGGCCATCACCACGTCGGTGAACAGCAGGTGAATCGCTTGCGTATGGCTGCGGGCGATCTTTAGCGCGTCCTCGGCGTTTTGCGCCTCAAGGACTTCGTAGCCCTCTTGCGTCAGGTACTCTCGCGCCAAATCGCGGACGCCCTTTTCGTCCTCGACCAGCAAAATCGTTTCGGTGCCGCGCTTGGAGACCTTGATGTCGACCTTCTTGGCGGCTCCGTGGTCTTCCTTGCTGACCCGAGGCAGGTAAACTTTGAAGGTCGCGCCCTTGCCCACTTCGCTGTACACCCAGATGTATCCGCCGCTCTGTTTCACGATCCCGTAGACCGTAGCAAGGCCCAGGCCGGTGCCTTTGCCTTTTTCTTTGGTGGTGAAAAACGGCTCGAAGACGTGAGCCTGGGTGTTCGCGTCCATCCCCGTTCCCGTGTCGCTCACTGCGAGCATCACGTATTCGCCCGGTTCCACTACGGCGTGACGCGAGTAAGAGCTGTCGAGCTCCACATTCGCGGCCTCGATGGCGAGCTTTCCTCCGTGGGGCATGGCATCGCGCGAATTCACCGCGAGGTTCAGCAGCACCTGCTCCACCTGGCTACGGTCTGCGCGCACGGACCACAGGTCCGGTGCATTCATTGTCACGAGTTCAATATCTTCGCCGATCAGCCGCCGCAACATTTTCTCCATGTCCGAAACCACGTCTCGAATGCTCAGCACCTGTGGATCGAGCATTTGCTTGCGGCTGAAGGCGAGCAGTTGGCGCGTGAGCCCCGCGGCGCGCTGCGAAGCGTCGTGGATCTGTTCCGCGTTTCGCCGCAGCGGATGCTCTCCGCCGAGCCGATCCAGCAGAAGCTCGGTATAGCCCTGAATTACCATGAGCAAGTTATTGAAGTCATGCGCGATTCCGCCGGCCAGACGGCCCACCGCTTCCATCTTTTGTGCCTGGCGCAACTGCGCCTCAAGCTGCTTGCGGTCGGTGATGTCCAGCGCCATGTTGATGACGCCAACGACAACGCCATTTCCGTCGCGCAATGGCTCGGCGTGACAGGCGTAGGAACCGTTACCCCATTCCACATGAAAGGTCACAGATTCGCCATTCAGTGCGCGCCGATGGGCCGCGATGGGCATGAAGCTCCGGTCGTCGGTCTGAAAATATTCATAGAGCGATTTGCCGACGACTTCCTGGGGCTTGAGGCCCAAGCGCAACAGCCCCGCGCCTACCGATGAGGTGAAGCGAAGCTCTGTGTCCGTGGTCCACAGAACTGCCGGCAACTGCTCGACGAGGACTCGGAGACGAGCTTCACTTTGCCGTAGAGCTGTCTCCGCGCGCTTGCGTTCGATGGCCAGTGCAATCTGTCCGCCCACAGACGTTAGGAATTCGAGATCGCGATGGGTATAGGCATTGGCATCTTCGTAATGCTGCACCACCAACACACCAATTGTTGCTGACGGCGTGCGCAGAGGCACCCCGAGCCACGAAGGTGACGGCGTGCCGACGAGTTCGACTTCTCCGCGTTTCACCAGTTCGTCAAAAAAATGCTGCGGAATCAGCTCGGCTTCGCCCTTGCGGAAGACGTAGCTGGTGCAACTGCGCTCCATGCTTTGCGGCGGAAAGGCGGCGTCATACTTGTCGGCGAAGAAGGGGAAACTGAATAGAGTTGTCAGGGGATCGTACAGCGCCACAAAGCAATTCTCCGCATACAGGACTCGCGAGAGCGCCTGATGGATGCGGTGCAGCAGCTCATCGAGATTGTCGGTTACATTCGCCGCGTGAATGATCTCGAACGAGACATGCCGTTCCGCTTCGGCGCGCTTTCGCGCGGTCACATCCTCGATCGTCCCTTCGTAGTAGCAAACCCGCCCGATGACGTTTCTCACAGCGCGCGACGTTTCGGAAATCCATATCTTTGTGCCGTCTTTGCGGCGAACATGCGTTTCCAGCCCAGCCACGAAGTCGCCCTTTTCCATCGCGCGCTTGAATTCCTCACGGTGCGCGCTGTCGAGATAAAACTGGCGGCCGATGTCGCTGATGGCCTCGATCATTTCGTCCGGCGATGCGTAGCCGAACATGCGTGCCATCGCGGGGTTGACGCTGATGAACCGGCCGTCCGGAGTGGACTGGTAAATTCCTTCCACGGCGTTCTCGAAAATGCTGCGAAAACGCTCCTCCGCCTGCCGTTGAGCTCTTTCCGCGCGCTGACGCGCGGTGATGTCGCGGAAGGTGACCACGGCGCCGATCACTTCTTCGCCCTCGCGTATCGCCGTGCTAATGAACTCGACGGGAAAGCTCGATCCGTCTTTGCGCCAGAACACATCCTCGGCCCCATTTCGCGTTGCCCCGTCGCTCAGTACCGCAAGGACGGGGCAATCCGATTCCGCATAGCGAGTGCCGTCGGCCTTGGTGTGGTGCCACAGCTGGTGTCCATTGCGCCCGATGATTTCCTCGGGTTCGTAGCCAAGCATCCGCGCGGAGGCCCGGTTTACAAAAGTCAGGCGGCCTTCCTGGTCCAATCCGAAGATGCCGTCGCCCGCCGAATTCAAAATCATGTTCGTCTGGCGACTCAGCTTCAGCAATGCGCTCTCGGCTTCCCGGCGCTCGGTGATGTCCAGCATGAAGCCGTGCATCAGCGTCCGGCCGTCGGCTTCCTGCACCGCAATGGCGCGATCCCGGAACCATGTGAGACGGCCGTCCCGGGTGAACATGCGGTATTCGACGTCGTAATTCGTTCCGTGCTCGACGCTGTACTTCTCGGCTTCCACCACACGCGAGCGATCCTGAGGATGAACCTGCTTCAGCCACAGGCCCTTTGTTGACGTCCAGTCGGATGGCGAGAAACCTAAGAGAGTGCTGATCTGCGGGCTGACGTACTCCCAGGTTCCTTGCATGCCGAACTCAGCCACATACGTAATCGCGGGGAGCTGTTCGACGAGCTGGCGGTAGCGCACATCCGCGTTTGCAAGCTTTCGAAGAGCCTTGCCATCGGGGGGTGCTTGAGGAGATTCCAGATTCGCAGCGGCCCGAGCGTTTGCGGCATCCTTACCGGCTGCGCCGTTTCCACCGTTGGAAGGCGAGCCTCTGCCCTTCTTCTGGCGTGAAGAGGTGGAATCGGTTTTCGTGGGCATCAGCTTCGTTCCGGCTCACCTAGACAGTGCCGACCCGAGACACGCCAAACTCGAGTTCGCGCACAAGTACGTGAAATCCCAGTACGATTCCCATCGTGACTTTCACAACCCCCTGCCCAACATATATTTAGCGGCTTCTCCGAAAGAACGGCAATGGTACCCGAGTACCAAAAGTGCCTATTCGCCAACATCTTCGGGCGTTCACCCGTAATCCACACAAGGCGGATCGAACCCAGGGAAAATCAATGATGGGGCAGAGGCTCGGGAATCGCTTCGCCGTCTTTCCGTGGATCCGAGCCGCCGAAATTGGCGCCCGTGGCGAAGTTTCTTTCCGTGACTTGTCCGCCGCCCATGCGAGCTGAAAAATCTCCGTCCACGCGGATCAGGTGTCCACGCGCAGCCAGCGCCGCGCGAACGTCCGCCGGAATGCGATCCTCGACGTCGACGTCGCATCCTCCGAAGGTCGCCTTCGTAAACCGCGGCGCCTCCATCGCGGCCTGGATGTTCATCCCGAAATCCACAATGTTCGAGACGAATTGCGCGTGGGCCTGGGCCTGATTGAATCCGCCCATGATGCCAAACGCGATGCGTTCGTCGCCTTTGGACATGAACGCGGGAATAATTGTGTGCAGAGGGCGCTTGTGGCCAGCGAGGACGTCGGGAGAGCCGTCTTCCAGGTTAAAGAGCGCGCCGCGATCCTGCAGCGCAAAGCCCGTCCCGTCAGCCACCAGCCGCGAGCCAAACTCCTCGAAGTTGCTCTGGATCAGCGAAACCATGTTGCCTTGCTCGTCGACGGCGGTGAGATAGGTGGTATCGCCTGCGGGGGGCGTGCCCGGGGCAACGTCGCAGTTGGCCTTCGACATGTCAATGAGCTTGGCACGCTCGCGCGCGTACTCATCGGAAAGCAACCCTGCGACCGGAATCTTGCTGAATTTCGGATCGCCGATATATTTTCGCAGATCGGCGTAGGCCAGCTTCTTGGCTTCGATCATCACGTGGAGCGCATCTGCCGAATTGTGTCCATACTGCGCAAGCGGGAATTGCTGCATTAAGTTCAGCATTTCGAGCGCGGCGATTCCCTGCCCGTTCGGGGGCAGTTCGTAGACTGTCCAGCCGTGATATTGGGTGGAAAGCGGCTCGACCCATTCGCTGGAATAATCGGCCAAGTCTTCCGGAGTCATCGCCCCGCCCTGGCTCTTGGAAAAGTCGACGATCTTCTGCGCGATTTCGCCTTTGTAAAACGCGTCGCGCCCCCCGCTGGCAACTTCTTCGAGCGATCGCGCCAAGTCTTCGTTGCGGAAAATTTCTCCGACCGCCGGAGCATGGCCGTCAATCAAATAAAGGCGCGCGGTCTCCGGGTCCTTGGCCAACAAGCCCGCGGCGTTCGCCCAGTAGGCCGCGTCCCATTCAGGGACGGGGAACCCCTCCCGCGCGTAGCGAATCGCCGGCTCCAGGTCCTGCTGAAAATTCAATTTTCCAAAGCGGCTGAGGAGTTTGGACCAGCCGTCCACCACGCCCGGCACGGTCACCGAGTCGATGCCAAAGGGCGGCATCTTGGTGACGCCTTTGGACTTCAAGAATTTCGGCGTCAGCCCTTGGGGCGACCAACCGCTCGCATTCAAACCGTAAAGCTTTCCGCTCTTTGCTTCATAAACAATCACAAAGAGGTCGCCGCCAATGCCATTCATCATCGGCTCGACCACGCCCATTACCGCGTTCGCGGTGACAGCAGCATCGATCGCGTTGCCACCACGCGCCAGAATCTGTGCGCCGGCTTGCGCCGCCAAGGGGCTTTCCGCGGAGACGATGCCGTACCGGGTGGTTACCATGGACCGTCCCTGGGAACGATCCTGAGCGCGGACGATTCTCGACGCCCCGACAATAGCGAGCACCAGCAAACACACGTACGCGAGGCTTTGTTTCATGTCCCGAGACTCCTAGGTTCCCAGAAGGCTACTTTTTCGGCCGCGACTCCGGCGGCACGACACCGTTGTTGCGATAGTATGTCACCAGATTGCCGAAGTGCTCACCGGAATGCTCGATGATGCCCACCCAGCTTCCCAAGCGCTCCAGCGCGCCGCGATCTCCGCCAGCCTTGAGCGCAGCGTCGCCATCTGCGAACGATTTCTCGACGAACGCCACGATCTGCTCTTTCGTCTGGTACTGTTTCGGATCGTCCTGGAGCTCTTTGGTACTCTTCCCCATCGCCGGATTGATCGCGTAATAGTTCGACGCCGCGATGTGCACCAGGATTTGCCCAAAGGTGCGCACTTGATCGTTCGGACGGTAACTATACTTGTCCTCTGGCCAATCCTTGGCCATCGCAATCACTTTGCTTCCGATTGCGTCCCAGTTTCTCTGCAGAACTTGCTCGGGCCCCGGAGCCTTCCTGGCGGCTGATTGCGCCCACGCCGCACTGCCGACGGCCAGGCCGAGCAACCCCAAAATGGCACCCTGCACGACGGTCCTTTTCATGGCCATTTCCTCCTGGAACTCACGTTGACACACCCACTGGAGGCATAGCCTACCCGTCCCTCATTATTCTGTCCAGCACCGCGGCGCGACAGGGTCGTGGCATCGCGGAATCGAGAGTTCATCCTATCGTTGTTGCCATCGGCTCTCTTCGATTAGAATGGACGTGCTGTCGCTTTGGAGGATGAAACTGGGCCCTTTGGACAAAATCGATTCAACCGACTCGCATTTGCAGGAAGCTCCATCGTTGTCACCACTATCATCACCTCTTGCTGCCGACGCCGACCTGATTATCCGCGCCGAGCATCCCAACCCGTTCCTGGTTCTCGGCCCGCATACCTCGCAGGAGGAGGCCGGCGTCGCCATCCGGGTGTTTCAGCCACAAGCCGAGCAAGTCACCATTCTCTGGGGAAACCAGCGCGAAGAGCATCCAGCTACGCGTATCGATCCCGCTGGGTTCTATGAAGCCGTCATTCCTTTGGCCGGCAGCGCACCGCCGGCGGAGATCTCGCCATCCCATTACCGCCTTCGCATCACGGAGGCGGATGGCAAGATCTACGAGACGTACGACCCGTACGCCTTTCCGCCGCTGCTGACCGACTACGACCTCTACCTGCTTGGTGAGGGCACCCATCTTCAAAATTACGAGAAGCTCGGCGCGCATGTTCGCGAGGTCGCTGGCGTTCGCGGGGTGCACTTTGGGGTTTGGGCACCGAACGCCATGCGCGTGAGCGTCGTCGGCAAGTTCAATCGCTGGGATGGGCGTGTCAACCCGATGCGCGCCCGGCCCACGGGAGTGTGGGAGATTTTTCTGCCCGGCCTGGGCGAAGGGGACCTCTACAAATTCGAGATTCGCTCCCGTACCGGCGAAATGCTCACTCTGAAATCCGACCCGTACGGCTTCGGGGCTGAAGTTCGCCCGAAATCGAGCTCCGTGGTCACCACGATCGACAACCACAGATGGAAGGACGCAGAATGGATGAGCCGCCGGGCGCGGTTCGACTGGCAGCACGCGCCCATCTCAATCTACGAACTGCATTTCGGCTCCTGGCGGCGCGGGCCCGATGGCCAGTGGCTCACCTACGGGGAAATGGCCAATGAGCTGATCCCTTACATCAAGCAAATGGGATATACGCATATTGAATTGCTTCCACTCAGCGAGCACCCGCTCGACGCTTCGTGGGGCTACCAGACAATCGGATACTTCGCGGTCACCAGCCGCTACGGTTCGCCGCACGAGTTTATGGATTTCGTTGACCGCTGCCATCAAGCCGGCATCGGCGTGCTCTTCGACTGGACGCCCGGCCATTTTCCGCGGGACGCGCATGGACTCGCCTATTTCGACGGCACGTATCTTTACGAGCATGCGGATCCGCGCCGTGGGTCGCACCCGGATTGGGGCACGCTTATCTTCAACTACGGCCGCAACGAGGTGCAGAATTTCCTGCTCTCGAATGCGCTCTTCTGGCTGGACAAATACCACATCGACGGTTTGCGTGTGGACGCGGTAGCCTCAATGCTCTACCTCGACTACTCGCGCCGGCCGGGCGAATGGCTGCCCAACCAATTCGGTGGCCGCGAGAATCTGGAGGCCATTGCATTTCTCAAACGCATGAACGAAGTGGTGCACGCCCGCCATCCGGGCGTCCTTACGGTCGCGGAAGAATCCACCGCTTGGCCGGCCGTTTCCCGCCCCACCTACGTTGGCGGACTTGGTTTCGACTTGAAATGGAACATGGGCTGGATGAACGACACACTGCGCTATTTCTCGCTTGATCCGATTCACCGCAAATTCCATCACGGCGAGCTCACTTTCTCGATGCTCTATGCCTTCAACGAGAACTTCGTCCTTCCCCTCTCGCACGATGAAGTCGTCCACGGAAAAGGCTCGCTGCTTGCCAAGATGCCCGGCGATGATTCGAGCAAATTTGCCAACCTGCGCCTCCTTTTCGGGTACCTTTTCTCCCATCCCGGCAAGAAGCTGCTCTTCATGGGCTCAGAGCTGGCTCAATGGAATGAATGGCGCGAAGACGCCAGCTTGGGCTGGAATCTGCTTGAATTCCCTGCTCATCAGGGAATCCAGCGCTTACTCACGGATTTGAATCATCTCTATCAGCGCGAGCCGGCCCTGCATGAGGTCGAGTTCGACTGGCCGGGCTTCCAGTGGCTGGAAGTCCACGACGCCGACGCGAGCGTGCTGGCTTTCATTCGCCGCGGGAGCCAGCCGGAGGATTTTCTGGTTATCGTCTGTAACTTTACGCCGATGACACGTGAGGACTATCGGGTCGGCGTTCCGGAGAAGCGCTTCTATCAGGAAATCATGAACACGGACTCGTGCTTCTACGGAGGCAGCAACGTTGGAAACGGCGGGGGGGTTGTTGCCGACCCGGTGCCCTGGAACGACCAACAGTCCTCGATAAAGCTAATCCTTCCGCCTCTGTCTGCCCTCGTTTTCAAGCCCAAGCGCGATTAGCGCGTCCAAAGCCGGAATTTGGCGCCGGCTCAGCGGAGCTGTGGAACTTTTTCCAAGGTGCTTGCGTAACTAGGGCAGACCGCCCAGGAGGCGCTCACCGATGAAAACAGCACTTTCCGCCCTGGCCCTGCTTTTTGCCGCGACTGCTGCAGTGGCTGCTCCCCCGGAGCACTATCTGCACGTGAAGGTCGATGGCACGAACACGAAGGAACTGGTTCGCGTGAATATCCCCCTCTCCCTCGCCGAGAAGGTCATTCCCGCCATCAACAGCGGACAGCTGCGCGACGGCAAGATTCAGATGGGAAACTTCCGCTGCGATAGCGTCGACCTGCAAACAATTATTAACGCCGTGAAATCCGCTCCGGACGGCGAATTCGTCACCGTGCAGGAGCCCGGAACCAATGTTCGCGTGGCGAAAGAGCGCGGGCAAATGATCGTCCACGTCACCGACAAAGACAATGGGCAAAAAGTGGACGTGACCATCCCGTGGGAAGTTGCGGAAGCGCTCGCGTCGGCCACTCACCAGCGCGAACTCAACATCGAAGCGGCGATTCAGGCGCTCGACCGCGCCGGGGACACCACGCTCGTCACTGTCACTGATAATGACGAAACCGTGCGCGTGTGGATCGATTCGCGCAACAGTTCCGATTAACGGCGCAGGCTGAATCTTCCGGCAGAGGAGAACGCCAATGCTGCTTCTCGGCAAAATTGGGATTGGGCTGATGGGCACAGTCCTCGTGGGCGGCGCGATTGCCTCGAGCGAGGGCTTTATCCACGTGAAAGTAAACGAGAAACAAACCAATGGGACGCACATCTCGCTGATTGTTCCGGCGGTGATCATGCCCATGGCGGTGCGGTTTATTCCGCGGCGCGATCTGAGGGACGCGTCGGCTAACCTGCAGCAGTTTGTACCGGTAATTGACACCGCGATCTCTGCGTTAGCCGACTGCCCGGATGGCACGCTCGTCGAAGTGGTCGACTCGGACAGTCACGTCACGGTTGTCAAGGAAGGCGGCTCCATCGTGGTGGACGCGGACGATCCGGACGAAACAGTTCACGTTGCGGTGCCCCTGCGCGCGACGCAGAGGGTCATCGACGAGATTGCCGAGGCAAACAGCCCGAACTGAGAGATAGTTGAGTCACGACACGTGTCGATGGGTCGCTAAGGCGGGGTGTTAAGTCTTAACCTCTTTCGCGGGTATCCAATATACTTCTTCGCGGATGACTTCCTTGGCGAAGCGCCGCCGCTGCAAAATGCCCTTGCTGTTTTCGATCATCTGCGGGTGCCCGCAGAGGTAAGCCGTGGTATTCGTTCCGTCCAGCTCCCATGCGTCCGCATACTTGCGGACCAGATCTTCGACCCGCCCGGTCTCGCCTTTCCAGTCCGCGTCTTCCCAGGGGCGGCTGATTGTTGCGACGTACTTTAGCCACGGGATGGCTGCAGCTGCCCTCTCGAACTCCTCCCGATAGCCAAATTCCCAGGAGCGGCTGGCGGCGTTGATCACAAAGAGGCGGTGGCCGCCGTCAAACTTCCCTTCACGCCAATCCTTCTCGAACGAGCGAATGTAGCTCACAAACGGCGCAATCCCCGTCACCGTGCAGAGCAACAAGTGGTTTTTCCGCCCGCTCTTTACGTCCAGCGTGAACCGCCCTTTGGGAACCTTGCGCATTGAAAGCTGCGCGCCCACGTCCAGGCGGTAGAGCAGCGGGGTCAGTTCGCCTTGCGGGACCAATTCGATGAAAATCTCCAACTCCCTCTCATGCGGGGCCGATACAATCGAATACGCACGCTCGATAAGCTTGTCCTGGGCTTCCACGCCGAGCGTGGCGTATTGGCCCGGCGCGAATCGGAATTCCGCTCCCGGGTCGACGTGGACCGCCCATAGGTCGTCCGCGATGTTCCGGCGCCTTGTGATCCGTGCTCGAAAGAACTTCTCCTCGGAGAATTGCACGCTTTCCTCGTTTCCTGGGGCGCCAACCCGAGCAAATTCACTAGCCCAACACAAAACTCGCGGTCAGACCGGCGTTTCCCGGCCGCAACGCCGCCTACAGGTCTGGCCCATTTTGCCCGGCCATTTTGCGAAGATCGAATCCGACCAAGAGGTATAGATTCTTTAATTTGCTGACGAATTGCGCCTGTTTGTCGCCCGCATTAAACAGCGCACTCCCGTCCGCAGCCTGTCTCGGAAAGGAAAACAGTATGAGCTGAACCGTAGCGCCGTCGGGGCCCTTGGTGATTTCCACGGCCGACGGACTGACTCTTTTCTTCGATGGTTTCACTTCGATGTAGGTTTTCGCTTTGAGCGTGTCGCTGGTTTCTTCCATGAACGGAGTCATGTCCGGCCCGGATACTTGCACTTGATATGTCGGTTGCGCCTGGCCGACGTATTGCAAGGCTTGGGCTTCGGACAATTTGCCGTCCAAGACAGCCTGACGCGCGAGCCCTTCGCGGATGGCCAACGCCGAATTCCAGCGCACCAGAAACGACGCGTCCGGATTCTGAATCGTCGCGTCCGGCTGTCCAGTGCCAACTTGCGGAACGGACTGGCTGTTGCCTTTGTTTCCGTAAGCGCCATTGGAGGAACCCGCCGCGGGCCCCGGCTGATTTCCTTGGACTTGGGCAGCAGTTAGCGGCGCTGCGGCCGGCCTTTTCCATTCGACCGGGACGCTGGTGTACTTCACCCAAGGCGAGTTCCACAACACTTGCTTGAGATCGCTCGCGTCCCATTGTTGATACGGCTTGGTTTTCCACACATCGCCGACTGCATATGCCAGCCCTACCGCCGCAAATATCAATAAGAAAATCGGTTTACGCATACTGCGTCCCCTTCGTTGTCTCTTGAACAGCTCACGCGCGACCGCGCCGCCGGTTCGCAGCGATTCGGACCGCCAAGCTTACAGATCTCTGCCGTTTTTCCCTACCATCTTGCGCAAATCGAATGGCACATCGAGGTGCACATATTTCAACTTGCAGTCAAATCGCGCCTCCTTGTCGTCCGCGGCAAGCAAAGGCTGGCCGTTGGCGCTCTGCTTCGGGAACAAGAAGACCAGCGACTGGATCTTCTTGCCGTCCACGTCCTTCACGATTTCCACGCTCGACGGGCTCACTTTCTCTTTGGAGGGCTTCACTTCGAGGTAAGCCTTCGACTTTAAGGTGTCGCTGGTTTCATTCGCGAAAGGAGTCATATCCGTGCCGTAGACAAAGATTTCGTAGTCCGCGGGCGCCTGATCCACATACTGTTCCGCCTGAGCTTCTGAAGAGCGTCCATTCAGAACGGCATCGCGCGCGACCGCCTCGCGAACCGTCTGAGAGGAACTCCATCGCAAGAGGAACTGCGCCTCTGGGCTGTCGGAGCCCATGGACGGCGGCGCTGGGCCATTCGGTGCCGCTCCTCCTTCACTTCCTCCTGGGGATCCGCCCATACCCGTGTGCTGTTGCGCGGCGGGCCCTCCCTGGCTTGGCTGGGGCTGGCCGCCGGCATCAGGCGCGGTCAGCGAGCCAGGCCTCCACGTTGCCGTCACCACAGTGCGCTTCACCCACGGAGAGTTCGTCAGTATCTCCTTGACATTTTGATCCCATTGCTGGTATGGCCTCGTTTTCCATGCTTCGTTCGACCCGTACGCCAGCCCGGCCGCAAGCAGCACGGCTAGAATTGTCGCTTTGCGCATCTTCGCCCCCAAGTCTGTCGTCAAGGCGCCCTCAAAATTCTCTTTCCCATTGGACCGCCATCGCCTCGCACAAAGATTTCGTATCCTAATTCTAAGCAAATTCAATTCTCCCGTGCAATCGCAGGTTTAGCGTGGCACCTGAGTGAAATTTGAAGCGCCGGAGACTTTTTCGAGGCGGTAAATCGGTTTCTGGTGCGCTTCGAAGTAGTTGCGCATCATCAGTTCTCCGACGAGCCCGATCGCAAGGAACTGCATTCCAAACAGACACAGCAACATACCCAAAATCAACAGCGGCCCGTGCTGAACGAAAAGCTGAACGTGGGCAAAGATTTTTTCCACAAATAACACCAGCAGAATCAGTGCGCCGGCCAAAAAGCTGATCATTCCCGCAGGGCCAAACAAATGCAGCGGCCGGAGCATATAGCGCAGCATGAAACGAATGGTGATCAAATCAAAGAAGACGCGAAAGGTCCGCGAAATGCCGTAGTGCGACTTCCCTTGCGGTCGAGGGATATTGCGGATGGGAACTTCCAACACCTTCGCGCCGTTTAGCGACGCCAGCGCAGGAATGAAGCGATGCAGCTCGCCGTAAAGACGCACATCTTTAATTGTTTCGCGCCGGTAGACTTTGAACGTGGTGCCGAAGTCGTGTATTTGCACGCCGGAAAGCTTGGCCATCAACCAATTTGCGACTCTCGATGGTATTCGCCGGAATAAAAAATTATCCACCCGTTTCTGCCGCCACCCGCTGACGATGTCCGCGTCGGTCGTTTCAAGAGTGTCGATCAGGCGGGGAATGTCGCTGGGATCGTGCTGCAGGTCCCCGTCCATTGAGAGCACAATTTCGCCCGTCGCATGGTCGAACCCGGCCGCCAGTGCGGTGGTCTGACCGTAATTTCGCTTGAGCCGCAAGAAAACGACGCGCTCATCCAAATCCGCCAATTCCGCCAGTATCTCGGGGGTTGCATCGCTGCTGTGGTCGTCTACAAAGATAAACTCAACGGGGTCATATCTTCCGGTCATGACGTCCGACAGCCGCCTATACAGCTCGCGGACGGAACCAGCCTCGTTGAGCAAGGGGACTACGACCGAGTACTTCGGTTGCACAGCCTCGTTTCCGCGGACGGGACTCAATTCAAGCCTCGATAATCGATTAACTCAATCCCTCGGTCGCCTATCGCCTTACGCACCGCCGGATCCATCAATGCTTCCAGCTCCCGCTCGCGTTCCCTTTTGAGACTCGTCTCCGAATGCTCCAGCGCCTCGTCGTATTCACCGGGGTGGCACATCAGCTCGTTCACGCCTTCCGGCATGGAGCCTATCACGGACAGAATCGCTTCGCGATTGAGACGTCCCGTCGCCGACACTCCCCACAGGCGCTCCGGGGTGCAAATGCCATGCGCTCGCGCCAGCTCCTCAAACTGCGGCGCCGCCGTCCGGGCTGCCAATGCGGTTAGGCGCCGCTTCAAAGACTTCCAGCCGCCTGCAAAGCCGGACCTCAACAACACATCGGCGTCCTCAAAGGGCTTTCTTACGCGTCGAATTCCAAATTCCTCCGCCACTCGCACCACCTGTTCCATAACCCGCGGGTGTGAGTGCGTGTGCTTGTGAGAATCAAGGTGGGTTGGTTCGATGCCGGCGCTAATCACTTTTCTTATCTGCGCGCGGAGTTCGCGGGCGATATCTTCCCCGCGCACCACTCCGGCCATCAGCTTGCCCGTCAGAACGGCCAAGCTTGACGGAAGCTGCCCGTCGGCGTCCGCGAGCGACGGAATGGCGCTCGCCGCCTCAACACACGCTTCGCCAACCAACACCAGATGGCATCCGACGCCAAGCCTGGGATTTTCCTTCGCGCGCCCTACGGCGTCTTCAAATGCTGCGCCGTTGGCCATAATTGTGGTGCTGGTGATGATTCCGTCGCAAAACCCGCGAATGACTCCCGAATTTACTCCGCGGGTGTAACCAAAATCGTCCGCGTTGACGATCAGTCGTTTCATGCAAACTCATGGCCAGCCTGCGCTTGGCCGGATGATATCATGTTCCAAACCGGACTCATTCGCTGCAGGCGTTCTTTGTTTTTGAAGTCGTCAGGCTCGGCGCCAGCTAAGCGACACCTTCCGTCAGCGAAAAGTTTTCAACAGTTGTGTTGAAAACCTTGTGGAAAATCTGCCTCTCGCATTCTTAAGCGCGGAGGATTCAAGCAGCTATGCACTTTGCACAACTCCAGGGCAATTCACTGTATCCTTTACCCGGTAATCACCGGATGGATGGCGCTTTGGTTTAGGAAAAACAGTACTGGGAAATTCCCGAGGCACTCCGGGCGGCGATTTCAGTACCAGTGCGGCGGCGGTTCTAACTTGATTTCGATCTTCTGCTCGTCTTTGTCCAAATCGTAGTATTGCCCGAACGGCTTCCAGCCATCCTTTATTACCTGAATTATGATTCGCTTCCGCGGGACATCCTTCACCTTGGCAACTCCCTTCATGTCCGTCTTCAAATCGAATTCGACTTCTTTCGGATGGCGCCACGTGCGGGGTTCTTCCCAGCGCAGGTAGACGCTCGCATTGTCGACGGGCACATTGTTTGCTCCGCCGGTGACAACGATCTCCAGGGAGGTAACCGCGTCCTTGGAATTCTGCGCTTTCGGATCGTCTTTCGTGGTGCTCTGGCCAACGGCGACCGACACCAGAAGAAGGAAGGCGCTTAGAGCGGCCGCGCACTGCAATCCAGATGCTTTCGGATTGAAAATCTGCCGGATTCCCATCTGAACGCCCTTCACCTGCCGCTATTCTCTCACATGAAACGGGAGGCCGGCGCAACTCTCTTCGCTGATTGACTGTCGCGCCCCTGCTGCGCTAACTTCAACGCGTATTTCACGGCACTTGCGCGCTCGGCAGCGCGCTTTTTTTCGCTCTTATACCCGCAGCCGAGTTTTCGACAACGATCGCCGTAGGCGCTTAGGCCAGCGAGACGTTTCCGGCTCAAGGGGGCTTTCGAAGGAGCCGAGGAGGATTCACGATGGGATTCTGCACCGACGCCATCCACGTAGGCCAGGAGCCGGACCCGTCCACCGGCGCGGTGGTTGCTCCGATTTATCAAACGTCGACCTACGTGCAACAGGCACTCGGTAATAACAAGGGTTTCGATTACGCGCGCACCGCCCATCCCAACCGGAAAGCGCTCGAGCGCACCATCGCCAAACTCGAAGGCGGCGCAGCTGCTTACGTTTTCACTTCGGGGATGGCGGGAATTGATTCGGTGCTCCGTTTGCTCCGCCCCGGCGACCATGCGATCTTCTCTCAATCCGTCTACGGAGGCGTTTACCGTCTCTCAACGCAATTTCTGGTTCAGTTCGGCATGGAATTCAGCTTCATCGACACTTCCTGCGTGGAAAAAGTCCGCCAGGCCCTTCGTCCTTCTACCAAGATGATTTACGTAGAGACGCCAACCAACCCGACGATGATCGTCAGCGACATAGCCGCCATCGCCGAGCTGGTGCGCGAAAAGAATCTTACAATGGTAGTCGACAACACCTTCCTCAGTCCTTATTTCCAACAACCGCTCGCTCTTGGAGCGCACATCGTCGTCCATTCCATGACCAAGTACCTCAACGGCCACAGCGACTGCCTGGGCGGCGCGGTGATCCTGGCGCGCAAGGAAGACGCGGAGAAGATTTTCTTTCTCCAGCGGTCCGCCGGAGCCGGCCTGGCACCCATGGACTGTTTCCTGGTTTCCCGCGGAATCAAGACTTTGGCGGTGCGAATGGAGCGCCACAACGCGAACGGCATGGCCGTGGCCAAGTTTCTGGAGGCGCACCCCAAAGTGAAGCGCGTCATCTACCCTGGCTTGCCCTCGCATCCTCAGCACTCTGTGGCAAAAAAACAACAGCGCGGCTTCGGCGGAATGCTTTCCTTCGATGTTGGTTCTCTAGAGGCGTCGCGCAGCGTGCTCAACAACGTGAAGCTTTGCTCGCTGGCGGAGAGCCTCGGCGGAGTCGAGACGCTCATTTCGCTTCCGGCGTTGATGACCCACGCGTCCATTCCGCCCGACGTGCGGCTGAGCATCGGCATCACCGACGGCCTGATTCGACTGTCGATTGGCATCGAAGACGTGGAAGACATCATCGCCGACCTCGACCGCGCACTCGCTGCGGTGTAGTCAAGCTTTCACGGAATTGCGCAGCCACTCCAGGTAGGCTTTGGACCCTGCGGCAATCGGCAGGGCGATAATCTCTGGCGTCTCGTAGCTGTGCAGCTGGCGAATTTCCTTTTCCAGCGCGGCGAACTTCCTGCGCGTCGTCTTAATCAGCATCAATAGTTCCGTCGCAGCCTCCACTTTGCCTTTCCAGCGATAGACTGACTTCACCGGGACCGCCATCACGTTGACGCACGCCGCAAGCCTCTTGCTTACCAGCGCGCCAGCTAATCGCCGCGCCTCCTTCGCCGACCCGCACGTCACGAGCACTACAATGCTTTCCATATGCCGCTCACGGGATCGTCCTGTTCGACCGACGCTCTTAAGGCTTTTCCCTGATTACCTGGAATTCGCCACCCAATATACAATACGTCTCGATGTCCACTGACGCGATCCATTTCGGCACCTCCGGCTGGCGCGGAATCATCGCCGAGGATTTCACCTTTGAGGGCGTTCGCATCGCTGCAGCGGCGATCGCCGGACATTGCCGTGCCCACCAAAAGAAGCCGACCTTGCTCCTCGGCTACGACACGCGTTTTTTCTCCGCGGAATTCGCCCGTGCCGCCGCCACGGTTCTGCGTGACGAAGGCTGCGAGGTACTTCTCTGCGCCAGCGCCACGCCGACTCCCGCCATCGCTTTTGAGATTCTTCGCCGCAAGCTGCAAGGCGCTATCAACATCACCGCCAGCCACAATCCCGCCGCGTACAACGGGTTGAAATTTTCGGGCCCTGACGGCGGCCCGGCGCTCCCCGAAGTGACTCGCGACATCGAAGGACGTGCGCGCAAACTGACGAGTCACGTCTTTCCCGTTGGCGAGCGGCAGGACGCCCGCGAATTTGAGCTCGTCGATCTGCGCGAACACTACTTCCGCCGCATCGCTGAGCTGGTCCGTTTCGAAGTGATCTCCGCTTCAAAATTGTCGTTCGCCTACGACGCGCTCCACGGCTGCGGCTCCGGCTGGCTCGACAGCTTGCTGGAGCAGCACGGAATCAAAGTTCATTCCATTCGCACCGGACGCGACGTGTTGTTTGATGGCACCGGGCCGGATCCGTCCGAAGATAATCTGAAGCCGCTCGCGAAGTTGCTCCACGAAACCAAGGCCGCTACGGGCCTTGCCACCGACGGCGATGCCGACCGCTTCGGCATCCTGGACCGCGATGGCGCGTACGTTTCGCCCAACCACATTCTTGCGTTGGTATTCGACTACCTCATCGAAACGCGCCACTGGAAACTCGGCGCGGCGCGCAGCATGGCCACCAGTCACCTGATCGACGCTGTCGCTCGCCACCACGGCGTTCCCGTTTTCGAAACCCCCGTCGGTTTCAAATACATCGGACCATTTCTCGAGGCCGACAAGATCACTCTGGGCGGCGAGGAAAGCGCGGGCATGACCATCCGCGGCCACGTCCCGGAGAAGGACGGAATCGTGGCCTGCCTGCTCGTCGCGGAAATGATTGCTGCGCGCCGCAAGTCGGTTTCCGACCAGCTTCGCGACCTTTTCCACCGCGTGGGCTGCGCTTACTGGCCGGTTCGCGTCAATCTGCATTTCCCTGAGGAGATCATCTCCAGCCTGCCGAAGCGCTTCGCTAGTACCTTTAAGGAATTCGCGGGCCGCAAAATTGCACGCACCGACCACACCGATGGACTAAAATTCGTCTTCGACGACGATTCCTGGGTGCTGATGCGCCCTTCGGGGACCGAGCCTCTGGTGCGTGTTTATGCGGAGGCCGACTCGCCCACGAAGTCGAACCACATGGCCGAGGAGGCCCGCAAGTGGATCACCGGATAGACGAGACATCGAACGCCGAATCTTCTTCCACTTTTTCCGCTTTCTTTCGGCGCAACGCGCGCTATTTTTTCGCGCTCGTTTTTTGCTTACTCGTGCTCCAGGACGTCTTCGGCGGGCACGGCTTGATGGCCATGCACCGCTCGAAAGTTCAGATGCAGGCCATCCAGGCGCAGATTGACAAGCTCGATCAGCAAAATCGCGATTTACAGCAGCGCATCCAGAACCTGAAGACCGATCCTTCGGCCATCGAAAAAATCGCCCGCGACCGCATGGGCCTCGCTCGCCCCGGCGAACTGATTTTCAGCCTGCCGCCGAAGCCCGACGCAAAGCCCGCCACGCCACCTCGGCCCTAGTCTCGAGCGCTTTCCGTCAGCCGTTTTTCAGCTTTCCGCCACGGGCCGTAGCTTCTGCCTGAACTTCGCCACGATTTCAGCCCCGTGGCCTTTGGTGCGAATCCGTAACGTCGCGAGGATGGTCATCGCGACAAAAATAGTCAGCAGTCCCAGCGAAGCGCTGGCGATGCTTTGGGCGTGCTTGGTCAAAATCGAGAATCTTCCATACACGAATTCGATGTGCACCCAATAAACCAGCAGCGACGCCTGCCCCATCTGAATCAGCGGGCTGAAGCCCCACTGCCCCGCGCCCCAGCGGCACCACGCATAGCTCCCGAGCACGATCATCATCACCACGCCGGTGCGCATGAGAAAGAAATTCGGGCTGGTATGCCAAAAATCGTACGCCGCGTAGAGCTTCACCGGAAGCGCATCGAGCCACCAGCCTAAGGCAAAGCAAATCGCGCCGGCGCCGCCGAGGATTAGCACGGTCCGCACTTCCCGCGTGCGCGCCCAATCGCTCAACAGGAAAAATCCCACCGCCAATCCCACAAATGCAAACGCCGACCACGGAAACACGGGAAAGAGCCACGGCTGCGGCGCGCCCAAATTGTGGCACCCGTTGACGTATGACTCCACAAACCACGGCATCCATCGCGGCTGCCAGCTGGTCCACACCAGCGGCGTGGCCATGGCAATTGCCGACGCCACGCCGCCCGCGAGCAGCCCGTTCGTCAGTCGTTTGCTCGCGAAGCAGCAGACGATGCCCATCAGCATCATCGACAAGCCGATCACATTCAGAATGTCCACGCGGAGCAAGTCCGTCCACGGAGAGTACGGATATCCCAGTGCAAACTCCTGCACGCGAAAGAGCAGCCCCAGCCCGAATATCTCCGCGCCGCGCCGAATCGTGGTTGCCGCCACTTCAATGCGCGCAACGCCCTTCTGCCGCATACGATTGGTGACCAGGGCAAAGGAAATGCCTGCAAGAAAAAGGAAAAGCGGC
Organism: uncultured Acidobacteriota bacterium; assembly: GCA_963811805.1. Lineage (GTDB taxonomy): Bacteria > Acidobacteriota > Terriglobia > Acidiferrales > UBA7541 > DAHUXN01. Next base: position 328,616 of record CAWESU010000002.1, on the reverse strand, counting down.
GCCGGCAGAGTGCCGCCGAGCTGCGACCACCGGAAAAAGCTCGTCTTGCGCGCCGCCGAGCCGAGCCAAGAATCGTAGCAGTGCGTCTGGAACATCATCAGACATGCCAGCCCACGCATCCAATCGATGTACGCGATCCGTTGTTTCACCGGCAGAGGCATTTAACAAAAAGCATCGCCGACTGCTCTCGCCAAAGCAAGCCCTTCGGCATACGCTCGCCTCTGCATTAGACTGTCACCCATGGCAGCGTCATCGCACTCGCGACAACTTCCCTTCGGCGGCGCGCTCGTTTTGTGGGCCGCGCTCGTGCTCTTCGGAATTTTCGCCGGCCTTCACCTCAACTACACCGGACGCCGCTTCGCTGTCGCCATTCTCGTCGCCGCCGCGCTTCTCGGCGTCGAACTCTTCATCGCCTGCCCGCGCATCCGCGAGCGATTCACCGCGCTTTTTTCCCGTAGCGCGTTTTTTCTTGCCCCGGTTGTCCCGCTGGTCGCCTTTCTTGTCTACGCGTTGAACCTCTACCCGTCCAACTGGCTCTGGGTTTCCGCAGGCGTCCTCTACGTGGCGATTCCGTCATTGCTCGCGGCAGGCGCGCGCGGAAAATCCGCCGGCCAGTGGGAAGATTACCTCGCGCTTTTCATCATCTGGCTTCCGGTGCAATTTCGCTGGATGTATCGCCTGTGGCCTTACCCGCAGCAACTCACGCACACGCTCACAATTCTTTTCGCGCTCACCACGGCCCTCGCCGCATTCCTCTTCATCCGCCGTCTCGACGGCATCGGCTACGCCGTTGAATGGCTCCGCGGTTTCGGCCGGACCGTGCTGCTGAATTTCGTTCTGCTCGCGGTGATCATCATTCCTCTGGGGCAGACGATCCACTTCATCCACTTTGGCCCGACAGCGCAGAGCTTGAGAGGGACACCCCTAGCCGGACTGGAAATTCTGGTCTTCACTGCGTGGCCCGAGGAATTTCTCTTCCGCGGATTACTGCAGAACTTGCTTTCGCGTTCGCTGAAGAATCGCTACGTGGGCTGGATCATCGCTTCGGTCACCTTCGGCTTCGCGCACATCCTGCATGCGCCGGTGCCCAACTGGAAGTACGTCTGCATGGCGACCATCGCTGGACTCTTTTACGGCCGCGCGTGGATGAAAACCGAATCGATCTTTCCTGGGGCTATCGTCCACGTACTCGTGGATACGATTTGGTTCGGATTCTTTCCCCGCTAATCCTGCTGCCAAACAAGTGTCCAGCAGAACGCCTGGGGATTTTGCCGAGTAAGAGATCAGCGAACGACGCCGGAGAGCGGGCTGGAGGCCGTCGCATAGAGTTTTTTCTCGATTCGGCCCGCGAGAAACGCCTTCCTTCCCGCTTCGACCGCCGCGCGCATCGCTTCGGCCATCAGCACCGCATCCTGCGCGCCGGCAATCGCCGTGTTCATCAGCACGCCGTCCGCGCCGAGCTCCATGGCAATGGCCGCGTCGGAGGCGGTGCCCACTCCGGCATCGACAATCATCGGCACTTCCGTGATGCGCTCGCGCAGAATCCGCAGATTCGCCAAATTCTGAATACCCATCCCCGAGCCAATCGGCGCGCCCAGCGGCATCACCGCCGCCGCGCCCGCATCGACGAGTTTCCGCGCCACGATCAAATCGTCATTCGTGTAGGGCAGCACCACAAATCCGTCTTTCACCAATTCCTTCGTCGCACGCACCAGCTCTTCTGTCTCCGGAAAAAGCGTGCGTTCGTCGCCAATCACTTCGAGCTTCACCCAATTCGACAGGCCCGCCTCACGCCCCAGTCGCGCGGCACGAATCGCCTCATCCGCCGAGTAGCACCCTGCCGTGTTCGGCAGAATGAACATCTTTTCGCGGTCGATATAGTCGAGCAGCGATTCCTTCGTGCGATCCGACAAATTCACGCGCCGCACCGCCACCGTCACCATCTCCGCGCCCGACGCCGAATGCGCCCGCGCCATCTCCGGGAACGACCGGTACTTCCCGGTGCCCACAATCAATCGCGAGCGAAACGCCCGCCCCGCAATTACCAGCGAATCTTCCATGGACCTTACTCCTTGATCCATTCTAACAGCCCGCGCGCCAACGCGCTTGTCCTGGCCTCACTTGCTCGTGAGCGGCTTCGGCTCTTCCACGTCCGCGTACAGTTGCTCAACCACGTCCCCGTACTTCTGCAGCACCACACGGCGTTTGAGCTTCAGCGCGTGCGTCAGTTCGCCACCTTCTACCGTAAAGTCTTTGTCGATCAGCGCAAAGCGCTTCGGCCTTTCAAACTGCGCAAAATCCGCCGTCAGTCTTTCCACTTCACCGGCAATCAGTTCTCGCGCCCAGGCGTCGTTGGAAATTTCCTCTCCGGCCAACGCAATGCCTTCCGCGTGCGCTTTCGCCGCTATGGCCGTCCGATTCGGCACAATCAGCGCCGACACGAATTTCCTCCGGTCGCCCACGACCATCGCATTGGCTATGAACGGGCTGGTCCGCAGCTTGATCTCGATGGGCGCCGGCGCCACGAATTTCCCCGCCGCGGTTTTCAGCAGCTCCTTTTTCCGGTCGGTAATCACCAGATATCCGTCGGCGTCCAAATGACCGATGTCGCCGGTGCGCAGCCAGCCATCCGGCGCAATCGCCTCGCGCGTCGCTTCCGGCTTGTTGTAATAGCCCTGCATCACGTTCGGCCCGCTCGCCAGAATTTCGCCGTCCTCGGCGATTCGGACTTCGCAATTGGGAATCGGCCGGCCCACGGTCCCGACTTTGTTTTCCTGCGGCGTGTTCGTCGAAATCACCGGCGACGATTCCGTCAGCCCGTATCCCTGATAGACCGGCACGCCCACGGCCCAAAGAAATTCCGCAAGCTCCTTCGCCAGCGGCGCGCCGCCGGAGTAGAAAATCCGCAAGCGCCCTCCGATTCCCGCGCGAATTTTTGCGTACACGATTCGATTCGCGAGCGCCCATTTCCATTTCAACGCCGCCGACGCGGGCTGCTGATAGGCCTTCCACGGCACAGCTTCCGCGGCCACGCGCAGCGCCCACTCGAAAATCTGCCGCCTGGCGCCGTGCTCTTGCCGGCCTTTCTCGACAATGCTGGCGTACGTTTTTTCAAAAACTCGCGGCACCGCTGCCGCAATCGTCGGCCTCACTTCCAGGAGCGCCTTCGGCAGATCTTCGATCTTGCCCAAATACGCGATGCTCAGGCCGTGAAAGAGCGCCGCGTAGTCGAAAATCCGCTCGTAGACATGCGAGAGCGGCAGGAAGGAAAGCTCGCCGTCATCCGGCAGGTATTCGATCGCGGCTACCGCATCGATGCAATTCGAGGTGAGATTCAAATGCGACAGCATCACGCCCTTCGGCTCGCCGGTGGTTCCCGACGTGTAAATCAGCGTCGCAAGCTGCGCCGAAGTCACTTGCGCTGCGCCCCGACGATATTCCACGATTTCCGCCTCGCCAGCGCCGGCAATCAGCTCTGCGTAATCCAGGAATTCGCCGCGCAATTCCGCCGGCGCGTTCACGGCAATCACTTTTTCGAGAGCCGGCAGCCTCGCGCGGCATGCTGCGAGCTTTTGCGCCTGCTCCACGCCCGACACCAGCGCAACCTTCACGCCCGCGTCGTTCCATATATATGTCAGCCGGTCGGGCGATTCGTTGTAATAGATCGGCACGTCCACCGCGCCCAATCCGAGCGCTGCGAAATCCGCCACGTGCCACTCGGGCGAATTCGGTGCGAAAATCCCCACGCGATCTCCCGCACGCACGCCGAGGCCCGCGAACACTTTTGACAAGCCCGCGACCCGCCTGAGCATTTCCGCCGACGAATACCCCTGCCAGCCCTCTGCCGTCCGATATATCTGCGCGCGCGGACTCGGATGCCCGTCGATCGCTTCCAAAAACAATTTTGTCAGGCTGGGATATCGCGCCGCGTAGTCCATCGTCGCTCGCACTCTAGCGCAGCATCCCTTCACCGCGCAACTTTCGCGCGACTCGTCTATTTTTCGCGGAACGCTGGCGACGGAAAGCTCTCCGCGCTAAGATGTCCTTTCCCGGAGGGAGGCCCGATGTCAAAGCTCGCCGTAGAAAATCACGTGGGCTACCAGCCGCAGCGCGCGCCGCGCGGCACGCAAATCTCCTGCAAAAGCTGGCAGCAGGAGGCCGCGCTCCGGATGTTGATGAACAATCTCGACCCTGAAGTCGGCGAACGCCCCGAAGATCTGGTCGTCTACGGCGGACGCGGAAAAGCCGCGCGCAACTGGGAATGCTTCCACGCCATCGTCCATTCGCTGCGCAATCTTGAGAACGACGAAACACTGCTCATCCAGTCCGGCAAGCCCGTTGGGATTTTCCGCACCCACTCCTATGCGCCGCGAGTCCTGATCGCCAATTCAAATCTTGTCGGCAACTGGGACGATTGGAAGAATTTCAACCAGCTCGAACGCGCCGGCCTCACCATGTACGGCCAGATGACCGCCGGAAGCTGGATTTACATCGGCACGCAGGGAATTTTGCAGGGCACCTACGAAACATTCGCCGCGGCCGCGCGCAAACATTTTGGCGCCGCCGCCGATCTCGCGGGCAAGCTCGTCGTCTCCGGTGGCATGGGCGGTATGGGTGGCGCGCAGCCTCTCGCCGCCACGCTCAATGGCGCCGCGTTCCTCGGCATCGAAGTCGATCCCGAACGCATCAAGAAGCGCCTGAAGACCGGCTATTGCGACGTCATGGTCAACGACCTCGACGAAGCCCTGCGCATCCTGAAAAACGCTGTCCGCAAGCGCGAACCGGCTTCCGTCGGCCTCATCGGCAATTGCGCTGACTTAATCCCCGAACTCGCGCGCCGAGGCGTCGTTCCCGATCTGCTCACCGACCAGACCAGCGCGCACGATCCCACCGGCGGCTACATTCCGCAGGGCCTTTCGCTTGAAGAAGCCAATGAGCTTCGCCAGCGCGATCCCGAGGCCTATCGCAAGCGCGCCATGCAATCCATCGCCACGCACGTCGTAGGGATGCTCGCGCTGCAAAAAATGGGCGCCGTCACGTTTGACTACGGCAACAACATCCGCACCTTCGCGTTTCAACAGGGCGTGAAAAGCGCTTACGATTTTCCCGGCTTCGTTCCCGAGTACATTCGCCCGCTTTTTTGCGAAGGCCGCGGGCCGTTCCGCTGGGCCGCGCTTTCCGGCGAGCCGGCGGACATTTATCGCACCGACCAGCTCGTCCTCGACATGTTCCCGCAGAATGAATCGCTCTGCCGCTGGATCAAGCTCGCGCAAAAACGCGTCCATTTTCAGGGTTTGCCCGCGCGCATCTGCTGGCTCGGCTACGGCGAACGCGACAAATTTGGCCTCGCGCTCAACGACCTGGTCGCGCGCGGTGAATTGAAGGCGCCCATAGTCATCGGCCGCGATCATCTCGATTGCGGCTCCGTCGCCTCGCCCTATCGCGAAACCGAAAGTATGCGCGACGGCTCCGACGCCATCGCCGATTGGCCCATGCTCAACGCCATGCTCAACACCGCCAGCGGCGCCAGTTGGGTTTCCATTCACGACGGCGGCGGCGTCGGCATCGGGTATGCCGTGCACGCCGGCCAAGTCACTGTCGCCGACGGCACCAAGGAAATGGCCTCGCGCATCGAGCGCGTGCTCACAAACGATCCCGGCATCGGCGTCGCTCGCCACGTCGACGCCGGCTACCCCGAGGCCATCGATTTCGCGAAGCAGAATCATGTCAAAGTTCCCATGAGCTAGGTTGTGAATGGGGGATCCATAGTTTCGATGACCCAAAGTCGCTCGCCTTCTCGTACCTTTCGCGGCCTCTCGATACTTGGTCTCGTCATGGTTGTTATTTCGCTCATGCTTCCTTACAGGCAACAATCGCTCGCCATTCCGATAGCTGTTGCCTTGGCGGCGATGGTGCTTGCGTCAGTCCTCGTGTATTTCTTTTACCGCTCTCTGCTAGGCAAACGGCAGGCCTCGTTCCTTTATCTTTTTCCGTGCTTCGTGGTATTGGGTTTAGCTGCCGTTTCTATTTCACTGAGGCTTGATTATCTACATGGCTATTTTGGTCTTGCGATAGCCCTAGCCGTGGCAGGGACAGTGCTTGCGTTGATCGGTGGATATTTCATCTGTCGCTTTCTGCTGGGTAGAGGACCAGGAACATACGCTGAGATCAAAGCGATGCGTCGAACGTTGAATGTCAAGACTTAGCCGGTGACGCCCAAAATCCAATTCGGCCTGATCGCTCTCATCGCCCTCTCGGCGCTCGCTGCCGTCTACGTCTCTGTGCTCATCGCTCGCCGCCAGGATTTGCCTTCGGCCGCGCGCCGCGCATTTTTGCTCAGCAACGTCTCGCTCATTTTCTGCCTGGCCGCCGGCATTGCGCTCTATTCGCGCGTGCATTTCTGGGGCAACGCTCTCCTCATCCTCGCTGCTATTTTCCTGGTTCTCAAATTTGCCTTTGTACGCCGTTTCGCGCATCTAATCCGTCGAGGCCAACCGGCAAGTCAGCATTCAGCCGTCGCGGACGCCGTCGGAAAGAGAACCTGACAGTTCGCTAATTTCGTTTAGGAGGCTGCCATGATCGTCATCACCGGAGCCACTGGGAACACGGGAGCGGTAGCCGCCGACGCGCTGCTCGCGAAAGGCGAAAAAATCCGCGTGGTCGGGCGCGACGCTTCGAAGCTCGATCGCTTCACCTCGAACGGCGCCGAACCTTTCGTGGCAAATGTGGAGAACGCCGAAGAGGTGACCCGCGCCTTCGAGGGCGCTGACACTGCTTATCTCGTCATGCCGTCGCAGGGACTCCATCGCGAAGATTTTCGCGGCTATCAGGAACGCATCACCGACGCTTACGCATCCGGCGCCCAAAAGGCTGGCGTGAAATTCGCTGTCACCCTCTCGAGCATCGGCGCCCAGCACGCCGAAAAAGTCGGCCCTATCGTCGGCCTGCACAATATGGAAGAAAAACTGAACCGCATCTCCTCGCTCAACGTTCTGCATATGCGCCCCGCCGCCTTCATGGAGAACCTCCTGATGAGCATCGAGGGCGTACGTATGATGAACGCCCTGCCCGGCGCGGCTCCCGCCGACGTGGCTTCCCCGATGATCGCCACGCGCGACATCGGCAACTACGCCGCTTCGCGCCTCGCTGCCCGCGACTTCTCCGGCCATTCCACCCAGGAACTTTTCGGCCCGCGCGACGTCACCATGCGCGACTGCGCCGCCATCATCGGCCGCGCCATCGGCAAGCCCAACCTGGCTTACGTCCAAATGCCTCTCATGCTGCTCGAGGCCGCGCTCACCGGCATGGGCCTGCCAAAAAGCTCCGCCGCTCTGGTCATCGAAATGTGGAAAGGCGCCAACGACGGCCTTTTGAATCCGCAGGAGCAGCGCTCGGAGAAAAACACTACCTCCACGACACTCGAGCAGTTCGCTGAGGAGGTCTTCGCGCCGCAATTCCAGCGCCGCGCCGCCAAAGCGTGAGCTTCTCAGGCGTCAGCCGTTCCAACGCGGTGGCTATTTGTTCGGGGAACTATTTCCGTCGGGCTTCCGTATCTTCAACCAAGCGGAGGTAACCCTATGTCCGGAAATGCAAGCCAGCGATTCGGCTCAAATGCCATGCCAGGCTTCATCGCCTCAATCCTGCTGCTTCTTTTTACGCCGAGCCTTACGTTCGCTCAAACATCCAACACCATTTCCGAAACTGGCCAGGACAGCTTCCAAGCGCCCTTCCCCTCCGGAGGCGAACTGCGCATGTACATTCGCTCGTGCGGCATTCGCGTCACCGGCAGCGACGAAAACAAAATCACGATTCACTTTTCCGCGCCCGATCCGGACTCTCTGCATAACGTCCACGTCAAGTTCAAACAGAATGGCAATCGCGGCGATCTGGATATCTCCGGCGGGCCGTCCAATAATTTCCAGATCGACATCACCATCCCGCGGCGATCCAATCTTTATTTCCGCATGTTCGCTGGCGAACTGGACCTCGATCATGTGGATGGCAATAAAGACCTGGAGATTCACGCCGGCCAAATGGACATCACGCTGCCCAATGCCGCCGATTACGGCCCTGTGGACACTTCCGTCACAACGGGAGATATCGAGGCAAGCGCTTTCGGAGTCTCGAAAGGAGGGCTTTTCCGCTCATTTCGTACCGACACCGCGCTTCACTCAAATGCCGCCGGCAAATATTCTCTTTACGCGCATGTCGGCGCCGGCGAGCTGGACATCAACTAGTTAATTTCGTTCAGCCTGCTGAGAAAACCTGAGCGAGCGCTTTTATCTTTTTGCCACTTCCTCGCGCGCTTGCGTCAGTTCCTGCCTGTCCCCGCCCGCGCCGCAAATCTCCACCAGCTTCGCGTAATACTTGTGCGCTTCTTCCGCGTTCCCGCTGAGCTCCGCTGCCTGCGCCGCGCCGTAAAGCCCGTCGAACCGGTTCGGTGATTCCACCAGCGCCGCCTTGTATTCCACCAACGCCTCCGCCGGTTTTTTCATCTCCAGCAGCATGTCGCCCAACATCTCCCGCGCCGGAGTGGAAAGTGAATCGACTCCGTCCTTTTCCTCCTCCGTGGCGGCCGCTTTCATATCTGCCAGCGCGTCGGCGTTCTTGTCTTCGGCAAACGCCACCCAGCCCTCCGCCTCCTGCTCACCGATCGTGTCGCTCGAAGCGACGCTGTAACCGCTAACTTGTTTCCCCGCGCTGCTCGCGACCGCGTCTTTGTACTTCCCCAGATTCTGCTCCGCGCCGGCTACGTCCCCGGAGCGCGCCGCGCCGACCGTTTTCACAAAATAGGTAATTTCGACTGCGCCGCTATTCTCAGGAACGGGCAGTGCCTCGGCTTCCTTCCACTGATGCAGCTCAAACGCATTTCTCGCCGCGAAAACGGCCGAACGCTCGGCAATGTCCCCCGCGCTCGCGCCGGCGACATCCTTTGCTTCATCCACGATGGCGCGCGCTTTCGCCGCTTGGCCACTCTGCAAGTACGCGTAGTCCAGAAAATCCATGGCGTGGAATTGGTAGCTCGCGTCCGCCTTGCCCGCCTTCGTCGCCTCTGCCGCTGCCGCAGCCGCCGCAATATTCGAGTCAATCGCTTCCTGCCACAATCCCAGCCGCACGAAAATGTGCGAAGGCATGTGCAGCGCGTGCGACGAATCGGGCGCGATCTTCGCGTAAGCTCGCGCCGCTTCCAGCCCCTCCGGCGCCAACTCAGGTGTATCCGAAGCGTGAATCAAATAGTGCGCCACGCCGGGATTGTCCGGCGCCGTCCGGAACAATCCATCCAGAATCTCAATCGCCTGCTTGCGATTGGCGTCCTGATCTTCTTTCTTCCCCTGCAGGGTAATCAGCGACAGCGCATAAAATGCCCCCGCGTTCACGTCGTCTGGATACTTCGTGAAAATCTTCCCCATCCAATCCGAATACGCCTTGATTCGCGACGCCTTGCTCAGCTTCGGATTGTCCTGAAAGAAAACTCCTGCGGCGACGATGTACATTCGCTCCGGCTCGGTCTTCCCGCGCAGCTTCATCGCTTGCACCGTGTCCGTGTGGCCTTCCTTCAGCGTGTCGTCGCTTGGCCAATCCCACAATTGGTGACAGAGCGCCATCGCTTTTCCCCAGTACGCCATCGCGCACGTGGGATCCTGCTGCGCCACTTGCGAAAAAGTCTGCTCGGCTTCCTGATATTGAAACGAATGCAGCAGCGCCACTCCGGCGTCGAACGTCTTCTGCGCGTCGGGCGTGCACGAAACCGGGAAGTTTACGCTCCCCAGCCGTTCCCCCTGCGCGTGCTTCGCCTTTGCAAGGGCGTTCCCGTGCGCCGCGGAAAAACTCCCCAGCAAAAGCATCCCTGCTGCCATTGCTCCCGCGAAACTCCAATTCGCCCGCATCCCTGGCATCGCTTTCACCTCGCTCGCAATTCTACTCTTCTTACTGCGCCCCAGCGTAACCCGGCCCGTAAATCACCTTCCCCGGGAGCGCGTCGGTCATTTTCCCGTCCGCAATCACCGGCGTTCCGTTCACCAGCACGTAATCCATTCCCACCGACAGTTGATTCGGATTCTCATACGTCGCCAAATCCCGCACCTTCGCCGGATCGAACACCACCATGTCCGCCCACATCCCCATCTTCAACACGCCGCGATCCGCCAGATGCTCGCGCTGCGCCGGGAGTGCCGAGAATTTCCGGATCGCGTCCGGCAGCGTCAGCAAATGCTCTTCGCGCACGTATTTGCGGATCGCCTGCGGAAAAGTTCCGTACGCTCGCGGGTGATCGTGCTCTTTCCCCAAAATCCCCGTCGGCGACGTCCCCGGAGCGTCATTGTCAAACGACACCCACGGCTGCCTGAGCGCCAGCTCCACGTCGGGCTCGCTCATCCCGAAGGTCACCACATACGTCCGCGCATTGTCCTTAATGAGCAAGTCGAAAATCGCGTTGATCGCGTCTTCATGCCACATCTTCGCCACCTCCGCGATGGTTTTTCCCTGCAAATTCATCAAATCCGGATTGTCCACCGTCGCGATCAGGATCCCCTGCGGCCCGGCGACTTCCTGCCACTCGTTGTCCCACTCTTTCGTCGGCGTTTCCATGTCCTTGCGAATGCGCTCCCGCATCGCCGGGTCTTGCAGCCGCGCGATGAGTTTTGCGCCTCCGCCATTGTGCGCCCACGGCGGAACGTACGCCGACAAACCGTTTTCCCACGCGGTGTACGCATACGTGTCCGCCGAAATGTCCAGCCCGTCGGCCCTCGCTTTGTCGATGAACGCGATCACCTCCGGCATCTTTCCCCAATTTGCTTTTCCGGCAGTCTTCAAATGAAAAATCTCCACGCCGGTATGCGCTTCGCGCGCGATTCGCGCCGTTTCCTCGAGCGCGGCCATTTCACCGTCGCCTTCGTTGCGCATATGCGTCGCGTAAATTCCGCCGTACTGCGCGCTCGCCGCGAACACCACCGCCACTGCCACCATTCCTCGCATCATTTCCCCTCCCAGTCCGCGCATGAGTATACGCCAAGCCTCCAGCTCTAGCCTCCAGCCTCCCGAACTTGCGCCCCGCCGCGCTTTTCAGTACCGTGAACAGCCGAACCCGAAATGCCTAATCCTCGCAAGCTGGATTCCTGGCTCATCACCAATTGCTCTGAAATTCTCACCCTCCGCGGGCCCGCGCCTCACCGCGGACGCGCGCTCGCCGACCCGGGCGTTCTTCGCGATGGCGCGCTCCTCGTTCGCGAAGGCCGCATCGCCGCCGTCGGCCTGCGCCGCCGCATCGAACGCCTCCCCGAAGCCCGCCGCGCCCGCAAACTCGACCTCGACGGCCGCGTTGTTCTCCCCGGATTCGTCGATTCGCACACCCACCTCATCCACGCCTGCTCTCGTGCCGCTGAATACGAGCAGCGCATCTCCGGCGCCACCTACGAGGAAATCGCCCGCGACGGAGGTGGCATTATCAATAGCGTCCGCAAACTCCGCAGCGCTCCCGCCACAACGCTCACATCCCGCGCCCTTGCACATCTCGCGCAATTCGCGGGTCACGGCACAACCACCCTCGAAGCCAAATCCGGCTACGGCCTCGACTGGCCCAGCGAACGCAAAATCCTTGTCGCCCTTCGCGAACTCGAACGCCTTCAGCCCCTCGACATCGTGCGCACCTTCCTCGGCGCGCACGTCGTCCCGCCCGAATTTCGCGGCCGCGCACGCAGCAACAAAGGCGCCGACGAATATGTTGAACTGATTTGCCGCCAATGGCTTCCGAAGGTCGCCTCCGAAAATCTTGCCGAATTCTGCGATGTTTTCTGCGACCGCGGCGCGTTCACCGTTGCGCAATCCCGCAAGATCCTCACCGCCGCGAGCGCCTGCGGCCTCGGTTTACGCCTTCACGCCGAACAACTCGCCCGCACCGGCGCCGCCCGCCTCGCCGTCGAAATGCACGCCGCGAGCGCCGACCATCTCGAAAAACTCTCCGCATCCGACATTCGCGCCCTCGCCCGCTCTGATGTCACCTGCACCATGCTCCCCGGCTGCTGCTTCCATCTCGGGCTCGCGCATTACGGCCCCGCGCGCCGCCTCATCGACGCCGGCGCCATCGTCGCTCTCGCGACCGATTTCAATCCCGGCACCAGCCCCACTCTTTCCATGCCCATGATTCTCTCCCTCGCCTGCACGCAAATGCGCATGACTCCCGCCGAAGCCATTGCCGCCGCCACTATCAACGCCGCTTATTCGCTTCACCGCCACGACCGCATCGGCTCCCTCGAAGTTGGCAAGTTCGCAGACCTCGCCGTCTTCGATGTGGCCGACTACCGCGAAATTCCCTATTATTTTGGCGTGAACCATTGCGCCATGACTCTGAAGCGCGGCCGTATCGTTTATTCGCGCGATTGATGGCGCGGCGCATCTCATTTCTCGAACACCCCCGCAACGCGCGGGCCGTTGGTGGGTTTAACCTTAGAGCGAGGAACCTATTCTCGAATGCCTCGACTGATCGAGTGCGTGCCCAACTTCTCTGAAGGCCGCGACGCCGCCAAAATCGACGCCCTCGTCGCCGCCATGCAATCGGTCGAAGGTGTCTACGTCCTCGACCGCGAAAGCGACGCCGACCACAATCGCTGCGTCATCACTCTCGCCGGCGAACCCGAGCCCGTCGCCGAAGCCGCCCTTCGCGGCGTCGGCAAAGCGCTCGAACTCATCGACCTCACCAAGCATTCCGGCGCGCATCCACGGCTCGGCGCGACCGACGTCGTCCCTTTCATTCCCGTCGACGGCGTTTCCATCGAAGACTGCGTCGCCTTGGCCAAAAAAGTCGGCCACGAAATCTGGAATCGCTACAAAATTCCGGTTTATTTCTACGAATCCGCCGCCGCTCGCCCCGACCGCACCAATCTCGAAAACGTGCGCAAGGGCCAGTTCGAAGGCGTGAGCGAAGAAGTCCTGAAAAATCCCGATCGCGCCCCCGACGTCGGTGATCCGCGCCTCCATCCCACCGCCGGAGCCGCCATCGTCGGCGCGCGCAAATTCCTCATCGCCTACAACATCAATCTGAATACACCCGATGTTTCCATCGCCAACAAAATCGCCAAAGCCATTCGCTTCTCCTCCGGCGGCCTGCGCTACGTCAAATCCATGGGCGTCGACCTCCGCGCCCGCCATCTCGCGCAAGTTTCCATCAACATGACCGACTACGAGCAAACGCCGCTTCACCGCGTCTTCGAAATGGTCCGCAGCGAAGCCGCGCGCTACGGCGCTTCCATCGTCGGCAGCGAAATCGTCGGCCTCATTCCCAAACGCGCCATCGAAATGACCGCCGATTTCTTCCTGCAATTCGAGAATTTCTCTCCCGCGCAGGTTTTCGAGAACCGCCTCGCCGCCGCGCTTTCCGGCGCTCCGCTGGAATCCGGCCCGGGCAAACTCGCCGCTCTCGCGCGCCCGTTCCTCGATGCCGTCGCCGAGCCGACCGCCACTCCCGGCGGAGGCTCCGTCTCCGCATTCGCCGCCGCGCTCGCCGCCAGCCTCGCGCAAATGGTCGCCGGCCTCTCGCGCAAGAAAAAATCGCAGGCCGCTTACGTTGACCAGCTCAGCCAGGCCGTCGCCGAAATGCACACCGCCGCCGCCGAACTCGCTGCCGCCATCGACCGCGACGCCCAATCCTACGACGCCGTCCTTGCCGCCTTTAAGCTTCCCAAGGAAACGCCCGACGAGCAGCGCCAGCGCGACGCCGCCATTCAGCAAGCCACGCGCGGCGCCGCCGAAGTCCCCATGACCGTTGCGCGCAAAGCCGCCGAAATTTTCGACCGACTCGGGCAACTGGAAGCCATCTCCAGCGCCTCTATGTCTTCAGACCTCCGCGTCGCACGCCTCATGGCCGCGGCGGGGGCGCGCGGCGCGCTCGCCAATGTTGCCATCAATCTGGATTCCATCACCGACGCGTCTTTCGTCGCGGCCATGTGCAAGCAGGCCGCAGAAATCGAATCGCGCCTGACGGCCAACGCCGCGCGCGCATAACTTAGGAAGGCAGGAACCGAAGATGAGCGCCAATATGAAGATCGGCTCGACTCGCAAATTTCTCGCGGCAGCCGCAGCTCTCGCGCTCGCCGCGCTCGCCTTCATCGCGCTACCCGCCCGAGCCAACACTCTCGGCACCGACATCATTGGCATGTTCCCCAAGGACATGAGCGAATTCGCCTACGCCGACATGAAGGCGGCCCGCCAGCTCCCCTGGTTCGCCGCGCTTCAACAGCAAATGCTGCCTGCCAATTTCCGCCAGTTTGAACAATTCCTGCGCTCCGCCGGCGTTGATCCCGATACCCAAATCGACGAGCTCGCTTGGGGTTTCACCTCTATCAACTCCCAGCATCCCTCCGAAATCGCCGGCATCGCGCTCGGCTCTTTTTCTCCCGACTCCACCGAGTCCCGCTTCGCCTCGCAAAAGCTCCCCAATATAGAAGTCCGCGGCTACAAGCTCTGGGCCTTCGGCAGCGGCTCGGGCCCCACCGACATTTTCTTTTTTTTCATCGATAGCAACACCGCCGCCTTCGGCCAGCGTGACATTCTCGAAAGCCTCATCAATGTGCGCTTCGGCGGCGCCGAAAGCCTGCTCTACAATTCACAACTCTATCCGTTGATTAACGCCGCCAACGGCAACGGCATGATCTGGGCGGTTCTCGATAAAACCAACACGCAGCTTGCTCTTCACCAGCTCCTGCCGCAGGCCGGCCAGTTCCCGCAGGCCGCTGCGATTCTCAATCGCATTCGCAACATGGAAATCCACGTCAAGGTCGACGACGGCGCCGACGCGAAATTCGACGCTGTCTGCGATTCGCCCGACGACGCCAATCAGCTCGCCGCCATGCTTCAGGGCGGACTCGTTCTTCGCCGCTACCAAATCCAGCAGTCCGACCCCGATCTTGCGCAGGCTCTCGCGGGTGTTACCGTCACCCCTTCCGGAGACAGCCTGAACATCGATCTGCCCGTCACCAACGATCAAATCGCGGCCATGATTCGCAACCGCACTTTCGCCTCACCCATGTGAAATTCTGGTACGTCGCGCGCGGAACGTAGTACCGCCGTACTGGAGCCTTTTACCGTCGCGCTAGGCCTCTCTAATCGTTGCTTCTGCCCCTCGACTGCAAACTCCTGCGCATATGCCTTCGCACCTCTGATTTTCTCGCCCCTAAACCCTTTTCGTTTCAATCGTCTGCTTCTCTCTTATTTGGCTCCTCACATGCTATTTCCCCAGTGAGATTTCAGTTTTCCGACAATGGAGGAACTTTGAAACGGACCCTTTTGATTTTAGCTCTGGCAACCTTTGGTACTGCCCTCCCAGCCGCCGCAAACACGGTGAACATTAAGCTCACCGGTGTCGGCGGAGCAAATCAGGGGGGTGTTTACGTTGCGCCATATTATCTGAGCATTGACGGCCACAAGTCTGTTGCCGTGATTTGCGATGACTTCGATCACGAAGTCAGCATTGGCGAAACGTGGAAGGCTACCATTCACACCTTCGCCGACCTCAACGGCACTCGCTTCGGCGCAGGCGATAAGCAGGAATACGAGGAAGCCGCTTGGCTCTATACCCAGTACGTGGGCGACCCATCGCAGGCGGGCAACATCAATTTCGCATTGTGGGCGCTGTTCACCCCTTCGGCGAAATCTTCGAGCGGCTACACGAGTGGCGCTGCCACCTGGTATACCGATTCCATCGATTGGTACGATGCCGGTGCCAAGGGTGTCGACTTCGCCGACTTCGAAATCATCACTCCGACCAACCTTCGGGGCCAAAACAGTCCGCAGGAATATCTGTATTACTGTCCACCAACCTCCAGCCCCACGCCTGAGCCTTCCAGTCTGTTTCTTTTGGGAACCGGGCTTATCGGTTTGGGCGCGTTTGCTCGAAAGCACCTCGGCCTCTAGGACCAAGGAGCAATCGACGCATTTGCTTTGTGGCCCCAGCCTCGGGAGTAAAAAGGCTGGGGTTTTTTCTTGTAGGAACAGCTCTCCGCCCTGTTGATTTCGCTCGCGCTTCCACGGCCGGCTCTCACCACCTAAATTCCATTTATGCCACCATAAAAGGCGTTGACAACCCAATTGCCTGGGAGTACCGTGCCGCGCAGCAGCTTGACAAAAAAAATGAAACAAATAGTTCGCGCGCTTTGATTCGGCCGTAACTCGCGAATTGGAGCGTGATTGCCTTAACCTGGGTGGGGCGCCTGGGATGTTCAGCCGATTCGTGTTTGTGCGCTCGGCGCGCATTGCAGATCACATCTGGAACAAAAATTTCTCAGCGTGCGGGTCAAGGAGGAAGCGATGCCTTTTGCGACCAGCCTTTCGATGAAAGCGAAGAAGTTCAGTGGTGTGTCCTTCTGCACTTTTGCAGCGCTCTGCTTCCTGTTTCTCGCGGCGTGCCCTCGACTCGCCGCGCAAACATCTTCTGCCGGCGTCGTCCTCGGCACTGTCACTGACGCCAGCGGCGGCGTGCTCCCCGGCGTTGCCGTCGACCTCACCAACGTTGCCACCAACATCGCTGTCCACCAGACCACAAATGCCAAGGGCCAATATCTTTTCCCGGAAGTCGCCGCGGGCATGTACACTCTCACCTTCAAGGCAGATCGTTTCCGCACCACCACCCTGCAAAACGTCACCGTCGAAATAAACAAGAGTTTCACAGGCAATATACAAATGCAGGTTGGTGAAGTCAGCCAAACCGTCGAGGTCCGCTCTACCGCTCAGGCGGAATTGCAAACCACCGATGCCCAGGTTGGCGACGTCATGAGCGGGCAGGAACTCGAACACCTGCCCACTCTTCAACGCAACGCTCTCGAACTCCGTCAACTGCAACCGGGTGCCACCGAAGGCGGATCTGATACTGGTGGAACCGTCACCGGTGCTCGCAGCGACCAAAACAGCGTCACTCTCGACGGCATCGACATCTCCGACAGCATTATCGGCGGGCAAGGAAGTCCGGAGATTGAAGGCCAGCCTGCCAACATCGAAAACATTCAGGAGTTTCGCACCGGCGTCACCAACTCCAACCTCACCTTCGACCGTTCAGCCGGCGGTCAAACCGCACTCGTCAGCCGCTCCGGCTCCAACGCTTTTCACGGTGACGCTTACTGGTATCACCAAAACAGCGCGCTCAACGCCAATACTTGGGACAACAACAGCGTTGGCGTCGACCGCCCTGAACTGAAGGACAATCGCGTCGGTGTCAGCATCGGCGGTCCCATCATTAAGGACAAGACCTTTTTCTTCAGCAACTACGAAGTTCATCGCCTTCCACAAGTGAGCACCGAGACCGCCCTCATTCCCACGCCGACTCTTCGCGCGGGAACTCTTCAATTCCAGGATGCCACCGGCGCCACCGTTCAATATCCTTTGGCCTCTTCTATGCTTTGTGGTTCATCCGGGAACAGCGCTTGCGATCCCCGCGGACTTGGCATCAGCCCCACCATTGCAGCTCTGTGGGCCCTCATGCCCCCAACGGGCAATGATTCGCAGGTTGGCGACGGCCTCAACACCACCGGGTTCCGCTACTCCGTCGAAGATCCCGTAAAGGATGATCAAATAAGTTTTCGCCTCGACCACAATTTCACCGACAGGCTCCACTTTCTCGGACGCTATTTCTATGACCGCGACTTGGAACCTTTGCCGCAATTCAGCATCGTGGACGGCAAACCCAGTCAAGTTGGCAATGTTCCTGACCGCAACGATGGCGCGTATGGCGGTCTCGATTATCAAATCTCCTCAAACATGACCAACAGTTTTCGCTTCGGCTGGATTCGCTCTCGCTCCGACGTCATCGGTGAAAGCGGCAATCAGTCCGCGGCACAATTGAATCTCGCCGGCACAGGCACAGGAAACTCCTCCGTACCGTTTGCTTCACTACAACCGGCTGTAGCTTTCCTGAACACTCCCATTGACAACGGCCAGATCTCCCGCACCCAGCTTCTCAACGGAGTTACCAAGCAGATTGTCGATAATTTTTTCTGGAGCAAAGGTACGCACACCTTTACTTTCGGTGGCGACATTCATTTCTTACCCTTCTTGCTTTCTCACACCGACACCAACAACGCCACCACCTCCCCTGTGGCTCTCCTCGACGCCACCTCGTCTGAACAAACCGGCAGCCTGCCCGTCCCTGCCGCAGATACGCCTCCCACATGCGGTGGCGCAGTAACAGCAAACTGCCTGCAACCTACGGATCTCGCTGAATGGGACTCCCTCTACCTTGGCGCTCTTGGCATCGTAAACAACGTCAACGTTTCAGGCGTCCGTGATGGAAGCCTTAACGCCTTACCCCTCGGCACTGGCATCAACAGCAACACCACTCAGCATTTCGTGGATTTTTATTTCCAGGATACTTGGCGCATGAAACCCTCTTTTACCCTGACGTATGGCCTCGGCTACGGCTGGGCAAACTCTGCCAAAGAAGCCGATGGCGTTCAATCCTTGCTCGCCAATCACGATGCTGGTGACGTTCTCATCGAAGGCCCCGCCTATATCAATTCCAAGGAAACCGATGCCGAGCAGGGAATGATCTTCAACCCGACTCTCAGCTACCTGCCCATCCGCGACACGAATCGCAGCAGCCTTTTCAACACTGACTATGGCGATTGGGCTCCACGTGTTTCTGCGGCTTGGAATCCCACGTACGACGATGGCATCCTCGGTCGCCTGCTCGGCCACGGCAAGACCGTCATCCGCGGCGGCTTCGGCATCGCCTACGACCGCACAAACATCGTTACTGACGTCATTCCTTCTTTGCTCGGCATTGGGTTTGCCAACACTTTCATCACGTCCCAGCCCCTCTGCAATGCTTCCAGCACGCCGGGAGCAAATTGCAACCCCGCAGGCGCCGATCCAGGTTCAAGCTCTTTCCGCATCGGACAGGATGGCACTGTCCCGTTGCCGGCAGTCACCTCGACAACTTCGCCGATCATTGTTCCGCCCCTGGGTGCTACCGATTCGATCGGAATTGACCCGCAAGACTACAAAATAGGGCGCAACTACATGCTTGATTTCACCATTCAGCGCGAGATTCCCGGTAACATGATCGTGGAAACCGGTTACATCGGCCGTCTCGGCAGGGATCTTCCCAGCGGTCTTGACCTCGATGCTGCCCCCTACATGTTTAAAGACCCCGCCAGCGGTCAAACATTCGCGCAAGCATTCGACAACGTGGGCTGCGTTCTTCGAGGCGAGGCAGGCCAGAAAATCAACTCTTTCACTTGCCCAGCAACCATGCAAGACCAGCCTTGGTTTGAAAATCAGCTTCCAGGCTTAGGCGCACTGATTGGCCCCGGTGTTAGTTCCACTACCGCCATGGTGGACGAATTGGGGCCATCCATTACGAATGGAGACGTTTTCACGACTTTCATTGATATGGATTTGGCTTTCCGTCCGGCGCTGGGGCTCCCTAGTTACAACAACCTCCAGCTTTTCGCCGCCAACCTCCTCGAAACCGGCACCGGCTTCTCCAACTACAACGCATTTTTTGCTACTCTTCACAAACGCGCCTCTCACGGTCTCCAGTTCAGCCTGAACTACACCCTATCTAAATCGCTCGACCAACAAGGCCAGATTCAAAACAACGCCGCTCGTTTGAGCACTCCCTTTGACCCAGATCTTCAATATGGCCCGTCGCTGTTCGATCATCCCCAGGTCTTCAACGCCACCTATGACTACGAGCTTCCTTTTGGAAGCGGTCGAGAGTTCAGTTCCAACAGCGGCGTAATCAACAAGATCATCGGCGGCTGGTACACGGCGGGAATCTTCAGCGCCTCCTCTGGCAGCCCTGTCGACGTCATTCAGGGAGCCAATTTTGGTTCCGCGCTTACCGCAGGGGAAACGGGAAGCGTCGGCGATATCGAAACCGCTTCTGTCAGCACCGGCGTCCATTCCGGTCCCAACGGCTCTCTTAATTTCTTTTCCAACCCAATGCAGGCCGCCACGTCCTTCCGCGTGCCCTTGCTCAGCGCGGACGGCCGAACCGGCGAGGCGAATCCTCTCTACGGCCTCGGTTTCTGGAATTTCGATATGCGCCTTGGCAAGGTCACTTCCATCGCCGAAGGAATCAAAGTCGAGTTCTCCGCCGACGCTTTCAATCTTTTCAACAACGTCAACTTTGCGACTCCGACTCTGAACGTGGCGGCGCCGGCCTTCGGGGTCCTCAGCTCAACTCAAACGCTGACCAATCACACTTCGTCGGCGCGCTACATGCAGTTAGGACTGCGCGTCGAGTTCTAGAATCCTGAGGCGGGCGATTTAGTTCAGGGATGGGCAGGATTCTTGTGGCAGTGGCGTACTAGCGTCGCGCGGAGCTGGCCGTTGGTTGGCGCGCAGTTCAAATCTTTCGCTTCAGCAGCAGCTTTGATGGGAGAAACGCCGGCCGCGCCGCCTGTGTGCACGTGCGACGCAGGCACATCTGGCTCTCTCGCGGGGCCGACGGTCACCTCGATGCGGTCTTCCCGCTCGTCAATCTTCATGTCGCAACACGGTTCCTTCTGAATTTCGAGGGTCTTAATGCATTCTTTTTCCACGGCCGCAGCGAGCTCGCAGAGCTCTTCTTTGGTAAGGCCGTGGCGCTCGCCGATGTATTCCAAGGCGGCACGTACGCCCGCGCGCAATCGGCAGTCGGAGGTGAACTTCAATTCCGTTTCTCGAGATTCAGCGTTCATGCTTCTCCACCACGTGAATCTCGCACGCGTCGCGGCAATCGGGGCAATAGTAGAGGCCGTCCTCGCAAAGGCGAATGCCGTGTTGCGACTGGCAATAGGTGCAGTACTTCTCGCAGTCGCAGTGGCGCTCTTCCTTGTCGCATTGAACGCAGACGACCGGGCCCGGCATTCAATTCCTCCGAACGGTTCGAAACCGACCGCCCCTTCTAGATGAATTTTAGGGCAAGGCTGTGCCAGCGGCAAGTGGCTTTCGGTGTAGGCGTGCCCCAAGAAGAGGGACCGTTTCTTCCACAGGGCGAACAAGTGATGAGCGACTACTGGCAAGTGATTAGTAACTAGTGGCGAGTTGTGGGGAGGCATTTTATCGGGATCAGCTAATATTGGTGCGGCACTTGCCTAGATATTTTTCTTGGGATTAAACCATCCTGCGGATTGACACACGCGCTACGCCAAGCGTAGCTTCACTCAAGCGGGACTCCTCGTTCCACGAAAGGGAGACAACTCATGCATAAGAAAATTCTGATCGGCGCGGTATTTCTGATCCTTGCCGGTTTAGTCTGGGCTGCCAACGAGCCCTGGAAGGAAAAGCCTTACCACCAGTGGGACAAGGCGGACCTCGCACTGGTTCTCAACGATTCTCCGTGGGCCAAAACGGTGGTTGTGGATGTGAACTGGAAACCTGATGCGTCGTCCGGCGGCCAATCGCAAATGCCGACGAGCGACGCAGCCGTCGAACTCCACGAGCACATTGCCACGCAAAAAGGCGGCGGGCCAGATAGTTCGCCCCCGGACGCAAGCATGAGCTCTGGAGGTTCGAGCGGCGGCACGTCCGCGACGCCGAAGGCCGCGTTTTGTATCCGTTGGTATTCGTCGCGGGTCATCCGCGAAGCGCTCGAGCGTGAAGCCGTCCTCAACGACAGAATATCCGAAGCAGAAGGAGCCAAGCTCCTGGCCGAGCCAGTCACCGATTACGAAGTCATCGTCTTCGGCCCGGATATGACTCCCTTTCAAAGTGTGAGCGAGGAGCAGTTGAAATCCGCATCGTCCCTCGAGGGGAAGCAATCGAAACAAAAGGTGGCCCCTGCCTCCGTTCGGATGAACAAGAGTTCCAACGGCAGGACCAACAGCATCGTATTTTTCTTTCCCAAAAAGACAGGCAGCGGCACGGACGTAGCTTCGGCGCAGGAGAAGGGCCTGGAATTCATGTGCAAAGTGAAGGGCCTCGACCTTCGCAACACGTTTGACACGCGCAAGATGGTGGATAAAGAAGGCACGGATTTTTGAGGTAGGCAAGCCGAGGATCGGGCAGATGCCGAAATCTAGGCGAGGGGCGACGAGGAGCGTATGGTGATGGAGGCGGGGGCGAGGCCGGGGGAGCGAGCAGTGATGCCGATGGCGCCGGCCTGTGTGAGCGATTGGACGATGATTTGCGCGAGGCCGTTGAAGACTTTGCGGGTGGTGAGAATTTGCGGCGCGTTGATGGAGACAGCGGTGCTCCGGCCGGACGTCGTGCCTGACATCGAGCCGAACATGAGGACGCCGTGGGAATCGTAGAGTTCAGAAGGCGGCTTGTCGGCTTCGTGGCTGGAAGGGTCACCGTTGCCAACGCCGAGGATTTTTGCCGGGCCATCGACTTCAATAGTGATTTCGTTGTCCGCGACGGGGACGACGCGATTCTGTGAGTCGAGGACGGAGACCGCGATGACGGAAACGTCCTGCGCATCAGCGACGATGGAAGCGCGATCGGGGACGAGCTTGATGAGCGCGGGAGCGCCGGTGGTCTCGCGTTTGTCTTCGGCAACCTGCTGGACCTGCAAGCCATTCTTGTAGCCGCGCGCGAGCAAAACCCCCGGGGCGTAGTTCACCTGCCATTCCAGATGCTTGGGACGCAAAATGGCTTTGCGGCCGAGGCTTGCGCCGTTCAGAAAAAGCTCGACTTCATCGCAATTGCTGTGTACCCACACGCGGAGGGGCTGGCCTTCCCTGCCCGGCCAATTCCAGTGCGGAAACAAATGGAGCACGGGCTTTTCCGTCCACCACGCCTGATAGTAGAAATAGGTGTCCTTGGGAACGCCGCAGGTGTCCATCACGCCGAAATGCGAATTGATGCACGGCCACTGGTAAGGCGAAGGCTCGCCGCGATAGTCGAATCCAGTCCAAACAAAAGCGCCGACCGCAAAGGGGCGCGCGGAATAAAAAGTCCACCACTGCTCCGCGGTGGAAGCGTAATCGCCCGGCGTGTTCACATCGTAAGAGGACATGTATCCGCGCACAGGATCGTTGACGTAAATGCCGCGAGTGCTCAGCGCGCTGGCGTCTTCGGTGCCGATGATGGGCTTCAACGGAAAATCGGCGTGGAATTTGTCCATGTCACCAAGATGGAAATAATTGCATCCCTGTACGTCGACGATAGCGGAAGCGCCCTTCCCCCAACTGCCGTTCATGGCCAGCGTGACGGGCCGGCTGGGGTCGAGGCGATGCACCAGATCTTTCATGGTTTCGCAGATGCGCGCGCCGGTGGGCGTGCCCTGCAACGGCTCTTCGTTGCCGACAGACCAGAGAAAAACACTAGGATGGTTGCGGTCGCGGCGGACCATACGTTCGAGCTGGCTGAGGCCTTCATCGCTGGAGGAGAACATGCGCGTCTCGTCCATGACCAGCATGCCGAGGCGGTCGCAGGCGTCGAGGAGCGCGGGCGTGGGTGGATTGTGCGAAGTGCGGTAGGCGTTGACACCCATCTCTTTGAGCTTTGCGATGCGGAAATATTGCAGGCGATCGGGAAGGGCGGAGCCGACGCCGGCGTGGTCCTGATGGTTGCACATGCCTTTGACTTCGACGCGCTCGCCGTTGAGGAAAAAGCCGTCATCAGCGCCGAAATGAACGGAGCGGATGCCAAAATTTGTTTCGCAGCGGTCAATGACCCCGGCTGACGCTCCGAGCCATTCGACGGTGGTGACGAGGCGATAGAGATGAGGATTTTCGAGCGACCAGAGGACGGGATTGTCGATCGGAACGGTTTGCCAGACTTTTTCGGCCGCCCAGGGCGAAATCGGCGACGGTTGGGAGCGAGCGGCGGCGACTTGCTTGCCGGCGGAGTCGAAGATGGTCTGCGTGACACGCAACGATTTTGGAGCGTCGGCATCATTCGAGATCTCGGTAACCACGGAGACTTGCGCGGAGCCACCGTAGATTTCCGAAGTGACATAAACGCCTTCGTGGGCGATGTGGAGCGAGTCGGTTTTGGTGAGCCAGACGTGACGGTAAATTCCGCCGCCTTCGTAGAACCAGCCTTCGTGCTCGGTCGCGTCGACGCGAACGACGAGGATATTTTTTTCGCCGTAGCGCAGGAAATCGCTCACGTCGAAGCGGAAGGGCGCGTAGCCGCTGAGGTTGCGGCCGAGGTAGATGCCGTTGAGCACGACCATGGCGTCGCGAAAAACGCCGTCGAATTCGAGGGCGATGCGTCGGCCGGCGTCGGCTTGGGGAATTTCAAAGACGCGGCGATACCAGCCGATGCTCGTTTCGGGGAAGTTGCGGCCGACGGGCTTGAAGCCGAAATCTTTCAGGTCGGGTGCGTTGACGAAAGGAAGACCGACGACGAAATCGTGCGGCAAGTCGACATGCTGCCAGGCGGTCTCGTCAAAATCGGGGAGCGCAGGCGCGAAGATCTCGCCGGTTTTCGCAAAGGTGTAATCACCGTAGAGGCTGCCGCCGAAGTTGAAGTCCTTGGCGGGGTCGGCGGCGTTGCCGAAGTGGAAGCGCCAGCCGAAATCAAGAAGGAGGCGCTCGCGCGGTGACGGAGCGCTGGCGGCATCGGCGAAATTGTTTAGACGGGGCGCGGAGGATGGGCCAGAGGGAAAAGCAAAAGCGGAGGCAGCGGGCGCGAGCGCGCCGAGCTTCAGAAGATCGCGACGGGACCAAGGCTTCATGCGAATCGCGATGGCGATATTACCTGAATCGAGGCCGCGGCAGATAGTGAGGTTAAGTGCGCCTCGAAGGTTTATTGACACGTGTGCGGGTGCGTGCTAGCTTCAGTTGTTTCGCGCGGCGACAAAATATTTTCCGTACGCAGACATCCCTAGATAAGCGAGCCGAGTCTTCGTGAGTACTCCCGCAAAAGCTGAATTGCGCAAGACCTCCCTGAACGCGACGCACCGGCGCATGGGCGCGAAGATGGTGGACTTCGGCGGCTGGGATATGCCGGTGGAGTACGCGGGGATCCTGGCGGAGCATGAAGCGGTGCGCACGCGCGTGGGGCTGTTCGACGTTTCGCACATGGGCGAGATCGAGATACGCGGGGCGCGGGCGCTCGACTTGGTGCAGCACGTGACGTGCAACGACGCGGCGAAACTGGCCGTGGGCCAGGCGCACTATTCGGGCCTGATGACGGCCAAGGGAACGTTTGTCGACGATCTGCTCGTGCACAAGTTTTCGGACACGCACTATTTTTTGTGCGTGAACGCGAGCAATCAAGACGGCGACTACGCGCACATCGTCGAGCACAATGGCGGGCACAAGAAATTCGGCGCGGAAGTGGAGAACGCCGGCGGGCGTTACGCGCAATTGGCAATTCAAGGGCCGCGCGCGCTGCGGTTGCTGCAGCGATTCACGAATGTAGCGCTCGAGGCGATCAGGTATTATTGGTTTACGCGCGGCGAAGTGGACCAGGTCCATTGCATCGTCGCCCGGACGGGCTATACCGGTGAGGATGGGTTCGAAATTTATTTTGCGCCGGAGTTTACGGAGAAACTTTGGGACCGGCTGATGGATGCCGGGCAGGATTTGGGCGTGATGGCGTGCGGGTTGGGCGCGCGAAACACGCTGCGCCTGGAAGCGGGTATGGCGCTCTATGGGCACGAGATCGATGACACGACGACTCCGTGGGAAGCGAATCTGGCGTGGATTTGCAAGGTCGATAAAGGCGAATTTCTGGGGCGCGATGCGCTGGTGAAGCAGAAAGCTGCGGGTGTAACGCGGACGCTGGCGGGATTCGAGATGGAGTCGCGGCTAATTGCACGCGACGGGTACGAAGTGCTGCTCGGCGAACGTGCGATTGGAAGCGTCACGAGCGGAGGGCCGGCGCCGTTTTTGAAGAAGAATATCGGCTTCGCGTACGTGCCGCCGGCGGTGAACAAGCCCGGGACGAAGATTGGCGTTGCGGTGCGCGCGCAAACGGCGGCGGCGAAGATTGTCAGCGTGCCGTTTTACAAACGCGCGAAGTAAATTTGCAGCGCAGCGAAGGAGCGGAAGATGTATCCAGCGGATTTTCGATATTCGAAGGACCATGAGTGGATTCAAGTGACCGGCGGGACGGGGACGATTGGCATCACGGACTACGCGCAGCACGCGCTGGGCGACGTGGTGTTCGTCGAATTGCCCAAAGTGGGCACGAAAGTGAAGGCCGGCGACGTGCTCGGCACGGTGGAATCGGTGAAAGCGGTGAGCGAAGTGTTCAGCCCAGTGAGCGGTGAAGTGACGGAAGTGAATACGGAATTGTCGACGGCGCCGGAGAAGATCAATCAGGATCCGCATCGCGCGGCGTGGCTGGTGAAAATTAAATTGGCGGATCCGAGCGAGGCATCGAAGCTGATGGACGCGAAGGCGTACACGGAATTCGTCGCCGAGAAGGAGAAGGAACAGACGGCCTGATGCGTTACCTCCCCAAAAGCCAATCCGAGCGCCGGGAAATGTTGGATGCCATCGGCGCGAAATCCATTGAAACGCTGTTCGAAACGATTCCCGCAAAATATAGATTGCGCGAGCCGCTGAAATTGCCGGGCCCGCTCTCCGAAATGGAGATCATCGACTATTTCAAGGCGCGCGCGGCGGAGAATTCGCGCGGCTATACGTCATTTCTGGGCGCGGGAGTGTATCAACACTTAAAAAGCGTGGTGACCGATGCGCTCGTGCAGCGCGGCGAGTTCCTCACCTCATACACCCCGTATCAGGCGGAGATTTCGCAGGGCACGTTACAAGCGATTTTCGAGTTTCAGACGCTGATGTCGCAACTGACGGGCCAGGAAGTGGCCAACGCGTCGATGTACGACGGCTCGACGGCGCTGACCGAAGCGGTGCTGATGGCCGAGCGGCTGACGCGGCGGCATCGCGTGCTGGTGGCGAGCACGGTGCATCCGGAATACCGGCAGGTGCTGGCCACGTACGCGAAACATTTGGGAATTGGAGTCGAGGAGTTTGGATTCACGGCGAATGGCGCGGCGGACGTGGATGCGATTCGCGCCGAGGCATTGGGTGAAGCGGCGGCGGTGGTGGTGCAGTCGCCGAATTTCTTCGGCGTCCTGGAAAAGCTGGGGCCGATCGAGCAACGCGCGCATGGAGCGGGCGCGTTGCTGATCGATTGCGTCACCGAGCCGGTGTCGCTCGGAATCGTGAAGCCTCCGGAAGAGGCGGATATTGTGGCGCTCGAGGCGCAGAGCTTCGGCGTGCCGCCGAGCTATGGCGGGCCGTTCGTAGGCGTGATTGCGACACGCGAGAAATTTGTGCGGCAAATGCCCGGGCGGCTGGCGGGCGAGGCCCTCGACGGCGAAGGACGGCGCGGATTTTGCCTGACTCTAGCGACGCGCGAGCAGCACATCCGCCGCGAGAAGGCCACGTCGAATATTTGCACGAACGAGGCGCTCTATGCGCTGGTGGTGACGATTCATCTGTGCCTGCTCGGCAAAGAGGGGTTGCGCGAACTGGCGGCGCAGAACCTGGCCAAGGCGCGGTTCGCGCAGGAAGAGCTGCAGCGCGTTCCGGGCGTCACGCTTCCCTTCTCCGGCGCGACATTCAACGAATTTGTGGTGGAGTTTCCGCGGCCGGTGCGGCAGATCAACGAAAAACTGCTAGCGGAAAAGATCGTAGGCCCGCTGGCGCTGGAAAAATATTATCCGAGGAGCGAGCGGCGCGGATTAGTGTGCGTGACGGAAATGATGCCACGCGTGGAGATCGAGCGGTTCGCGGCGGCGTTGCGAAAGATTCTGGCAGCGAACTAAGCGAACGGGAGATTTTGGGTTGGATCAGAAAGACATGACGGCGGAAATGGAAGCGACGGGAATCAAGAAGGCGGGACGGCACGTCAGCCAGAACGAAGGGCTGATTTTCGAGAGGTCCGTGCGTGGAAAGCGCGGGATGGAGTTGCCGCCTCTGGATGTGCCCGCGATTGATCCCGCCAAGGCGCTGGGCGCGGAATTTGCGCGCGACGCCGTGCACGGCTTCCCGGAAGTGAGCGAAATTGAAGTCATCCGCCACTTCACGCGGCTCTCGACGTGGAATTACGCGATTGATTTGGGAATGTATCCGCTGGGCTCCTGCACCATGAAGTACAACCCGCGCGTAAACGAATTCGTTGCCCGGCTGGATGGGCTGGCGACCGAGCATCCGCTGCAGCCAGATGAAGTTTCGCAGGGCTGCTTGCGCATCATTCACGATTTGCAGAAATGCTTGTTGGAAATCACCGGCATGGACGCCGCTTCGCTGGAACCCGTCGCCGGCGCGCAAGGCGAATTGACGGGCCTGCTCCTGATTCGCGCGTATCTCGAAAGCAAGGGCAATGCGCGCAAGAAAGTGCTGATTCCGGATTCGGCGCATGGGACCAATCCTGCGTCAGTGGTCATTGCGGGCTACGAAGTGCAAAACATCAAGTCCAACGAGCGCGGACAGATCGACATCGCCCACTTTCGCGAATTTGTGACCGACGAAGTCGCTGCGCTGATGATCACCAATCCTTCGACCATCGGCGTCTACGAAGAAAACATCGCGGAGATCGCGGAAATTCTGCACGCGCGCGGCGCGCTGCTCTATATGGACGGCGCGAACATGAATGCGCTCGCAGGCGTGACGCGACCGGGCGACTTCGGCGTGGACGTGATGCACTTGAATTTGCACAAGACGTTTTCGACGCCGCATGGCGGAGGCGGGCCGGGCGCAGGGCCGGTGACGGTGAAGAAAATTCTAGAACCGTTTTTGCCCGTCCCCGTGGTGAGTGAACGGGACGGCAAATTCGCGCTCGATTACGACCGGCCGAAATCGATCGGTCGCGTGCGTGCTTATTGCGGGAATTTTGGCGTGCTGCTGCGCGCGCTGGCGTACACGCTGGCGTACGGGCCGGGAATTCGCCAGGCCACCGAAGACGCGGTGCTGAACGCGAACTATATTCGCAAGCATCTGGAAGATTTGTACGATTTGCCTTACAACCTGCCCTCAATGCACGAAGTGGTGTTCAGCGACGCGCGCCAGAAAAAGCACGGCGTGAACACCATGGACATCGCGAAGCGGCTGATCGATTACGGATTCCATCCCTACACCACGGCGTTTCCTCTGATTGTGCCGGGCGCGCTGATGATCGAGCCCACGGAATCGGAATCGAAAGAGGAGTGCGACTTATTTATCGATGCGATGCGCTCGATTGCGGCGGAGGCGGAGACGAATCCAGATATCGTGAAGACCGCGCCGCACGCGACACGCGTCGGCAGGCTCGACGAAGTGGCCGCGGCGCGAAAGCCGATCCTGCGATGGAGGCCGTGGCAAAATCAGGACGCCCAGAAGGCGGCCGCCACGCCTGACGACAAAACTCCCGTCGTGCCGACGGTGTAGAGGGGCCGTTATTCCGCTCCGCGCTTGCGAACCAGCGAGAAAATTGCCGCCAGAGCCATTCCGTAGCACATTCCCGTGGCCAGAAGTTGAATGACGTCAACCGTGTGGAACGCCTGGAAGCGCGGACGTTGCGCCAGGTTCACGAATCCAATCGAGCCCACGACTCCCAGCAGGACAATGGTTACACCTAGGTTTCGCGTGCGCCTGGCCATCGTTCCTCCTCGCAATTTTGGCGAACAATTGAGCCCGTGATTGCCGGGAAACTATGCCGGAACGCACATCCTGTCAAGGGCGGGCGATGGTATATACTTCGGAGTCAATCAGCCCGGCCACTCTCATTAGAGGTTAT
Source organism: uncultured Acidobacteriota bacterium (assembly GCA_963811805.1). GTDB lineage: Bacteria > Acidobacteriota > Terriglobia > Acidiferrales > UBA7541 > DAHUXN01. The sequence goes on along the minus strand of CAWESU010000002.1, from coordinate 299,009 downwards.
ACCTCGGTTCAAAAGGACCGAGCGCAGAGGAACGCTGATGACTCCCGCAGAAGCATCCGTTCTCGCGAGCCACTTGCTCTCGCGAATGCAGCACGAATCGCAGATCACCGCCAAAGTGATCGCAGCCTTGCCGGACGATAAGGCCGGCTACCGGATTCATCCCAAGTCGCGCACCGCGCTGGAGCTGGCTTGGCACACGGTAGCGCTCGAAATGTGGTTTCTCGATTCCGTGTTTCAGGGCGAATTCTACGCTGCAGCGAGCAGCGCTGTACCGGATGAAATCAAAACCGGCGCGGATGCGGCCGCGTGGTACTCCCAGCAATTCGAGGCGAATTTCAAGAAAGCGTCGAAGCTCAGCGGCGATTACCTCGCGCAGCCGATGTCGTTCCTGCGGAAATTTGACTATCCCGGAGTGATCTATCTGCAGATGGCGCTCTCCCACACAGTACATCATCGCGGACAGTTTGCCGCGTACCTGCGCGCGATGGGCGCGAAAGTGCCCGCAATCTACGGCGGAAGCCTGGACGAACCCGCGGCGTAGCTCGAGCCAAATTGTTTACTGTCATCATACAAAAGGGTCGCAAATGGATCTTGGCATCCAGTTTAGCGTCAGTTGGGAAGACCAAGACATAATCGAGGTCAGAGTTTCCGTTTGGAACGGCACTTTCGGCGGGACAGCCGATATTTACACTGGAAATAGAGAGCTGGACGACGCCGCGGCAAAACTGTCTCGATTCCCGAAGAATATATCAGACGACCGCGAAATCTTTCTCGGCACGTTCGATCCAAAATATGCTGGCGGCGGTGTGCGCATGCGATTTTACTGCACCGACCACTCTGGGCATGCATACGTGGATTCACAAATTCAATCTGATCCCAGGCTCCACACATCCGCGCCCAGAACTCCCACAGTCCAGTCCTCGCTTGTTTCGCTGCCGATCGAGGCGGCCGCAGTCGACACCTTCGTTGATGAACTTCGCCGAATGGCTATAAACCGATCTGGTGCAGCGCGTCTCGCCGGGGTGCGCCCACACGACCGGTGAGATGCAGCTACAATGAAAATTTAACAGAGTGAACGATGGCGCGGAAAGCACCGGCGTAGGCGTTGTAGTCTTTCTGAGGGTGCGTGAGCTTCGTGTTGGGATTTGATCCCTGGGGCAATCGGCTGGAGTTCACCGAGCCAACTTCTCGCGTCGCGAGGTGATCCAGCACCACCTACTGGATCACCCGCGCCGTCGAGCCATGCTAGATGCGGTCCTTGCGCGTGGTCCTGACCTTGCCCTCTTCCGAGGGTAGCGCCTGGTGAGCGGCCGGGCGTAGCGAACGCGTCGGGTAAGCGTGCGCCTCCGCGGCGGCCGCAGCCGGAGTCGCGGGAATTTCGCGGCCGTGCCCATCTTCATCGGCGGCCGCAGCAGCCGCGAGGCCCGGATGCGCGGGCTCGACGGTGACCAGCGCGCCCTCCGCCTCCTTCCAGAAAACTAAACACGCGGCAGAGCCGTCCCAATCAACCGAGAGCACGTCGCCGAGGCGGATCTGATCCGTCGCGAGGAGACTCGCGAGCGGATAAACCAGATGGCGCTCGATGGCGCGCTTCAAATGGCGCGCGCCATATTTCATGTCCGTGCCTTCTTTGAGGAGAAATTCGCGTGCCGGCTGCGTCACCCGGAACAGGAACTTGCCTTTGGCGGTTTCCAGCACCCGCTGCTGCACCATGCCCAACTCGATGTCGAGAATTTGCTCAAGCTGCGGCTCGCGCAAAGGATGAAAGACGACCACTTTGTCGAGGCGGTTCATGAATTCCGGCGAGAATTTCCGCTTCGCCGCTTCGGCAGCGGTGCGCTCGATCTTCTGTTCGAGGCGCGCGGGGCTGTCCACGGCGGCGGCCACCGGCGCGAACCCCAATTTGCCGGTCATCAGTTCGGTGATCTCCGAGCCGCCGAGGTTGGAGGTCAGGAAGATCATGGTCTGCGAAAGGTCCACGCGACGATTGTCGCCGAGGGTCAACGTGGCCTTGTCAAGCATGCCCAGCAGCAATTGCCACAGCGCGTCGGACGCTTTCTCGATTTCGTCGAAGAGAAGAAATGAGAGCTTGACCTTCTCGGTATGAAATTGGGAGAGGGCCTCCTGCGTGATGAGCGGGTGCGTCTCGCGGTGGCCCAAATATCCGGGAGGCGAGCCGATCAGCTTGGCGATTTCGTGGGAGTGCTGGAATTCAGCGCAGTCCACTTTGATGACCGCCCGCGGGTCACCGAAGATGACTTCGGCGGTCGCTTCGACCACACGTGTCTTGCCGGCGCCAGTCGGGCCCAAAAACAGCAGATTGCCCACTGGACGGCCTGGCGAATTCAGTCCCGCGCGGAAGACCTGATAAAGATCGACAACTGCCTGAACGGCCTCTTCTTGCCCGACGATTTTGCGGCGCAAGGCGGTCTCAAAATCGCGAGATTCCCGGCTGCGCTGCGTCGGGTCCAAATGTTGTGCCTGCGTCATGGCCTTACTCCCCCCTTACCGAAACGTCCGGCTGCCTGCCAGGGCGCGTGGATTCACGCGCTCGAACTGCTCGAGCTTAATATCGACCGTGGAGCGTAGGAGCCTGAGCTGGGTGACGAGCTCCTGCCCGGATTCCGAACGGTCCGGCAGAAGCAGCAGCGGCGGCGACAGATCCGCCAAATCCAAGTTGATGAGCCGCAAGGAATTGAGCAATTGCTTGACGTAAGGGGAGCGCGGGTCAAAAAGCTCCACGCGGCTGTTCACGTCTTCCCGCAGGCGCGACCAATCCAGGTCCAACATAGGGTGGTTGCGCGAAACTTCGCGGACGACGTCGTCGGTAATGCGAGGCCGCTCGCCGAGTTTGGCAAGGTAGAGCTGCTCAACCCTGCCGCGCCGGCGGACGTTGTGCACCAAATAGTACGAATTGCCCTTGCGTCGTACGAAAGCCACGACCGTCCCCCCTAAGAGCCCATCGCGTCTGCGTAGTGTAACTGCCAGGCACTACGCTGTCAATGGTATGATGCTGCATTCGGAGACGGGTTGCTTCGTATAAGTAATTAGTACTCCGGAAGGCCTGCGAGGAGAGAAAAGAAGCTATTCACGAGCAGATTTCCACTCTTTCTGTAGCGCGGCCTTCGCGCGGCACAGAACCTCCACTTAATTAGATGCCAAATAGGCGGAGAATGTTCCGCAACGGTACACGCGACAGAAAAAACATTACGATCGCGCGCGGGAAGAAAATCTATGCATCATGTAATTTCGCGGAACTAGACCCATCTTGGATCATCGGAGCGAACTGGACGAAAGGCGTTTAGGCGATGGCGAAGAAAAATACGGGCGGCTGGGGCTACATCTACCGAGCGGTGAAATCGATTCCGCGTGGACGCGTGGTTACGTATGGAAGGCTGGCGCGTCTGCTACACGTACCGGGAGGAGCGCGCACGGTCGGCTTCGCCATGGCGGGATGCCCATCGGGCCACGGAATTCCGTGGCATCGCGTGGTAGGCGCGGGCGGAAGGCTGCTGCCCCGCGAACCCTACGCGAGCAAGCAGCGCATGCTGCTCGAAACCGAAGGCACGACATTTCTGGGCATGAAAGTCGATCTTGCGGCGCACGAGTGGGAGCCTGGCAAGCGTGGCCGGAGCAGCCAGAAACGAGCAAGCAAGAAGAGCCGCATGAAGCGCGGATTCGCGAAGCGGGGGCGGGTGTGATAAAAAAGCAGGGGAGCGCCAAAAGGGCATGAGCGAGCCAGCCGTCAAAGTCGAGGGGCTTTACAAAAATTACGGTGCCGTAGAAGCGCTGCGCGGCGTCAGTTTCGAAGTTCACGAGGGCGAGCTTTTCGGTCTCCTGGGCCCAAACGGCGCCGGCAAGACCACAACCGTTGAAATCCTTGAGGGATTGCGCACGCCCGATCGCGGAGCGGTCCGCGTTTGTGGCCTCGATCCCCAGCGCCAGCCCGCCGAGATGAAAAACATCGCTGGCGCGTCGCTGCAATCCACTTCCCTGCCCGACAAAATGCGCGTTGGCGAGACGCTGGAAATGTTCGCCCATTTTTACCGGAATCCGCGCGACCCGGAGGAGCTGCTCAGACGTTTTCAGCTCGAAGAAAAGCGCGATGCGTTCTACCACCAACTCTCCGGCGGCCAAAAACAGCGCCTGGCGCTCGCTCTGGCGCTGGTAAACAATCCACGCATCATTTTTCTCGACGAGCCGACCGCGGGCCTCGACCCTCAAGTGCGCCGCGAGATTTATGCCACCATGGAAGAATTGAAAAAAGAGAAAAAGACCATCGTGCTGACCACGCATTACATCGAAGAAGCCGAGCGTCTGTGCGACCGCGTGGCGATTGTCGATTACGGGCGCGTGATGGCTCTGGGCACGCCGCGGGAATTGAAGCAGCGCTCCGCCGGGACGACGAGGATCGAAGTGCGCCTCAGCCAAGCGCCCATCGATGACGCGCTGGGCCGTCTGGAAGGCGTGACGGAATCGACCAAGCAAGACGACGTGTACGCATTGCATTCCACGGCGCCGACGAAAACCATCGTCGCGCTGGTCAAATACCTCGACGCGGAAGGCGTCGAGCTTCAAGGCCTGGAGATGCGGTCCCCCTCGCTTGAAGACGTCTTTTTGGAGCTTACCGGCAGGCGCCTGCGCGAATAGAGCCTCAGAGCCTTACTTCCACAACCAATTCCCTGTACTTGAGCTAGGAACTACGCGAAGAGGTACAAAAACGTATACGCCAGTGAGATGCCAATCACCGAACCGGCCAGCACGTCGCTCAGGAAGTGCATGCCGAGGATGATTCGCGAAGCGGCGATGCTCATGGCGACCAGCAAGAGCGCCACCTGAAAGTCCGGGTAGAAAAAACCCAAGGTCATGGCGACGGCAAAGGCCGTGATGGTATGGCCGGACGGGAAGGAAAACTGATCCGGAGGGAGAATCGAAGCCCAGCAGTGCGGCTCCAGTTCACACGGGCGCCGGCGATGGCTGACCCGCTTCAGGAGCAAGAAAACGCCGATTCCCGAAAGTACTGCAAGCCCCGCCGCGCCGATGGCCGCGAAGCGCGAATGTCCGCCCCAGACCAGCACTGCAGCGCCCGTCGCGTACCACAGCCAGCCGTCGCCCATACGCGTGGCTAGAATCATAAACAGGCGAAACCACCTTGGAGCGCGCCAGCGGTTGACGCGCCGCATCAGCCGGTGATCGCTCGATTGGATCTGGTTCCACACAGCGCGGGCTACGGTCATGTGAGCCCCTCCATCGCCGATTGCGGAGCGGAGAGCCAGCGCGGCCTATGCGCTTGCGCCTGGCCGAGAATTCTCTTGGCCCAGAGCGACCCGAACTTCCTCTCGCTGCGGTAATTAAGAAAAGTCGCGAGGGGAACAAGGAGCGCGAGTGGCGCCAGCGCGAGAGCCCAAGGTCGCTCCCACATCGTCGCCCCACCGATCATCAGCACGTCGCGAGTGAGCTTTACGAAATTTCCGGACTCCCCCGCCGGGCGGCCTTTGCCGGCCCGCAAGCCCGCGAAAAACTCCTCTTTGTTGCGCGCGCCGGGCACTTCGGTATAGGCCGTCGCTGCCGATGCTGAAGCGTGCGCATCGCTCCCGCCAATTTGGATCTTCCGCCATTGCCGCGCCAGCCTTTGCGAATCTTCATTTTGACGGGCCAGCATTTGACCATTGCGCGCTTCGATCGCTGGAAAATAATCTCTAAACCATCCAAAATCATCGAACTCCCGCTTTCCGGTCAGGCATGAGAAGACGTGATTAACGCTGAACAACAGACGGTTTTCCGTCAGATACATCAGCAGCGCGATTAAATCGTCGCGGCGTCGCTGCAACTGCACATGCTGCCGCTCGGTGATGTCGTAAACGCCGATGTGCACCTCTGCGCCGCTGGCCATCCGGCAAGTAAGTTCCTCGCTAACAAAAAAATCCGAGCGGCAACGCAACTGTTCGGCACCTTCGATGGAGTCGTGGTCCGTGAGTGTGACCAAATCCATCCCGCGCCGGCGCAGGAGCGAGTACACCGTCCGCGGCTCGCTGTAGCTTTCGCGGCAAATCTTGCTTAGAAAAGGCGTCGTGCACGGGCCCGAGAACTTCGTGTGAATGTGCATGTCGCATCGCATGTGGAAAAGCTTAGGAAATTTGTGTTAAAGCGAGGTAACAACGACGCTAAAGTTCTGAAACAACAATATTTGACCATTTCGGCACAGTAACCGAAAATTCATGTAAATGTAGCCTGACGCGGCTATTGTTTTGCCATGATTACGCACGGATGAAGCGAATCGAGTTCGTCTTCTTCGACGCGGGCGGAGGACATCGCAGCGCGGCAACCGCGCTCACCCTCGCCATTCAGGAAACAAATCTTCCCTGGCAGATCGAAATGATGAATTTGCAGGAGATCCTCGATTCGCTGGATATTCTGCGCAAGTATGCGCGGATCCGGATACAGGACTTTTACAACTGGATGCTCAAATCTGGCTGGACGCTTGGCAGCGCGGAACTCATGCGCATCCTGCAGGCGTTTATCCGGCTGTATCACGGGCCCATGGTGCGGCGTCTGGAAAGCCACTGGCGCGAGAGCGCGCCGGACATGGTTGTATCCTTTATCCCACACTTCAACCGCGAACTATACGAGAGCTATCGCAATGTGTTTCCGGGCCGGCCGTTCGTGACCATTCTCACCGACATTGCCGACTATCCGCCGCACTTCTGGATCGAGCGTCAAGAGCAATACTTTGTGTGTGGTTCGGAACGCGCAGTGGCGCAGGCGCGAACTTTGGGCCATCCGCGGGACCGCATCTTTCAAGCCTCAGGAATGATTCTCCATCCGCGCTTCTATGCGCCCCAAACGGCCGACCGCGCTGCCGAGCGCAAGCTTCTGAACTTGCATCCCGACTTGCCCACTGGGTTGGTGCTTTTTGGCGGACAGGGCAATCGCGTGATGCTCGAAATTGCCGAGCGCCTGGACAACAGCACACTCGATCTGCAGCTGATCTTCATCTGCGGAAAAAACCAGAACCTCGCGCAGGAGCTGCGGCACAGGAAAGCGCGAATCCGCTCTTACGTCGAAGGCTTCACTTCGGAAATTCCCTATTACATGCATCTCTCCGATTTTTTCATTGGCAAACCTGGGCCCGGCAGCCTGTCCGAGGCCCTCGCGAAACAATTGCCGGTGATCGTCGAATGCAACGCGTGGACGCTGCCGCAGGAGCGCTATAACGCGCGGTGGGTCATCGAGCGAAACGTAGGATTATCCCTGAAGAGTTTTCGTGAACTTGTTCCGGCGGTCGAGCGGCTGTTGGACCCGCAGACATTCGCTTCGTATCGCCGCAATGCCGGACTCCATCCCAATCGCGCGGTCTTCGAGATTCCCGGATTCCTCGAGGACATTTTTCAGCGGGAAGACGGCGCGCGGGCAAACATGGTCGATTCGGCGCAGCGCGCATTGATTTGACATCCCGCCACTCCTGTGAAATGTTCCTTGGTTCGTCTCATTTGTGCGTGCGACCGAGGACGCCGCAACCGTGACCAATCACACTTGGACTCTTACCAAGATGCGCATTCGCCTGGCGCTGCGGAACCGGGCCTTCTTTTTCTTCACGTTTTTGATGCCTCTCATCTTCCTGTTTGGCGCCGTCGCTTTCTTCGGCGAGGGTTCTAGCTCCGTTACCGCTTACGTTCTGGGCGCCATTCTGACCATCACGGTGATGGGCAGCTTCTGGGGCCTTAGCGTGCAACTCGTCACTTTTCGCGAACAAGGCATCCTTCGCCGCTTTCGCCTGTCGCCGGTGACGGCCAGCGACATGCTCGCATCGAGCGTCATCTCGAATTATTTTCTAACGCTCCCCATCGTCGTCATCGAAATCGCGGTCTGCCGCTACTTATTTCATCTCCGCTCCTGGGGCAATCTGTGGGAGATTTTCGCCCTTGTGACTCTAGGGTCGGCGGCATTCGCGGCCTTCGGCCTGATCGTAGCCAGCGTCACCAATACCATGCAGGAAACCCAGATGATCAACAATCTTCTGTGGACAGGCTTCCTGTTTCTCTCCGGCGCCACGTTTCCGCTGGCAAAGTTTCCCGGCTGGCTCCAGCGCTGCGCCTTGTTTATCCCCGCCACGTACCTGGCCCGGGGCCTCGAATCCGCAGCCAACAATCTGGCTACGACCGGCGAAATCATAACCGAGCTCATCGCACTCACCCTTGGCCTTACGGTCGCCTTCGAGATTTCCCGGCAGATTTTTCGCTGGGAGCCTGAAGCCAAGCTCCCCAAGCGTGCCAAGCTGTGGGTTATCGCAGCGCTGATTCCCTTCCTCTTCTTTGGTGCCTACGAGAACCTGCGTGGCACCATGCTCCAAAGCACGCGCTCCGACTTCCAAATGATGAGCCAGGGCCCCGTTCCATCGCGGCCAGTCGCGGCGCCCCTTCCCTCCAAGCCAAAGTAGCCCACCTTGGCTTACTGATTCGCCGTGCCGGTCTTCTGCGCGAACAGAATCACGTGGCCCGCAGGATCCTTCACGCCCAGCTCTTTCATTCCGTAAAACGTCGTGCGCATCGAGACGGCGATCTCCGCGCCCTGCACAGCTCGGGCAATCGCTTCGATATCGTCCACCTCGATATACAAGAACGACGGCCCCTTGCGTCCCAGTTGCCCGATCGCGGCGTTCTCTTTATCCGCGCTGCCATACGACTGATACATCACCTCGACTCCGTCCTTCTGCAAAATCGCGAACCCCAGCGTATTGCCGTCGGGCACCTCGGCGGTCTTCTGGAAACCCAGCCGCTCGACCCAAAACTTCACGCAAGGCTCGATCTTCTCGGCAAACAGGATTGGCGTGATTCGTTCCACTTTCATTGTGTTTCCCTCCTGAGATTTGGTTTGAGCGACAGACGCCGTGGCCACCAGGAACATAGCTGCAACGCAAACGAGAAGTTTCATCTTGTCATTCCTCCATTTCCATAGTAGTCTCATTTAGACTAGGTGAAAGTTAACGCGGCCAAGCCCGTGCTGTCAAGCTCATTTCAGGAGGAGCGCATGAAGTCCCAACAAGCAGGTTTCCGGCATCTGATTTCCGTCGGCCCGGCCATCGAGCGCGATTTCCATCTGCTCGGCATTCGCACCATCCCTCAACTTGCGCGACAGAATCCCCGCAAGATGTACGATAAGCTCTGCCGGTTGACCGGCGAGCGCCAGGACATCTGTTGCCTCGACGTGTTTCGCGCGGCGGTAGAGCAGGCGCGCGATCCGCACCTGCCCGCTGAGCAATGCCAGTGGTGGTATTGGAGCCGCAAACGGAAAGCCGAGCATGTCCCAAAATCCAAATAGCTCACTGACCACGCCCGATCTCGTGCTCCTCAGTCTGCTCGCCGAAAAACCCATGCACGGCTACCAGGCGAATGCCGAGCTGGAGCGTCGGCAGGTGCGCGACTGGGCGGGCATTTCGCGCCCGCAGGTCTACTACTCCATCGACAAGCTCGCGCGCTCTCGACTGATTCGCGCCTGCGAAAGCCGCCGCCCGGCCGAGGGGCCGGAGCGGCGCGTGTTCCAGACCACCCAGCGCGGGCGTGCCGCGCTCGCGGATGCCCTAGAGCGCAACGATTGGGCCACCGCGCGCGAACGGCCGCCATTCCTGACTTGGATGGCTCTCTCCTGGCAGGCGCGGCCGGGAGTCTTCGCGCGGCAGATTCAGCGGCGACGCGAATTTCTGGAGCACGAATTGGCGCGCGAGAAAAAGACCATCGAGGCAGTTCGAGCAGAAGTGGGCCACGAGTTTCACGAGGCCGTCTGGATGCTGGCGCTGGTGATCGAGCAATTTCAGACCGAGTTGCGCTGGCTGCGAAAAGTCGAGCGCGAGACAAAGAAACGCGCTCCCGCGCGCCATCCGCGGCACGCGGCGCGATAGCATTGCAGAACGAGACGGGCTGCCGGCGGGCTGCATCCGAGAGCGAGATGCGCCGCGCATCAATTCAATGTAGATTCTTTGTATCGAGTAAACTCATAACAGAATCAACTCAGGGGGACCGATGAACATAGCAATTTTGGGCGCGGGCAACGTGGGCGGCGCACTCGGCAAAGGCTGGGCCGCGAAGGGACATTCGATTTATTTCGGAGTGCCCGAGCCAAAGAGCGAAAAGATAAGCGCGCTGGTGAAGTCCATCGGCAAGAATGCGCGCGCCGGAACCGTCCACGAAGCCGCGGAGGGCGCTGAAGTGCTCGTCCTGGCAATTCCCTGGCCCGCCACGCGAGATGCCGTTCTCGCCGCCGGAAAGCTCGCCGGCAAAATCGTCGTCGACTGCACCAATCCGCTCGAACCCGACCTGTCTGGCGTGGCCATCGGCCACACTACTTCCGCGGGAGAGCAGGTGGCGCAGTGGGCCGCGGGCGCACGCGTCGTGAAGGCATTCAATACCACCGGCGCCGGGAACATGGCCAACACCCACTATGGCGACAAGGAAATCACCATGTGCGTCGCGGGAGACGACGCCGCCGCGAAATCCGTCGTGATGAAGCTGGCGCAGGATTTGGGTTTCGAGGCTGTGGATGCTGGTCCGCTGAAGGTCGCGCGCCTGCTCGAGCCTTTTGCCGCGCTGTGGGTTTATCTTGCAGTCAAGCAAGGCCTCGGCCCGAACATTGCGTTCAAGCTCCTGCGGCGTTAGCCGCCGGCACGCCGTCCAAATTGGACGGCTTGACCCTGGGCGATCGAATTTCTCAAGCGCATAGGGGTTCGGGCAGCGTGCTATAATGCCGCCGTTGGTCGAACAGAAGTTCGCTGAATCGAGTTCGCTGAACCAAAGTCCAAAACGCCCCGCGGAGACAGCGATGAGCCTCAAGAAAACCGAAAAAATCTGGCACAACGGAAAATTGATTAACTGGGACGACGCTCAGATTCACGTGGTCGCCCACGTCGTCAGCTATGGTTCGTCGGTATTCGAAGGCATACGCTGCTACAAAACGCCGCAAGGCTCAGCGATTTTTCGCTTGCGCGAGCATATGGAACGCCTCCGCAATTCCGCCCACATTTACCGCATGGATTTTCCCTTTTCGATTGACGACACCTGCCAGGCCGCGCTCGATCTGGTGCGCGCGAATCACATGGACTCCTGCTACATTCGCCCCATCGTTCTGCGCGGTTATGGGGACGCCGGCGTCAATCCATACAGCTCCCCGATCGACGTTTACATGGCGTGTTGGGATTGGGGTCGCTATCTCGGCGACGAGGCCATTAAGAACGGCGTGGACGTCTGCGTCAGCTCATGGAATCGCTCCGCGCCGAATACCCTGCCGCAAATGTCCAAGGCCGCCGCGAATTACATGAATTCGCAGCTCATTCGCATGGAAGCGATGGTCAATGGCTACGTGGAAGGAATCGCGCTGGACGTCAACGGCTACGTCAGCGAAGGCTCGGGCGAGAATGTTTTCATCGTCCATCGCGGCAAGGTGATGACGCCGCCGCTTTCGAGCTGCGTTCTGCCCGGCATCACTCGCGACACTATGATGGAGCTCTGCAACGAGATGGGCATACCCGTATCCGAGCAGATCATTCCGCGCGAAATGCTCTACATCGCCGACGAAGTTTTCTTTGCGGGCACCGCTGTCGAAATCACGCCGGTCCGTTCTATCGACAAAATCAAAGTCGGCAATGGCGGCCGCGGGCCAATCACCAAGAAATTGCAGGACGAATTTTACGCCCTCACCGGCGGCACCAAGGAAGATCGCCACGGCTGGCTCACGCCGGTCGCCGCTCCCGCCACCGCCGGAGTCACCGTCCGCTAATATCTCGAATCTGTAGCGCCCGCCTTTGGGCCGGCACTCCGCCAGAAACTCAGGCATACTTCGCGATCTTGGAAGAGGTCAGAAGCCGAGATCGTCACCATTCGCCCACTTTAGCTTCAACTCCGCGTATACAGTCTTGAGTTCCGCTCCTACGTTCGCCATTGCCGCGCGTAGCGCTTGCAACGAGTCGAAACCAGCTCCGTAAAATACGCGTTCACCCGCCGGGCTAGTCACGCTGTAAGGGCAGCACCAAGATTCGTCCTCGTTCTGAAAGGGCTTGCCTAAACGCACGACCACTTTGCACGGAGAACCGTTGCTCTCTCCGTCCAGTTCGCGCTCCGCAAAAACCGTCCCGATTCCCTTAGGCTTCATCTCTGCGTCTCCGACCGATCGCTTACACGCGCCCGCTGACTGGAAAGCCTACGAGGATTCTACCGCCTTCGACGCGCACATCAAACGCACACACCGGCTGAATATCCTCCCGCAAATCCGGCATGTCCTCGGGGTACACGTTCGCGGGATAGGTGTTGAGGCCCGTCGCGGGGTCGTAGCGGTAATGATGCCACGGGCATTCCAGTTGGCCCTGCCAAATCGCGCCCTGCCACAGCGGGCCGTTCATGTGCGGACACAAGCCGTCCAGCGCATGAATCACGCCGCCGACGTTCACCAGCGCCAGCATGCGCCCATTCGCGCGCGCGCCGCGAACCGTGCCCGGCGGAACATCCTCCACGCGCGCTACTTCAATCCAGGAATTTTGCGCTAATTCGGAACTTTTCGACATGCGGCAAAGGAGCAAAGTGCAGCCGAAGCTGCATCTCGCATCGACACGCAGCCCCGACCGCACCGTACCTGCAACATCAGGACGAAGTGCCTTTGTCTTTTCTAGTCACTCGTCACTAACAACTCGTCACAAGCCACTTGTCGCTGCCTTCTTACTTGTTTCTCGCCCCGGGCACCACCATGAACTTCGCGCAGTACGGCGATTCGCCTGGAAAACCGCGTCGGAAATGCCCCGACGGCCCTTCGCCCAGATACTCCGAGAACCACGCCTCGTGCTCGATTTCTTCGTGCAAAATCGCGAGCGCAACGTCATACGTGCGCGGGTCCTTGCCTGCCGTGATGGCGCAAATTTCGGTGTACACGCGGATGGCGCAGCGCTCTGCTTCCACCAGAACGCCAAGCATCGCCTTCATGTCGCGCGGATCCTTCGGCAGATACGCGTCGGGACAACCCGCATCCTTGGCGAAATCCTTGATGTCGCGCGGCAGCGCGCCACCCAGTTCGTAAATGCGAGGCGTGAGCACCTCAAAATGATTGCGGTCTTCAATGCGCGCGTCCTCGATGATCTCCTTCAGGCCTTCGCCGTCGAAGCCGATCGCGTTCACGCGCAGAATCGTGTAGTAGTAAAACGTCGTTAGTTCCGCCGAGGCCGCGCGGATCAGCTTCTTGATCAGCTCATCCACGTTCACTCCGGCGTTGGCCACCATTTCACGAGCTACTTTTCCCATTTCTCATTCCTCCTCAGGATGATTGAACTCAAAAGGTCCCAGCCAACAATTCTGCAAACTCTTCCCGTCGTTAAGATTTCGCGCGGGACGTGCTTGCCCGGCTGCGGCAGCGTTTGCAATATCCGCAGACACGCAACAGAACATGCTCCATCTGGAATCCAGCCTCCTGCCGGACGCGCTGCGGCAACCGTCCCAGCATCGGCATTGGATAATCGACCAATTTCCCGCAAGCGAGGCAGAACAGATGCGCGTGCTGGCTGCGCCCGTGAATGTGCTCGTAGACGAATCCGCCTTCGTCGACGGGAACGCGCTGCAGCACGCCTTCGTCGACCAGCAAATCCAGCGTGCGGTAAATCGTGGCCCGCGAAACGCGCTTGCCGCGATGATGCAGGCCAAAGTGCAAATCGTCCGCCGAGAAGTGCCCGTGCAGCGTCTCGACGTAGTCGAAGATGAGCTCCCTCTCGCGCGTGCGGCGCGAAGCGGCGGGCGAAACGCTATGCGTGATACTTAGACTCATTCTCAACACGTCGCACACTATTACGCGCCTGCCCCGTTGTCAAGGACGATGTAAAGAATCCGCGTGCGGCTCTCTTGCGGTCGCTGGAACAATTTCGAGATTGCCCGCCATCCTGCTAGAATCGCCGCTTTGCGGAGGTATGGCGCATGTACCGGATCTGGCAGAAGCTCTGTGCGGAATTCATTGGCACGTTCCTCTTCGTGTTTTTCGCAGCCGGCGTGGTATGCGTTGACCAGGGACTGCGCTCCGCCGGTCAGCCGGGAATCGGCCTTGTCGGAATTGCGCTGGTGCGCGGGCTGACCTTCGCGATTCTGATCTTCGCGCTGTCGCAGGTTTCCGGCGGATACTTCAATCCCGCCATCACCATCGGCGCGTGGGTAACCCGCAAAATCGGTTCCATCCAAGCGCTTTTCTACGGCATCGTCCAGATTCTCGGCGCCATGGCGGCGGCATGGACTCTGGCGCGTCTCATCCCCGATCAGGTGTGGCGCAGCGTGTCCCTGGCCACACCCGACTTGGCCGCGGAAGTTTCGCGCACTCAGGGAATTCTCTTCGAGTTGGTGCTCACATTTTTCCTGGTCTTCATTTTTTTCGCGACGGTTGCCGAAGTCCGCTCCGAGACGCCGGATTTCGCGCGATTCGGCGGATTCGCCGCAGGCCTCGCCATTTTTGCCGGCACGCTCGTCGGCGGGTCCTACAGCGGCGCGTCCATGAATCCCGCGATGGCCCTGGGAACCGCGGTGGTCGCGCACCACTGGACGAATCACGGCGTCTACTGGGCCGGACCGCTTCTCGGCGGCGTGATGGGCGCGTGGATTTACCGCGCGCTGTTCGCCCGCGGCTCCTGAAATCCTGAGTTCCGCTGTCACATCGCTGTTGCAATTCAGACAATCGATCCGCTCACAATGATTGCCCTGCCCGATTACGCGTGCTAGCGTGAATGTCGAACTCCCCAAGGGCAAAAGGTGACTCATGGCCGTTGCTGTTGACGATTTGTTGCGCAAAGCCGTCGAAAACAAAGCATCCGACTTGCATTTGAAGGTCGGTAACCATCCTTACTTGCGCGTCGACGGCATCTTGCAGCCGATCGCCGAAATTCCGCGCATCACGCCGGAAGAAATGCTCTCCATGGCTTTCAGCATGATGACCAACCGGCAGAAGCAGAAATTCAAGGAGACCGCCGAGCTGGACATGGCTTACGGCGTCGCCGGCCTGGGCCGCTTCCGCGTCAACGTCTTTCAGCAGCGCGGCAACGTCGGCATGGTTTTGCGCGTGATTCCCACCAAGATTCGCACCATCGAGGAGCTGAACCTTCCGCCGGTCATCGACAAAATTTGCGAAGAGCAGCGCGGCCTGGTGCTCGTCACCGGAACTACCGGCTCGGGCAAGTCCACCACGCTCGCCGCGATGATTGACCGCATCAACTCGATTCGCCCCGAGCACATCATCACCATCGAAGACCCTATCGAGTATTTGCATCGCGACAAAAAAGGATTCATCAACCAGCGCGAAGTGGAAGTGGACACGTCCACGTTCTCCACGGCCTTGCGCGCTGCGCTGCGTCAAGATCCCGACGTGGTGCTGGTCGGCGAAATGCGCGACCTGGAAACCATTTCCACCGCGCTGCTCGCCGCGGAAACCGGCCATATGGTTTTCTCCACCTTGCACACTTTGGACGCTACAGAAACCATTCAGCGCATCATCGCCGTGTTCCCTCCTCCGGAGCAGAAGCAGATCCGTTTGCAGATGGCTTCCACGCTCAAAGCCGTGGTCAGCCAGCGCCTGGTTCGCAAAAGCGACGGCGTGGGTCGCGTGCCGGCGGTCGAGGTGCTCATCTCCACCGGCTACATTCGCGATTGCATCATCAATCCCGACAAGACCCGCTTGATTCGCGACGCGCTCGCCGCGGGCACCAGCCAGTACGGCATGCAGACCTTCGATCAATCCATCTTCGATTTGTACACCAAGAATTTGATCACCCTGGACGAAGCGCTCATTCGCGCGACCAATCCGGACGAATTCAAACTGCGCATTCAGGGAATTCGTTCCGCCGCCGATGCGGCCCGCGAAGAGATGGAACGCCAGATGAACGAATTCGAGCGCACCGGCGCGAGCCGCCGCTAATCGCCGCGGCAGCGATTCGCTTCGTTTGTTGCGCTCGTTTTCCCGTAGCGAAATCCCGCCTTCTCGCTCGCACAGTGCTATCCTCTTCCCGTGCGCTCTTCCTCTCCGCGAAAGTTTCCGACTGAGCCGCAACTCTACAACGCCGCGCTCCGCGCGCTGATGCGCCGCGCTCATTCCGTTCACCAAATGAAGGAGTATCTCAAGGCGCGCACGGAAAACGCCGAACACGCCGCCGCGGTCCTCCAGCGCCTCAAAGAACACAATTACATCGACGACGCGCGGTACGCCCGCGATTTCGCCCGCGTCCACGCGCAGGGCCGGCGGCAGGGAAAGTTCAGAATTGCGCGTGAGCTGCGCGCGCGCGGCGTGCCTGACCGCCATATCGAAGCGGCGCTCGAAGCTGTTTTTGCGGAGACCGACGAGAGCGCATCGGTGCGCTCAAGCCTGGAACGGAAGTTGCGGCACGTGCGCGGACCGCTCGACGAGCGCAAGCGCGCCTCGATTTACAGGAGTTTGCTGCGCGCGGGATTTTCCGCGGACACCATTCGCACCGAACTACGCGCCGCGACTAGAGCAGCGGCCGAGGGAACTGGCAAGATCCTGGCATTTCCCGAGCCCTCGGGCGAGGACATCTGAATCCAAGGCAATAAAGGCGGCGCCCTACTCGGAGTGCAGCGCCTGCACCACGTCGACTCTGGCCGCACGGATCGCTGGCAGCGCCGAGGCGATCGCCGCAGCCGCCAGAATTACCGCAGCGGACGCGATGAGCGGCAGCACGCCCGGCAGTTGCACGCCCGGCAGTTGCACGTCCGCAACGTACTTGCCAATCACGCGCGCAAAGCCAAAACCAACCAGGACGCCCACCGTTACGCCGATACCGGCGATCACCAAGCCCTCCGCGAGGACGTTGGCAAGAATGTTTCGCGGCTGCGCGCCCAGCGCCATGCGAATCCCGAACTCGCGCGTGCGCCCGCTCACCGAAAACGCGAGCACGCCTGCCACGCCCACCACGGAAATCAGCAGCGCCACCGTGGCGAATCCACCAAACACAATGGCATTGAGCCGGTCCGGCGCCAGAATCTCGGCGCGAATGTCGCCCAGCGTGCTCGCTTGCTCGACGGGCTGATCCGACTCCATATCATGAATCGTTCGCGTGATCGTCGGAACCAGCGCATACGGATCGCCCTCTGTGCGCACGAACAGCCGGCCGCCCCAGCCCTCCTGGTCGGACGGCTGATACACCGTCATCGCCGGCTGCGGGATGATGTTTTGATCGTCGAAATCCGGCACCACTCCGACGATCCGCCGCGGATCGCCGGTGATGCCGATGAACTTGATCACCCCGTCCGTCCACCACAAATGGCGGTTCAGGGCCACCTGTCCCGGAAATAGCTTCTGCGCGACGCTCTCGCTGATGATTACCACGCGTTCGGCGCCGTCACGGTCGTTGTCATTGAAGTCGCGCCCCTCGAGAACCGGAATACCCAGCGTTGCGAAATATCCGGGCGATATCGAGCGGAACCGCGCCCGCCAGTCCTCCTGGCCGTTTTCGCGTGGCGCGCCTTCCGCGGCGAACGCGAAACTGATGCTGAGCGCGTTGGCGTCGCGCCAGGGAACGCCAAACCCGGAGGAGACGTGCTCGATTCCCGGCAGCGTGCTCACCTGACGTTGGACATCATGATAAAAGTCGCGTACCTGTTCCGGCGTTCGTCCGTACGACATCACCGGCAAGTTCACGGCGAGCACGTGCGCTGTGTCGAAGGGCGCCTGAATTTTTTCCAGCACCAGCAGCGTCCTTAAGAGCGCGCCCGCTCCGGCCAGCAACAGGAACGAAGCGGTGATCTGCGTCACGGCAAAAGTGCGCAGTCGCCGCGCGCTGCCGCTGGTCACGCGCGCGCCGCTGCTCGATAATCCCATCCCTTGCGATGCGCCCGCCGACGGCAGCCGCGGAACATACGCCAGAAAAACCGCGGCGATCAACGCCAGCGCGATCCCGATCCAAACCAGGCCGGAATCGAGCTTCAGGTCGAGCGCGCGCACCGAAAAGCGCGAGGCATACCGCGCCAGCACCGCCACCATCGGCGCGGCGATGAGCACCCCCGCCAATGCGCCGCTGCCGCACATCACCACGCTTTCCGCCAGAAGGGAGCGGCGCAGCGCGGCCGTGCTTGCTCCCAGCGCCGAGCGTATCGCCAGCTCCGATTCGCGGCGCACCGTCCGCGCCAGAATCAGGTTAGCCACGTTCGAGCAGGCGATCACGAAGAGCAAACCGGCGGCCGCGAAGAGCACCCACAAGATGGTTCGAGCATTCGAATTGATCTGGTCGTGCAGCCGCGTCACGGCAATCGTGAAGTGATCCGGCGCCTTATATACCTCCGGGTGCGCCGCCAGCATCCCCGCGTAGACCGTGCGCAATTCCGCCCGCGCGGAGTCCAGGTCCGCGCCGGGCGCAAGCCGCGCAAACACTTCGGTCATGCGATGCTCGCGCCCCTGCACCATGGTGGCCGACAGGTGATGCGGGCTCGTCACCACGTTGGCGATCATCTGCGTTTCCACCGGATAGGGCACCGACGGCTCCAACACTCCCACGATAACGGCGTCGCGCGTGCCGGCGAAACTCCCCAACCGCACCGTCTTTCCAATCACGCTGGGATCCGAGTGCAGCGAATTGGTCCAGAATCGATACGTCAGCACCACCGCGCCCGCTGCTTTGGGGCCATCGTCGCCGGGACCCAGCAGACGTCCGATCACCGGACGCAGCCCCATCACCTCAAAGTAGTTGCCGTCCACAACGCCGGCGTGAATCTCGCGCGGCACGCCCAGCCCCACGATGGTGAAGTCGATCTCCGAGAAAGTGCCGAGTTCCTTGATGGTCTTCAGGTTCGCGCCGATATCCTGAATTCCTGGAATCGAGAAGGTCGTATTATCGGCGCCCAGGCCCGGGGCGCTCTGGCGTATGTAAAGCAAGCGATCTTCGTCGCGATTCGCCAGCGGCCGCAGCAGCACCCCGCGAACCACGCTGAAGATTGCCGAGTTCGCGCCGATGCCGAGCGCCAACGTGACCGCCACGGTGATCCACAGCGCGCGCGCTCGCGCCAAGGAACGTATCGCAACTCTCAAGTCATGGAGAAATCGCATTTTCCGGCCTCCGTTGCGCGGATTCTACACCTGCTTGTCACTTTTCTTTACTGCGCCAAATCTCCCGGACGATTCAAATTTACCTGTCACTCAGGATGCTAGCCGCCGGCGATCGCCCCGATCACAAAAAAAGGTTCCGCGCCGGAAGCCACTTTATCAGGCAGCGGCGCATCCGGCGGCTCATGCGATAAATCCTGTTCGCACGCAAAGAAGCGCACGTAAGCGCGCCGCTCCAGCGTCCCATGCTCGCGAATCGTCCCTCGCAACATGGGATAACGCGCTTCGAGCGCGTCCAGCACCGACCGCTGCGTCACCGGCGGTGCCACTTCCACCTCCACGTCGCCATCCACGTGCGCCAATATGCGCAAATGCGGCGGCAGCACCACGGTGATCGATGACACGGTCATGTTAGAGTCTGTATTTGTTTGGACGGCGCGTCTCCGACCGTCCAATATTGAGCGGCAAATTGCAATGTTCTCAAGAGCGGGTATTGCTCGGGGATGGCCGCAGCATTAACGCGACGGGTACGGATGTTCTCAAGAATCTGACTCATCAAGTCTTTAATGAGCATTACGCGCCCTCCCCCTACGGTCGGCCGACCTTCGCCAGCGTAGACAAACAAGGCGATTTGTCGAAGTTCGGCAGTAGGTTCGAGCTGCATAAACAATTCCGGGATGTATTTTTGCCCCGCCTCGAATTTCTTCCGGTATCGTTCTTCTCGTTTCGCCCAACTGTCTGAATCCAGGGATGGCTCGATTTGTACTAGATCCTTAGTTTCGGGGTGAAAAGCAACGATGTCGAGCTCGCATTCGTAACCACCCATCGTCCGCTTTCCCACTTGGATATTTCGGCGGACGAAATAGCCCTGGAACTCGTGCCACTCAGCGACAAGCTCCTCAAGATGGTTGCCAGGCATCGCGTGATTTTATCGCCCCTATTGAACAACAAGGTGTCGCAACAAAGTCATTGCAGCGTCTGCACCTCAACCGACAACACCGCCGGCAGATCCCGCACAATGGGCGCCCACGAATCTCCCGCGTCCGCCGATGCATACACTTGACCGCCGGTGGTGCCGAAATACACGCCGCATTTGTCCAGTGAATCGACGGCCATCGCGTCGCGCAGCACGTCCACGTAGCAATCGCGGTCGGGCAAACCCTTGCCGAGCTCCTGCCATTCGTTTCCGCCGGTGCGGCTGCGATAAACGCGCAGCTTCCCGCCCATCGGATAATGCTCGGAGTCGCTCTTGATGGGCACCACGTAAATTGTCTCCGGCTCGTGCGCGTGCACATCAATCACAAAACCAAAATCCGTCGGCAAGTTGCCGCTCACTTCCGTCCATTTATCGCCGGCGTTGTCGCTGCGCATCACGTCCCAGTGTTTCTGCATGAACAGCACGTTCGGCCGCGAGCCATGCAGCGCGATACGATGCACGCAGTGGCCAATTTCGGCGGTCGGATCCGGAATGTAGTCCGAGCGCAGCCCTTGATTGATCGGCTTCCACGTCGCGCCGCCGTCGTCCGTGCGAAATGCGCCCGCCGCGGAAATAGCCACGTAGATGCGATTCGCATTGCTCGGATCGATCAGGATGGTGTGCAAACACATTCCGCCGGCGCCGGGCTGCCATTTCGGGCCTGTGCCGTGACCGCGCAAACCGGAAAGCTCATTCCAATTTTGTCCGCCATCCGTGGACTTGAACAGCGCCGCATCCTCAATTCCCGCATAAACCGTGTTGGCATCGGTCAGCGACGGCTCCAAATGCCACACGCGCTTGAATTCCCACGGATGCTGCGTCCCGTCGTACCACTGATGCGTCGTCAGCGGCTTGCCGGTTTCTTTCGAAGTGTCGTACACAAATTTGTTGCTCGCCGGCTTGGGCATTCCGCCTTCCGCGGGCGCAGCGGCCTCGCCCGGCGGCGTGCCCGGCTGAATCCACGTTTTGCCGCCGTCGTCCGAGCGCTCGATGATCTGCCCAAACCAATCGCTCACCTGCGAAACGTAAATGCGGTTCGGGTCGACGGGAGATCCCTTCATGTGGTAGATCGGCCAGCCCGCGAAGTGCGGCCCGCTGATCTCCCACTTCTCCCGTTTCCCGTCCGACGTCATGATGAACGCGCCCTTGCGCGTGCCCACCAGAACTCGTACCTTGCTCATGCCCTGCTCCCTCGCCGTTTATTTTTTCTCACGCTGCGTGCTTCGTCAGTGCGCTGCCACCGCAGACGTTCCGTCCGACCAATGGCGCACAGGAATTATGTACAGGCTTACCGGGCCCGGAACACCAACGATGCGTTGTTGAAGCAACTGAACCGGGGACCCGGGCAGATCTTGACCCCAAGCTGTGCCTTCCGGAACATAGAACATCAAGTGGGAAAGGTTGTGGCCGTCCTGATCGGTCAAATACGCTTCTTTGGACATCATGTAGCACATCGCTCCGGCCCGCAAAGGGGGTACTTCTTTCCTGCCAAACGCCTCGACTCCTTCCCTAATTTGATCTTTTGACCCACCAACCAAGACCAATTCGGCCCTCTTTAGAATCAGGGGGAGTATGGCTCGCGCAGCTGGTGGATTGTAGCAGTCTGGACTCCGGTTTTTGGGGTTCCAAAACTCGGGGTTATCAAAGGGAGCATTCCATGCTCGTTCCACCAGGCACACAAAACCGTTCTTGCCTTTGACCGCTGTTTCGTAACCATGCCGTCCGAGCACCAATATCTCTGCATCGCGCGAGATGGACTCCGGCGCGGCGGTGCGCGCCAGCGCGATCTCGGCATTGCGATCCGCCATCATATATTGGCTGATCGGGGCCATCTTGGGATACGGCGCTTTGGCGTCCTGAGCCCGCGCCGGTCGCACCCCAGTCAATACGACGAGCAACACGACCGCCAGCGCGAAGCTTCCTGACGCCATCGCCTTGATAATCCTTTGCATCGCTATCCTCCCTGCCTCTTCACAAAGTCGTCGTGCCAGCCTGACGCTCGCCGATTGCAGACGGCGAGCGTCGTACCTTCTGATTCGTTCTTAGCTCTTGGGTTTGCTCTAGTCACTCGCCACTGTCTCTGTCAGGCCTTTGCTGCTGTGCTTTGCTGCGGGCGCATCTGCTTCATCATCTGGCGCATCGCCGCCATCTGCCCCGGCGACCGTTTCTCGCTCCATTTTTCGAAGCGGTTGGCCGCTTTCTCAAGATGCCCGGCGAAGCTCTTGTTCACGAAGCGCTTGCGAGCCTCCGGCATGGAGGGCTTGACGCGTTCCCACACCCCGACAAATTCGCCGCTCGTTTCAAAGAAAAGATCTTCGTGCAGCAATCCATAATTGAGCATCGCGCACGCTTGGTCCCAATAGCTGATCACCATCATGAAAAATGCGCCCTGCTCTGTCCCCATCGGCGCGATTTTCATGGCTTCATCCAGAGTTTCTGCGAAGTAGTTCTTGAAAAACCAATCGCGCGCCTGCCGCATACGTTCCTCGCGCCGCAAATCGTAGAGCTGCAACTGCAGTTGGGCCTGTTCATGCGTCGGTTTTGTTGCCATCGCTCGTTTCTCCTTTTTTCTTTCTTTATGATTTTGGCGAATCTTTTCCTGAGTCCGGAACTCCTTCTTCCGCGGGAGCCTTCGCCGCTAGGCCTCTGGCCTTCGCAGAGGAACGAGCGCCCACAGCCGCCTGTCGCGCAGGTAAAGCGCCAGCCAAACCAGCACGCCGAAGATGGCCGGGAAAAGCGTTTCAAATACCGGATCGCCCGCGCGCAAGTTCACCTCCACCGCGCCACCGAGATACGCTGTCAGCAAAATCGCTCCGAGAACGGAAGTCTGCGGGATCACGTAGAGAACCGTGCAAACCAGCAAGATCGTGCCGATCACCGGCGCGAGGTGCTGCGGGTACCCGAGCCGCGCGAACGCCTGCATCACCGGCGCAACCTTTATGATTTTAGTGATGGCGTCAAATAGCAAAAACAAAACCACCAGCGCCTGCAGGATGCGCCCGGTCCACAGCACTCCCCTCGAGACCGATGCTGCTTCGCTCATGATGTCGTGTCCTCCTGCAACGCGGACAGTCTCCACAATTCGCTTGCATAATGCAAGTGAAAAATGCTAGGTTAACGGAATATGACCGAGTCCGCGGCCCATCACAAACGCCGCTCGCCGTGCCCGCTGAACGCTTCCGTCGAGATGCTCGGCGACCGCTGGTCGCTCTTGATCCTGCGCGATATGATGCTCCGTGGCGCGCGCACGTACAAGGAATTCCTGGGTTTATACGAGGGCATCGCCACGAACATTTTGGCGGACCGCCTGCGGAGGCTCGAAGCGTATGGCATCATCACTGCCCGCCCGGACCCATCCGACGGCCGCAGGCTGATCTACTTGCTCACCGCCAAGGGAATCGACCTTGCGCCGGTGCTCACGGAAATGGTCCTATGGGCCGCGCGTCACGAAAAGACCGGCAATCAAGCGCTGATCCAGCAAATGCGCACCGACAAAGAGGGATTGCTCGCCCAAGTCCGCCAACGCTGGGCCGAAACCCAAGCCGCTCCAGCAGCGGACTAACATCTCCCGTGGGGCGCTGCTCGTTCACCCTGCCCGCCCTGACTGACCTGGCGAAGGGGAGCAGCAAAGTCCTGCGCCACGCGCCTCTCTCGTAGGGGCGCTGCTTGCTGCGCCCGTCGCGACTCCCCGAGTCGCGGTTGCGCTCGAATCAGTACGGACCATTGCTTTGAACTTGTAGCGCAGAGCTTCGCGCCTCTCCACGAGCTCTGCGGCTTCTCGACGAACCTCCGACCCTCCGGCGATGGCGAACCTGCTCTGCCATTCCAGACCTGCCTGTCATTCCGCCTGTCCTGAGTGAACTGACGAAGGGAGCCCAGCCGCGGACGTTTTCCCGCGGATCGCGGCGAGGAATCTGCTTTTCCATTTTTCCGCTTTTTCCCCTTGACGACCTGTTGATAAAGTGGTACACAGGAGGATGTCCGGGCGTTTTGCCGGCCAGGCCACCTTCGGGTGGCTATTCGTATTTATGGAGGGGCGAAAAGACGGTGAATCTAATCGCTTAAGCCATGAAGAATTAGAACTGCCCGCAACTCGCTGAAAACACGCGTTCGGAGCTGTTTCTAATCGCTGAAAATGTCGGTCTTTCGAATCAAATTTGCATTTTCGGACACCAGAAAAGCTATCATGCACCAAGGAGCCCGATGGGGTCGGTTTTAGGAGCGCACGTGGAAGAATTGAAGTGGCCGGGAAATAAGATTCGCGAGACGTTCCTCCGCTTTTTCGAGGAGCGCGGGCACAAGCGCGTGCGCAGCTCCTCCCTCGTCCCGGCGAACGATCCCACGCTGCTTTTCACCAACGCCGGGATGAACCAGTTCAAGGACGTTTTCCTCGGCCTCGAGCAGCGCGATTACAAGCGCGCTACCACTTGCCAGAAATGCGTGCGCGCCGGCGGCAAACACAACGACCTCGAAAACGTCGGCTTCACCAATCGCCACCACACTTTTTTCGAGATGCTGGGAAACTTTTCCTTCGGCGATTATTTCAAGAAGGACGCCGTCGCCTTTGCCTGGGAACTGGTCACCTCGCCGCAATGGTTCGGCATTCCCGTCGCGAAATTGTATTTCACCGTTTTTGGCGGCCACGAAAATCTGCCGCCCGACGATGATGCCGCCGAGCTTTGGCTTCAAATCGGCGCGCCGAAGGATCGCGTCATTGGAATTCCTGGCCTCAAGGAAAATTTCTGGGCCATGGGCGACACCGGTCCTTGCGGTCCGTGCAGCGAAATTCATTACGACATGGGCCCGGCCGCCTCCGATCAGGGCCACGCCGATTGCAAATTCCGCTGCGATTGCGGCCGCTACGTCGAGATTTGGAATTTGGTCTTCATGCAATTCAATCGCGACACGAGCGGCACGCTCAATCCCCTGCCCAAGCCTTCCGTCGACACCGGCATGGGCCTCGAACGCGTCGCCGCCGTCCTCCAAAACAAAATCAGCAACTTCGACACCGATCTGTTCGTGCCCCTAATGGAAGAAGCCGCGAAGCTCGCTCATGTGGATCGCCACAAGCCTGAAATTCAACCTTCTCTGCGCATCATTGCCGATCATTCCCGCGCCGCCACGTTCCTCATTGCCGACGGCGTGATGCCCTCGAACGATGGACGAGGTTATGTCCTTCGCAAAATCATTCGCCGCGCCATCCGGCACGGACGCATGCTGGGCATAACTCATCCATTTCTGTCAGAAATGGTTGCTTCCGTTCGAACTCAGATGAGCCATGCTTATCCGGAACTCGCAGACCCGTCCGCATCACGCATCCAACTAATCGTGTCTGCAGAAGAGCGGCGCTTTGCCTCAAATCTGGATAGAGGCCTTAGAGAGTGGGCTGCGGCTCGCGAGGGAAACGCCAGAGGATTTATATCGCGAGAGCTGAGAAAGTTCCTGCCGGAGGGCGAAGAGCTTGACAAGCTCTTTGATGAAGCACTCGATACGAAACATCCCGAACACTTAGTAGGTCTTGTCAGAAGCCGCTCGGGTGATGAAAAGGCGACGATCTTCAAAAGCGGTTGGGACATTGTGGATCGCTTGCCCATGCATGGGGACGCGGCGTTCAAACTTTACGACACCTATGGACTGCCCATGGACTTCATGACCGAGCTCGCACGCGACGCCGGCATTCAGTTTGATCAGGCTGGCTTCGATCACGCCATGGCCGAGCAGCAGCAACGCTCGAAGGCAAGCTGGAAGGGTGCGCACAAAGAAGCCGCGAGTCCCGTCTACAGAAAACTCGCCGACACATTCAAGACCGAGCCCGATTTTTATTTCGGCACCACCACCAAAGATTGCCACGTCGAAGCGATTGTTGCGAACGGCGAGCGCGTCAACGAACTGAAAGCCGGCCAGGAAGGCGAAATCGTCCTCGACCGCACCACCATTTACTCCGAGTCCGGCGGCCAAGTCGCTGACACCGGCGCGCTCTTCGACAACACCGTCTCGCAGCAAGTCGCCGAAGTGCGCGGCGCGTATTATCCCGTCGCGGGACTGATCGCGCATCGCATCGTCGCGAAGGAAGATTTGGCCGTGGGCGACCGCGTCGCCACCGTCGCCGACGCCGCGCGCCGCGCGCGCGTCATGCGCAATCACAGCGGCACGCATCTGGTCCACGCCGCGCTTCGAAATATTCTGGGCACGCACGTCAAACAGGCCGGCTCGCTCAACGCGCCCGATCATTTGCGCTTCGACTTCAGCCATTTCGCGCAGCTCGCGCCGGAAGAGCTGCAGGAAATCGAAAACCAAGTGAACGAGGAAATTCTCCGCGACTTGCCGCTGCAAACCGACATCATGACCATCGACGACGCCCTCGCTTCCGGCGCTCTCGCCTTTTTCGGCGACAAATATCCCGAGAAAAACGTCCGCGTGGTCACCATCGGCGACGCCGCTTACCCGCGCGGCTTTTACAGCAAGGAACTTTGCGGCGGAACGCACGTCGCGCGCACCGGCGAAATCGGCGTATTCAAAATCGCCCTCGAGCAGTCCGTCGCTGCCGGCGTCCGCCGCATCGAAGCTCTCACCGGCGAAGCCGCTCTCGAAAAATACCGCCACGCGCAGGAAACTCTCCGCGCCCTGGCCGGAATGCTCAATACCGGCGAAGACCGCATCCTGGAAGCCGTCGAAAAGCTGGAAAGTGATCGTAAGCAACTCGAAAAACAGCTCGAAGGCCTGAAGCGCAAAACGGCCGTTTCCATGGCCGACTCCCTCCTGGCCGAGGCCCGCACCATAAAAGACGTCAAAGTGGTCGCCGCCAGGGTCGAAAACGTCGACCGCGAGGCCCTCCGCCAGCTCGCCGACGGCCTGCGCCAGAAAATGGGCTCCGGGGTGGTCGTTTTGGCCACCGGGTCTGCCACTGAAGGGGGCGGTAAGGTATCTCTCATTACGGCTGTAACGAAAGACTTGACGAACCGGCTCCACGCCGGGAAGATGGTCCAGGAAATCGCCAAGTTCGTAGGGGGCTCCGGAGGCGGCCGGCCAGACCTGGCCGAGGCCGGAGGCAAGGATGTTGCTGGTATCGAAACAGCCATTGCGCAGGTCTACCCGCTCGTCGAGCGGCTGGTATAATTCCTTACAAGCGCTAGAAACGAAGCCCGCTTACGCCCTTCTTGTATCTGGGCAAGCAGGCACGCCGGGTATCCCTATAGGCCCGGTCGCGGATGCAGTGTCGTTTGTGAGGAAGTGGGAATGTTCTGCCTTTTCCGTAAAGGTGTGGCAAGCCAGTCCCAGCGGGCCAGCCTGCCCTGGCAGGCAGCCCGGAGGGCTTTGCGTACCCATGCAATGGCAACTCTCGTGGCAGTTTTGGGTTTGTGTCTGGTAAGCCCGGCGCAGGCTCAAATTGCATCTTACGTAGACGTGCATGGGCGCACTATATATATCAACGCGAACCCTCCCGCGAAGGCGGCCCGGCAGCATGGCACGGACGGGACCTTCGTGGCGCCACCGGCCAAGTTGCAGAACTTGGTCAATGCGGCGGCGGCGCGCAATGATCTGGATCCTGCGCTGGTGCAGGCAGTGATCCAAGCGGAGTCGAACTGGAATCCGTACGCGGTGTCCCGCAAGGGAGCGTTTGGATTGATGCAATTGATTCCATCGACGGCAGAACGTTACGGCGTGAGAGACGTGTTCGATCCTGTCCAGAACATCAATGGCGGGACGCGATATTTGCGGGATCTGCTCGACCGGTATCACGGCGACCTGAAGAAATCGCTCGCGGCATACAATGCTGGCGAGCAAGCCGTGCAGCGGTTCGGCGGCGTGCCCCAATATCCCGAAACACGAGCTTACGTCCGAAAAGTGACTCACACCTACTTCCAATCCGGCTCGCCGAGAGTTCCAGTCATCAGCGCCTCTCGGCAAACCTCGATCCATGAAGTTACGGGTCCTGGCGGCCGGACGATTTTCACAAACGAATGAAGCGGCCAAGCAAAAAGAAAACTTCCCAAATCGTTTCGTGGCTCGTGCTGATGCTGGCAGCGCCCGTGGCGTTTTTCTGCGCGCCCGCGGCGAAAGCACAGGGCTCGTCGGCCGCGTCGGCCGAAACGCAGTATCAAAAAGCCGAGCAGATGCGCCAGGCGTTCGAAGCCCAGCCGCAAAACAGCCGCTCCCTCGAAGATTACAAAAAACTCGTCGTCGCTTATCGCCGCGTCTATCTGCTTTCCTCCTCTGCCGGAGCCGTCACGCCCGCACTGATGGAAGTGGCCCAGCTTTATCACGACATGGGTGGTCAATTCGATCGCGCTTACTATCAAAATTCGTTGGTCACCTACGAATTTCTCATCGCCCAGTATCCCGGCAGCAAATTCCGCACCGACGCGCTCTTTGAGGTCGGAAAAATCGAAAAAGATGATTTGGACGAAGGCCCTGAAGCAAAAGACGCGTTCACGCAGTTCGTCGAGAAGTATCCGCATTCGCCGCGCGCCGTGGAAGCGCGCGAAGCACTGAAAGAAATCGCCGCCGGAAAAATCGGCCCATCAAAGCGCGTCATGCAAGCCGCGGCCAAAACGGATGCAGCGGACGCAGATGAATCCTCCACGTACGCTGGCGATTCCCGCGACGCCGCGCAGCAGATCGCAGATTCGCAGCCGGTGAAAGACACCGAAACAGTCGCGCAGCCAATTCCCGACGCTTCGCAAAGCGGCCCCGCGAAAGTCACCGCGATCCGCACCTGGAACGCGGACGATTACACGCGCGTAGTGGTCGATCTCGACGGCGCGGTGAAGTACGAGTCGGCGCGAATCAAAGACCCCGACAGAATTTATTTCGACTTGTACACCGCGCGCCTGGCAAAGTCGCTCACCGAAAAAGAAATGCCCGTGCAGAACGGTTTCTTGCGGGCCGTCCGCGTCGCGCAGAATAAAGACGGCGTCGTTCGCCTCGTGCTCGACTTGCAGAGCGTCCAGGGATATTCCGCGTTTTTGCTGCCGGATCCTTACCGCCTCGTGATTGACGTTCATGGGGCCACCAGCATCGCGAGCAACAAGAATCCGGGAGCGGACATCGGCGTCGGCAAACTCGCCGGCGATTCGCCTGCAACCGCTACCGCTCCGCCGATGCCTTCCGAAAAAGTACAAGTGCCTGTGAATGGCAGCGCGACGGAGGAAAATTCAGCCGATGCGTCGCCTTCCGCGGCGCTTTCGCCGCAGCCCAGCCGCAGCACTCGCGCGCTTTCCGGTCCGATCGCTCCGGCCGTCGCCGCGCAGCCAACGCGCGATGGCGAACGTTCACTGACGCGCACATTGGGCCTGAAAATCAGCCGCATCGTCATCGACCCCGGCCACGGCGGCCAAGATACCGGGACCATCGGCCCGCACGGTGTGATGGAAAAGAATATCTGCCTCGACGTGGCCCTGCGCCTCGGCAAACTGATCCAGAAAAAACTCCCGGGTGCGGAAGTGATTTATACGCGCAAGACCGACGTTTTCGTTCCTCTCGAAGAGCGCACCGCCATCGCCAACCAGGCCAAGGCGGACTTGTTCATTTCCATTCACGCGAACTCCAGTCACAACGACACCGCGCGGGGGATTGAAACTTATTACTTGAATTTCACCACTTCGCAGGAAGCGCTCGAAACCGCCTCCCGCGAAAACGCGCTTTCCGATGCGTCCATTCATCAGTTGCAGGACTTGATCAAGAAAATTGCGGACAACGACAAGATCGAGGAATCGCGCGAGCTGGCTTCTGACATCCAGACTTCCCTCACCGGCCAGTTGCGGCAGGTCAGCACCGAGGAACGCAATCGCGGCGTGAAGAAAGCGCCGTTCGTGGTGCTCATCGGCGCGGACATGCCGTCGGTGCTGGCCGAGATTTCCTTCCTCAGCAATCCGGCCGATGAAAAATTGCTCGAAAAACCGGCGCAGCGGCAGCGCATCGCGCAGGGCATTTTCCGCGGCGTTGAGAACTATCTCTCGAGCCTCAATAGCCTCGCGCTCGACCGTCAGCGGCAGAAATTGATGACCGTTCAGCAGCCGGTCACTTCCGGCTCCTCCCGCGAGCGGCGATAGCGTTTTCGTCGTATAATCAAACGAGTTACCATGCGCCGCCTTCTTCTACTTTGCTTGCCGCTGTTGCTGCTCGCCGCGCCAAAATCGTCTGCGCAGGGAATTTTGCCTGCCTCTGTGGCAGGCTGGAGTTCCACTCCGCTCATCGCAACTGGCGCCACTCCCCTCGCGACACTCGTGCTGCAGGAAGATGGGCTCAAGGCAACGGAGCGGCGTGCGTACACTCTTGGCACGGACTCTTTCGATGCGACCGTGTACTCATTCGGAGACACGGAAGGTGCGTATGGCGCGTATTCATTTTTGCGCACGCCGGACATGGCTCAGGCGAATCTCACCCAGCATTCCTCGATATCGCAAAACCGCGCGTTCGTGCTGACCGGCAATCTGCTGATCGATTTTTCTAACCTCAAGGATCGCAAAAAAGACAGCGATGCAATCGAACTCATCGTCGCGGAGGCCGGAGGCCACGCTCACTGGGGCGCTTATCCCCCTCTCGTGCAGCGTTTGCCGACTAAGGATTTTGTCCCGGGTTCCGATCACTTCATTTTGGGGCCGCTGGCCCTCGCGCAATTTCTGCCGCTGGCTGACGGCGACTGGCTTGGTTTTTCGAAAGGCGCCGAAGCGGAGCTCGCCCATTACCGGCTCGCCGGCCACGATTCCACCATGGTGATCGTGGATTATCCGACGCCACAAATCGCGGCAGACCAACTCAGACAATTGAAATCACGGCTCGGCGTCATCACCACCGACAATTTGGCCATAAGCCCGAACAGCGCGACCGCCAGCGCGGGCAACTCGCGTTTGTACGCGCGCCGCGACAGCACTATGCTGGCGTTGATCGCCAATGCTCCCTCCGAAAAAGCTGCCAATTCCCTTCTCGACCAATTTAATTCCGGCTTGGTGCTGACTTGGAATACGGAAGTGCTGGAAACAAATCAGCCTTCCATGGTGACGGTCGTCATCGGAACTTTCGTTGGCGCCGGCGAGATCTGCGCCTTCGCTCTCTTGGGCGGCCTTTTCTTCGCCGGGTTTCGCCTGCTCATCAAGCGGCTGTGGCCCGGCCGCGTATTTGACCGTGCGATGCAACTCGAAATCATCGAATTGGGGCTCTCCAGCCGTCCTGTCAAAGGCAGTGATTTGTACTAGATGACGCGCCAAAACCGGCGCCAAGGGTCAATTGGTGACCGGATGCGCATCATCCTGCGCTCGCATCCAACACATTATAAGTAGCTTATACTGCCTGCCTTTCAACAGTTTTCGCCCTTGACTCAGCCAACCAGGTTTCATAGACTCCAAATTGTGGAAGAGTTTCGCGGGCCATCCGCGCATTGGCCCAGAGGCTTTTCTCCCTGGAAGGCCCACTTTGCGGTGGGCCTTCTGCTTTTTTGGGCGCGTTTTTCCGCGCAAACGCCCACCCGCGCCGTTTCCGAATGGAGCGCGATCATGTCCGCAATTCTCCAGCGATCTCCTTTTCTTGCGCTCCTCCGCTTTCTAGAGATGAAAAACTCTCCGTCGTGCTGTCTCTGACTTCGCCGCCGCGTGCAGATTGCGCTTTGCGAGTGTGCGCATTTGTATTATAGAAAGCGGTGCGCCGCGGCATTTACCGGCGCGAAGATCCAAGGGGTGTGAGATGAAAATTACGAAGTCGAATTGTGTCTCTGATCGGAATCATTCGCGGAAAAATTCATGCGCGCGGGCCGCAGCGCCAAAGCATTTGCTGATTCGCGCGGGCGCGCTCGGCGCGTTTTGCCTGGGCGCCGCATTTATTCTGGCGCTGTGCGCGCCGAGCTTCGCGCAGCAAAAGCGCCCGCTCACCGTGGACGACCTGAACCTGATGCGCGACCTGCGCGATCCGCAGTGCTCGCCCGACGGCAAATGGGTGGCCTACACCGTCAGCACAATCGACGTGAAAGACGACAAGCACAGCTCGCACGTCTGGATGGTCAGCACCGACGGCTCAAGCGACCGGCAAATCACCGAAAGCCAAGAGTCGGAAGGCAGTCCGCAATGGTCTCCCGACGGGAAATATCTGTCGTTCACTTCTGGCCGCCCCGGCGAGGCCAAAGGAAACCAGGTCTGGATCCTCAATCGCGAAGGCGGCGAAGCGATGCAGCTGACCAACGTCAAGGGCCACCTGCAAAGCTACGAATGGTCGCCCGACTCGAAGCGCCTGGCGCTCGTGGTTGGCGACCCGGACCCCGATGAGCCGCAGGGCGACGCCGAGGGAGGCAAGCCAAAACCGCCCAAGCCCATCGTCATCGACCGCTATCATTTCCGCGAGGACGTCGTTGGCTACCTGCTCAGCGGCCGCCACAGCTACATCTACATTTTCGACATCGCCACCAAGAAGTCAGAGCGCCTGACCACCGACACGGGGCACGACGAATCCGGCCCAGTGTGGTCGCCGGACGGAACGCGCATAGCATTTTTGAGCAATCACGATGCGCAGCCGGACCGCGACCCGATCCCGCAAATCTTTGTGGCCAATGCGCAGGCGGGCTCGGCGGAAACGCAAATCACGCACTACGACACGCGCGGCACGCGCGGCCGGTTGGCGTGGAGTCCCGACGGAAAGTGGATCGCATTTTTGCTCGAAGACGAAAAGAAATGGGGCGCCTACGGCATGAGCCATCTGGCCATTGTGCCGTCGGACGGCTCGGCAGAGCCGACCGTTTTGACCGAGAAGCTCGACCGCTCTGTGTCCGGCCCTTACTTCAGCGATGACGGCAAGTCGATTGTGGTGGATGAGGAAGACGACCGCTCGGAATATCCGATCTCGGTCAGCGTCGCGGATCAAAGCGTCACGAAATTGCTCCAGCCGCCCATCGTGATCGGCGGAATTTCGCATACGAGCGGCTGCCTGGTCGGCCTGACCGGCGGCGACGACAAAGCGACGGAAATTTATTCGTGGGACGGCGGCAATCTTCGCCAGCTCACGCATCAGAACGACGCGCTTTTCGCGCAGCTCGAACTGGGCAAGACGGAGGACGTCAGTTGGCGCTCTCCGGATGGCACGGATGTCCACGGGCTGCTGACTTATCCCGTCGGCTACCAAGCGGGCACGAAAGTGCCGTTCCTGCTGCGCATTCACGGCGGGCCGAACGGACAGGACGCGCACACGTTCAGCTTTGAGCGCCAGATTTTCGCGGCCAACGGCTACGCGGTGCTCAACGTGAACTATCGCGGCAGCTCCGGGCGCGGCGAGAAATACCAGCGCGCGATTTTCGCCGACTGGGGCCACTACGAAGTGATCGATTTGAAGGCCGGCATCGACCACGTGATTCAGATGGGCGTCGCCGATCCCGAGCATCTCGGCGTGGGCGGATGGAGCTACGGCTGCATTCTTACGGACTACATGATCGCGAGCGATCCGCGCCTGAAGGCCGCCACCTGCGGCGCGGGCACGGGATTCACCGTGGCGCTTTACGGCGTGGATGAGTACATCATCCAGTACGATTACGAAATCGGCCCGCCTTGGGTCGCGAAGTCCTGGGAAACGTATCAGAAAATTTCCTATCCGTTCCTGCACGCGGACCGCATCAAGACGCCGACGATTTATTTCAGCGGCGACAAAGACGCCAACGTGCCGATGATCGGCAACATGCAGATGTACCAGGCGCTGCGCAGCCTGGGCGTCCCGACGGAGCTGATTATTTATCCCAATGAGTTCCACGGGATCCAGCGGCCGAGCTTCCAGCGGGACCGGTACACGCGGTATCTGGCGTGGTACGCGAAGTATCTGAAGGGCGAAAACCCGAGCGCCCCCGCCGTCACTGAGAAATAGTTGTCTTTCGCTTGGGACTTACGTTGTCATCCCGAACCCGCCTCGACGCGTTGAGTCGGGGCGGTGTGAGGGATCTGCTGTTCCGTTTGCTCAGGCTGCGAAGAACGCGGCCGCGCCGAACCGTTTGACCGCTCTTCCCCTCAATGCTAAATTCACTTCACAGCCGCGGTAGCTCAGTTGGTAGAGCAGCCGATTCGTAATCGGCAGGTCGACGGTTCAAGTCCGCCCCGCGGCTCCATGTATCCCATTTCTTTGTCATGGCTCAGCGTACCGGTACGTGCTTTGTTAGCGGTTTCAGCTTACGGAAACTCGCGCCAGTCTCTCCTATGGCAGAAATGCGTGTTGACGCGTATGCTAGGGGTAGCTTGTGGGAAGGTTTGTTGACCCAGGTTGCATCCTTGAGATAGGCTCCAGCCCTTGATCCCTACGGTGTAAGAGATGCCAATGTCTACCTCCGCCGCCGCAATCGCAAATCTAGCGTCCGTCGAATTTGAGAGCGGACTTTACGATACGGTCTCAATCACAGCGCGGCTCAGCGCCGTAGTGACGAGCCGCGCTAGTGCGATGCGTCTGGCTTGGTATCTCCATCGCGTAAACAAGAGCACGAAGGCCTTGCTCGATTTAGTGGACGAAAGCCTGTCAGGCAAGCGGACCGTCGAAAAAAGTGAGCCCGTGACGCCGCAAAAATTGCAGGAACTCGCCGACAATCTGAATTATTTGATTCGGGGTATGGAATACCAGTGCGAGCAGATGCGACGCGCTAGGTTAACGAATAATTCTTTAGTCGCCGGAGCGTTAAAAACTTACGGCTCGAATTTGGAACCACTGAAGGACTTGGCCGATTGGATCGACGCAGTGGCAAGACCTGATGAGCTCGATTCGATTTTTGCGAGGGCCAAAGAGGAGAAGGAACGGAACGAAGTGTACGAAGTGAACCGAGTCGAATGATAAATTGCCCTTGCAGACCAGATTCCTTGCCACACCACAGAAGTATTTCTACACTCTAGACAAACCTACCCAAAAGCGAATCCAACAGAAGCTGGATGCTCTCGCCGCCTCACCGTACGATCCTCGCCTCTCCAAACCACTGACTGATTTGAAGAAAAGAACCGCCAGGGTGGGCGATTACCGGATAATTTTCGAAATCGAGGAACCTCTTCTGCTAGTGTACGACATTGGACCGCGCGGCCAGATTTACAGGCGCCTCAGACGGAAATGATCCAGAAGTGACAGGGAGAACATGAGGAAGGCGATATTGTTGATTGCGGTGCTGGCGGTGATGCTGCCCGCGTTTGGGCAGGACAAGCAATCTGTGCAGGTCCTTGCACTTTCCTCGGAGTCGCACTTCCAGCCACTCACTGCCTGGAAGCCAGCGCGTTTGTCTGTGATTTCACTTGTTGCAACAAAGGCCACCTTGTATCGAATCACTTGCGAAAGAACGCAAAGGCTGGGAGCGTGGCATGGCGATTGTCTCCCTCTCATCGAAGGGCACATATTCAAGGCGGAGGTTGACGGAAACAACATGATACTTTCCGCCGAGAACACGGGGACGGGCAAGCACGTTACAATCAAGTTCAAGATTGCCGATTCCCAGCCCGCACAATTTTTCTCCACGCACATCGCAAGCAAGGAGTCCAACTCCTCCCATTACGAGTACACCGTTCCTGGGTACGCGGTATCCAATTGCGGCGGCTTTGCCTCTGGAAACGCCACGGCAAACAGTACTGGAACAACCACGACTGCGAATGCTTGGGGACTTGGCACGGCCAACTGTTCGACGGTGAGCGCCGATTCTCACACCGTGGATTACAATGTGTCAGGTGCAACCCTGTCGCTGCTTCTGCCGGATGGCCGTATGGTCGTAGTGAATTGCGACAGCCGCCCGTCGCCCGACGGTTCAAATCAGCAGCGCAGTTGCCGCGGGCCTCTTACCGATGATGTTCAGGCTGAGTTCGACCAAGACAACGCAAGGCTGGTGTGGAGTGATTCGATGGACGGATCAACGATGGGAGTTGAAACCTACAAAATCCTCGGCATCCTCGCCAAGATTCCGGCGCCCGATAAGCCGAAGCAGTAAAGAGCCCTGATCCGAAAAACCATCGCCGAATTCCTGGAGCGAGAGCGAAAGAAGACACCAAAACGATGAAATTCATCGAACTGACGAATTGGCCATCTTGGACTGATATTTCTGGGCAAGTTGTGCCTTGACAATCATCACATTCTTTGGCGTGCTCGCTGCGCTCCGGACCTTGCGCACGATCAGAGACCAAGTCGGAGAAATGAGAAAATCCGGAGGGCAAACCGATAAACTAATCGCAGAGTCTATCGCGCAATCGAAATCGATGGAGCGTTCTGTAGCTGAAGCGGCTCGGTTGACTGTTGCGATGGAAAAGGCGGCGCAGGAAATCGCAATCAGCGCCAAAGCCGCTGTGGATAGCGTATCCGTACTCGGTCCAAATAGTACCCGTATACCTTTCCGTTCATTTCGTAAACGGCGGGTCGACGGTTCAAGTCCGCCCCGCGGCTCCACTGCCTTCTTTCCAACCATCCGCCGAAGCCACCGTTATCCTCACGCATTATGCGTTGTTTTTCAAATCATCATTCCGCAGTGGCGCGCCAGCTTGCCTCCTCATAAGGGCCACAAGTGGCCCTTATTAAATACCTGTTGACTTTACCTTACAATGAACTACACTGTCTCTCGGTGCGAGGCATTCTTCCTCTTTCGCCGCGCGCGACCCTACCGGTGAACGGCCACTCGCTAACACTTAAATCTATCTTCAGGAGAATCTTACATGGCTCCCAGGCCAGCCTCGCATGTTCCGTCTTCCGTCGCATCGAAATCAGCCGTTGAAAAATCCAACGAAACACTCATCGCCCAGGCTGTCATTCTTCGCAATCGCATCAAAAGGCTCGCAGCGTCGGCTCCCTCTTCCCTGCCGCCACTTCAGGGCGAACGAGGAAACGCGCCCGCGTCCCGGACCGCTCCGCGCACAGCACCTCGCATCGCACGAAAGCGTTCCGCTCCTCGTCGTTCCCTTGATCCCCAGCGCCACGCTCGTAAATGCCAGATCTGCCGCCATCCCAAGCGCGAAGTCATCGAAACTGATTTCATCGATTGGTGCAAAGCAAGCTGGCTCATGGACGCTTACGGCATAAGCTCCGAAACAACCATCTACCGCCATGCGCGAGCTACTGGCCTCGATGTTCGTCGTCGCCAGAACCTTTCCATGGCCATCGAAAAAGTCCTCGAACACGTCGACTACATCGAGTCTCCGTCTCCCTTCGCCATCCTTCGCGCCGCCCGCACTGTCGCTTGCATCAACGAGCGCGGCCAATGGGTCGAGCCCACCACGTCTCACGTCGTCATATCCCGCACCGAGCTATCCATCGCTAATCCGCCAACTCAGCAGCCTTCGCCGGTTTCCAGCGTCGAGCCTCAGGCGTCCACGCCCCAGAACTCTAATCGCCAGACCCCGCCGCGATTAGAAATCGACGTAACTCACACAAAACAAAAATCCGAACACATTTCTAATCGCCCGAAGCAAAGCACTTTCTCGCAGATCGAGCGCACTGCCGGAATGCGGGGCAACGTGGAGGGGGAAATGTAAATCGGAGGTAGGTGTGGAGGGCGCCTCGATGCGGAGCAGAGTGGCGGGAGCGGTGATGGTGCTGGCGGCGGGAGTGGCGGGTTATGGAGTTGGGCGGGCGCGGAGCGGCGTCAGGGCCGTTCATGCCGACGGCATCCGTGGCGAACGGATCTATGCCGAGCACAGGCAAGCGCAAGGCGGAAGCCAGGATGCAACAGCAGGTTCCTCGTCGGATGCTGGTCGCATCCTCGCTCGGAATGACAACATAGGCGACGGGCGGGATGACGAAGTTCAGCGTGGCGAGGCGCACGCAGGCGGGGCGTCGAGGTGGGTGAAGGTGAGCGCGGCGCTCAAGATCGACCACGACGAGAAGCTCGGATATGTGTCCACGGAGGGATTCTGGGAATTGACGGACGCGAGCAAGGACAAGCGGCCGCTCTCTCCGGTGGCAGTGGAGATCGAATGCACGGAGTACAACAATACGTGCGGAGTGTTTCAGGCGAGCGTGTCGCCGGAGGGCGTGCTGCGGGCGGGGTTCTTCAATTATTACGTGGCGACGTGGACGGATAAGGGCATCGTGGCGTCGGATTTCGATGAGGGGCCGTGCGGGTTGGCGCATCACCTGTGGCTGGATTTGAAGAATAACAAAGTGACGAACACGGATTATTCGAAGGGCGAGAGTGGGAGCAAGGACTGTCCGGGGCCGACCCTGCATGCGTACGAGCTGCGCGGCGGGCAGATCGTGCTGCGGCCGCCGGCGGGGTGGGAGTGAGGATGGGTCTGACCGAATCGAGAGGCTTTGTCTATAATGCCAAGCATGAGCGCGGCGGGAGCGAAGAAGCCAGAGGCGGAGCAGACGCACGCGCCGGCGCATGCGGCCAAGAAGCCGGACGCCGCAGACGCGACGGCGGCGGCGAAGAAGGCGGCGGAAGAACGGCCGGAGGCGGGAGCTGACGGCGCGCAGGTTGGTGGCGTTGGCGTCAGCGCCGGCGCTGGCGGCGGCTCAGTGGGAGAGCGGGTACATGAGCCAGGCGACGGCGAGGGAAAGAATGACGAGAATGAGGAAGTAGCGGAGGGCGGCGAGGAAACGTTCTTTGGCGGTGCGTTGGAAGACGCAGGCGAAGACGACGGAGATGAGCAGGGCGCAGAGAAGCAAGGCGGGAAATTGGCCGAGAGGCAATTCGGGTGGTCCTCCTTCACGAGACTGGCTGCAATGCGCGACGGTGCGAGCGCGCGACGGGGAAAAGAATACTTCGCGCGGGTGAAACGCGCGACAGGAATCTGTCAGGAAGAAAATCCGCGGAATTTGAAGGCCGCCGCGGAAACCCGCAGCTGATGCGCGAAGGCGCGGATTAGGATTTGGCGCGACGGGCAATTTCGAAGGCGTCGACGACGCAGAGAAGAGTCAGCGGGCGGGGACCAGTTTGCAGAAACAAAAAGCCCCGGAACGAGTCCGGGGCTTTTGACCAAATCGAGGATCGGTAACGTCTAGACAGCCTTGCGCAGTGCCGCGAGGCCGATGGCCGCCAGTCCGAGACCGAGCAACGTGAGGGTCCCCGGTTCCGGAGTGGAGCTGGTAGGCGTTGTAGTGATGCCCGAGGTGTTGATGCCGAAGGTCAGGCCAGCCTGAACTTGATTGATGTCGACGAAAAACACTTCCAGGTTGTAGGTGCCCGAGGTCAGGACCATCGGCGACACGCAGGTACCCGCTGTGGAGGCGTGCACGCCACCGAGATCGCAAACGACCTGGCCGTTCAGGAAGGCGAAAGCCATGTCGTCGGCACCGATGTTGAATGAAATGGTCTCCGAGGTATGGGCCGGAACGATCAAATTGCCGGAGAGTACCGCGGCCTGGTAGCCGTTACTCCCGCCGTCGAAGGAGCCCGTTCCGTTCGGTGGAAAGAAGTTCGAAGGAACGCTGAAAGGCAATGACACGGTGCCGGTGCCGGTTTCGGTGACGTAGGGGTTGAGCGAAGGATCCCAGTAGGTAATCTCACCGGCGCCTGCTCCGCTCGCGACAACGTTGCCCGGCGCGCCAATCGGATTGTAGCAGCCCGAGGTGCAACCGTAGGCAGGCGTGTTCAATACAGGCAGGCCGTCCGGTCCAAGACTGTTTTGCACTTCGTTGTTATATACGCCGCCGGCCAAGTGGTTGGCGTCAGGGTCATTCGAGGCAATCGTGTAATAAGTGATCGTCACGCTGCTGGCGCTGGCACGTGGTAGCGCCACGAAAAACATCATGCCGAGGAAAAAAATCCCCATAGCTAGCTGAAACATTCTGCTTCCGAAATTTGCGTGTTGTTTCATATCCGGCTCGTTCTCCTGGGTCGGGCAACCAGAGTAGTAACCACCCGCCTCTGACAGGTAGCGTGCAAATGGAGTACCGTAGTTCCAAAACGGACCGGTACTTGGCCTAAGATTCTTCTAATTTGTTTCTGTACGGCATCTAAACAACCAAATCATACAAAACAAAAGGGTACTTGGCGCATCTAAACGTGCCGAGCTATGAGAAAAGCGAATGCGGAATGGACGGATTGACGCCAAGGCCCATGCAGTTCGTTGGGAGACAGCAGGATGCGCAGGTCTTTAGAGTGTTTGTGCAACAGTCTGCACTTTTCGGTGGCAAGGCGCCTGGCCCGCGGATCGGCAATGGTGGTCAAGACTTAGCGCGGCGGGCGATTTCGAAAGCGTCGGCGACGCATAGGAAATTCAGCAGGCCGGCCATGGCCAGCAGGCGCGTGCCGACGTCGCCGCTGGCTCGCGCCAGATTTGCGCCGGCGGGTTCGAGGACGCGCCAGAGAAAATAGAAAGCGCCGGCGCCGATTTCGGCCCACTGGCCCAGGGTTCCGTAGACGTCTCCAGTGCGAATGGAATAGACCTGGCCTTGGAGTCTGTAGCCGGCGATGGCCATGGCGCCGACGGAAAGGAAAATTGCGGCGGCGCGGCCCCAGCGGCGAAGGAGCAAGTGGCCGAGTCCGGGGACGAACCAGCCGGCCGCGGCGGCGAGCCAGGCGATGAA
Organism: uncultured Acidobacteriota bacterium; assembly: GCA_963811805.1. Lineage (GTDB taxonomy): Bacteria > Acidobacteriota > Terriglobia > Acidiferrales > UBA7541 > DAHUXN01. Next base: position 258,544 of record CAWESU010000002.1, on the reverse strand, counting down.
CGGGGCGTTTTCGGAGGCGGGCGGCGTGGAGGCGGGCGAAGCGGCGTTGGGCGCAGCTGCGGCGTCAGGGCGAGACGGAACGGCCGGCTCAGGTGGCTGAGCTTCGCGCGGTTCGGAGGTTTCGTCCATGACGGACACCATTCTATGACGCAGAGAAGTAGTTCACGCGATTAAAACGCGCGATGAGAAGAAACCTCCAAGACCGCACGGGCGCGGCGCAGCTGTGACGACGCAGAAACCCGCGCTAGGCGAGGATGGGGATGATCTCCTGCTGGATCGGGCCGGTGACTTCGGCTTTGCCGTCGCCGACGTAGACGTTTACCTCGCTGCGCACGCCGAATTCAGGCAGATAAATTCCCGGCTCGATGGAGAAGCAGGTATGCGGAACGATGCGGCGATTGTCGCGGGTTTCGAGGCCATCCATGTTGGCGCCGTTGCCGTGAACGTCCTGGCCGATGCTGTGGCCGGTGCGGTGGGTGAAATATTTGGCGTAGCCGGCTTTGCGAATGACTTCGCGGCAGGCGCGGTCGACTTCCCAGCCGTGGATTTCGCGGCCGGCGGAAACGGAATTGAGTACGAAGTTGACGGCGGCGTCGCGGGCACTGCGAACGATGGTGAAGATTTTGGCGTATTTTGCGGGGACGGAGGCACCGAGGTAGCCCATCCAGGTGATGTCGTAATAGACGCTGTCGGGGCGGTCGAGTTTGCCGAAGATATCGAGCAGCAGCAAGTCGCCTTCGCGAATGGGCGCGCTGCCGGTGGCCGGCGGTTCGTAATGGGGATTGCCGGCGTTGCGGCCCACGCCCACGATGAGTTCGCCGTCCGCGACCACGCCCTGCGCGCGGAATTGGGCGGCCATCCACTGCTGCAAATCATGTTCGGTGAGCGATTTTTTCTCGCGCACGAACGAGCCGGCGCGTGAAAAAGCTTCTTGCGTGACGCGATGGATGATTTCTCCAGCGGCGCGATGCGAGGCGAGCTGCTCGGGAGTCCACGCGGCTTCAAATTCCTGGACGAGGTCAGCGGAACTGAGCACTTTTTTGCCGAGTTTGCGAACGAGTTCGACGGTGCCCGCATCGACGAGACCGATGTAAGGAATGTTGTTTTGCGGCGAATATTGCATGGCGATAGATTTCGCGCCGTGGAGAATTTTTCCGAGGCCTTTGTGAAGTTCCTCCCATCCGGAATATTCGATTTTGCGTCCCGGGAGGCTGTCGAGACCGCCGGCTTCGATGCGATGAACGAGTTTCGAGGGCGCGCCTTTGGCGGGGATGAAATAGAACCAGCGGCGCGTGACTTTGCCGTTGGAATTCAGACCGAGGATGCGCGCGGCGATAGCGTCGCGATGGTGATGATCGTAGAAGAGCCAGCCGTCGAGTTTCTGAGAACGAAGTTCGGATTGAATGGCCTTAATTTCGGGCATGTGCGCGGTCTCCCCGGAGATGCGATCCTTCGGGGGAGATTCTAGCAGCACGGGGCGAAGCGTTCAAACGGCGCCGGGGCTGAGGCGAGCGTTCTGGAGTGCGCGAGATTACCTGTTGGTTTCCCAATGGAACCATGGCATACTCCTGTCGGAAACCAAAATGACGACGAATTCGAGCAAGCAAAAAAGCGACGTGCTGCAGGGCACCTTGGCGTTGATGATTCTCAAAACTCTGGATGTGCTGGGGCCGCTGCACGGCTACGGCATCGCCCGGCGTATCGAGCAGATCAGCCGAGACGTGTTGGCCGTGAATCAAGGCTCGCTCTATCCGGTGCTCTTGAAGCTGGAGCAGGAGGGCGCGATTGCGTCCGAGTGGGGCGCTTCGGAGAACAACCGCCGAGCGCGGTTTTACCGACTGACGCGCGCGGGGCGCAAACTGCTGGAAGCGGAGAAACGCGATTGGGAGCAAACGGCGGCGATCATGGCGCGCTTCTTTGAAGTGAAGGTGGAGGATTTGCCATGAGATTTCTGCGACGCTTCTTCACCCGGCTGGCAAACTTCGCGACGCGGCGGCGAGATGAGCAACGGTTGAAGAACGAGATCGAGGAGCACATCGCCCTGCAGACGGCCGAGAACCTTCGCGCCGGCATGCCGGCGGCGGAGGCGCGGCGGCAGGCGATGCTGAAGTTTGGCGGAGTGGAGCCGATGAAAGAAGAATATCGAGCCGAGCGAGGAATGCTGTTCATCGATAGTTTCCTGCAGGACATTCACTATGCGCTCCGCATGCTGCGCAAATCGCCGGGCTTCGCCGCCGTCGCCATTCTCACTCTGGCCCTCGGCATCGGCGCCAACACCACGGTCCTCAGCGTCGTCAGCGGCCTGATATTACGCAAACCGCCGGTCCGCGATCCCAACGGGCTGCTCGCCATCACCAGCAAAAATCCCGCGAACGTCTTCGGTGCGGACCTTTCTTCCGTTTCAGCGGCGGATTATCTTGATTGGCAAGAACAAGCCGCCGATTTCAGCGGCATGGCCGCCGCCGATTTCGACAGCTTCACCATCAGCGGCGGCGATTTCACCCCCGAATTCGTTCCCGGCGCGCGCGTCTCAGCGAATTTTTTTCAGGTGATGGAAATCCAGCCGGTCATCGGCCGTCCGCTCCTCCCCGGCGAAGACCAGCCCGGCAAGGATCACGCCGTCTTGATCAGCACCCAGTTATGGAAGTCCAAATTTGCTGGTGACCCGCACGTCCTCGGTCAATCGATCAAAATCAACGGCAACCCTTACACCATCGTGGGAGTGATGCCGGAAGCCTTCAGCGTCTACGATTCACCCGCGCAGCTTTGGTTCCCGCTGGCCTTTTCGCCCGACGAGCTCGGCCCGGGAAAGCGCAGCTTCCGTTTCGTGCGCGTTTTCGCACGCCTTAAGCCCGGCATTCGCATCACCGACGCCTCTGCGCAGATGAACACGATCGCCGCGCGCATCGCCGCCGCGCATCTGGACACCAACAAGAATTGGGGAGCGCGTGTCATGACCGAGCAGCAGTACAACATCAGCGACTGGAACGCGGAAAACGCCCTGTTTCTTCTGATGATGGCCGTCCTTCTCGTCCTCTTGGTCGCTTGTGCCAACGTGGCTAGCATGCTTCTGGCGCGGAACTCCGGCCGCGCGCAAGAATTTTCCATCCGCACCGTTCTCGGCGCGGGCAGGCTACGCCTCGCCCGCCAACTGCTGACGGAATGTCTCTTGCTCGCCATCGCCGGCGGCGCCCTCGGGACCTTCTTCGCTTACTGGAGTCTCCGAGCCACTCTCGCGCAGTTCAATTGGAATGAAACGGCCGCCGCAATCGCGAAAACCGTCGGCATTGACACGCGGGTGTTGCTCTTCACCGCGGCAATTTCCATCCTCGTAGCGCTCGCCGTGGGAATCGCGCCGGCCATTCGTCTTTCCCGCCGCGATCCCGGTGAACGTCTGAAACAGGGCGCCCGCGGGGCCACTTTCGCACGCCAACATCACCGCCTGCAGCGCCTGCTTGTGATCGGTCAGCTCATCCTATCGCTGATTCTGCTCACCGGCGCCGGCCTCTTCGTCCAAGATTTCGTCGCTGAGACGCGCGCCGCCACGGACCTCAATCCGCACAATGTCCTCACCGCGTCCGTTTCCTTGCGCGGCCTCGAGTATTACGGCGCCCCGCAGCGCCAATCCTCTTTTTTCCAAGACGCGCTGCGCCAAATCCACCAAATTCCCGGCGTGGAATCAGTTGCCCTCACCAGCGCTTTACCGTTCGAATTTCGAGGCTTGACCTCCGCGCCCTTCATCCTCGAGGGTCACGCGGTCTTGAAGCCCGCCGACCAGCCGACGAGCGAGTATTTCGTGGTCAGTCCCGGATATTTCCAGGCGCTGCAAATACCTCTCTTGCAGGGCCGCGAATTCGCACCTTCCGACGGCCCGGGCGCTCCTCCCGTCGCCATTGTCGACGAAGCATTCGCTCGCCGCTATTTCCCGAACCAGAATCCCGTCGGCCGCCATCTCCTGATTGACAGCCAAGCGCGTCCAGCAAACGAGTGGAGCGACATTGTCGGCGTCGTCGGCAACGTCAACGAATTTCTGGGAGAAACCCACCCAAGGCCGCATTTATTCGAGCCTTTCGTCGCTCATCCCGCAGGCGACATGAGTTTCGTCGTTCGCACCCGCACCGAACCCACTTCTTTTTCCGGCTCGCTGCGTCAGGCTGTCTGGGCCGTCGATAGCGGCCAAGCCATCAGCGACGTGAAAACCATGGATCGTGTCATCGCCGATTCCGGCCAGGGCGACAACATCATGGCCGAACTGATGGGCTCGTTCGCCCTGGTCGCGCTCCTGATGGCCGCCGCGGGAATCTACGGGGTTCTTTCGTATCTTGTCGCACAGCGCACCCACGAAATTGGCATCCGCATGGCTCTCGGCGCCGAGCGCCGCGACGTGCTCAGGCTGGTCATGCGCAACGGAGCCGTTTTGATTTCCATCGGCGTCGGCGCGGGCGCGCTGGTTTCGCTGGTGCTGCCGCGCGCCGTGGGCGCGGTTCTCAGCGGCTTTGGACTTCATCAATGGGGTCTGCTCATCGCCGGCACCACGCTTACCATCACCATCGTTGCACTCACAGCGTGCTACGTTCCTGCGCGGCGGGCGATGAAGGTCGATCCGATGGTGGCGCTGCGATATGAATGAGGCGCGGCGCAAAACGGCAACGAATACATTGCGCGGATAAAGCGCGCACCAGGAAGAAACGCAGGGAGTTTGCGCTTGCCGGAAGGGCGGAGGATTTGCCATGAGATTTCTGCGACGCTTCTTCACCCGGCTGGCAAACTTCGCGACGCGGCGGCGAGGCGACGACCGGTTAAAGGACGAGATCGAGGAGCACATCGCTCTGCAGACGGCCGAGAATCTTCGCGCCGGAATGCCGGCGGCGGAGGCGCGGCGCCAGGCGATGCTGAAGTTTGGCGGAGTGGAGCCGATGAAAGAAGAATATCGAGCCGAGGGGGGAATGGTGTTTATCGATACTTTGCTGCAGGACGTTCGGTTTGCCCTGCGCATGCTGCGCCGCAACCCCGGGTTTTCGGTCTTGGCTGTGCTCTGCCTGACGCTTGGCGTTGGCGCGAACGCCGCAGTTTTTAGCTGGATCGAAGGGATACTGCTGCGGCCTTTCCCGGCGGTCGCTCATCAGGAGCGGATGGTCGCACTCGAGGGAACGGCGGCAAGCAGCGAATACACCAGCGTGGATCTGTCGTGGCCGGACTTCCTAGACCTGCAAAGAAATTGCAAGCTCCTGGACTCGCTGATCGCCGACAAGATCATGGGCGCGTCGCTCAGCATTGGCGGCCGGTCGGACCGCGCGACCGGCAGCATTGTATCGGCGAATTATTTCGACGCGCTGGGAATACATCCGATTCTCGGCCGGGGATTCGAGCCCGGCGAGGACACCGGGCAAAACGCCCATCCTATCGTGGTGATCAGCTACGAGATGTGGCAAAACGCCTTCCACGGCGATCCGGAAATCATCGGCAAAACGCAGCGCTTCAACAATGTGCAGCACACGATTATCGGCGTCGCGCCGAAAGGCTTCTACGGAACCTTTGTGGGCTGGTCGATTCAATTCTGGGTTCCCGCTTCCATGCTGCAAGTGTTCGAGGGCCGCAGCTTCTCGCTGGACGACCGCGGCGCACGGTGGATCGAAGGCTTCGCCATGCTCAAGCCCGGCGTGACCCGCGCGCAGGCGCAGGCGGAGATTTCTGCCATCGCCGGGAGGCTGGACGCCGCGTATCCGGAGATCGACCGCGGCCGAGGTGTCAATCTGGTGCCTCTCTGGCTGACACCGTTTAACAAGGCCAACGAAATGCGCTCGACGCTCGAAATCATGCTGGCCGTGGTGATTTTTGTGCTTCTGATTGCGTGCGCCAACGTGGGCAACTTGCTGCTGGTGCGCTTTTTTGCGCGACGACACGAAATGATCGTACGGCTGGCCGTGGGCGCCGCGCGTAGCCGGCTCGTGCGGCAGCTCTTAACCGAAGGCTTGATCCTTGCGGGACTCGGAGCCGTTGGCGGCCTGTTCGTCGCTCATTGGTGCCGCCACTTGCTGGTGCTGTTTTTCCCGCGCACCGGAACGGTTCCTTATTTGCCGGGGGAGATCGATTGGCGCGTGCTGGCATTGAGCATCGGCGTATGTGTTTTCTCGACGCTGCTGTTCGGATTGATTCCCGCGACGCAAGCCAGCAGAATCGACCTGGCGGCCGCGCTGAAATCCGAAATGGGAGGGCTGGTCAGCAGCCAAAGCAGATCCTGGCTGCGTTCGGGGCTTGTTCTGGTGCAAGTGTCGCTCAGCTTCGTGCTGCTGGTGGGCGCAGCTCTGCTTCTGCAGAGCCTCCAGAAAATGCAGAACACGAGCCCGGGATTTTCGACGCGCGGCGTTTTGGTGACCCAGGTGGATTTATTCGGTTCGGGCTACGACGCGCAGCGCGCCGAGAATTTTCAGAAGCAGTTGCTCGAGCGGGTCCAGTCGCTGCCGGGCGTGGAATCGGCGGCGTTCGCGGGATTCGTTCCCTTGGGCCTTATTCCTCCTTCAACGGCTCCTATAGCCGTCGATGGTTACGTGCCGCCGCCGAACGAACAGCCGGTGGTTGACTACAACCAAGTGAGTCCCGGCTATCTGGCCACGGCCGGAATCGCGCTTGTCTCTGGACGCGAATTCACCGCGGCGGACAACAACACGGCTGCGCCGGTGGCCATCGTGAATGAGGCTATGGTGGAGCAGTTCTGGCATGGCAGGGATCCCATTGGCCAGCGGCTGCAGGTTGGCAGCCGATGGATGCGCGTGGTCGGCGTCACGCAGGTTTCGAAGTATGAGTACATCTCTGAAACGCCGCGGCCATTTTTCTTTGTTCCGCTGCTGCAGAACCCCGCGCCGCGGGCGAGTTTGAACGTGAGGACACGCATGCCGCCTCAAGTTGCGGCGCCGCTACTGGCGCGCGAGATGGACACTTTGGATCCGGGCGTGCCGCACTATGCGGTGATCACCCTGCAGCAACAACTGGAGCGGTCGACGTCGTCGCAAAAAGCTGCGGTCGGCTTGCTGGCGGTGCTGGGCGGACTGGCGTTGTTCCTCGCGACCATCGGGCTCTACGGGGTGGTGTCATACGCTGTGTCGCAGAGCAAGCGCGAGCTGGGCCTGCGCATGGCGCTGGGCGCCAATTCGTCAAATCTCCTGTGGCATGTGCTGTCGCGCGGGCTGGCGCTGACGGCGAGCGGCGTGGTGCTGGGAGGCATCGCATCGTTCGCGTTGGCGCGGCTGGTGGCGGATCTGCTGTATCACGTCAGCGCGCATGATCCCCTGGCGTTTGGCTCAGCGTTCGTAATCATGATGCTTGCTTCGATCGCGGCGTGTTTTTATCCCGCGTGGCGGGCGTCACGAACCGACCCGATGGTGGCGCTTCGATATGAATGACAGGAAACGGCCCAACATCGAAATCTTTCTGGGAGAACGAATATGAGCAACGAAGCACCGCGCACTTCCCCGCAAGACATTCGCGCGCGACTGATCGGCGCTTGGCGGCTTGTCGCTCTGCGCGAGATAAGTGCGGATGGCAAGGTTGTGTATCCGCTCGGCGAGGACGCCCGAGGGCAGATCGTGTACAGCGCCGAAGGCAGAATGTCCGCGCAACTGACGCGCGCCCAGGCGCAGAGATTCGCGAAGGATGACTCGCGCGAGGCGACCGCGGAAGAACGAGCGAGAGCGTGGCTCGACTACTTTGGTTATTTCGGGAGTTACTCAATCGACGCAGAGAAAAATGCCGTCACCCACCACGTAGAAGGAAGCGCGTTTCCCAACCTCAGCGGAAGCAAACAAATCCGATTTTACCGCTTCGAGGGAGAACGGCTGGTGCTTGACGCGGACGCCGCGTGGGGCAAGGTGCAAGCGGTGTGGGAAAAGATAACGCCGCGGAATTCCTGAACGGCCTTCGCCAAGGAACGGCGACGCAGCGGACGAAGTCAAGGATAACTCCGAAAGGCTGGCCACCCGCCGAGAAGAAAGAGTTCTAAACGGTACGCCGCCTCACCCCTTGCCCTCCGCCCGGTACCGCTTTAGCTTCCGATACAGAGTCGTCTTGCCAATCCCCAGAAGCCGAGCGGCAATGAGTTTGTCACCGCTGGCCATTTTCACCGCTTGCAAGATCGAGCGACGTTCAATCTCCCGAAGGGTTGTATTCTCTCCGGTCGAAGATTCTAGCCCTGTGCGGCCTTTTACACCGACGAGCAGATCTTGCGGCTGGATCGTTGGACCCGAGCTAGCCGCGAGCGCTCTTTGAATCACGTTTTCGAGTTCCCGAACATTGCCAGGCCAATCATATTTTTTCAGCAGCTTCATAGCATCGTCCGACACGCCGCAGACTTCGCCATTCATATCGCAGTATTTCTCCATAAAATAGTCGATCAATAATGGAAGGTCGCTTTTTCTGTCTCGCAAGGGTGGGATTCTGATCCTGCCGACGTCCAGCCGAAAATACAAGTCTTGCCGAAATGCGTTCTTCTCGACTTCATGCTCCAGGTCCCGGTTGGATGCGGCGATGATTCGGCCTTTTATCGCTCGGCAACTGGTCGACCCGACTGGTCTGATTTCTCTTTCTTGCAGAACCCGCAACAGTCTTGCCTGCATATCCAAGGTCAAACTATCGACCTCATCCAAGAAAATCGTTCCTAGATTGGCAGATTCAAGCAAACCCATCTTGGGCCGGTCGGCCCCGGTGAACGCGCCTCGCTCATATCCGAAGAGTTCAGATTCAATCAGGGCGGGGGCGAGAGCGGCACAATCTACCGGGACAGACGGCTCAGTATGCCAGGGGCTGCAAATGTGCATTGCACGTGCTACCAGTTCCTTACCTGTTCCGCTTTCTCCGAGAATAAGGACTGGAAATCCATATTTCGCAAACCTCTTTACCAGCCGATAGATCTCCTGCATCTCGGCAGAGCTACCGAACAGCCCATACCATTGCGGTTGAATGGAGTTGCTTCGCTGTGCTCCCAAGTTCAATCCTCACACAGTGATTTTCCAAAGATGCCTCGTGGATGCTCCTGATTGACGACTTCTCAGCCAAGAGCCATTCTTTCGGCCTTTGCTCGGTCTGTGCCTTTGGGAACCAAGCAACGCCGCAAAAGCTCCGCATGTAACTGAAGGCTGACGAGGGATACTTGCCGAGTTACGTTGGCGGAGCGCTGGAGGATTTCAAGCGCTTGAGAGAGGTCTCCTTCATCTGAAAACTGCGCCTGATGCCTCGCGCATAGACCCACCGCGAAATTGAGGGAATTGGTAAGCCCGGTCGCGAGTTCGCAGAGTTGGTTAAACAACTCTAGCGTCTCGGTGTCCGGCAGCTCATATGCGTCCATCTGGGGACTCTCGACCATATCCATAAGGGTAATAGCCCGACCAATAAATATAGTGTTGCAACTCACAGAAACACATGGGGTTAACCTACGGTGTTTCGCCGGAGGCGCGAGGGATGACTCGCGCGAGGCGACCGCGGAAGAACGAGCGAGAGCGTGGCTCGACTACTTTGGTTATTTCGGGAGTTACTCAATCGACGCAGAGAAAAATGCCGTCACCCACCACGTAGAAGGAAGCGCGTTTCCCAACCTCAGCGGAAGCAAACAAATCCGATTTTACCGCTTCGAAGGAGAACGGCTGGTGCTTGACGCGGACGCCGCGTGGGGCAAGGTGCAAGCGGTGTGGGAAAAGATAGCGCCGCGGAATTCCTGAACGGCCGTTCGCGGACAGTGAGCCGAGGGCATTTCGAGAGAAAAACCGCACCCTTTGCAAAAAGCGCAAAGAGTGCGGCACCCGTAAATTCCAAACCGGGCGGAGGTCTTCGCGGCTCGTTCGCTGGGTGGTACGATGTGGCAGCGGACGAGGTTCTAGCAAGACTCCGAAACGCTGGGCCAACCGCCTGAGACCTTCAGTTCACCGGAATAATCAGTATCGCGTAAGCCGTGCCGCCGAACATTACAAATGGTTTGCGCGTGTCAGGGTTCACCTGTCCCGATGGGAATCCCGAGGAATTTGCGACTTTTGCGCTTAGGATCATGATGTGCGCGGGGATGCGAATGTAATCCTTCTGGCCGGGAGCCAGTTTTGTGGCGCTAGGATCCGTGTTGCTCCAGGATGAACCGCCTTCTAGCATATACGCGTAGCCAGCGCGGTCGGGATTCGGAACGCGTCCGGCCGTAAAGGCTTCCATCCACTCCAATCCATGTTTGTCGAAGCAGGCCGGATGGTGCTGGATGGGATCATGCTGTATCGCTGCCGGATCGTCGATTACGCATGTCCAACCATTCGATCCATGGCGCAACTCTGTCATATGTCCTTTCGCATCGGCGATATCAACGGTTGCACCTGCCGATATGGAAGTTGGAGCAGCCGATAGCGCGCGTGCAATTTCGAATTTCACGTTGCTTGATTGGCCGATTGCACGCGGACTCGCAACGCTCATCAATGCCGAGCCGACCATCACGCAGAAAAGTGCCTTCACGGATGCTCCTGTTAAAACGATCGTTGACCGCGAACGATGGGCCGTATTGTATCTTGAAAAACCCCTCCCGCGCATGCCAACTACTCGGACCCGCGAATCGTAATGGCCGGCACCGACCCATTCCGCGCTCAGCTGGGGAGGGCAGTTTCGCTGTCTCCTAATCCCTATCGCGTCATTTCTTGGCGCGGGCGCCGAAGATGGCGGAGCCGATGCGGACCTGCGTGGCGCCCTCTTCGATGGCGATTTCAAAATCGTGGCTCATGCCCATGGAAAGCTCAGGGAACGAGCGGCCGAGATGCTGCTCGAGGTCGTCGCGCAAGCGGCGCAGGCGGCGAAAATAGGGGCGGGCGTCGCGAGGGTCTTCGCAAAACGGCGGAATGGCCATGAGGCCGCGAACCTGCAGATGCGGCATCTGGACAACGGCCTCGGCGAGCGCGGGCAGATCGACTTGCGCGACGCCGGACTTTTTTTCGGTGGGATCGATCTGGACTTCAATGAGGACGGCGAGCCACTCGTTCGTTTCGGCGGCCGCGTCGTCGAGTTTCATGGCCAGGGCAACGTCGTCGACGGAATCGATCCAGTCAAAGAGGCGCGAAGCGCGGCGGGCTTTGTTGCTTTGCAAATGGCCGATCAGGTGCCAACTGGGTTTCAGATCGGCGAGCTCAGGCTGCTTCCCTTCCCATTCCTGAACGCGATTTTCGCCGAAAGCGCGCACACCGGCGTCGTAAGCCGCGCGAATGGCTTGGGCAGGAAACGTTTTCGAAACGGCGACGAGGACGACTTCTTCAGGGCGGCGGTCGGAGCGCGCGGCGGCGCGAGCGATGCGCTCCTGAACGCGCTCGAGATTGGACGCAATGGACGAAACCGCGCGAGACATGCGGGCATTTTAGTGCGGAACCAAGTTGTTTGGACACGCAATTTTGGGCAATTTTGGGCGGTGAGACGCGCTAGCGGCTGCGCCGAAATTGCCGCGAAGGAGCGGCTAAGCGAAATCGCGGCGCAAGGGGTAGTCGACGATGATGGCGCGGCCGTTGGTGCGAGCTTTGAGCGAATGCCGAACACCACTCGGGACAATGACCACGAAGCCGGGCCGGGCGACTTGACTCACGCCGTCGATGGTCACTTCGATCTCACCCTCCAGCACTTCGTAGACTTCCTCCTGAGGATGGAAGTGCTCGTGGACGGACGCGCCGGCGTCAAAGTCGTAGTGCGCGAAGGTCATGCTCGGCGAATGGAAATATCGGCCGCGCCAGCCAGGCAGGCGCTCAACAACGCGGAGACTGCTGGTATCGACAGTTGGCATGAAGGATCTCCAAGTTCGAGGATGGTAACACAGGCGCGGAAACCCGCGCGGCGCGGGCAATGGGTCAGTTTGAATTTTGACTCCTTGTGTCAGGATCCAGAAAATTCAAACTGACCGCCACGGCGGCGCGAGATGGCTGGAGGAATATGTTAGACTGGGCGCGTTCCGATGCCTGCCCGCGGGAAACTCATCGTTCTGGAAGGAATCGACGGCTCCGGGAAGCACACGCAACTGGAGATGCTTGCGCGCGCGATGCGCGAGCGCGGCGTGGCGCACACGACCATCGATTTTCCGCGCTACGACGGATTCTTCGGGAAAATGGTGGCGCAGTATCTGAACGGCGAATTCGGCACGCTGGCCGAGGTGGACGCGCATTTTTCGGCACTGCTTTTCGCCGGCGACCGACTGGAAAACAAAAAGCAACTGGAGAATTTCTTGGAGGATGGAAAACTAGTGCTTGCGGACCGGTACATCGCGTCAAATCTGGCGCATCAGGGCGCGCGCGTGGCACCGCGGAAGCTGACGGAATTTCTGCGTTGGCTGGAGCGGCTGGAGTATGGAGTGTATGGATTGCCGCGAGAAGACCTGGTGATTTATTTGCGCTTGCCGGCGACGCGGGCGCAGAAGCTCGTGGGCAAGAAGAACGCGCGACGCTATACGCGACGGCGCAGAGATTTACAGGAAGCGAATCTGACGCATTTGAAGGCCGCTGCGCGAATTTTTGACCGGCTGGCTCGGCAACGAAATTGGGCGGCGGTGGATTGCATGGAAGATCGAAAAAATGAGCTGCGGCCGCCGTCGGAGATTCACCGGGACGTCATGGCCATCCTGCAAGCACGCGTTTTCGCGCAGGCCGAGGAAGCGTAATGGGATTCAGTGAATTCCTAGGGAACGAGCGGATCGTGCAGGCGCTGCGTACGATGCTGCGGCGCGAGCATGTGCCGAACGCGCTGCTGTTCGTGGGGCCGCGCGGGATCGGGAAATTCACGCTGGCGCGGATGTTCGCGCAGGCGGCAAATTGCGAAAAGTTGCGCGACGACTTCTGCGGCGAATGCGAGACCTGCAAGAAAATTGCGCGGCTGGCGGAGCCAGCGGAGCTGATCGAGCAAGGGTTGGCGGAGCGCGGGGAAAGCCCGGACACCGCCGCGGTGGAACGAATGCCTTTGATTCTGGAGACGCATCCGGACGTGTGGGCGATTGTGCCGGACCCGGTGCGGCGCAAGAATCCCGTGGCGCGGCCGATGATTCGCATGGGGCAACTGCGCGCGGTGCAGCGCGCGGCCTATTTCCGGCCGGAGGCGCGGCGGAGAATCTTTATTATGGACGGCGCGGAGACGATGCGCTGGAGCGACGCGGATGTTTTCTTGAAGATACTTGAAGAGCCGCCGGACACGGCGACATTGATTTTGCTGGCGCCGCGCGCCGATGCGCTGCTGCCGACGATCCGGTCGCGATGCTTGACGTTCTGGTTTGCGCCGATGGCGGCCGAACAAATCGAAGGGTTGCTGAAAGGGCGCTCGGAGTGGAAGGCCGCAGAACGGAAATTGGCGGCGCAACTGGCGGACGGGAGTCCCGGCGTTGCGCTGGGATTGGATTTGGCGGAATCCGCACGGCTGCGGCGAGAGGTGTTGCGGCTGGTTGGCGATGCGATGGAGGGAAAATCGTATCGCGCGATCTTTGCCGCGACAACCCGGCTGGCCAAAGAGGAATCTGAATCGTTTGAGAATGTTTTGGGCCTGTTCTATAGTCTCTTAGCAGACCTGCTCGCGCTGTCCCACAACCCGAAGAACTACGCACCGCGGAATCCGGATTTGCGCCGTGAACTAGAGAACCTGGCAGGAAAAATTACGGATGGTTGGGTGGCACGGGCCACAGACAGCCTGGACGGGCTGGAAGGCCGATTGCGGCGCAACGTTGGCCGGCAGTTGGGACTGGATGCCGTGGCGGAGAGTCTTCGGGTGCGCTGAACGAGCGCGATACAAAAAAGAATAATTTTTAGGAAACCTAATCGGGCTGGCAGTAGTCCTATAGACATAAGGCTAGCCTCGAACATCTTAAGGAGCACGCTATCGTGAACCGCAAGCTATTCCGTCCCTCGCTTACCGAGGTAAAAGAGCAGCAGTACCCGGCGCGAAACGCTCATGAGCCCGGGCAGAGGAAAAAACCTGCGCCGCCTGAACAGACACACGCAGAGAGCTTCTACTACGTCAAGCAGATGCAGTCTCACACACCGGTGGCCGTGGTGCTCAATGACGGAGAAATCCTGCACGGCGTTGTGGAGTGGTATGACCGGGACTGCATCAAATTGACGCGCTTTGGCAATCCCAACCTGCTGCTTTATAAGCACTCGATAAAATACGTCTACAAGGACGGCGAAGAGGCGGCGCAAGGCGGAAATACGAACGGCAATGGGAGCCACGGGGCCTAAGCTGCTGCGCGACCGGTCTGCGCGTCCATGACGGCACGGTAAGATTTGCGCTCGGGCGCCCGGCCTGCTAAGTTTGCGTGGCGAGGCCGATGGCTGAGAAGAAGGAATCCGCGCGCACGACGATCATTCTGGCGGTGGCGACGCTGGCAGTCGGCATGTATGCGCTCGCCTATGGCCTGCAGACCGAGTTTTACTTCCAGGCACGGCATTGGGCGAGCCGATCTGCGTTCCTCAAGGAAGTTCCGCAAGCATTGCCTTCGATGGCGGTTTCGCCGCCGCAGGAGAAGAATCTTTCGTTCTACGATATGAGCTTTGACGCGCCGTGGAAAGGCATTGCGGCGCAAAACAAAGGCGACGCGCATTCGGAAGTGGACTTCACGGCCGGGCCGGTTATCGTTTTCTTCAATCCGCAGGGCGAAAAGGACATCATCTCGGGCATCCGCGACGGCGACCCGCAAACGTACGACCGCTACGAGGCGCTTTTCGGCGAGGACTTGTTCCCGAGCAACTACGACCTTTACATGGCCGTGTACAGCGCGTCACCGGCTTCCCTTTCGCCGTTCATGCAGCGCGAACAACTGGAGCGCATCGGGACGCTGCTGGAATGGAAGCTAGCGTTCGGGGCGAGCGGGGCAAGCGCGATTTACAACGTGCAGACGGATAGCCTGCGCGGCTTGCAGTTTGGTGATCCTGCGCGAGATCCGATGGTTGTGGTGCGGCTATTTGATACGCACAACCAGCAGTTCCGGCTCTTATTCACATCGAAGGGCGGCACGGGGACATTTCCGCAATCGGACATTAACTGCGTGGTGGACTCCTTCCAGCCGGCCACGCAGCCGCGCTAGGTGAACTTCTACGCGCTCGCTGCGGAAGATGCGGCGAGGACCTTCTGGTAGTAGGCTTCGTAAAGAGGAATAACGTCGTTGGAGCAGAACTTCTTGCGGGCGTCGATGCGCGCCTGCTTGCCCATTTCCTTGCCGCGGTCGGCGCGGGAGAGGATTTGGATGGCGAATTTCGCGGCCGCGGCGACGTCGCGAGGGGCGACAAGATAACCGTCGACGCCGTTGGTGACAACTTCAGGAAGGCCTCCGACATTGGTGGCGATGATGGGCACTTCGCAGGCCATAGCTTCGAGAGCGGCGAGGCCGAAAGACTCCAGGTCAGACGGGAGCAAGAAGAGATCGGCAAGGCCGAGCAGTTCGTGAATGCGGTCTTGCTTGCCGAGAAAGAAAACGTCAGAACTGAGCTTTTTGCTGCGCACGAGATGTTCGGCGGCGCCGCGGTCGGGGCCGTCTCCGATGAGCACAAGCTTGGCGGGCATTTTCTGGCGGACGAGGGAGAAAATCTCGATGACGTCGGTGATGCGTTTGACGGGGCGGAAATTGGAGAGATGCATCAGCAGCGGTTCGCCGTTGGGAGCCCATTCGCTGCGGCGGCGCTGGTCAACGGGGCGGCAATAGAGGTCGCAGTTCACAAAATTGCGGATGACTTCGATGGGGCGGTGAATGTCAAATTCCTTGATGGTTTGGTCGCGCAGATAATTGGAGATGGCGGTGACGCCGTCGCTCTGCTCTATGGAGAAACGCGTGATGGGGAGATAGCTGCGGTCGCTGCCGACGAGAGTGATGTCTGTGCCGTGAAGTGTGGTGATGAAGGGGAGCCGCCGCGGTGCGGACATGGAACGAGCCAGAAGCGCGCTGACGGAGTGCGGGATGGCGTAGTGGACATGCAAAAGATCGAGGGAGGCGGCCTCGGCGACTTCGAACATTTTCACGGCCAGCGCCAGCGTATACGGAGGATGATCGAAGAGAGGGTAGCTGGTGACTTCGACCTCGTGAAAGTAAATGCGGTCGTGGCCGGGATTCAGGCGCATGGGCATGGCGGAAGTGATGAAGTGGACTTCGTGGCCGCGCGCGGCGAGCTCCATGCCTAGCTCGGTGGCGACGACGCCGGAACCGCCGTACGTGGGATAGCCAGTGATTCCAATTTTCATTGGACTTTGCACCCTTGCGCGTGTTTCGAGCGGATGCTAGATTCGCAGCTTTCCGCTTTCTCCTTAGACGTAACAAAGAAGGACTGCGATGCAACGACTTTCCGGGAAAATGGCGTTTATTACAGGAGGCGGCACGGGGATTGGGCGGGCCTGCGCGCTGCTGTTTGCGCGGGAGGGCGCAAAGGTGGCGGTGGCGGCGCGGCGGCGGGAAAAATTGGATGCGGTAGCGCAGGAGATTATTGCCGATGGGCACGAAGCGCTGGCGGTGGTGTGCGACGTGACGCGAAAGGCGTCGGTGGAAGCGGCAGTGCGCGCGGCGGAGGAGCGATTCGGCGGGCTGAACGTGATTGTGAATAATGCCGGTGCGCTGCACGTGGGCACGGCGGAGGAAACGTCGGATGAGGACTGGAATCGGGTGATCGCGGCGAACCTCACCGGGACGTTTCTGGTGTCGCGGGCGGCAGTTCCAGCACTACGGCGGGCGGGCGGAGGATCGATCGTCAATATCGGGTCCTACCTGGGGCTGGTGGGGATCAAGCAGCGCGCGGCGTATTGCGCTTCGAAGGGCGGCGTGACCATGCTGACCAAGGCGATGGCGCTGGACCACGCGGCGGAGAAAATCCGCGTCAATTGCATCTGCCCGGCGCTGGTGGAGACGGAAATGGCGCTAGGCGCGATGGCGCGCATGCTGGATCCGGCTGCGTATCGCAAACTGCGCGAATCGCAGATTCCGATGGGACGCGCGGGGCGGCCGGAGGACGTGGCGGAGCTGGCGGTGTTTCTGGCGTCGGAGGAATCAGCGTGGATGACGGGAAATGCGTTGCCGCTCGACGGCGGCAGCACCGCGGGATGAGATGAAACGCAAAGTGAATGTCAGCAAGCCGCTCACGCTCAGAGCGCTCGGCCGCATGTTTCATTTCAGCAATACGGCGCGGGTATTCGGCTTCCGCTTAGAAAGCGCCGAGCAGGGCCGGGCGACGCTGCGCATGAAAGTCGCGCCGCGGCACATGCAAATTCACGGGGTGGTGCATGGCGGCGTGCTGGCTTCATTGGCGGATACGGCCGGCGGCTTGGCCGTTTATTTGGCGCTGCCGCGAGGATCGCGAGCGGCCACCGTTGAGATGAAAATGAATTTCCTCGAGCCTGTACACAGTGGGACGGTGTTCGCGGAGGCGCGAATCCTGCGGCAAGGAAACTATCTGGCAGTAGTCGAATGCGATCTGACTGACGATCGCGGAAGAATGGTCGGCAAGGCGCTGATGACTTTCTTGATTGGCCTGGCGAAACGCGCGAAACGGCGATAGTTCTTAGCTGGTGGCAAACAGCGGCTTTACTTCCCTACCGAGATTGGCTAAGTTGAAGCGGAGACCATGCAATCGCCCGTTTCCGGCAGAGAACTCGTCTTCACACTGGTGCTGAAGGTCGGCTTTGCCGCGTCGTTGGCTGCGCTGCTGGTGCGGTTCGCGCGATTCCGGCGGGTGCTATTCACCGAGCAACGCGACTCGGATCAAAAAGCCCTGCTGCTCCTTTTCCTGACGCCGCCTCTGGCGCTGGGCGTGGTGCTGCGGCTCTATGGCTACGAGTTTTTCGATTTGACGCTGGCGGGCTCGTTCCTGATGGGATTGATCGGTGGGCGAATGGTGGGCCTGCTGGGTGGGTCCATGCTGAGCCTTCCGGCGTTTGGGAATCATGAATGGCTGGCGACGCCGGTGGCGGCGCTGGTTGGACTGATTGGCGGATTGATTCGGCAGGGGCTGCCGAACACGGAAGACATCTGGCATTTTGGACCGTTTCTTTTCTTGAATATCCCGCAGTCACTCTGGAAGCTGGTGCGGCGCGGGCAAATCAATTGGGCCATGCTGCCGCTGGGAGCTTGCGTGGTGCTGGAATTGGGGCGCTACGCGCTGGCGCGCGCCGTGCCGTCCAAATGGCTGTACACGCTGCCGTACCCCAGTTGGCCGTGGCTGCTACTGATCGTGCTGGCGACGGTGATGTCCGTGGCCATGCCAGTGAAAATCTGGAACAACACGCGCATCGAAATGAACCTGGAACAGAATGAGCAATTGCTGCTGAAGGCGCGCATGGATGCGCTGTCGCGGCAGATCAATCCGCACTTCCTGTTCAACACGTTGAACACGGTATCGTCGCTGGTGCGCTACGATCCGGACATGGCGCGCATTGTGGTGCTGAAGCTGTCGAATATTCTGCGCCGGCTGCTGCGCACGCATGAGACTTTCGTGCCGCTGCGGGACGAGCTGGATTTCATCGACGATTATTTGGATATCGAAGTGGCGCGCTTCGGCCGCGACAAATTGCAGTTTTTCAAACAAGTCGACGAAAGCACTCTGGACGCCTTCGTTCCCAGCATGCTGCTGCAGCCGATGATCGAGAACGCCATACGCCATGGGCTGGCGCCGAAGCTCGAAGGTGGGGAGATTCGGCTGCGCACCAAGATGGTGGAGGGCCGGTTGACGATCGACATCGATGACAACGGAATGGGAATTTCCAGCGAGCGGCTGGGGGAGATTTATCACGAGGGCATCGGCATCAGCAACGTGCGCGAGCGCCTGCGGCTGCTCTATGGGGATCAGTTCCGCATGGAGATCAAAAGCCAGGAGGGGCAAGGGACGCAAATCCGCATCGAGATTCCCGAACTGGTCGAGTCCGCGACGACGCTGGGCTAAGCAGGGCAAATCCCAAGGAGCAACCCACCGTACTGGCGCCGCGGTACGATTGCCGAATGCTGCTATAATCCCATCCGAAGAACACCCGCATCTCATGGCCAAAACAACGCACAGAAAAAGGCGGAGCGCCGATGCTCACAACGTCGCACGTATCGTTGCGCGCGCGAAATTTCCTACGGAATACGGCCAATTCACCGTGCTGGGAATCGAGGGCGCCGAAGAGTTGAGCCTGACCGGAACGGCGGAAACCGCAGTGGCGTTGCAGCACGGGAAAATCCGCCGGGGCGAAGCTCCGCTGGTGCGCATTCATTCGCAATGCCTGACGGGAGATGTGTTTCACTCGGAGCGCTGCGACTGCCGCGCGCAGCTTGAGATGGCGCTGCGCGAAACGGCGCGGGCGCGATGCGGGATTGTGCTTTATTTGCCGCAGGAAGGCCGCGGAATCGGCTTGATGAACAAGCTGAAGGCTTATGAGCTGCAGGATCGCGGCATGGATACGGTCGAAGCGAATCGCGAGCTGGGATTCGAGGCGGATCACCGCGATTACAAATTTTGCGCGGAAGCGCTGAAACTGATGGGCGTGAGAAAAGTGAGATTACTGTCGAACAATCCTGACAAACTACACCAGCTTGAGCGCGGCGGAATTCGCGTAGTCGAGCGCGTGCCGTGCTGTCCGCGAACCAGCCAGCATTCGCACGGCTACTTGCAGACCAAGAAAGCAAAAATGGGACATCTGTTAGATTGAGTGGTCCTGCAATTTCAACGACGGTCTGATATCGAGTGCGTCAGTGATGTCTCTTCTTGCGGATGGAGCAAGGTAATCTATGCACATAGATGCCAAGAGTTGAAGTTTTTGTGAACCATCCACGTCCTGCGCCCTCAGGAGATAATCCCACTCCACAATCGTCTTTGTGAGCTTTGGAATGGGCAATTAGATATCGGCCTAGGAACTCAAGCGCAATCCCACTTCCTTCGAGCAAGACTGTGTCGCGGTCGAGCTTTCTAATAGTGAGCTTGTTCTTTTTTCCTCGACGTCTCCAATATAAGTCGATGACATCATTCGTAGTGAGTTCGGAACGTTTTCTTGAGTGGTTCATCCACTATTCCTTGGCTGCGGCAGTTACGTTATGGTTCATTGTCGGAAGGTTTCAGAGTTATCCGCCGCCGACAAAATGAACAATTTCGTACGAGTCGTTCATTTCGACGGTAGTTCCCTGCCACTGCGTTCGAGGAAGAATATCGCGGTTGCGTTCGATGGCGACACGCTCGGCGGCGATTCCTAGATGGCCCAGCAACTGAACGACATTCAAGCCGTCGGGAATTTCACGCGAATCGCCGTTGATTATTACGGTCATCACTACAGTCAGCGCTTGGGCTCAGGTACGCTACTTTTGGGTTTCGCGCGCAGGACAAAGCGGATTTCATCCACCGCTTCGGAAGCGCCAGCGTCGGCGCGAATCACGAGCTCCGCGCCATTGGAGGCGAGATTCGGCACAGCAAAGCGGAGCTGCGCGAGACCGTCGGCACCGGTCTGCGCCTTCGCGTGAGCGGTCTCTTTTGCGCCATTGAGATAGGCTTCGATATTCGCGCCGCTCACGGGGGCGTCGCCGGCGCGCTGCAGCACTTGCACGTCGAGCGTAGCCTGGCCGGCAGCCAGCCACGAATTGGCATTCCGCAAGCGCACTTGAATGCCTTGCGAGGGCGCGCCGCTCGGACGCGAGGAATCCGCTGGAATGACGATTGTGCCGCTGCGAACCTCTTCGATGACGGAGCGATGCTGGCTCTCCACGCGCTCGCCAAGGGCGTCTTCGGAATATCCGGCGACGCTGGCTAAATCGAAGTAGTTCGAATTCCGGCGGTGCAGGATGCGGCCGCGGTGATACACGAGGGTCACAATGCTGCATTGCGGCTGGCCGTAGTTCTCCGTTTGCACGTGAAAGACATCGTCTCCGACGGCCACATCTGAATTGAATCCCAGGCTCATTGTGGGATAATCCTTCGCTGTTTTGGTCCCTGCAGCACCATGGCTGGTCCAAAGTTTTTTTTCGTGTTCATTGACCAGAGGGTGGCGCCTGGATATTATAGCAGTGCATCGCAGTGCATCGAAAATGAACGGAAGCTACCTCGACGCGTACGCGCCACTACTGCTCATGTTCCTGCTCGCAGCAGGATTGGCCGCCGTTTTGATTATCGCCTCCACCGTGGTTGGCCGGCATTTGAAGTCCCGCGCGAAAGATCAGGCTTACGAGTGCGGCATCCGCCCCACGGGAGACGCGCGCGAGCCCTTTTCCGTGCATTTCTACATGGTAGCGATGATTTTCATCTTGTTCGATATTGAGGCTATTTTTCTTTATCCGTGGGCGATCGTGTTCAAGAAGCTGAGTCTGTTCGGTTTCGTGGAAATGCTTTTGTATATTTTCATCCTGGTGGTGGGCTACATTTATTTGTGGAAGAAGGGCGCACTGGAGTGGAAGTAGCCTGACCTCCAAAACCGGGAATCATACGAGTGGAATCAGAGCAACAAGATAGCCCGCTGGCGGTACGCAAACTGAAGGAACGGGACCCGCAAGGGATCACGGAGGTTATCTCCTTCAGGGGCGAGACGACGGTTGTGTTGCCGCGCAACCGGCTGATCGCTGCATGCGAGTTCCTGAAGTCCGATCCGGAGTTGGATTTCGCGTTTCTGTCTGATATCACGCCGGTCGACCGCTTCCCCGTTGAGCCGCGCTTCGAAGTCAATTATCACCTGGTGAGCCTGAGCCGACGCGAGCGCCTGCGCCTGAAGGTGAAAGTCACCGGCAAAGACCCGACCGTGCCCACGGTCACGAACGTTTGGCCTACCGCGAATTGGCACGAGCGCGAGGCCTGGGACCTGATGGGCGTGAAGTTCGAAGGGCATCCGAACCTGACGCGCATTTTGATGCCGGATGATTGGGAAGGCCATCCGCACCGCAAGGATTATCCAGTGGAGGGTTATCGCTGATGGCGAGCAGCGTGCTGACGGTACCGGAAAGCCGCACGATGGTACTCAACATGGGCCCGCAGCACCCGTCGACGCACGGCGTGCTGCGCGTGATTCTGGAGCTCGATGGCGAGATCGTGCTGAAGGCCGAGCCGGTGATCGGGTACCTGCACACCGGCATCGAGAAAAACTTCGAGAAGCTCACCTATTCGCAGTGCATTCCGCTGACCGACCGGATGGATTACCTCGCGAACCTGTCGAATAACCTGGGCTTTTGCCTTGCGGTGGAAAAGCTGGCGGAGATCGAAGTGCCGAAGCGCGCGCAGTACATTCGCGTGCTGCTGACGGAGTTTTCTCGCATCGCGTCGCATCTGGTGTGGCTGGGCACGCACGCCATCGACCTGGGCGCGATGAGCGTTTTCCTCTATTGCTTCCGCGAACGCGAAGAAATGTTGAAAATCCTCGAGGCCATTTCAGGCCAGCGCATGATGACGAGTTACTTTCGCATCGGCGGTCTGGCCTTGGAACCGCCGCCGGGTTATATCGAGTGGATTTCGAAGTTCCTCGATACCTTTCCAGGACACCTGGCGGAATACGAGGACCTGCTGACAGAGAATCCGATCTGGAAGCTTCGCACGCAAGGAGTGGGCGTTCTGAAACTCGAAGATGGCATTGCCATGGCCGTCTCCGGACCTTCTTTGCGGGGCAGCGGCAGTGATTACGATATACGTAAGTATTTTCCGTATTCCAGCTACGAAGAATTCGATTTCAAGGTGGCAACGCAGACCGCCGGCGACGTCTATGCACGTTATCAAGTGCGCCTGGAAGAGATGAGGCAAAGCGCCAAGATTTGCCGCCAAGCGATCGAGAAAATTCCTTCGCAAGGGCCGTTCCGCGCGGAAGTGCGTGGGTTGGTTCCTCCGTCGCGCGAGGAAATGAAGACGTCGATCGAAGGGCTGATCTACCACTTCAAGATCTGGACGGAAGGAATCACGCCGCCGGTGGGCGAGGTTTATCAGGTGATCGAATCGCCACGCGGCGAAATCGGATTCTATGTTTGCAGCGACGGATCGAACCGGCCATATCGGGTGAAGGTGCGCGCGCCGTCGTTTATCAATCTGCAGGCGCTGCCCCGTCTAGTGATTGGAAAACTGATTGCGGACGTGGTCGCGAGCATCGGCACCATCGACATCGTGTTGGGAGAAGTGGATCGCTGATGCAAGTTTCTCCACAACTGGACGCGAAGTTCAAGCAGCTCGTCTCGCGCTATCCCGTAAAGCGTTCGGCGCTGGTGCCGATGTTACTTTACGCGCAGGACGAATACGGCCATTTGAGCGATCAGATCCTCGAAGAAATCGCCGAGCGCCTTGGCCTGCAAATGACCGAAGTAACCGAGACGCTCTCGTATTACTCGATGCTGCGGCGCAAGGCCGCCGGGAAATATCATGTGCAGGTCTGCACGAACATCTCGTGCCAGCTTCGCGGCGGGTTCGAGATTATGGCGCACGTGGAGAAGCGGCTGGGCGTCGGCAACCGGCAAACAACGGCGAACGGCATCTTCTCCTTGGAAGAAGTCGAATGCATGGGCGCGTGCTCGGGCGCGCCGGCCATCCAGGTGAATTACGATTTTTACGAGAACCTGACGCCGGAGAAGGTTGACGCCATCCTCGATCAATACGCCGCCGGCAAGCATCCTGCGCCCGTTCCAGTGATTTCCGGGGCACTGCATGAACCGGACCCGGCGGAAGTGCGCGTTATCAGCCAGCGATTCGGCATACGGGATTCGCACACGCTGAAGGTTTATCAGCAGCACGAGGGATATCAGGCGCTGCAGAAGGCGCTGAAGGAAATGACCCCGGAGCAGATCATCGACGAAATGAAGAAGTCGAATCTGCGCGGGCGCGGGGGCGCGGGCTTTCCGACGGGGATGAAATGGGCTTTCGTGCCGAAAGATTCGCCGAAGCCGAAGTATCTGGTTGCCAATGCGGACGAAAGCGAGCCAGGTACGAGCAAAGACCGACCTCTGATGGAAATGGACCCGCACGCGCTGATCGAAGGCATGGTCATCGGCGGCAAAGCGATTGGCTCACACCAGGGCTACATTTATGTGCGCGGGGAGTATCGCTACATCCTGGACATTATGGATCGCGCGATTGAGGAAGCCTACGCCGCAGGCTTCGTTGGGAAAAACATTTTGGGCACGGGATTTGACTTTGAGCTGTGCACGCACACTGGCGCCGGCGCGTACGAGTGCGGCGAGGAGACCGCGCTGCTCGAATCGCTCGAAGGCAAGCGCGGCTACCCGCGCATCAAGCCGCCCTTCCCTGCTACGGCCGGCCTGTATCAATGCCCGACGGTGGTCAACAACGCGGAAACGTTGAGCACTGTGCCGCTGATCATCCGCAAAGGCGGAGACTGGTATTCGAGTCTGGGCGTGCCGAAGAACGGCGGAACGCGCCTCTACTCGATTTCCGGGCACGTCAACCGGCCGGGGATTTATGAGCTGCCGATGGGATTCAATTTGAATCGCATGATTTTCGAAGTAGCGGGCGGAATTCCCAACGGCCGGAAACTCAAGGCGGTGCTGCCTGGCGGAAGCTCTTGCCCATTGCTAAGCGCGAACGAATGCGACGTGGCCATGGACTATGATTCCGTTGCGAAGATCGGTTCCATGCTGGGCTCCGGTGGCCTGGTGGTGATGGACGAAGACACTTGCATGGTGGATGTCGCGCGGCGAATCATCCATTTCTACGCGCACGAATCCTGCGGCTGGTGCATTCCGTGCAGAGAAGGCACCGCGTGGCTGCGGAAATTGCTCGACCGATTCCATGAAGGCGGCGGGCGCGAAGAGGATATTTCGCTGATCGATGAAGTGTCCGAGAACATCCTGGGCAAGACGCTCTGCGCGTTGGGCGACGCGGCGGCGCTGCCGACGATGAGCATCGTGCGCAAGTGGCGCAATGAATTCGAGGATCATTTGAAGGGCAAGTGTTCGCTCAAGCCAGCCGACGTGCTGGCGATGGCGCGGTAGGAAAAAGGGATTATGCCGGAAACGCAAACACAGACCATCACGTTCATGCTGAACGGCCAGAAGCTCACTGTGCCAAAAGGCACGCTGGTGATCGAAGCGGCCAAAAGCGCCGGGATCGAGATTCCTTCGTTCTGCTACTATCCCGGGCTCACGCTGCAAGCGGCTTGCCGCATGTGCCTGGTGGAAGTGGAGAAGCAGCGCAAAATGGCCACGGCGTGCACGCTTGTCGCCGAAGAAGGCATGGTGGTTCATGCCGATACGGATCCGGTCCACAAAGCGCGCAAGGACATGCTGGAATTCCTGCTAACCAATCATCCGCTCGATTGCCCGGTGTGCGACAAGGGCGGCGAGTGCGAATTGCAGGATATGACCTTCACTTACGGCATCGACTACAGCCGCTACACGGAAGAGAAGCTGCATTACCCTGAAGAAAAGTGGTCCCCGGCAGTTTATTACGACGCGCCGCGTTGCATTTTGTGCTTCCGCTGCGTTCGCGTTTGCGATGAAGGCATGGACGTGAAGGCTTTGGGCGTGGCTTCGCGCGGCGTCACCTCCGTGATTATTCCCAACGATTCCGGGCAGCTCGCCTGCGAAGAGTGTGGCATGTGCATCGATATTTGCCCCGTGGGCGCGCTGACCAGCGGCACATATCGCTACCAAACGCGTCCGTGGGAGATGAAATACTTCGGCACGGCGTGCGCGCACTGCTCGAATGGGTGCAAGACGACGCTTTCAGTGCGCAACAACGAAATTTTGCGCGCCAACAATCGCGACCATGGCGGCATCAATGATGAATTCCTGTGCCCGAAGGGGCGCTTTGGACACGATTTCACCACCCATGCGGAGCGCATTCGCCAGCCGCTGGTGCGCAGGAACGGCGCGTTCCAGCCGGCCAGCTGGGAAGACGCCATCGAAGAGATCGCCCGTCGGCTGAAGCAGGCGCACGACGCGCACGGTCCGGCGTCGATCGGCGTGATTGGTTCGAATCACACGACAAACGAAGAAAATTACCTGCTCAACCGGTTCGCGCGCGTGACGCTTGGCACGAACAACATCGATCATCATCGCACCGCGGATTACGCCGGACTGGCTTCGGCGCTGGGATCGAAAGCCGATGACGCCATGGCGACGATGGCGGACGTCTACGGCGCGAACGCCATTCTCCTGATCGGCAACGACGCCACGCAGCAGAATCCGCTGGTCGCGTGGCAGATTCGCACGGCGGTACGGCATCATGATGCGCGGCTGTACATCATCAACGGGCGTCCGCTGAAGCTGCAGCGCCAGGCAAAGCAGTTCGTGCAGGTGCCGGCGGATGCCGAGGGGCGCGCAGTTAGCTGGCTGGCGACGGGCAGCGGCGATTTGGCAGGAAGCATCGCCGGCGAGCTAGGAAAACTGAAAGAAGCGTTGGCCAAAGAAAAAGACGTGGTGATTCTGTTTGGCGCGGGCGTCAACGGCTCGGCGGTGCGCGACCTGGTGAAATTCGGCAAGACGCTGCAAGGCCAGACGCGCTACATGGCCCTGGGCGACTACGCGAATTCGCGCGGCGCGGCTGACATGGGAGTCCTGCCGGACCGTTTGCCGGGCTATTCGCCGCTCTCGGATGCCAACGAGCGGGCGCGCTTCGGCAAGCTGTGGGGCAAGGAAATTCCCGCCGCAGCGGGGATGAACGCGCGGCAAATGATACAGGCGGCGGTCGATGGCAAGCTGAAAGTTCTATATGTCGTCGGCGCAAATCCCGTCAAGACATTTGGCATCAATGCGCCGGAGAAATTTTCCGGCGTCGATTTGCTCGTGGTTCAGGATATGTTCATGACGGAAACGGCGCAGCGCGCGGACGTGATTTTGCCTGCGGCGTCGACGTACGAAAAAGACGGCACGGTGACCAACACCGCCGGAGAAGTGCAGATGGTATGGCGCGCCGTGGATGCGCAGGGCCCGCGCAGCGATTTCGACCTGCTGCGCATTTTGATCCACCAGCTTGCGCAGCTCGGCCTGGGCGCGGCGATGAAGCATCGCACGCCCGAAGCGGTGCTCGAAGAGATCCGGCAAAATGTTCGCGGCTACGACGTTCCTGCGGCGGGATTGCTGACTGGCGGAACGGAAAAGGTGCCCGCGGCGCCGGCGAACGCGAATGGCACGTCAGAAACACAATCGGGAAACATTTTTTCGTCGCAGGACTTTTTGTTTTCGAGTGGGACCCTGGGTCGCTACTGTTCCAAACTCAACTCATGCAAGGAATCCAAGGATAGACCGTGGAGTTCGTCACCCAGCATCCAGTCCTGGTGGTATCGTTAATTAAAATCGCCATCGCGCTGTTCGTCGTGATGACGGCGCTCGCCTACCTCACTTGGTTCGAGCGCAAGGTCGTCGCGCGCATCCAGTCGCGCTGGGGACCGTATTGGGTCGGCCCGCACGGCCTGCTGCAGCCGCTCGCTGACGGCATCAAGTTCCTTTTCAAGGAAGACGTGGTGCCCCCGCTGGCGGACAAAGTTGCCTACCTGCTCGCGCCGTTTTTGGCGCTGGTGCTGGCGCTGACAACACTTGCGCTGGTTCCCATCGGTCCGAAAACCATCAGCATTCTCGGCCAGCCGACGCAACTGGTGATTTCTCACAGTCCCATCGCTCTGATTCTTCTCTTCGCAATCTCCTCGGTTGGCGTTTATGCCGTGATGCTAGCGGGATGGTCTTCGAACAGCAAATATCCCTTGCTGGGCGGCCTGCGCAGTTCGGCGCAGATGATCAGCTACGAAGTCTCGCTGACGCTTTCCGTTGTGGGCGTGCTGCTGCTCGCCGGCTCTTTTGATTTTTACGACATTGTGGGCCACCAGGCCGGGCATTGGTTTCACTTTTTACCCAGCTGGGAGATTTTCCCGCAATTTCTCGGATTCATCTGCTATTTGACCGCCGCGATCGCGGAAACGAACCGTGTGCCCTTCGATTTACCCGAAGGAGAAACGGAATTGGTTGCTGGCTTCCACACCGAGTATTCCGCCTTCAAGTTCGCCATGTTTTTTATGGCGGAATACGGGAACATGATCACGGTTTCTTGCCTCGCCACGCTGCTTTTCCTTGGCGGCTGGCTCTCCCCTTTCTCATCTGACGTTTCGCCCGGGAGCCCTTGGCGCTGGCAGCTTTTTTTGCCTGCGGCGGGGTTGATTATCGGCGGCGTTGCGCTAATCGTTGGCGGCTTGCGCAGTGTGCAGTGGAACGCGAAGCTTGTTTTCCCGGTTCTCGGCATCGTTTGCATCGGCGTCGGCTACGTCTGCACGTTTGCCTCGGTCATGCCCGTGGTTCAGGGCCCGTTCTGGTTCATCGGGAAAGTTTTCTTCCTCTTATTTTTCTATGTTTGGGCGCGCGGCACGCTGCCCCGTTTCCGCTATGACCAGCTGATGTCCTTTGGCTGGAAGTTCCTACTGCCGCTTTCGCTGATCAACCTGGTGGGAACCAGCATTATCGTTGTGCTGGGGTGGCATCCATGAGCGTGGCGATGCTTGTGTTCATCGTCTGCGGGCTGTTCGCCGTGCTTGGAGCGGTGGGGCTGATTCTGGCGCGCGAGCCGGTACACAGCGCACTATCGCTCGTGCTGGTGATGGTGGCGCTGGCCGTTTTGTATCTGCTGCTGGGCGCGGCGTTTATCGCGGCGATACAAATTCTGGTCTATGCCGGTGCGGTGATGGTGCTTTTCGTCTTCGTCATCATGCTGCTCAATGCCGGCGTGGAGGTGCGCACGAATCTGAGCCATCTGGCGCGCTGGGTGGGCCTGCCGCTGGCGATTCTGTTCCTGGTGGAAATGACCTATGCGCTTTTCCATGAATATGCCGCCAGGACGGCGCTTGCAGCCGGCGGCGCCGTGGCCGGGCCGGTGCCGGCTTCGACCGAAGAGCTTTCGATGAAGCTCTTCACCGAATACGTGCTGCCCTTTGAGCTGACTTCGATTCTGATTCTCATCGCCATCCTCGGCGCGCTGGTGCTGGCCAAGAAGGAGGCGTCCTGATGGTGCCGATTTCCTATTACGTGATTCTGAGCGGCGTGCTCTTCGGCCTGGGCGTCATCGGCTTTGTCTTCAAGCGCAACATCATCACGATTTTTATGTCCATCGAACTGATGCTCAACGCCGTGAACCTGGCGTTTGTGGCGTTCAGCCGCGAATTCAATCAGCTCGACGGGTTGGTTTTCGTTTTCTTTGTGATTGTGGTGGCCGCGGCGGAAGCCGCCGTGGGCCTGGCAATCGCCATGGTCATCGCGCGCAATCGCAAGTCGCTGAACGTGGAAGACATAGATTTGCTTAAATTCTAGTTCCAGTTAAGGCGAATGTTCATACTCGAACATCTGTGGATCATCATGGCCCTGCCGCTGGCAGGGTCGATGCTGACGCTGCTTGCCGGGCGGCACTGGCCGAAGAAGTACGTCAACCTATCGAGCGTGGGCTTCGTGGTGCTGGCGTTTCTCTCCTATTGCGAGTTGGTGCGTGAATTCTTCATCTTGAATCCGGCGGCTCCCGTAATTAAAGATTATTTCACGTGGATGACCGCCGGGAACTTCCGCGTGGATTTTGCGCTGCAAGTCGACCAACTCACCATCGTGATGCTCGGCGTGGTCACCTTCGTGGGTATGCTGATCCACATTTATTCGATCGGCTACATGGCCGACGAAGACGGTTACTACCGCTTCTTCGCGGAAATGAATTTGTTCATGTTTTTCATGCTGACGCTGGTGATGGCCGGCAACCTGGTGCTGATGTTCGTGGGCTGGGAAGGCGTGGGGCTTTGCAGCTACTTGCTGATCAGCTTCTACTTCACCAAGAAATCCGCGGCGGATGCGGGCAAGAAAGCGTTCATCACCACGCGCATCGGCGATTTCGGATTCACCATCGGCATCTTGATGGCCTTTTGGCTGTTCCGCTCGATTGACTACAAGTCGATGTTCGAAACCGTTGCGAACATGCCCGCCGAAGGCATGCATCACTGGGGCGCGCTGACGTCGATTTGTTTGTTGCTGCTCGCTGGCGCCGTCGGCAAGTCGGCGCAACTTCCGCTGTACGTCTGGCTGCCGGACGCGATGGAAGGCCCCACGCCGGTCAGCGCGTTGATTCACGCCGCGACGATGGTCACTGCCGGCGTGTACATGGTCGCGCGCATGAACCCGCTCTTCAGCCGCGCCCCCGCGGCCATGCTGACGGTTGCGATCATTGGTGCCGTGACCGCGCTTTACGCCGCCACGATCGGCCTGGCGCAGTCGGACATCAAGAAAGTCCTGGCGTATTCGACGATTTCGCAGCTTGGCTACATGTTCCTGGCTTGCGGCGTGGGCGCATATGCAGCAGGCATTTTCCATCTGATGACCCACGCGTTCTTCAAAGGGCTGCTCTTCCTCTGCGCCGGCAGCGTGATTCACGCGATGGGCGGCGAGCAGGACATGTTCAAGATGGGCGGCCTGCGCAAGAAAATTCCGTGGACCTACGCCACCATGCTGGTCGCCACGCTGGCTATCTCCGGCGCGCCGCTCTTTGCGGGATTTTTCAGCAAGGACGAAATTCTCTTTGACACCTACGCAGGCCCGAACGCGAATGTGGCGCTTTACGGCCTGGGCATTTTTGCCGCCCTCTTGACGGCGTGCTACATGTTCCGCCTGATTTTCCTTACCTTCCACGGCAAGCCGCGCTTCGACGAACATCACGTGCACGTGCATGAGTCGCCGAAGGTGATGCTAGCCCCGCTCGTGATCCTGGCGATTCTGTCGATTATTGGCGGCTGGTTCGTGCTTCCCACGTACTGGGGCGGCAAAGACTCCTTCAAAGGCTTTCTCGATCCGGTTTTCAGCGCGTCGAATCAGCTGACGCTGCAGATGCACCCGAACTGGACCGAGCCGGCTCATTCGCTTGAATTGCAAATGACGGCGATTGCCGTGGTGGTCGCGCTCATAGGATTCTTGATTGCGCTGTACCTCTACATCATCAAGCCGGCGGCGGCGAAGAAACTCGCCGACGGCACGCGTCCGGTCTATGAGCTTCTCTGGCACAAATATTACGTAGACGAGCTTTACGGCGCGGTGATCATCGGCCCGCTCATTTGGCTCTCGCGCAACGTGCTCTGGAAGGTTATCGACGTCGGGCTGATCGATGGCACGGTCAACGGGGTGGCGTTTCTCTCGCGCCGCGTTGGCAGTGGAGTGCGCCATATTCAGAGTGGCAATACGCGCAGCTACGCAACGTGGGTGGTCCTCGGAGCGGTGGTAGTAACGGTGTTCTTCGTATGGATGGTGCGTTAGTGCAGAACCAGAGCTACCTCCTGACCGTGCTGACGTTCTTCCCGCTGCTGGGAACGTTTGCGCTGCTGTTGCTGCGGGGCGACGATCACGTCTGGATTCGCCGCTTGACGCTGATCACTTCGGTCATCGAATTCATACTTTCGCTGCTGCTCTTGCGCGGTTTTGACCTTGGCAACGGCGGGTATCAGCTCGAGGAAGTTTACAACTGGATTCCGAACCTCCACATTCATTACCACATGGGAATCGACGGCATCAGCCTGTTCCTGGTACTGCTGACCACGTTCCTGACGCCGCTGGCGGTGCTCTGCTCCTGGAACAGCATTCACGAGCACGTCAAGGAATTCTTCGCCATGCTGCTGGTGCTGGAGATGGGCATGGTCGGCGTGTTCTGCGCGCTGGATTTGTTCCTCTTCTTCCTTTTCTGGGAAGTGATGCTCATCCCGATGTATTTCCTCATTGGCATCTGGGGACATGGCCGCAAAATTTACGCCGCGCTGAAATTCATTCTGTACACGATGTTCGGCTCCATCCTGATGCTCGTCGCGATCTTGTGGCTTTACCATGTCACCGGCACGTTCGATTTGCCCGCGATTCAGGGCATGCTTTCCTCGGGGCTTTCCTTGCCGTGGAGCACGCAGCTGCTGATGTTCCTGGCGTTCATGCTGGCATTCGCCATCAAAGTGCCGCTTTTCCCGCTGCACACCTGGCTGCCGGACGCGCACACTGAAGCGCCCACGGCCGGCTCCGTGATTCTTGCCGGCGTGCTCCTGAAGATGGGTACCTACGGCATGTTGCGATTCTGCCTGCCGCTCTTCCCGGAGGCCGCGCATCGCGCTGCGCCGGTGGTGGCCGTGCTGGCCATCATCGGCATCGTTTATGGGGCGCTCGTGGCCATGGTCCAGAGCGATTTGAAGCGCTTGGTGGCGTACACATCCGTCAGCCATTTGGGGTTTGTGGTGCTGGGCATCTTCGTTTTCAATCCTACGGCCATGGAAGGCGCGATCTACCAGATGCTGAACCACGGCGTCTCCACCGGCGTGCTCTTCCTGGTCTGCGGAATGCTGTACGACCGGAGGCACACGTACGAAATAAAGGAATACGGCGGCTTGGCGAAACCCATGCCGATCCTGTGCGCATTTTTCTTGTTCGCGTGCCTGTCGTCGCTGGCGTTGCCGATGCTCAACGGCTTCGTCGGCGAATTCATGATTTTGATTGGCGTGTTCGATTCACAGCATTTCGCGTGGGCTTCGTGGGCGGCGACCGGCGCGATTCTTTCGGCGGTCTATCTGCTGTGGGCATATCAGCGTGTGGCGCTCGAGAAAATCACGGTTGCGAAGAACGAAACCCTGCCCGATGCGTCGGCTCGCGAGCGCTTCATCCTGATCACCGCATCGGTCGTGATTCTGTTCATGGGCATTTTCTCGCCGATGTTCACGCACCGCATGGACGCGACCACGAACGCGCTGCTGGAGCAAATGCGCACCACGGCGAGCTATCAGGCGCAGTCGTGGCAAACTCAGGTGGCCTCGCGGACTTCCACCATGAAGCCAACCGCGCATGAAGTTGCCATGCGCAGCGTCTCTTTGGAAAGGCAGGCCCAGCCGTAATGTTTCCTCCTGTCCAGGATCTCTACCGCATCGCGCCGGAGATTGTTCTGTGTCTTTTCGGCATGCTCATCATGCTGATCGACCCCTTCATTCCGGCGGGGCGCCAACGCGCGATGGGCTGGCTGGCTTTCGTGGGAACGCTTGGCGCATTCGCGTCGCTTCGCTGGATGTTCATGAATCCAGGTTCGGCGTACTCCGGCCTGCTGCGCGCGGACACTTTCAGTTTGTTTGTGCACGGCATTGTGATCGCCGTCGCAGCGCTGGCCATTCTGGGTTCTTTCGATTATCTGGACCACGAAGGCATCCAGCGCGGCGAATACTACGCGCTGATTTTGTTTGCCACCGCCGGCATGGGGATTCTGGCCGGCGCCAATGAACTGGTCACCGCCTTCGTCGGTCTGGAGATCAGTTCGATTTCCACCTACATTCTGGCCGGTTTCCGCCGCAACGCTCTGAAGTCCAACGAGGCGTCGCTGAAATACTTCTTGCTCGGATCGTTCGCTACGGCATTTTTCCTCTACGGCGTCGCGCTCACTTATGGGGCGACGCGCAGCACGCGATTTGAGGTCATCAACCAGGCCATAGCCGCAAATGGCACCGGCGCGCTGTTGATCCTTGGCCTTGGACTGATTTTCGTGGGCCTCGGATTCAAAGTGGTCGCCGCGCCGTTTCAGATTTACACGCCGGACGTTTACGAGGGCGCGCCTACGCCGGTCACCGCCGTGCTGGCCTGCGGACCAAAGGCCGCTGCGTTTGCCGTGATGGTGCGCGTTTTCTATAGCGCCTTTGGGCACGCCTCGCACATCTGGTTCTGGGCGATCTGGGTTTCTGCGGTGCTGACCATGTGCATCGGCAATTTCGCCGCGATCGTGCAGTCCAACGTGAAGCGCCTGCTCGCGTATTCCTCAATTGCCCACGCCGGCTATATTCTGGTGGCCTTCGCCGCCGCCAGCGAAATCGGAGTGGCTGCGGTGCTCTTCTACCTGGCCGCGTATGCTGCCATGACGCTGGGCGCCTTCCTCATCGTCGCGTACGTGGGCGGCACGGGAGAGCGCCGCCTGGACATTGCGGATTATGCGGGCCTCGGCACGCGCCAGCCGTGGGTGGCGGCATGCTTCTCGCTGTTCTTATTTTCGCTGCTGGGATTACCGGCGACCGCCGGCTTCCTTGGCAAGTTCTATGCGTTTTCCGCCGCGATCGACCAGCGCTTGGTCTGGCTGGTGGTCATCGCCAGCATCAATAGCGTGATTGGCTCGTACTACTATCTGAAAGTGGTCGTGGCCATGTATTTCTGGGAGCCCAACAAGGAATGGGCGCCCGCGCCCATGCACGCGCCCATGCTCATCGCTTTGCTGCTCACCGCTATCGGCACGATTTATCTTGGCGTCCTGCCCGACCGCGTGATGCAGTGGGCCCTGGCCTCCGCGCATTCGCTGCGTTAGCAGGGCTTTCTCGCACGTCCCTTCTGGCCGTGGCTTCTGCTGCTTTCTTGCACAAAACAAAAGGCCCGAAGCTCGCTTTCGTGAGCCTCAGGCCTTAGCCGTATTCAGTATTCTGTCGAAAGCTTACTTCACGAAAACAACGACCAGCGCGTAGAGCGTCAGCGACTCAATAAATGCGATGCCGACAATAAACGCGATGCGGATTGGGCCGCTTGCTCCCGGATTCCGCGCAGTTCCTTCGCACGCTGAAGCCGTCGCTTTGCCCTGGCCAATGCCGCAGCCGAGCGCCGCAAGCCCTAGGCCCAACGCTGCAGCGACGTCCACCCAGCTCTGGCCGCCACCGGCCGCTGCGCCCGTTTGCGCGAAGGTCACTGGTGCCAGCACCAGCGCCGCCGCCAATGCAACCAAAAACCACAGTGCTTTCTTCGTCATTTCGTCTCCTTTTATGAATTGGCCGTCAGGAGGTGGTTCCCGAACACCGAGCAGCCGGGCTCACGCTGACAGCGCATAATTCCGGATTAATGTTCTTCTGCTACAGCAAACGCGAGATAAATGATCGGCAATATTGTGAAAATGAAAGCCTGCAAAATGGATTCGAACACGTGAAGCACAATAAGGATCAGCGGAAAACCAACGGGCAAAATGCCCATTACGTACCCCACTGCGTTCAGGTGGCCGGCGTACTGCATCAGCGCTACGGTCAGGCCAAGAAAAACCACATAGACCAGTTCGCCGACGAACATATTGGCCCAAAGACGAACTGTGAGTGACAGCAGCCTGGCGCAATGACTGATCGTTTCGATGATCAGCATCAGGCCCTTGAAAATCATCGTCACAGGCCAGGGAAACCCCAGGTCCTTCGGACCCATAAACGTGCTCACGTACTTCGCTGCTCCGTGATGGCGAAGACCCTGCCAGTGATAGTAAAGAAAAACGACCACCGCGCAGCCCAAAGGCACGGTCTTCTCGGCGGTCGGCGACATGGATCCGGGGATGACGCCTGCGAGGTTGCAGAACAAGATGAACAATCCGATGCTGCCGACGATCGGCAGAAACTGCTCTGAGCCGTGGCCAACGATGTCGTCGAGCAAATCCTTCACGCCCACGCCCATCGGGTTCGATAGGAAGAATTCCATGCACTGCTGTGTCGCGCCTGGGATCTCCACCGACATCCGCGCCCTAAGCCACAGAAAGAAAACAATTGCGAACAGGAAGACGACCAGTTCCATGGCGAAAAAATTGGGGATGGGATATTGGGCGTCCGCCGGTTGCAAATGCAAAAGCGCGAAAAGCGCCAGCGCCGGCTTGGCGAACAGAAAATTCACAAGCTTTGTTACTGGTAAGACTCGCTCTTCGCCCATGAATCTCCCGCAACAGGGATAAATTGGATTCTAAAACGAACGAAACTTACGGACTTACAGCGCCTTCCAGCGGTGATGACCTCGCGCCATCTCATAGAACAGCTCAACAACAATGGCCGGAACCACCGCGACCGCGCCGCACAGAAACGCAATTACAGGCAACCGCAACCAAGCAAGAATAACATACGCAACAACGAGCACCAACACGAGCCGTCCGAAGAATTTCGCATGGACGCTGCGCGGGACGTATACCTGCGGCGCGCCCGCCTGGGCCATTCCCAATCGCATCAGCGCAGCCGCTCCTTGCCGCAGCCAACGGAAATTCAGCCAGCAGAGAACCGTACCAATCGCCGCGCTGGCCGCCGCGCGATGCCCCCAGCCGATCTCCGAGCCAAGGGTCATGGCTGCGCCCAAAACCACGATGAGCCGCTCGATGCGGCGCTCAATCGCGCTGGAATCTGCGTCACTTGTCATTCGTCTTGTCCGCCGCGCTCGCCAGCTTCAACACCTCGCGAAGCCCTATGCCGAATCCCGCGACTCCCAGTACCATCATGAAAATGAATTTCGTGTGCAGCCAGTGGTCCAGCAGGTAGCCGATTCCGCCGCCCGCGAAAACGGGCACGACGAGCGAGAACGGAATCTGCATGGCGATGGCGAACTGCTTCGCCGCGTTCGATACGTTCTTGCGGGATGAGTTGGGATCCATCGATCAGAATTGCATTCGCACGCACAATCAATCGTGCCGCGCGCCATGCAGCACGGCCACCGCATGCGGCAGCAGCTGCGCGATCGCGTCGAACGACTCCACAGCGCCACGCGGACTGCCCGGCAAATTGATCACCAGGCACGCGCCGCGAACACCAGCAATCGAGCGCGACAGCGCCGCATTGCGATTTTTCTGCATGCCGGTCTGCCTCATCAGCTCGGCCAATCCCGGCACTTGACGAGCGACCACAGCTGCCGTTGCCTCCGGCGTCACGTCGCGCGGGCCTAAGCCTGTGCCGCCCGTTGTCAGGACGGCGTCCAGCTTCCCGCAATCCGCCAGCGCCAACAGCTGCGTGCGAATCAGCGCTTCATCGTCCGGCACCACCGACTTCGATATCACTTCCCAGCCCAGCTCCGCGCAGCGGTCCGCGAGGGCCTTGCCGGAAAGATCCTCGCGATTCCCCGAGGAAACCGAATCGCTGATTGTGACGATGGAAACCCGCATTCTGGCGTCGCGCCGCGCGCTATTTCTTTGCCGTGTCCGGCTGGCTTTCGTCGAGCTCCTGCTGGCTCTCGTCCATCAGTCGCATTGCTTCCATCAGCACGCCGGTCGTGGAGCGCTCGATGGTCGTGCGCGACGGTGCCGCGTTGAAATCAATCTCGAACTCGCCGCCGGGCCAGCGAATGGCCTCATAGACCGCGGGCTCCCCTTTTTGCTTCCCCAATTGCGCGTCCTGGCACTGCCCGCCGGCGAAATAAATCTCGCACGCGCTTTTGCCGTTTCGCACCGTCAGTTTGCAAGTTTTCTGGCCCATTTCGATGGACTGCATCAGATCCAGCATGCTCATCTCTTCCAAGCGGCCCTGAATCACGCCGGGCCGCGCAGAAGTTTTCTGCAGCTTCTCCAGTTGCAGCCGGTCGATCACTTTTTTCGCGCGCCGCACCAGTTCGTGCAGGAAGAAAGGCTTGGCGATGAACTCTTCCACGCCGTCGACCATCGGCCGCAATTTTTCGTCCATGTCGCTGCGGTTGGACAAGAAAATGAACGGAATCGGACGTGACGCAAAACGGCTGCGCAATTTTTCGTAGAGTTGCCGCCCATCGAGCCCCGGCATGCGGTAGTCGCACAGGATCAGGTCAGGAGTGTCGTCCACAATTTTCAAGAGCGCGTCGGCGCCGTCCGCGGCGGTGCGCACGTCGCAGTGCGGCTCAAGCCCCTTGGCAATCAGGTCCAGCACGAGAGCGTTGTCGTCCACGACGAGAACTTTTACGCCTTTCATCGCCGGTCGCGCGCAGACTCCGGCCGCACGTAATGGCCGCTGCGCCCTCCTGCCTTCTCGACCAAATAAATTTGCGAAATCTCCATGCTGCGATCCAACGCTTTGCACATATCGTAGAGCGTCAACGCCGCCACGGCCGTCGCCGTGAGAGCTTCCATTTCCACGCCTGTTGGCCCCGTCGCGGTCACTTGCGAGACGATCTCCACTCCATTCTCGCATAGCTCGGTCGCAACATCTATGTGCGTCAAAAGAAGCGGGTGACAAAGAGGAATCAGCTCCGCAGTGCGCTTGGCCGCCGCAATCCCCGCGATTCGCGCGATTTCGAATGGATTGCCCTTCGGCGTTTTCATCTTCCGCACTTTGGCTAGCGCGGTCGCGGCGATGCGCACAAAGCCTCGCGCTGTCGCTTTTCGTTCCGTCGCCGCCTTTGCGGTAACGTCCACCATGCGCACGCGGCCGCGCGAGTCGTAATGCGTCAGCGAATTTTTCGTGCGTGCTTTCAAGGCCTCTTACAATAGCCCGCGCCGGGGCAGAACGTCCACCCATTCGCCCGGCGCGAGTTTCAATTTCGTCTGCGGCACCACCAGGAAACAGTTCCCTCGCGCCACGGTGGCGATGTCGCCCGAACCCTGCCATGGCAGCGGGGCCACCGTCGCTTCGCCTTGCGGCCATTCGATACGAGCGGGCACAAAATGGGTCAACGCCGCGCGCTGTTCAACCGTGCTTGCCAGTTTCGCTTTCAGCAACGGCAAGGCGCGTGGCTCGGCCCCGCCCAAAATGTCCAACGCAGGCGTGACGAACAGCTCAAACGTCACCATCGTCGACACTGGATTCCCCGGCAGGCCAAAGACCGGCTTCCCCTGGCAGATCGCGAACACAGCGGGCCGTCCCGGCCGAATGTCGACCGCATCAAACAGAAACTCCGCGCCCAAATCGCATAGCACTGGCTCGACCAAATCGTACTTCCCTGCCGAGACGCCGCCACTGACCACCAAAATATCTTCGCGCAAACCTTTTTCAATTCCTCGGCGCAACTCATCCTTGCTGTCCGGCGCATTTCCCAGCAAAACCGGCTCGCCGCCCACAAGTTCCACCTGGGCCGCGATCGATGCCCCGTTGCTATTGCGAATCTGCA
Organism: uncultured Acidobacteriota bacterium; assembly: GCA_963811805.1. GTDB lineage: Bacteria > Acidobacteriota > Terriglobia > Acidiferrales > UBA7541 > DAHUXN01. The sequence continues at coordinate 219,867 of CAWESU010000002.1, read as the reverse complement.
GTTCGCTGGGCTGCGCGCTGACCTCCACGATTTCGCTGCCCGTCGACAGAATCGCCACGCGTGCCTTGCGATAAACATCGAGCCGCGTGCATCCCACTTGCGCCACGGCGGCCATTTCCGCATCGCTGATTCGCACCGACGGCTTCAGCAGAACATCGCCTTTGCGCGCTTCCGAGCCGCGCGGCGCGAAATTCATACCTGCGTCAGCGACCCGCTCGATGACGACCGTCTCGCGTTCCGCGCCCGCGCGCGTCTGCTCCACCATCACGACTGCGTCGGCGCCTGCCGGCACTCCCGCGCCGGTCATGATTTGTACGCACTCGCCCGCTGCAACACGCCCATGAAACGCTGCGCCCGCCGCAACTTCGCCGACCACGCGCAGTGTCGCGCCCATTTTCTGGCAATCCACCGCGCGCACCGCAAATCCATCGCGCGCCGCGCGGTCAAACGGAGGATACTCGCGGTCTGCGCGAATTTCCTGCGCGAGCACGCGCCCAAGCGCATTCTTTAGCTCGATTGTTTCCACGAAAGGAACGCGCCGCAGGCCGCGGCACGCTTCAATCACCTTGCTTCGGGCGTCTTGAAAGGACAGCATGAAAGCTCACAACCAGGAAGCGAGTTTTGTTCCAGGGGGAATGATCGTCGCGTCGCGTTCGGGCCCCGTGGAAATCATGCCGATTTCCGTACTCAGCGAATCGGAAATAAATTTCAGGTAATCGCTCGCGGCCTTTGGCAGTTCGTTCGCCGCGCGAATGTGATCGGTCTGCTGCTGCCATCCGGGCAAACTCTTATATTCGGGAGTCACTTCAGCCAGCACTTCCACTTCCGCCGGCATTTCGTTGAGTTTCGACCCCTTGTACTTGTAGCCCACGCAAACCTGGATATCTTTTTGCGTGTCGAACACGTCGAGCTTCGTCACCACCAGCGAATCGATCCCATTGATTTGCACGGCGTAACGCAACATCATCAAGTCCAGCCAACCGCAACGCCGCGGCCGTCCCGTCACTGCGCCGTATTCTTTTCCGCGGTCGCGCACCGCCTGCGCATCGAGGTCCGGCATCTCCGTGGGGAACGGGCCGCCGCCAACGCGCGTGGTATACGCCTTGGTCACTCCAATCACGCCGGTCACGCGTGTCGGCGCCACTCCCAGCCCCGTGCACGCGCCGCCGGCGATTGCGCTCGACGACGTCACGTAAGGATACGTCCCGTGGTCGATATCCAGCATAGTGCCCTGCGCGCCTTCAAACAAAATGGACTTGCCTTCGGCCAGCGCGCGATTCACCAGCGCCGACGTGTCCGCGACGAAACCGCGAATTCTCCCGCCGAGTTCGCGATACGTTTCCAGAATCCCCGCCGTGTCGAGCCCTTTCCCGTAGCACGCCCGGCTGAACGCATCCTTTTCCTCGATCACGCGCTCCAGCTTGCGCTCGAACCGTTCCATGTCCATCAAATCGCAAACGCGCAGCCCGCTGCGCGCCATCTTGTCTTCGTATGCCGGGCCAATTCCACGCGAAGTCGTCCCGATGCGATGCGGCCCGCGCGCGGCCTCCGCCGATTTTTCCAGTTCGCGATGAAAGGGAAAAATCAGATGCGCGCGATTGCTCAAAAACAGCCGGCCGTTGACGTCGACGCCGCCCTTCGCGATGTTATCCAACTCGGCCACCAGGGCCGCCGGATCCACCACGACTCCCGCGCCGATTATCGCTTTCTTACCCGGCCGCAAGATCCCGCACGGAATCAGTTGCAGCACAAATTTCTGGCCATCGATGATGACTGTGTGGCCCGCGTTGTGCCCGCCACCATAGCGCGCGCTATAGTCGAACGAAGCGGCAAGGTAGTCGACCACCTTGCCTTTGCCCTCGTCGCCCCATTGTGCGCCCACCACTGCGATTGCTTTCATTCGCTCCATCTCGTCTTTTCTTCGCGCGGCCGCACCCTGCCCTCTCGAATCTCCATCGGAAAAATTTCTGAGAGGTTACAGGCTAGCGCAGAACCACCATCGTACGCCCGGCGTGGTGGGAAAACAAGGCATCACCCCTCAAGGCCAGTTTGAATTCTCGTGGCCAGGCAGGCGCCCGGCCTATTCCAACAACTTCTTGGCTTCTACCTCATCGCTTCGCCGGACCAGCACCTTTACTCCTCCTTCGATCGCTCCCATCAACGGTCGCTGTCCGCCGCAGTCATCCGCTACGATTATCGCCTCAATGCCGCCAGCCTCAAGCATCCCTCGCGCAAGTTCTGCCTCGGGCCGGAAGGAGTACACGTGCGCAACAACCAAATCCTCTAGGTCGTTGGCCTCTTCCTTCCGCATGGCCCACCCTCGATGTGTTTCTTATGCCAAATGCCGGGACAGCGCCTTTTCGATGTTCTCTTTGGGAACGCAGCCGACGATCTGCTCCGCCACCTGGCCGCCCTTGAAAATCAACAGCGTGGGAATGCCGCGAACGTTGTATTTTCCAGGAGTGTTCATGTTCTCATCCACGTTCATCTTCACCACTTTCAACTTACCCGCGCGCTCCGCGGCGATCGCATCCACCGTCGGCGCAAGCGCCCTGCACGGACCGCACCACTCGGCCCAAAAATCCACCATCACCGGCTGACTCTTGCTGGCGTCCAGCACCTCAGCCTGAAAATTCGCATCACTGACCGATGCTACGTTCTGTCCCATATCTCCCTCAATATAAAGCGGACAGCCTCTCCATTCTGCTGTCCGCTAACTATTAGATGTCGCTGCCACCGCTTGGATTCTCGACTGTTTCGCGGCTTCGTACAGCTTCACGTACTGCGCCGCCGACGCTTTCCACGAAAAATCCTTGGCCATTCCGTTGGCCTGCAGCGAGCGCCACTGCCGCAAATCACTGTACGCGGCCAGCGCTTGGCCGACACACTTTACCAGAGCCGCGCCCTCGTATGCTTCAAATTTAAATCCGGTTCCTTTACCCGTTTTGGCATCGAACGCCTCGACGGTATCGTCCAGACCGCCCGTCGCGCGTACGATCGGCACCGTGCCATACCGCAAACTGTAGATTTGATTCAGCCCGCACGGCTCGTATCGCGACGGCATTAAAAACATATCCGCGCCTGCCTCGATTTTGTGCGCCACCACGTTGTCGTACGCGATCTTCACGCCCACGCGCGAGGGGTACTGCTTCGCCAGGTCCTGGAAAAGTTTTTCGTATTTCGCGTCGCCATTTCCCAACGCGACCAACGCGAAATCCTCTTTCATCAATTGCGGCGCGGCTTCAGCAATCAAGTCAAAACCCTTCTGATCCACGAACCGCGATACCAGTCCGATCACCGGCCGCGCCATGTTCTCGACAGGCAACTGGAATACGGACAGCAAGTCTTTCTTGCAGAGCTTCTTTCCGTCCATCAGTTTCGCCGAATACGTAGCCACGATGTTCGTGTCCGTCTCCGGATTCCAGGCGGTGTAATCCACGCCATTCAAAATCCCCACCACGCGATTCCCACGCGAGCGAATCACGCCCTCCAGCCCGCAACCGTATTCCGGCGTTTGAATTTCCTTCGCGTACTTGCAACTTACCGTGCTCACATAATCCGAAAAAATCAGTCCGCCCTTCAGCAAGTTGATTTTGCCGTAGTATTCCAGCGCGTCGATGCGGAAAAGCTCCTCGGGCAATCCCACCAGCGACAGCGTCGCGCGCGGAAAAAGCCCCTGGTAGCCGAGATTGTGCACCGTGAAAACCACGGGAAGCGATTCGAGCGCCCGGTCGCGCGCGTACAGCGTGCGCAAGTAGATCGGCACCAACGCGGCCTGCCAGTCGTGGCAATGCATCACGTCCGGCATCCACACCTGCTTGGCAAATTCAATTGCCGCGCGGCTCAGTTCGCCGAAGCGCCGCGCGTTGTCCGTGTAATCGCCGCTCTTGTCGCCGTAGAGTTTTTCGCGCTGGAAATATTCCGCATCGTCGACGAAATAGTAGCGCACGCCCTCGAATGTTCCCGCTTCGCTGATCGCCGCAAACCGCGTCATCGACCCCAGCGAAATCGTCATGCTCGGCACAATCGTCCGCGCAGCTTGGTTGCCTTTGTATCGCGGCAGGAGCACGGCCACCTGATGCCCGCTCTCCACCAGCGAACGCGGCAGCGCCTCCACCACATCGGCCAAGCCGCCCGTCTTCGAAAACGGCAGCCCCTCCGGCGATACAAACAGTATTTTCATTTTCCCCCGCTGAAATTATACACGCGCCCACCGCGTCGGCTCTACTCATTCCCACCCTGAGCCAGAAGATATATAGTCTCGCGTTAGAGGAATCGCGTGGCCGCGCCAAAAACAGGAGAAGAAGCAGTCCAGCAAATGCGCTTCATGTGGTTCGCCTTTCTCACTTCTATCATCCTCTACATTTCCATCGCCACTATCACGCCGCCACCCGTGTGGCTGAACTTTCGGAACGCCACAAGGATCTTTCCGATCCTTGGAGTTCTCGATTTAGTTTATTTCGCATGGTTTAGGACGAAACGCTTTCCCGGAGCTCTTAAATTGGCTCAGGAGAGACCGCGTGACATCCACGCGATCAGGAGGTGGGTAGCTGCATGGATCACTCTCGTGGCAATCGCGGAAACCGAGGCTCTTTTCGGACTATGCCTTCAATGGGGGAACAAGTCTCCAAGGGAGGCGGCACCGTTGTACGCACTCGGATTTGTTCTGATCGCATCATTATGGCCGCGACAAGTCCATCCAAGGGATAACATCGCTGGATAGCCGGCGCAGTAGCAAGCATCGCGTCAAAGCACGTACAAACGCTGGTAGACTTCCCTTCTGATGTCGCGCCAAAAACTTGGCCAGCACTTTCTCTCCAACCCCGCGTGGCGGCAGCGCATCGCGAACACGCTTCCCGCCGCGCCCGACGCGACTTGGCTGGAAATCGGCCCCGGCCACGGCGAAATGACGGAATTCCTTGCGCCGCGCGCGCGCCGCGTCATCGCCATCGAAACTGACCCTGCTCTTGCCGCGGGCCTGCGCGAGCGCGCCACAAATTGGCCCAACGTCGAAATCGTCGAGTCCGATATCCTCTCCGTCAACTTATCGTCGCTCACAAATGACCGTTTCCGCGTCTACGGCAATCTCCCCTACTACATCACTTCGCCAATCCTCTCGCACCTTTTTCGTTACACCGCGCACATCGATTCCATCCACATTGTCGTTCAATGGGAAGTAGCCGCGCGCATCGCCGCCACGCCCGGCCATCGTGAGTACGCCTATCTTTCCGCGCTCTGCCAGTATTTCACGCGCCCAGAAATCGTTCTGCGCATCCCGCCCGGCGCTTTTCGCCCCCCGCCAAAAGTGGATTCTGCCCTGCTGGCCATGAGCCTTCCCGGCGAACGCGCGCATTTGCACATTCGCGACGACGCTGCTTTCTTGAAATTCCTGCAGCATTGCTTCTCTCAGAAAAGAAAAACGCTGCGGAACAACCTGAAGAATCTTTTCACCGACGCCAAAATCGCTGCCGCGCTCACGGCCTGCAAACTCACGCCAAAATCGCGCGCCGAAGAAATTTCACTCTCGCAATTCGCACAACTCTGCCGCCTGCTCGCGCTCGAAAAGTAATTCACTTCTTTCCGCACGCGCGATTCACCGCCGCGCGCAGTCGGTCCGGATAATCGCTCATGATTCCGTTCACGCCCATCGCAATCAGCGCGTCCATCTGCGCGGGCTCATTCACCGTCCACGTGGCCACCTGCAATCCTGCCTCGTGCGCCTGGCTCAGCAATTCCCGCGTCACCACGTCCGCTCGTGGACAAATCTGCCGCACGCCGATTTGCTGCGCCTTTTCCACCGCGTTCTCGAGCGGATTCTCAAACGAGAATCCCATCAGCAGCCCCGCATCGAGGCGCCGCAGATTCGCGAGCATGCTCGGGTCAAACGAAATGACCACCGTCCGCGCGGCCTCGTTTGCCCCGCGCAACGCTCCCGCCACACCATGGTGTACGCCCCAACCCGCCTCGTGTTTGATCTCCAGGTAAAAAACCACGTCCGCCTCGCGCGCGAACGCCAGGATTTCCTCGAGCGTCGGGATCTTCTCGCCCGCGAACTTCGGGCCGTACCATGAACCCGCGTCCAGTTCGCGCAACTGCGCCAGCGTGAAATCGCGCACCAGCCCGCGCCCGTTCGAAGTGCGGTCGAGCGTGGCGTCGTGCATGGCCACAAACTGCGCGTCATGCGAAAGCCGCAAGTCGGTCTCGATGAACGTCGCGCCCAGTTCCACCGCGCGGCGGAAGGACGCCATGGTGTTCTCCGGCGCGTACGCAGGAGCGCCTCGATGCCCGATGACCCACGGCGGTGCTACCATGGCCCTATCGTAGCAAACTCAGGTGGCAGGCTCGGCGTCCGTCCGTGCAAATGTGCAACAAAAATCACAGTGTGAGGAACCTGCCCACCCCAAAGTGTGCAAAAGTTCGGTTCTTGCCCGAGACCCGCCGCGCGGCGGCCTCTTGCTAACATCCATAGATACATCGAGATACATTCGGCAATAGTACTTTGCCTTCTGGTGATCGAATTGCCCGTACCATATCGGTCATCCAGGCGGCCTCTCATGGCTCTGTTTGCGATTTTCATTGTTGCGCTGGTGGTGGGACTCACTTGGTGGGATTGGCGCGACATTGAGCGCGAGTCCGGCTTGCCCCAGTGGATCGGCGGCCTCGCCTTGGCAGGCATCCTTGCCGCCAGCCTCACTGGCTTTACCTCAATGGGTTCCATCCTTTACGCGCACCCCGTAGGCGAGCTGCAGGCTGGCTTCGGTTCGGCGTCATTCTGGCCCCAATCCGCTTTTCTGCTGTGCGGCCTCGGCCTGATCGTGATCTCTGTGCGCAAGAAGAGTGCGCGGACCCTGCTTCTGCTGGCGGGCGTCCTGACCTTCGGCCTTCTGCTCGGTCTGGCACTCTGCGTTTAGACCCCCCTAAGCCGCTCCTGACCAAACCGACACCGTCCGCCGCCTGGAACTTGCCCCCTCCGGGATCCGTGCCATACTGAAACCAATGAAACCCGCCGGTCTGTTTCTCGCTCTGCTGCTGGTGTCGGGCCTCACGGCGCGCGCCGATGAGCTGCATCTGAAGGACGGAACCAAGATCACCGGCACGATTGTGGGCTATCAAGGCAATTCGTTCCGCGTGAAGACGAGCTACGGCTACGCGCTGGTCGATCGCGCCTCGGTCGTTTCTATCACGGTCTCGAACCCCGAAGCGCAACCCGCCGCGCCAGCAAAAACATCCGAACAGAAAACGGCTCCTGCCGACGCAAAGACCGACGCGCCAAAAACAGATGCTGAAGCAAAAGTGGCTACGGCCATTCCGGCAGAGAAAGCGTCGCCCGCCGCAAATCCCGCGAGTTCTGCAGCCTCTGCCGCTGCGCCTACGCAGAGTCAAGCGCGAGAGACTGCAGCGGCCGTGAGCAACGCTCCTGCGACAGCTTCAGCGCAACAGGCGTCGCCAGCTCCTACGTCCGCTGCCACGCCCGGCGCGGCAGCGACGCTTGCTTCGGCACCGCAGCCCGATGCGGCTCCCGTACCCATTCCCGTGCGCGAAGAAGTGCAGGGCAATCTCTACGTCAACGAAACCTACGGCTTCCACATCTACAAACCACCCGACTGGGAGTTGCTCGACGACACGCGCGCCGCGCTTCCCGGCGCTATCACCGCGCTCGGGACGGCGGATCAAACCACATACCTTCTCGTCGGCCTTGATACATCGAGTGACACGTTAGCCGCGCACGTGGCTGAGACAAATGAGCGGCTGGCAGAGTCGTTTGACGGCTTCCAGCCCGGCCCCTTGCGCGAAACAACAGTTGCGGGCCTACGCGCTTACGAATATCAGTTTCACGGAGCGGCCAATAATCAATCGTGGGCCGGAACGGTGGTTTTGTTCAGCCGGGGAGAAAATATCTTTACGGTCTTTGGGGTCACCATGGCGGATTCCGACCTGGTGCAAATTCAGCAGAACGTCATCGCGCGCGCCATCGCCAGCCTGCAATTCACCAAGCCGCAATAAGCCAGCACGCCTCAGAATTTTGTGACTTCGCTGAAGTTGAAATCGCGAACCTTCATCGCAGGGACGACCATGTCGAAGGACTCTTCGCCCGAAGCGCGTACCGCCGGGCCCATCATTTCGACGTTCGCGAGCATGTCGATGATGCTCTGATTGAAGCGGAAATTTCGGACGGCGCCAGCGACGCGGCCGTTTTCCACTAGGAATGTGCCGTCGCGGGTCATTCCGGTGAGAACTTTCTTGTACGGATCCACTTCGCGGATGTACCACAGGCGGGTGATCAAAATGCCGCGTTCGGTGGAGCGAATCATCTCTTCGGTAGAGGCGTTGCCGCCCGCAAAAACCAGATTGAAAGGCGCTTCGCCGTCTTCCGTGGGCAGAGAAAATCCGTGGCCGGTGGGCTTCGCTTTCAGTTCCTCCGCCGTTGCTCGCGCGTAAACAAGATTTACAGGCACGCCCTTGTCAACCAACGTAACGCGCTGACGAGGCACGCCTTCGCCGTCAAAAGGCGGCCCGAGCTGCAGCGGATGGTAGACATCGTCCCAGATGGAAATATTCTCGCCGAAAAGTTTCTTGCCTATGCGACCGGTAAAACAGGAGCGCTGGTCGTGCACACAGGTTCCCGCGAAGTCATAGAACAAGAATCCCACCAGATCAAGCACCGCGGGCGGCTCGAGAATCGTGGTGTATTTGCCCGCGGGGATTTCGCGCGGCGCGCGCGAATCCGCCGCTTTCTTGCTGGCGCGCTCCGCCAACGCATCGGGATCGATTTCGTCGATGCGCGAGGAGGTGGTCTTGGCCCAACCGGAAGAGTCCTTTTCGAGGATAGTCACCGAAAACTCGGCGCGCGTCTCCTCGTAGTATTCGAAAAGGCCGCGCGAATTGGCGAGGGCAAATTCCGAAAGGCCGGTTGAAAAAATGCCCGCAGTCGTCTGCTTTCGGCGATCGGCCATTTGGCAGACGCGGGTCACGGCTCGCGCGCGATCAGCCGGCGTGGCAGCGGCGGTTTTTGCATTGAAGCGGTCGACTTTCTGCAACTCTTGCTGGCCGAGCATCGGCAGCAAGGCAGGATTGCGCGGCTGGACTTGCGCCAGTTCGAGCGCCGACGCCGTTATGCGGCGCAGCGACTCTTCGTCGGTTTTGTTCGTGGAGGTGCGCGCGGTGCGGCCATCGACGACGGCGCGAACGGAAATGGTGATCCCTTGCTCGGCCACGTTCTGGTGAATGGTGTTGTTGGCGAAGCGCGTGAGCGCGCTGGTGACCGCGCCGACGTCGACTTCTGTTTCGTCGGCTTCGCTCAGCTTGAAAATCTTCTCCGCGATGCGCCGCAACTCGGACGCGCCCAGGCGATGGTCATGCGCGGCAAGGCCTTTGTGGCCGCTGCTGGCGCGCGAGCGAGGCGCTTTTTTCTTTTTGCTTGGCATTGGCATTAGTCGGAAGAGGCGATGCCCACTTTCACGTTGCGGAAGCGCGCAGGCGACGCCCCGTGGCCCGTGCCCATGGTCTGCATGGGCTGGCCTTTGCCGCAATTCGGCGTGCCCCACAGCGTCCAATAATCGCGCGAGCATATCGCGTCGCAACTGTTCCAGAACTCCGTCGTGATGCCGCTATAACTGGGCGTCTTGATCATGCGGCCGCGCTTGCCATTCTTGATTTCCCAGCCGATTTCCGTGGAAAACTGAAAATGGTAGCGGCGGTCGTCGATCGACCAGGAGCGGTTGGTCTCCATGTAAATTCCGTCGTCCGTGTCGGCAATGAGGTCTTCGAATTTGTGATCGCCAGGAAGAATGCTGATGTTGGTCATGCGAATAATCGGCAAACGATTCCAGCCCTCGGTGCGCATGGTGCCGTTCGAGCGCGGCTGGCCGATGGCCGCGGCGGTTTCGCGATTGGTCAGGTAGCCGGTGAATTGTCCGCTCGAGATGATGGGCGTGCACTGCGCCGGAACGCCTTCATCATCGTAGCCGAAGGTGCCGAGGCCGGGGCCGTGCGCGAGGCGCGCGTCGGCGACCACGTTGACGATATCCGAGCCGTAGCGCAGCGAATTCAGCTTGTCGAGCGTCAGAAAACTCATGCCCGCGAAGTTCGCTTCCATGCCCAGCACGCGGTCGAGCTCGATGGGATGGCCGATGGATTCGTGGATTTGCAACCCGAGCTGCGAACTGTCGAGAATGATGGTGCGATTCCCTTCCGGGCATTTTGCCGCGCTGTGCAACGCCACGCATTCTTCGGCGATACGCGGCGCGTGGCGGACCAGATCGAGCTCCTCGATCAATTCGTAGCCGCGCAGCATGTGCTGCCCGCCGAAGCTATTGGGATAGGAACGCTTCTGAATTTCTTCTTCGGCGAAACTGGTGGCGACAATTCCGGCGCCGGATTGCATTTTCACTTGATGAATAGCGGAACCGATGCTGGAGACGAAAAGCTGTTCGATTTTACGAAATGACATTGCCCCTTCCGCAAGAGTGACGCCCTTCACTTTGCGCATCTCGGTGTCGGCGGCGAGGAGGACGGCGATTTGCGTTTCGATGGGAATCAGAAACGGATCTTTGATGAACGGATTTTGCCACGTGTCGACGAAGGATTGTTCCGGAGCCATCACGACGTCGTGGCGCTTCGCCATCGCGGAGGCTTTGGCGATGGCGATGGCTTCGGCGACGCAGGATTCGACGCCCTGGGCGGTAAGGCGGTCGGTGGAGGCGAACCCCCAGGCACCGTCGGCGATGACGCGGATGCCCAGGCCTAGGGATTCGCCTTCGGACATGCGGCCGACCTGGCCGTTCTTGGTCGAGAGGTCGCGATGACGAATGTCCATGACGCGGACGTCAGCGTAGCTGGCGCGGCGCGCGAGCGCCTTTTCGATGGCCAGATTAGCCCAGGACTTCATCTACCTACCCTCATTTTCCAGGTGAACTCTTCAGGAACCCGTCAAACTCCGTGCGTAAAAGTGCGCCAAAGTTATCGATTAGAGTTTGTGATGTCATTTGTTGTCAATGACTTAGCGAAATTTCTAATTCCGCGAAGTGGCGATTAGAAAGATAGCAAATTGGATAGACGCCACGCCCGATTGCGGAAGGATTCTTCTGATGCACGAGTGCTTTTCGAACTGTCACAGGGGCCCATTCTAACACGGGCGTCAATGGACAAAAACGGGGCATCACGGAAACAAAAAGGGGGTCCACGGGCGAGTTAGCATCGCCCGTGGCGCTAGCCTCAAGGAGGATCAAGGCATCGCGAGACCGCGACGAATAAATGGACCAAGACCGAGCAAGCCGGTGCCGAGCAAGAAGATCGAAGATGGCTCCTGCACTGGAGAGTTGCCAGTGGACCAGACGCCTGGCGTTCCATTGCTGGCAGCGAAGACGCCGCTGTCATCGCTTAGGTTTAGTGCGAAGCCGTTGACGCAACAGGATGAGTCAATGACGTCCGCGGCGGAGAGAACGAGGAGAATGTTCCAATCGGTGATCGCCCCGCTGCCGTTGGTGACGACAAAGAACGAGCTAATCGCCAGGCTTTCCGCAGAGGTGATAGTGAGGCCGCCATCGGTAAAGCTGAAGCTCGTGGGAGTTACAAACCCCGTGAAGTCATCGGCAAGCCCAGTCGATAAGGTCATCGAGCCGGAAATGCCCTGATTGTAGGTGTAGGTCACGGGCGTGGCGACCGCGAGTCTGCTGCTGAACGCAAAGCAAGAAGCTGCGAGAAACAGGAACAATGACCATTTTGAGAACCGCACGATGAGATTCATGGACGTGGTCGCCTCCGCGTAGTTTTGATTCGAGATTCGCTGCCTAATTTCAACGACGTGCTTCTGCTGCGCAACGCTTAGACTGGAAGAGGTGAGCACCTGCAAGGCCAGGGTTGATGGCTACGCATTGTGTTGATGTTAGAGGGCTTATGCCGAGGAGCTGCGAAATCAGGTTTGCGGTTGATACCAGAAAGGGAATCGGCAAAGATTCCGAAAACGCTTCTGAGTCAACAGAAATCAGGGCTTGCGGGCGCGAGCGCGCCCTAACGACCTGCGCGAGTTTCCTAAATGGGATTAGAGCGAGTGAACGCTATGCTAGTTTAGGTGCCTTCATCCCACGAGGCCAGGTATTGCTCCTGCTCGGGGGTGAGCTTGTCGACCTGAGTGCCGAGGGATTCGAGCTTGAGACGCGCGATTTGCGTGTCGATTTCCTCGGGCACGGGATAGACCTGTTTTTTGAGTTTGCTCGCGTGCTTGATGAGGTGCTCGACGGAGAGCGCCTGGTTGGCGAAGCTCATGTCCATGACCACGGCGGGATGGCCTTCGGCGGCGGCGAGATTGATCAGGCGGCCTTCGCCGAGGAGATGGAGCTTGCGGCCGTCGCGCATGACGTATTCTTCGACGAAGGGACGCACTTCGCGATGCGAGCTCGCCATTTTTTCAAGCGCGGGAATGTCTATTTCCACGTTGAAGTGACCGGAGTTGCACATCACCGCGCCATCGCGCATTTTGTCGAAATGATCGGCGGCAAGGACGGACTTGTTTCCGGTGACGGTGACGAAAATCTCACCGATTTTCGCGGCTTCGTGCATGGGCATGACGCGGAAGCCGTCCATGATGGCTTCGATGCCCTTGGTGGGGTTGATTTCGGTGACGATGACGTTGGCGCCCATCCCCTTGGCACGCATGGCCACGCCGCGTCCGCACCAGCCGTAGCCGGCGATGACCACGTTCATGCCAGCGAGCAGCAAATTGGTGGCGCGGATGATGCCGTCGAGCGTGGACTGGCCCGTGCCGTAGCGATTGTCGAAGAGGTGCTTGGTGAGCGCGTCGTTCACGGCAATTATGGGATACGCGAGCGTGCCATCCTTGGCCATGGCGCGCAGGCGAATCACGCCAGTGGTGGTTTCTTCGGTGCCGCCGATGACGTGCGGGACGAGATCTTTGTGCTTGGTCAGCAGCTGGGTGACGAGGTCGGCGCCGTCGTCGAGAGTGATTTGCGGATGATGGTCGATGGCCGCATTGATGTGCGCGTAGTAGGTGGCGTTGTCTTCGCCTTTAATCGCGAAGGTCGGGATGTTGTAGTCCTTAACAAGGCAGGCGGCCACTTCGTCCTGCGTCGAAAGAGGATTCGAAGCGCAAAGGACCACGTCGGCGCCGCCGTCGCGCAGAGTGATCGCGAGATTGGCGGTTTCGCTGGTGACGTGCAGGCACGCGGACATGCGAATGCCCTTGAGCGGCTTTTCCTTGATAAAGCGCTTGCGAATGAGCTGCAGGACGGGCATCTGCTGATTGGCCCATTCGATTTTGCGTTTGCCGCGCTCGGCCAGGGAAAGATCTTTCACGTCTCCGGACATTTTGGTTACGGTTTCCACGATTGCGTTCTCCTGACGATAATTTCGAAAAAAGATGCCGGCCTGAAGACCGACGCCACAAAGACAATGTCTAGCGCGAGGCTACCACGGCGGCGGGAAGGCCCGCTTCCTTGCGCAGCGCGTCGGCGCGATCAGTCTCCTCCCAAGAGAAACCCTTGCGGCCGAAGTGGCCGTAGTTGGAAGTGGCACGATAAATCGGGCGGCGAAGATTCAGCGTTTCGATGATGCCGCCCGGCGTCAGCTTGAACGTGCTGCGAATCAACTCGGTGATCTGCGAATTGGGAATCGTGCCGGTGCCGAAGGTCTCGGCCATCACGGAAACAGGCTCGGCGACGCCGATGGCGTAGGCGAGCTGGACTTCGAGCTTGCGCGCAAGGCCCGCAGCAACGAGATTCTTGGCGATGTAGCGCGCCATGTAGCAGGCGGAGCGGTCCACCTTGGTCGGATCCTTGCCTGAGAGCGCGCCGCCGCCGTGCCGGCTGTAACCACCATAAGTATCCGCGATGATTTTACGCCCGGTGAGGCCCGCGTCACCCATGGGCCCGCCGACAACGAAGCGACCGGTGGGATTGATGTGGAATTTTGTATGCTTGTCGATCATTTCTGGGGGAACCACTGGGCGAATGACTTCATTGATGATGGCGTCCTGCAAATCGCGGTTGGAAACGGAATCGCTGTGCTGCGTGGAGATGACCACGCAATCCACGCGTGCGGGGCGATCATCGATATATTCGACAGTGACCTGGGATTTTCCATCGGGGCGGAGGAAGCCAACGATTCCCTGCTTGCGGACGTGCGCGAGGCGCTGAGTGAGGTGATGCGCGAGTTGGATGGGCATGGGCATCAGCTCTTCGGTCTCGTCGCAGGCGAAGCCGAACATCAAACCCTGGTCGCCCGCGCCTCCGGTGTCGACGCCCATGGCGATATCGGGGGATTGTTTCTTGATGGAGGAAATAACGCCGCAGGTTTCCGCGTCGAAGCCATATTTGGCGCGCGTGTAGCCGACGCTGCGGATGACGTCGCGGGCAACGTCGCAAAAATCAACGTAGGTGGTGGTAGTGATTTCGCCGGCAACCACGACCAAGCCGGTGGTGACGAGCGTCTCGCAGCCGACGCGGCCCATCGGGTCGTCCTTCATCACTGCGTCGAGGATGGCGTCGGAGATCTGGTCAGCCATCTTGTCGGGATGGCCTTCGGTAACAGATTCCGAGGTAAACAGGAATTTCTCTTCTGAACGTGTCAAGACAGTCTCCTTCGATGGTTTGGCAGGCAAATCAATAACCCAAGAGCCCGTTGGCGCGGTGAAATCAAACAAAAACCGTAGCATGCGAGTGAATAGGTGTCAACCGCTTGCAGCGAAATGGCTTATTGGCGACCTGGGTGGGCAATAGGAGGCGCAGAGCGCGGCCGGCAATCGGCCTGACTATGGAGCCAGAGTGCCGGTAACTGAAAAAGATTGCAGATTCGCGGGACTAACTGTCAGCCGGTTCGGGCGGAGGCGCGGTGCCCCCGCCGCGCCGCCGGGCAAGGAGGTAGCCGCGGATGAACTCGTCCAGGTCGCCATCGAGGACGCGGTTGACGTTGCCCTCCTCGATTTTGGTGCGGTGATCCTTGATGAGCTGGTAAGGCTGGAGCACGTAGGAGCGAATCTGGCTGCCGAAGCTGATGTCGAGCTTGGCCTCGTCGCGCTTACGGGTTTGCTCGCGGCGCTTCTCAATCTCATGCTCGTAGAGATGCGACTTGAGGACCCGCATGGCAATCTCGCGATTCTTGTGCTGGCTGCGCTCGTTCTGGCATTGCACGACGATGCCGGTGGGGAGATGGGTGATGCGCACGGCGGACTCGACCTTGTTGACGTTCTGGCCGCCGTGGCCGCCAGCGCGAAAAGTATCAATGCGCAGATCGTCGGGTTTAACCACGATGTCGATGCGGTCGTCGATTTCCGGAATCACGAAAACGGATGCGAACGAAGTGTGGCGGCGCGCGGCTTGATCAAAGGGCGAAATGCGCACCAGGCGATGGACGCCGCTTTCGCCAGCGAGCAGACCGTAGGCATTTTCGCCTTCGATGCGCACGGTGACGGATTTCAGTCCGGCCTCTTCGCCGGGAGTGGAATCCAGAATGGTGGCGCGGAAATTCTTGCTCTCCGCCCAGCGCAGGTACATGCGCAAGAGCATTTCGGCCCAGTCTTGCGACTCGGTGCCGCCGGCACCGGGCTTGATGGTCATGATGGCGTTGAGCCCATCGCTTTCGCCGGAGAGGAGCGTTTGCGTTTCGAGCTCGGAGACGTATTTGTCGGCGGCGTCGAGCTCCGCGCTGACGTCGTTCAGGACTGAGTCGCGCTGCGTGGCATTGGATTCTTCCAGGGCCAGATGGAGATATGTTTCAACATCGGAAATGGTGCGCGTGAGCTTCTCTTCCGCAGCGATGCTGCCTTCAGCTTGCTTGCGCTGCTGAAGAATGGCTTGGGCTTTTTCCTGATCCTGCCAGAATGCGGGATCGTTGGTCTTTTGTTCGAGGGCTTTCAGGCGCTCGCGATTGGCGGGAACGTCAAAGATAACTCCGCACGAGTTCGATGCGCTTCTTCAATTCTTCGAAGCGGGCTTGCAGGTCTTCAATGTGCTGAACTGTCGGCATGGTTCGATTCTACATACGAAAGTCAAAATTGGAAAACCGAAAGTCGCTCATCGCGGAGATTTTCCCTTTGGTGCGCCAGTAAGGCCCAGGGCAAGCAGCGCGGCCGCTGCGATAACACAAAGCCACGCGAGCCAGTCGCCGAAGCGCGTGTAGAGCGTCAAATCGGAGCGGAAAGCGTAGGGCGCGTCGAGCTGGGCGCGCGTGAATGGCGCAAGGCGCGCCACGATTCGGCCATACGGGTCCACGTCGACGGTAAAGCCGGTGTTCGTGCAACGCAGCAGCCAGCGGCGATTCTCAACGGCGCGGACGCGCGCCATCATCAAATGCTGCGCCGGAGCCGATGAGCGGCCAAACCAACCGTCGTTGGAAATATTGATCAGCAGATCCGCACCATTGGCTGCGAAGCGGCGAACCCCCGAAGAGAAGATCGCTTCATAACAGATGAACACGCTGAAGCGGCCGCCGGGCAATTGGCCGACGGAATATTCGCGGCCCGGCGTGAAATCGCCGATGCTATCGATGAGGCTGTGCGCGAAAAACAGATATTTGCGCAGCGGCACGTACTCGCCGAAAGGAACCAGGTGAATTTTATCGTAGGTGAATTCGCGGTGTCCGGCGGGATCAAGGAGGACAGCGCTGTTCGAGGCGAGCCATTTGCGGTCGGGGCTTAGCTTCCAATCGACCACGCCGACAAGAAAATGCTGGCCTGAGCTTTGCGCGATGCGGTCGGCGATGGCAGCGAACTTCGAATCTTGCAGAGTGAACGGAGCGGGGACTTCTGGCCAGACGATCAGGCCCGGAGATTTCTGCACGGCGTCGATGCTCAGGGATTCGAGCTGCTGCATGTCTGCGGCGTGAACTTCCATCCAATTGGCCGGGTAGATTTCTTCCTGCGCAAGATTTGTTTGGACAAGATGCGCAATGTGGTCTGCGGGCGCATGCGGGACGAAGCGCGGACCAATCGTGGCAATCACGACGAGAAGAATTGCGGCGCCAATGGTGACGCGACGGCTTTTCGGGGATGGAGCAGCGAACATCCACGCAAGCGAAGCGTTAAACGCTGCGACGAGCAGGGAGAGCCCAAAGATTCCGGTGACGCTGGTGAGCTGCACGAAGGCGAGATTGCCGGAAGCCGCGTAACCGAGCAGATTCCACGGAAAACTGATGATGGGAAGATGCGCGCGCGCGAATTCGAGCACAACCCAAAGACACGGCGCCATCGCGCAGGCCACGGGAACGCTTTTTTTGCCAACGCGGCAGACGAGGACAGCAAATACCAATGGAAAAAGCGAACCCGCGAGCGCCATCAATCCCAAAATGCCCGCAGCGGCAAACCAATCGATATTGCTGCCGTATTGCTTCATGACCGTGGCGATCCAGGGAAGGCTAAGCGGATAAAAAAGGACGCCGTTGATGAAGCCGTACAGTGCGGCGTCGCGCGTACGCGCACCAAGCGCGGCGAGCATCAGCAACGCGACGGCGAACCACGCGAGCAGAGGAAGGTTGTAGTTCGGAAATGAAAAGGAGAGCGCGAGGCCGGAGGCGACAGCGAGAAGAAAGCGAACAGGCCGCGATAGCGTCATTCAGCGTCGGAAGATGGCTTTGAATCCCTCGCGCTGGAGCGATTGCTTAGCCTTGTCGCCGACGGCTTGGGTCGAAAAAGGGCCCACCTGCACGCGATAAAAGCTGTCCGAGGACGGCGTCAGCACAAATGCAGGAAAGCCTTTTTGTTGCAGCGCGTCGGCCAGAGCGAGGGCGTCGCTTTCGTGGCGCAAAGCGGCGACCTGAAGAACGATGGCGTTGCGGGACATGCGCGGCGCCCGGTATCGCGGCGGCGGTGGTGCGTACGAAGCACGCGTTGCCGCAGGCGTCGCAGAAACTTCGCGGCCAGAGGGCTGGGAATTCGCTGCGGAAGAACCTCCCGCGCGAGAAGGCGCGATTTCCGACGAAGAAGCATTTGACGAAGGCTGAGCAGAACCGCCAGAACGAGCAGGCTTCAGAGGAACGTCGGTGGTTTTCTTTTCCGTGTAGAAATCCCACTCAGGAGACGCAGGCTGGGGCGGCACCGTCTTTGCGTCGGACGCGGACGAGGGTTTCAGTGAATTATCAAGCGAAGCGGCTTGCACGGGCGAGTTACCGTACTGCGTTTTGCCCATGACGTAACCGAGCGTGAAGAAGACGCAGCAGAGCAATACCACGCCCAAAAACAGGCCGATCAAGTGCCGGCTTTCGAGCACTCGCTCGCCGCGTCGCGAAGAACCACTCATATTCTAGGAGGCTCCCAAAATTCTATTTGCCCGTCACTCGCCCATCGTCTGCCGATCATTTACTGGGCAGCGGTGGGCCGGGCTTGATCCACTGGCTGATCAAGTCCATCGGGACCGGAAAAATCACGGTCGTGTTTTTCTCGCTGCCAATCTCCTGCAGCGTCTGTAAATAACGAAGCTGCACAGAAACAGGCTGGCGCTGCAAGGCCTCGGCGGCCTCCGCGAGCTTGGCGGAAGCTTGCAACTCGCCATCGGCGTTAATGATTTTCGCTCGGCGCTCGCGTTCGGCTTCTGCCTGGCGCGCAATAGCGCGCTGCATGTTATCCGGAATATCGACTTGTTTGACCTCAACCTTCGTTACCTTAATACCCCAAGGCTCGGTATCCTGGTCAAGGATTGTTTGTAACTTGTCGTTTACCTTTTCGCGCTCCGAAAGAACGTCGTCCAATTGAGACTGGCCCACGATGCTGCGAAGGTTCGTTTGCGCGAGCTGCGAAGTGGCGTAAAGATAGTTTTGCACTTGCGAAATCGCCAGATTGGCATCGACCACGCGGAAATAGCAGACGGCGTTTACTTTCGCGGAGACGTTGTCCTTGGTGATCACATCCTGCGGCGGGATGTCCAGCGTCTCGATGCGCAGCGAAACGCGGATCAATTTGTCGATGGGTGAGAAAATGAGGACCAACCCGGGCCCTTTGGGAACGGGCAGCATGCGCCCAAGGCGAAGGACCACGCCGCGCTCCCATTCCTTGAGCACGTTGATGCAGTTGAAGAGCCAGATCAAAAAAATGAAGATGACCACTGCGACAAAGATCAATCCGTTCATCGTTTCCTCCGGGCGCTTTTTGATCGCGCCCCAAAAACCGGCAAATTTCGCGCGAGCGAGTGCCTAAGAACTATCGAACTAAAGCATCCGGAACAGCGGCGCCGGTGCGCAGCGGCTCGACGGTGAGAGTGAGCCCATCGACGCGGCTGACGCGCACGCGTGTTCCCTTGGGAATCGATTCGTTCGCGGCGGCGCGCCACAGCTCGCCGTGAACCAGGACCATGCCGTCGGCGCCGGGCGATTCCACCGGCTCCATCATCTGACCTACGGACCCAACCAACTGCTCAACGCCCGTCGTTGGCTTCCATCGGAATGAGCGCAGGACAAGGCGCATAAGAAAAATCGCGATCAGCGCGACGGGAATCGTGACGGCAAGCGCAGTGCTCACATGAACGCCTCCGGGGGTGATCGGCGAACGAATCAGCATCAGCGCGCCGAATAGCATGGCGATGGCGCCGCCGACGCCCAGGATTCCGTGGGTCGGAAATTTCGCCTCCAGGACAAACAAAATGAGCGCGAGGACAATCAGCAGGAAACCCGCGAAGTTTACCGGAAGCATGTGCATGGCGAAAAGCGCGAGCAGAAGGGCGATGCCGCCGATCACGCCGGGCGCGAACAGTCCGGGATGCGTAAACTCAACGTAGAGGCCGAGGACGCCAACGATCAAGAGAATGAAAAACGCATCCGGCTGGACGATGCGGTCGAGAATCCGTTCGCGGCCGCTCATCAGGTGAAGTTCAACCACCGGATCGGGGAGCTGCAACGTTTGCTGCGAGCCATCGAGACGCGTGATGGTGCGGCCGTTGAGCTGTGCGAGTAACGCTTCCGTATTGGGAGCGACCAAATCAATCAGGTGGCCATCCAACGCTTCTTTCTCGCTGAAGGCTTTCGCGTCGGTGACTGCAGTAACGGCCAGCGAGACATTGCGCCCGCGACGCGAAGCGTAACTTCGCAGATAGGCGGTCGCCTCGTTCATGATCTTGCGCGCGAGCGTGTCGTCGATTTTCACCGGATTGCCGGCAACTTCGAGCAGCGGCGATGCGGCACCGGTGTCGGTGCCCGGAGACATCGCGGCAACATCGGCGGAAAGCAAAATGAAAAATCCGGCGGAAGCGGCGCGCGAGCCGGATGGAGTCACGTAGGTAACGACCGGAACACGCGAATGCAGAATGGCGGCGATGATGTCGCGCATTGCGGAATCCAGCCCGCCGGGTGTGTCGATGGTGATGAGAATCAGGCTGGCGTTCGCGCGATTCGCGCTGTCAATTCCGCCGACGATGTATTCGGCGAGAATCGGCTCGATCTCGCCATCGATTTGCAATTCGTAAACCCGCGAAGAAGCCGCCGGAGTTGCGGCTGCAACCGGCAACGTACGCGCAAGCGGCGCCAAAGCGCTGACGGCCAGCCCGCAGAGGGCGGCCAAGCCTAAACGTCCAAGGTTGCGACGGGAAGCGCGGAGATTCGACAGTTCGCGCATGGACGGCGGCATTATAACAGGGAGCAAGGCGGCGCGCCCGAAAGATGGCTCATTGCGCGCTTCGCCGCCTGGGCAAGCGCTCGCAGTTCAACCAGCGCGCCGCGGGGGGTTGTTCAGTGCGGCTTGGAAGTTGCGAGCTCAGGCACAGGCACGAATACCGCCCGAACTTGTGGATCGGCAATCACCTTGGCGAACGCCGGATCGGTTTTGGCATCGACGAATTTGTCATAGCCAACGTCGCGCGCCATTTTCAAATAGTGCGCACAACGCTCCACATTGCCGAGTTGCGCATAGGTTCGCGCGATATAGAAGTAAAAAAG
The DNA here is from genome assembly GCA_963811805.1 of uncultured Acidobacteriota bacterium. Classification (GTDB taxonomy): domain Bacteria; phylum Acidobacteriota; class Terriglobia; order Acidiferrales; family UBA7541; genus DAHUXN01. The sequence goes on along the minus strand of CAWESU010000002.1, from coordinate 198,999 downwards.
TCCTTGATTGGAAGTGCCGCGCGGCTGCACGACGGAACCATTGCCTCCATTCGCGGTCATCACATGAGGATCGATCTGAATGGCGCGCACAAAGGCGTCCATGGCCTCCGGATATTCCTTCGCGTCGAAATACGCGCACCCCAGGTTGTAGTACACAGCGGCCATATCGGGACGCAAGGCCAGCGTCTTCTGGTACCACTCGATGGCGTGGGTGTATTTATGGCGGTCATATTCCACCGTGCCTACGTTATTGTAGGCGCTCGCGTAAGTCTTGTCCGCTTTGATGGCCCTCTTGTAAGCGCGTTCGGCGGGACCATCATTGCGAATACCTTCGTAGGCTATTCCAAGCTTATTGAGCAGGACGGCATTGTGCGGTTCTTCCTTGATGAGCCGCTGGTAAGATTGAATCGCCTCGGGGAACATTTTGCGGGCCATGAAAATGTCGGCGCGCAATTCTGCGAGCTGGCGCGGCGTCATCTCCGGCTGGCTGGCGGGCTGCACGGCAGTCACCTGACGCAGCGCGACCGAACTGAGACGTTGCGCATGCGACGGAACCGCGAAAATCAAGGAAAGAAAAGCAACGGGTAGGAGCGAGTACTTCATGGTCAACCTCCTCCAATCCCGCGCCGCCTAGGAATTCGGCTTCGGATTGGCTGGTGGCTTCTTGCTGCTTCCAAAGATACCAAATATCCTGCTAAATATCCCCTTTTTCTTTTCGGGCTCGGCGGGTGCAGCCGGCGGAGGTTGTGGCGCCGGAGAGGCTTGCGGTGGCGACGTCCCCGCAGGCCTGCTGGGGAGGCCCTTCTCGCGGGCAATCGCTGCCGCCGTGGAGGATGGCGGAGGCGGGCTCGACGGCTTGCCAAAAAGATGAGACAGCCATCCCGCGGGCGGAACGTCGGAAAGCTTCTGGCTTCCATGAATGGGGCAAAAGACCGTCGGCTCCGTTCCGGCGATATAGACTTCATCGCGCGTGGTTGGACAGGACGGTGTGGCAAGATCGCCGGACTCGGGACAGATGACCACATGAACCAACCCCTGCGGCTCTGGGAAGGGCTCCATGTCGTGATAGGCAGGCAGCGCCTCGGCGCGCTTCATGAACTCTGCCCACACGGGAGCCGCCGAGACCGCACCCGTCAGATCGAGGTCGCGATCATCGTCATAGCCAACCCAAACAACACAAAGCAAGTTCGAAGTGTAGCCCGCGAACCAGCCGTCCTTCGACGTGCCGGTCTTGCCCGCGGCGGGAGCGTCGAAGCCGCGAGCACGCACGGTGTATCCAGTGCCATGATCGATCACGTCTTCGAGCACGCTGGTAACGAGGTAGGCGACCCGCGGATCGAGCACAGCATGCGACTGAGGCGCCTGCCTGTCGATGACTTGCCCGTCGGAACTAACGACTTCGTTCAGGAAACGAGGCTCGGTGCGTGTTCCGTCATTTGCAAAAATCGTGTAACCAGCGGCCACTTCAATCGGCGTCATCAAGTAAGTCCCGAGCGCCATCGCCGGCGTGGCTTGAATATCCGGATCGAGGCCGAGTTCCCGGGCCACTTCTTTCACGCGATCGTATCCGATCATTTCGGCAAATTTCACGGTAGCGACGTTGAGCGAATGAGTGAGGGCGTCGCGCGCGGAAACAGTGCCGTAGAATTGTCCCTCGTCATTGTCCGGCGTGTAGTCCTTGCCGTCGAAGCTGAAAGTCGTAGGCTCGTCTTCAACGGTGGTTTCCGGCGTCACGATGGGCTGAAGACCGGCGACAGAATTATCGAATGCGGCGGCATACACAAAGGGCTTGAAAGATGACCCCGGCTGGCGGCGGGCCATAGCGTGGTCCAGTTGGCTCTCGCCATAGTCGCGGCCGCCAACCAGAGCTAGAATCGCACCGGTCTTGGGATCCAGCGCGACCAACGCGACTTGCGGCTTCACAACGGGAAGATGGCGATGCTTCTCTGCGGCGTAGCGGTGTGCCAGGCCATCATCAACCACCTGCATGCCCTCGGTGACCGCTTCCTCTGCGGCCGCTTGCAGCGCCGGATCGAGAGTGGTGTAAATGCGGTAGCTCTGCGTGGTCAGATCGTTCTGCGAGAATTGATCGAGCAGCGAATCGCGCACCATGTCAACAAAATACGGAGCGGAGCGGCTGGGAGCGGCGCCACCAACAAATTTCAAGTTCTCCGCGCGCGCTGCTTGCTCCTGCCCAGCGGTGATATAGCCATCCTCTACCATCTGGTGCAACACGCGGTCGCGGGCGTCGTCAACTCGATCCGGATGATGCTCCGCCGAAGCATAGCGATTGGGAGAACGGATAATTCCAGCGAGGAAGGCGCTCTGGGCAAGGTCCAGATCGCGGACATCGGTACCGAAATAAGCCTCGGCGGCTTCTCCGAAGCCGCGAATGGCAAAGCTGCCGCGATTGCCCAAATAAATCTCGTTGGCGTAGAGCTCGAAAATCCGTTCCTTGCTGAACCGGTGGTCGAGCTCCAACGCCACCATGGTTTCCGCGATCTTGCGGCGCCACTCTCGCCGCGTGGAGAAGAAAAAGCTGCGCGCAACTTGCATGTCGATGGTGCTGGCGCCCTCGAGCATTCCCGTTCCCTGCGCTTTATTGCGGCGCAGATCGGCAACCGCGGCGCCCATCACGCGAATGGGATCGAATCCGCCGTGCTCGAAGAAGCGTTTGTCCTCGGCGGCCAGGACAGCGTGAATGAGCGTCGGCGGCAAATCGCTATATCGGACCACGCGTCGTTTTTCGCGTGAATCGTCGAAGAGGTTGGTGAGCAGTTGCGGCTCGACTTGAGCGAAACTGACGGACAAATTGTCTGAGAGCAGATGAATGCTCGAGATACTGTTGGGCGAGAAATCGACGCGAATGGCGTTGCGGCCATCGAAATAGGAATTCTCCGAGGGGTAAACCTGAATGGAGGACTTTGTTGTCTCGAAGCGGCCCGCGGCGCCCGGCACGTCCGCTTCGCTATAGCCGTTATTGATCAGGTAGCCGGCCAGGTTCCCGGGCGAAAGCTGCTCACCGACGAAGATTTTCTCCGGCGCGGTGAAGATATGCGAGGTGTGACCGAAGACTTGGCCGGTGAGGCGCTCGTCAATCAGATGGCTAAAATGAACCCAGTAGTAGGTATAAACCCCGGCGGCGGCCAAAATCGCGCACAACGCCAGGCCCAAAAGGGCCAGCCCGAAACGAGATGACCAGAATCCACGGGTAATGCGTATACGCAATCGTTCCTCCGATTCTCCTCTCCGGAGACGCACAGTCGGAGGCTGGGATGCGCCGCGAGAGCCCTGCGCGCGACGGTCCCCGAAAAGCTGCCCCGGAGCCCTCACTTGCTTCGACTCCTATTTTAGAGGGAAGTGTTGTCTGCTTGGGGATGAAAATGCAATTGAAGTTGATAAACTGTCAGGTCGACCGGAATCGTGTATTCGAGAGAGATCGTGACGTTCCCAGAGTAGGATGTCACTTGAATGGTGCTCGGATCCACGGAAATGCCGAGGTCGGTTAGTCTCTTTTCGAGATCGGTTTTGATCTGGTCAGCCGTCTTGCGATTAACAGAGGCATAGGTGGCCTCTTCCTGCATGGAGTCCTGCAACTGGTAGTTGTTTATGTAGATGGGCACGATCTTGACTGCAGCGAAGCCAAGCGCAAAAACGATAACCAGAACAAACAGAGTCTTGAGTCTGGTACCCCCTTTTTCGCCGTGACACCAGCTGCTATTCACCACACCCTCCACACAAAAGACGCGAGCACAGAGCCGCGCTTCGAGAAATGCTAGCACCGGGCTTATGCAACGTCGAGGGAGCGCTCAAAGAGCGTTCCCGACCGGTAACCTGAACGGAAGGACAGGAATGCAAAGCCGACAGCTTCAGTCCCTCACCAGAGCGTCGCAAAGAATCGACGCGGACCTGATAGAATACACAGAAACTAATAGGCTTTGGCGAAGATGGCCTGCTCGGGAGCCGCTTGGCCGCAGTAAACGCACTTACCAGGACCGGCGGTTTGTTCCAGGGGAATGCAGCGCATGGTGGCCTTGGTTTCTTCTTTGATTTTCGCTTCGCAGTCGGCGCTTCCGCACCAGTGGGAGAGCGCGAAGCCTTTTTCGACGGCGAGCTTGAACTCGTTGTAATCCTTAGGCGCGACGGTATTGGATTTGCGGAAATCGAGCGCGCGTTGAAACAACGCATCTTGAATCTCGGAGAGCAGTTTTGCGACGACGGAGGCAATTCCCTGCTGCGGGACGGAGGTTTTGCCTTCGCGGCCGGGGCGGTCGCGACGCGCGAGGACGGCATTGCCGCTGGCAACGTCCTTGGGCCCAAGCTCGATTCGCAAGGGCACGCCACGCATCTCCCAGTCGTTGAACTTGAAACCAGGGCTCATGCCGTCGCGTTCGTCCATTTTCACGCGAATGTCGGCGGCGACGAGTTCAGCGCGCATTTTCTGAGTGGCCTCGAAGACGGCACGTTTTTCGTCGTCGCTCTTGAAAATCGGCACGATGACCACTTGGTAGGGTGCGAGACGCGGCGGAAGGATCAGGCCCTGGTCGTCGCCATGGACCATTACGATGGCGCCGACGAAGCGCGTGGAGAGGCCCCAGGAGGTGGTCCAGCAAAACTGGTGGACACCACCTTTGTCGAGATACTTGATGTCAAAAGCTCTGGCGAAGTTCTGGCCGAGGTTGTGGGAAGTGCCCGACTGCAGGGCTTTGCCGTCGCCCATCATGGCTTCGATGGAGTAGGTGATGTCGGCGCCGGCAAATTTTTCCGAGTCCGATTTTCGCCCCGGAATCACGGGGATGGCGGCGTCGCTCACGGCGAAGTCCGTGTAAATATCGAGCATCTGGCGCGTTTCGGCTTCGGCTTCTTCGAGCGTGGCGTGAGCGGTGTGGCCCTCCTGCCAGAAAAATTCCAGCGTCCGCAGGAAAAGCTTGGTGCGCAATTCCCAGCGCACGACGCTGTTCCACTGGTTGATGAGCACCGGCAAATCGCGATAGGACTGAATCCATTTGGCGTAGGCGTGGCCGATGATCGTTTCCGAGGTAGGGCGGATGACCAGAGGCTCTTCGAGCTCTTCACCACCGCCGATGGTCACAACGGCGAGCTCAGGCGAGAAGCCGGCGACGTGATGCTTCTCTTTGTCGATAAAACTGCGCGGAATGAGCAGCGGAAACGCGGCGTTCATGTGGCCAGTGGCCTTGAAGCGGCGGTCGAGCCCGGCGGTCATGTTCTCCCAAAGCGCCCAGCCGTACGGGCGGACGATCATGCAGCCGCGAACGGGCGCGTAATCGGCCATCTCCGCGCGCAAAACGACTTGGTTGTACCACTCGGAGAAGTCTTCGGCGCGGGTTGGAAGCTTGCGGTCAGCCATACCTTTTTTCGACGCTCCAAAGGGCGGTGTTTACGGACGCTTCGAAAACAAACTGGAAAGCCACCGAGCGTAGCGGACGGACCTGGCAATGTCAACGAGACCGCAGACGTATGCGCAGGGGACCAGCCAGAAGAGGCGGGTCGTCGAATTCGAACCGCGTTGTCTTGGCGTTATTTGCCGGCGATTTGATCGGCGATCTCGGCGACAATTGGGAAACGGAAGCGCTCACGTGGCTTCGGTAATCATGTCTGGCTTGATCGAGTTCAGCCCGGTGAACTCATAACTTAAGCCAGAGTTCGTTCCGCCGCTCAAAACCACCCCCTTCTGCACGAGCTGCATAGTTTTCTGCGAGGCCGCGGCCACCAAATCGACGCGTGACGTGTGCACGGTGATGTCCTGCTGCATGATGTAGCGACGGGAGGGGTTTTTGTTGATCCCGTATTCATTGGCTTGCGTATCCGTGACGCCGACGATGCCGAGTTCGATTTCGGAAGGCTGGATGCCTTGCTTGCCGAGAAAGTCAAGTATGGCCTTCTTGTCGGCTTCGCTCTTGGTGTAAAGCGCGCCGAGGTCGTCGCCAGCGTCCTTATAGCCAAGGTTCCAAATGGCCAAGTCAGATTTGACGTTCCGCTCGGCGAGTCCTCTTACCGTGACGTAACGATCGCTGAGCCGAGTGGCCTTAATCTGCCCTCCCAATACCAAACCGCCCAAGGTGAGGCCGACGGCAAGCAGAAAGCCCAGAATTGTCATTCCACTGCGATTGCTTTGATTTGCGCCGTTCATGTGCATGCTCCCAGCAGGTTTCGCGCGCGATCATCGGGCGGGATTGTCGGCGTTTGTTGCTGAGATGAGTAAGTAGCCGATTATGTTGTCTGCCGAGCGAAAAAGGCCCTCCGGGCGGGAATCCGGCTTCGCGGCGCAAGAAAGTTGGTACATGGAGCGCGGATTGAATAGAATCGCCGCGCGAAGTTTCGCCGAATGCTTTCGTCCGAGAGGCGAAACACGGAGCGCCACCCTGTCCACAGAGCTTGCCGCCGCGAGCAGCACGCGAAGAATCCTGGGCCTGGAATGGCCGCGCCAGATCACTCCGGCGGAGCGCGATTCCCTGCTCGCGGGCGGGCTTGGGTGGATGCTGGACTCCTTCGATGTGATGCTCTACTCGATGGTGCTGGCCTACCTGATGCGCGACCTGGGGATCGGCAAAGGCACAGGCGGGCTGCTGGGTTCGCTGACGCTGATTGCCTCGGCGGTGGGCGGCGTCATCTTCGGATTTGTCGCGGACCGCATTGGCCGCACGCGCTCGCTTTCCACCTCCATTGTGATTTATTCCGTGGCGACGGCGGCGTGCGGGTTCGCAAGCAGCGTGGTCTTCCTGGCGATCTTCCGCGTGATTCTGGGATTGGGCATGGGCGGAGAATGGACGGCCGGCGCGGCGCTCATCGCCGAAACGTGGCCGGCCGAACATCGCGGCAAGGTGCTGGGATTGATGCAGTCCACGTGGGCTATTGGCGGAATGCTGGCCGCGGGTGTGGCGTGGGCGATTCTGCCGCGATGGGGATGGCGGGGCGTCTTTTTTGTTGGCGTGCTGCCGGCGCTGGTGGCGCTGTGGATTCAAAGGCGCGTGCCGGAGCCGGAGATTTGGAAGCAGCGCGAGAGGAAGAGTGGCGGCGCTGCGAAAGTCCCTTTGGGCGCGCTGTGGCGCAAAGATATTCGCTGGAACGGGCTGCTGGCCACGGCGATGAACACCTTCAGCATGCTCGGATATTGGGGGCTTTTCACTTGGATCCCGGCGTATTTTTCGCTTCCCGTGTCGCAGGGAGGGCGCGGGCTGAGCGTTGCGACCACTTATGCATGGCTGATCATCATCGGGGTGGGGCAATGGCTGGGATACGTGCTGTTCGGTTTTGCAGCGGACGCATTTGGGCGGCGCAGGACTTATTTCACGTACCTTTTTGTGGCCGCGATTCTAACGCCGATCTACGGCGTGGTGCATAGCTCGCTGTGGCTGCTGGCGCTGGGGCCGGTCGTGGCGTTTTTCGGGACGGGATTCTTTTCGGGGTTCGGCGCCATCGCGTCGGAGCTATTCCCAACGGAGATTCGCGCCACGGCGATGGGCTTGAGCTACAACGTGGGGCGCGGAATCTCCGCGATTGCGCCCTTTGCCGTGGGAGCGCTGGCGATTCGCATCGGCCTGGGGCATTCGTTTTTTATGCTGGGTGGGGCGTTTCTGGTTGCGGCGCTCTTGACGCTGGCGCTGCCGGAGACGAAGGGCAAGCAGCTCGAATGAGAACACGGCGGACGCTGCAAAATGCAGGGCAAAATGAAGGAAGCGGAGCGAGCTTCGAGGAAGAACAACTGTTCACTGCTTGACTTCTACTTCGTCGAAGGGGGCTTTTGCCATTTCCGGAGCGGCAACGGTTTCTTGCGGCGGTGGCGCGGGCGCGGGCACCAATTGCGGGGACGCGGCGGGCGGGTGGGCTGCGGCATCCGCGAAGTCGGCAAGCTGCAGGCGCAGGTTGCCGGCATTGGTGGCGTAAGCCATGGCCATCGCGAGATCAATCTTGCCGGCGCGAACGAGGCGATCGAGTTCGCTGTCGAAATCCTGCATCCCTTCGGTTGAGCCGTCGCGCATCGCGTCGATCAAACTTTTGCCCTCGCCTTCGCCTTTTTCGATGTAGTCGCGCGTGCGCATGGTGGATTTCAAAATCTCAATCGCGGGGATGCGCCCCTCGCCATCTTTGCGCGGGATGAGCCTCTGCGAGATGACGTAACGAAACGTCTTGGCGAAGCGCATGCGAACCACGTACTGCTCGCTCACGGGAAACGCGCCGACGACGCGTTCGATGGTTTTCGAGGCGTCGATGGTGTGCAGAGTTGAGAAGACCAAGTGGCCGGTTTCGCCCGCCTCCATGGCGATTTCGATGGTTTCCCGGTCGCGCATTTCGCCGACCAAGATAACTTTCGGCGCCTGGCGCAAAGCGGCGCGCAACGCGAGCGCGAACGAAGGAGTATCGCTGTGAAGTTCGCGCTGATGAATGGTGGCCTTCTTGTGCGGATGGATAAACTCGATGGGGTCCTCGATGGTCAGGACGTGGACCGCCTGGTCTTCATTGATCCGGTTCAGGACTGCGGCCAGCGTGGAGGATTTTCCCGAGCCGGCAGGCCCAGTGACCAGAACGATTCCGTTCTGCACCGTGGTGAGCTCCTGCATCTGAGGCGGAAGGTTCAGTTCCTCAAAGTCCGGCACTTTGCTGGGAATCACGCGCATGACAATCGCGCAAGTGCCGCGCTGGGTGAAAATATTGACGCGAAAACGCGAAAGCTTCGGCAGGCTGTAAGAAATGTCGCAGGATCCCTCTTCGCGCAGTTTTTCCACGGCGAGCTTGCTGCCGCCGATCAAGTCCGCGGCGATGCGCGCGGTATCTTCGGGCATCAAAATGTTTCCGCCGGGGATCTTCACGCCCATCAGATGGCCGCTGGCCTGCACTTGCGGCAATTTGCCGGGGGAAAAAATCAGGTCGCTGATGTGCGGCGCGGATTTCAACATCGCGGAAATAATTGTAGGCGTCGACATCAGCGCGTGAAACTGCGCGTCGGGCGGCGGCGAAGACCCTGGAGAGCTTTTCGACATATCCGAAACTCCGGAATTGCCTGTACGTCCTGGCTCTGAGAAACGGCTGAGGGATGGCTCAGTAATGAGTGTAATGCCAGCGGCGAGCCCGCAATGAGATCAGGGCTGGCGGCGTAGCCTATCGATTACTTGGCCGAAAGGACGGCTCATTCGTAGCGCAGGACCACCATGGGATCGACGCGCGTGCTCGGCAGACGGGAATGTAGATGGCCGCGAGCACCACGAGATCCGGCCTACCAGCTCACAGCTTGCCTTCGCGAATTTAGTTCCGTCGCGTAAACTTGCATCGGCCAAAATTCGGCCTGAACAGGAAGCGCCCTTTTGCTGGACGAATCTCTTTTTCGCATTCTTGCTTGTCCACATGACCACGCGCCGCTTCGTGCCACCGGCGAGGCGATCGTCTGCGAGCAGGGCCACCGCTTCGCGTTCGAGCAGGACGTGCCAGTCTTCACCGAACATCCACGCCGCGAGCCGGTGCCGTTGAATCTGCCTCCCTGCCCTCAGTCTCACGATGGCGACGCGAACCCGGGCGCAATCGATCCCTTCGTGAACGATTGGATCGTGAACACCAATGGAAACCTTTATTGGCCCGTCCGTGGCCGGTTGCCCCGATATCCGATTCCCGATTGGCCATTTGGCAGCGGTGCAGGAAAAACGTTGCTCGATATCGGCTGTGGTTGGGGACGCTGGTGCATCTCCGCCTCGCGTGCCGGTTTTCAACCGATCGGCATCGACGTACATATCGACGCGCTGGCCGCGGCCGCGCGCGTTTCGCACCAATTGGAACCACACTGTCAGTTTCTCTGCGGTGATGCGGACGTGCTGCCGCTGCAATCGCATAGCGTCGGCTGTGTTTTTTCCTACAGCGTTCTGCAGCACATCGACAAACCAAAAGTGCTGGGCATTTTTCACGAAATCGCGCGGGTGCTGAAGCCAGGCGGCCGCTGCCTGATACAACTGCCCAATACGTTGGGTCCACTCAGCTTTGTGCAGCAACTGAAACGCGGTTTTCGAGAGGCGAAGCCCGGAACTTTCGAAATGCGCTACTGGTCGAGGAAAACAATTCGGGAAAGTTTGCGCGATGCGGGCCTGCGCGACGTGCAAATTCATACCGATGGCTTTCTTTCACAGAATCCGCAGCTTTCTGATCTGGATCTGCTCACGCCCGCCGGAAAACTGGTTGTGCTTGCTTCCTATGCCGGACGCAGAGCCGCGAATGCCATGCCGATTCTCACGCGCTTCGCCGACAGCCTATGGATCGAAGCGCGAGCATCTGTCGCAAAACAGTGAATGCCGACGAACTCGCGTCACGGTATCAGAGTCGCAATGCTGCCAGCAGCTTAGACGTTCCTAGAAAGAGCGCCGGCTGCTACTATGTTATGAGTTTATGCGGAAGTGGCGGAACTGGCAGACGCGCCAGCCTTAGGAGCTGGTGGCCGAAAGGCCATAGGGGTTCGAGTCCCTTCTTCCGCATTACCTTTTCAAAGAGAGCCCGTATTTCGTCTGCATCGATCCGTCAGCCAGATAATCAATCAGCAATTCCCGCGCGAGGAGGCCGAAGCTCATCGCCAAGATGATTACAGTTTGCGATCACTGCGGGCGGATGGGGCTGCGGGGATTGCGGTGAAACTCCCGTTCCATCCGTGCATCCAATCCAAGCGAAGTGTAGAGTGGGTTCCGGCAAATCCAGAAGAACGGCGGGCAAGGAAGCAAGATGGCCAAACCGGTGCTGATGGCCGTTGATGATGATGCCGAAGTGTTGCGAGCTGTCGAGCGCGACCTGCGCACGCATTACGCCGAGCACTATCGTGTGTTGCGCGCCGACTCCGGCGCGGCGGCGCTCAATGCTTTGCAACGTCTGAAGCGGCGCAGCGAAGCCGTGAGCCTTCTGCTGGCTGACCAGCGCATGCCGGAAATGAGCGGCGTGGAATTCATCCGCCGCGCCATGGATATTTACCCGGATGCCCGCCGCGTCTTGCTCACCGCCTATGCGGACACGGATGCCGCCATCCAGGCCATCAATGAAGCCAGGATTCATCACTATTTGTTGAAGCCCTGGGACCCTCCGGAACAGCAGCTTTATCCTGTACTGGACGATCTTCTGGATGACTGGCAAGCGTCCTATCGCCCTGCTTTCTCGGGAGTCCGCGTGTTGGGCCATCGCTGGTCTCCTCGCTCTTACGCCGTGCGCGACTTCCTCGCGCGAAATCAGGTGCCGTACCACTGGCTGGATGTTGAAGATGCGGAAAAGAGCGGAGAAACGCGCGACGCTCTCGCTGCAGCGGGCGGCGAATCGGGCAAACTCCCCGTGGTGCTATTTTCGGACGGCACACTCCTTTCCGACCCCACCACTCTGGAGATTGCCGAGCGCCTGGGCTTGCGCACCCGCGCGGAGACTTCGTTCTATGACCTGCTGATCGTCGGCGGCGGGCCCGCCGGGCTTGCCGCCGCGGTCTACGGCGCTTCGGAAGGCCTGCGCACGGTGATGATCGAGCGGGACGCGCCAGGCGGGCAGGCGGGCATGAGCTCGCGGATCGAGAATTATTTGGGCTTCCCTTCAGGCTTGAGCGGCGCTGACCTCGCGCGGAGGGCCGTGACGCAAGCGCGGCGTTTTGGCGTGGAAATCCTTACGCCGCAGGAAGTAAGCAGGCTGCGTGTTGAGGCGGGATCAAAATTCGTGTCCCTGGCCGACGGCACGGAAATCGGCACCAAGGCCTTGATCATCGCCACGGGCGTGTCCTACCGGCGGCTTGACGTCCCGGGCATGGAGCGCGTGCAAGGCGCCGGCGTTTATTACGGCGCGGCCATGACCGAAGCTGTCGCTTGCCGCGGCGAAAAAGTTTACATCGTGGGCGGAGCGAATTCGGCGGGGCAGGCGGCGATGTTTTTCTCGCAGTACGCTGAGCGCGTCATCATGCTCGTGCGCGGCGGCTCGCTTCAAGCCACCATGTCGCAATACCTCATTGACCAGATTCGCAAGACCGAAAACATCCACGTCGAGCTTAACTCGCAAGTGGTCGAAGTTTTTGGCCAGGACCACCTGGAAGCCATCTCCATCCTGTGCTCCACAACGAAGGAAACAGAAAAAATCTCGACGAACTCTTTGTTCATTTTCATTGGCGCCGAGCCCGGCACGGAGTGGCTTGCCGGTGTGGTTGAACGCGATGAAAAGGGCTTCCTCTTGACGGGCCCCGATCTGATACGCGATGGTAAGCCACCCAAGGAATGGCCTCTGGAGCGCGATCCGTGGCTCCTCGAAGCCAGCGTTCCTGGTATCTTTGTGGCGGGCGACGTACGCTACCGTTCGATCAAGCGAGTTGCCTCCGGCGTCGGCGAGGGTTCCAACGCCGTGCAATTCGTGCATCAATACCTGAGTACAGTGTGAGATGAACGAAGACCACACAGCCGGTCAAGCTGCCCGCATCGTCGCGGGCTTGCGCTCGGTCTCCGTCTTCGCGGACCTACCCGCTCAAGATCTGGAGTGGCTGGCCGCACGAATGGTCGAAGCGAACTTCGATGCCGGGCAGATTTTCGCCCGGGCCGGCGACCCGGTGGATAATCTGAGTGTCGTCCTCGAAGGCGAGATCCAGTTTGAACGCCCGGACGCTCCTGGCTCGCCGGTTTTCACGGCTTCTGCTGGGCAGATTACAGGCCTGCTTCCTTTTTCGCGTCTGACGCAGGTCCGCGGCATCGCCCGCGCGGTTCTGCCGTCGCGCCTCCTTCTTCTCCATAAGCAATATTTCCCGGAAATGCTGCAGCGCATGCCCCAGCTTGGTCAGCGTCTGGTTGCCCTGATGTCTGACCGCATCCGCGAAGTTACCCGCATGGAAACGCAGCAGGAAAAACTGATGGCCCTCGGGAAACTCTCCGCGGGGCTTGCCCACGAACTGAACAATCCCGCCGCCGCGGCCCGCCGCGCCGCGCAGACGCTCACCGAAGCCATGGAAAACGTCCGCTCCGCGACCCTCAAGCTTCTTCAACACTCTTATTCCGAGGTTCAGCGCGTTTCGATGTTGCAGTTCGAACAGGCGGCCATGAAGGAGGCCGCTTCCACCGAAAAGCAGTCATCCGATCCTCTCGACTTCAACGACCGCGAAGAAGAGGTCACCAATTGGCTGGAACGCCACAACATCGACGAGCCCTACAAAATGGCGTCGATTCTCGCGGATGCCTGTATAACCCAGCAGAGACTGGATGCGCTGGTCGCCATCACCGGAGAGGATGGCGTCGAGTACGTCCTGCGTCGCGTCGCAGCCCTGGTCACCGTGTACGGGCTCGTCCGCGAAATCGACAACAGTACCCGCCGGATCAGCGATCTGGTCACCGCCATTAAACGCTACTCCTACATGGATCAGGGCGCCCTTCAGGAAGTGAATCTCGAGGAAGATTTGGACAACACGCTAAAGATCTTCGGCCATCGCCTGAAAGAAGGTATCACCGTCATCCGCGATTACGATCCGGAGCTCCCCCGGGTGTGCGCCTATGGCGGCGAGCTCAATCAGGTGTGGACTAATCTGATTGACAACGCGATTGACGCCATGAAAGGCAAAGGCGAACTCCGCGTGCGCGCGCATCGCGAGCTCGATTGCGCGGTAGTGGAAATCGGCGACAACGGCCCGGGTATTTCGCCCGAAATGCAAGGGCGCGTCTTCGAGCCCTTCTTCACCACCAAGAAAGTAGGAGAAGGCACGGGCCTTGGCCTCGACACCGCCATGCGCATCGTGCGAAAGCACCACGGGTCCATCGACGTGAGATCCCAACCCGGCGACACCCGCTTCCGCGTCCGTTTGCCATTCAAGCAGCCCGCTGCGATATCTCATGGCGAGCCAGCAAACGAAGACCTGACTCCGACCGAGTAACTTCAGTGATTGGATCCCCTTGCACCGTCTCTCACGTCGTGAAGGGCTGATCTGTGGAAAGCAAGCCGCGCGAAAAACGCTGCGCGCGCACCACAGCGTGGCGTTGCTCGAAATGCTTCTGTGCGCGGCGTCCCCATCCTCGAACAAAATAATAATTCAGCGCGCCACCCGCGCCCGCGCTCAACAGCGGTATGAGCCGGGCCGTCCACTTCTCGGCAATTTCCTCGCTCACTCTTATGGCCACGCGATCCATAATGAACGGCACGATGCGTGCGATGCCCTGTTTCTCCAAGATTTCGCGCCCAAGGTCCAAGCCGGCGGCGCTGGCGGCGGCAATCCACAATTCGATGGCCTCTTCCTCGGTTGTATATTCGAAGCCGTAGAGCAAGCTGAGTTTCTGCAGCAGGCGAAGAGTGATGGCCGAAAGGATTCCCATATCCGGCACCACTGTGAGCAATCCACCGAGGCCGAGCCCCATTCCTTCGAGCGCCGCAGCCTTCGACGACGCGCGAATCACGCTGTCCGCGTGCGGTTTCAAGTTGTGCGCGCCCAGGTAAAACACATCGTCCCACTTCTCAATCGGCAGATGATGCGCTCGTTGCACGTGGCGGAGATAAGCGCTGGGATCGATGCGGACGTGCCGATAGGCCTGATAAGCGCCGGCGCGAATGGAACCGCGAAGCGCCTCCGAAGACCACGCCGGAAATGATTTTCGCTCCATGTTGCCTTAGATGCTGCAGTGATTCAAAAAGACCGCAGCGCGCCCGCTAAGATCGCCACTCGAATCATTTCCCGTAAATCGCCTCCTTCGCTTTCGGCATGCGCGCGACCTCTTCAGCGCTAATCCCGAAGTTATCTTCGATCAGCTGCGACGGATTGTTCGCAAGCCACGCGGAAAGCGAAACTTCCTGATACTCCGCGGCGGGAAAAGTGATCAAAATGCGCGTTGGCTCGTCGCCGACCTGTTCGATGTAGTGCCCGAATCCCTGCCGGATAAACGCGACTTGTCCCGGACCGAACTCCTCGACACTGGAGCGTCCATGGGCGCCAAAAATCCCCACCCGCGCGCGCCCGCTGATGTAGTACTGCCATTCATCGGCATTCGGATGCCAGTGCAGCTCGCGCAACGCACCCGGCTTCAAATCCATAACGGCGCCGACAACCGTCTTGGACATCGGAAAATCGTGCGAATCCACGATGCGCTCTTCGCCGCCTGGCCAGACGGATGGCTCGCGCTCGAGCAGTTTGAATTTGTGCGCGCCCTGGCTCGGAATGGGATCGCCATTTCGAAACGGCTGCTGCTCGCGCGGAGGCACGCGGCCGGGCGTAATGTAAACCTCGCCTTTCGGCAGCGACGCGGTCTGCAGCGTTAAGCCGCTATTGCGCGCCAGCACTTCGGGGCGCGTTTGCGCGAACCAATCCGTGATGCTGAAGGTGCCGAATTCGGAAAAACGCCCGTCATCGAAGACCAAAATGAAATGCGTGTCGCCGGGACCCAGGCCTTGCAGCGCGTGCGGATGGCCTTTGGGGAAATACCAGATGTCGCCGGGGCCGAAATCGTCTTCCGCGGCTTCTCCGTTCGGGCCAAGCGCCGTCGTTCGCACGTTCCCTTTGATCACATAAGCCCATTCCGCCGCGATCGCGTGCCAATGCAGCTCGCGAATCGCGCCGGGCTTCAGGACCATCGAAACTCCCGCGATGCTGGTGGACACCGGAAATTCCGTCACCGTCACTTCTTTCGCTGTGCCGCCATCGCCCGCAAATCCCGTCGAGCCGTCCAGGTCGTATTTGAAATTCTCCAGCGGCGGCTCTTTGTGCGCTTCGGCGCGCACCTTGGGCTTCTCGTACTGCCCCTCCGACGTTCCAAGGCGGCTCGCGCCGGCCAGAGAAGCGAGCGACAAGCCCGCCGTGGTGAGCGGAACTGCGCTCAGCAAGCTGCGGCGCGTGAGTTTCATGTTCTCCACTCTCAAATCCGATTTTGCGTCCGCCGAATCTTTGTCCACAAACACCCCCTTTTTCCCGCACGCTGCGCAACAAAGAATATTCCCGCGCGCGAAGCAGCGCAAACAAAGAATGAAAATCGCGCGCCTCTGCTTAAAAGCTTAGAACCGCGCTCCACGAAGGCCGCCTACCAGCGCGCAAATCAGTGCTACTGTTGAACTGCTGCGCTCGGACTCTCAGCGGCGCGGCAAAACCAAAATGTCCGGCGCAAACCGTGTCCCCCGTGTGGCCTTTCAAGGCGAAAGCGGCGCCTTCAGCGAGGAGGCCGCCATTCATCTCCTCGGCGAGGAGATCGATACCGTCCCGCGCCCGACCTTCGAGGCGCTCTTTTCCTCCGTCAAAGACGGCATCGCCGATTACGCTCTCGCGCCCATCGAAAATTCCCTCGCGGGATCGGTGCACAAATCCTACGATTTGCTTCTCGAAAGCCACTTGCAGGTCGTCCGCGAAGTGATTCTGCCCATCGCGCACAATTTGATCGGCACGCCGGAAGCGAGCCTGCAGAAAATCACTTCCGTGGAGTCGCATCCCGTGGCTTTGGCGCAGTGCGAGCATTTCTTTCGCGCGCGGCCGCAAATCCATCGTATCGCCTCGCTCGACACCGCCGGAAGCGTTCGCGAAATCATCCTTGCCGACGATCCTTCGCGCGCGGCCATCGCCGGAAAGCGCGCCGCGGAAATTTACGGCGGAAATATTCTGCTCGAACATCTGGAGGACCATCGCGAAAACTACACGCGCTTCCTGCTGCTTGCCGCTTCGCCGGAACCGAGCGAGAGCGCCGACAAGCTTTCGCTCGTCGTGCATCTCGAACACAAACCCGGCGCGCTGCAACGTGCGCTGGACGTTTTTGCCAAGCGCGATATCGGCCTGCTCAAAATCGAGAGCCGGCCCATCGCCGGCCATCCTTGGGAGTACCGCTTCTATTTGGATCTGCAAACTTCGTTGAATGATGCGGAAGCCGTGCGCGCGCTCGAAGAATTGCGCGCCTGCTCGAGCGACCTGCGCATCCTCGGCTGCTACCCCAGCTACGACAGCGCTAAGCCGCAAGCGTAGCCCTCTCTCAGCGGCAGCCCCAAGTTGACGCCGGAATGCACTTCCCCTATACTGATTTTGGTGTGAGTTGGTCGGTGGTTCTCCTGCCCTTCTTCCTGAAAATTTCCGAAGAGGCTAATCGCAGGGCGAGCGCCGTGCTTTCTTGCCGTACTTGCTCGCTAAACGAATTTCTTGAGACTTGGGAACGAAATGACTGAAGCAACTTGCCGCCGCGAACTCGACCTGGAGATTCCCGCGGAGAATGTGCAGAAGACCACCGAAAAAATCGCCAAGGACCTGGCGCGCGTGGCGCGCGTTCCCGGTTTCCGGCCCGGCAAGGCGCCGGTCACGCTGATTCGCCGCCGTTTCGCGGAAGAGATCAAAGGCGAAGTCCTCGAATCGCTGGTGCCGGAATACATCCAGCAGGCGCTCGCGGAGAAAAAACTCAATCCCATCACGCGGCCGCAAGTCGACAAAGTCGATTTCACCGAAGCCGGTCCGCTGAAGTTCCGCGCCAGTTTCGAAGTTCTCCCGGAGTTCGAGCTGGGCGATTACAAGAATCTCAAAGTGGAAGTGGAAGCCATCGAAGTCGGCGACGCGGAAATCGACAAGACGCTCGAGCAGATGCGCGAGCGCGCGGCGACGTACGCTCCCGTGGAAGGCCGCGCCGCGCAGGACGGCGACTTTGTCCAAGTGAAACTGATGGGCACGCCTGCTGGCGGCGGCGACCCGATTCGCAGCGACAACGTCACCTGCCACATCGGCGCCGAGGAAACCCTGCCGGCGTTCAGCGAAAACTTGCGCGGCGCTTCAACCGGCGAAACGCGCCGCTTTGAAACGAAATATCCCGACGACTATCCCGATGCGAAACTCGCGGGCAAGAGCTACAACTTCGCCATCGAAGTGCGCGACATCAAAGAGAAGAAGCTGCCTGAACTCAACGACGAATTCGTGAAAGACGTTGGGGAAGGCGCGCTCGGTGCAAAGACCATCGCTGAGCTGCGCGAAAAGATCGGCGAACGGCTTACCGCCGCGCGCGACGAGCAGCAGCAAGCCCAGGCCAACGAAAAGATTCTCGAAGAACTGGTCAAGCGCCACGACTTTCCGGTTCCCGAAGCGCTCATCGAGCATCAAATGGACGTGCGGCTGGAGCGCGTGGTGCGCTCGCTGGCCTCGCAGGGTGTGGATCCCAGGGCCGTCAACGTCGATTGGGTCTCGATGCGCCAGCGGCAGCATGATCGCGCCGAACGCGACGTCAGAGCCGAAATCCTGCTCGACCGCATCGCCTCCGCGGAAAAAATCGAAACCACCGACGAAGACGTGGAAAAAGAGATCGCCCTCCTCGCCGAGCGTAGTGGCGAATCCGCAGCAGCGATTCGCGCCCGCTTGACAAAGGAAGATGCCCTGGATAGGATGAAATCGAAGCTGCGAAGCGACAAAGCAATTGATTGGCTTTACCGCACCGCTCAAATTCAAATCATCGCCAAACGTGAAAAATAATATCTGTTTCGGGCTCTTCACCGCGCTGGATGGCTCCCAATGAGAGATAAGGACGCACCTATTCCGTATTCCACGACGCTCGTGCCCATGGTGGTCGAGCAGACCAACCGCGGCGAACGCGCCTACGACATCTATTCGCGTCTGCTGAAGGACCACATCATCTTCATCGGCACGCCGATTGACGACCACGTCGCCAATCTGGTCACCGCGCAGCTTCTGTTCTTGGCCGCCGAAGATCCGGAGCACGATATTTCGCTGTACATCAATTCCCCGGGCGGCGTGATCACCGCCGGAATGGCGATTTACGACACCATGCAGTTCGTCCGGCCGGACGTTGTCACCTATTGCGTCGGCCAGGCCGCGTCGATCGCCGCGGTTCTGTTGATGGCCGGCACTCCCAAGAAGCGCTACACGTTGCCGAACTCGCGCATCCTGATTCATCAGCCGTGGCTGAGCGGCCTTTCCGGCCAGGCGACGGATATCGACATTCACGCCAAGGAAATCCTGCGGACGCGGGGAGAGTTGAACAAGCTCATCGCTCATCACACCGGCCAGCCGGTGGACAAGATTGAAAAGGATGTCGAGCGCGATTTCATTATGTCCGCGGAACAGGCCAAGGAATACGGGGTCGTGGACGAAATTATCTCCAAGAGCCGCTAGTTCCGTTCCAAAAGGTTAGTAGCTAAACAGATGAACTTGCGCCCAACGCTCGCGCCTTGTCGTAGAATGGCAAGTAGTGTTCATGCCGCACCGGAATGGAGGCGGAAATACCGGTGAAACGATTCAGCCCAGAGGAAACGCTACATTGCTCCTTTTGCCATAAGACCCAGGAGCAAGTCGAAAAACTGATCAGTTCGCCCTCGGAATACCCGCGCTCCTATATTTGCAACGAGTGCGTCAGCGTATGCCAGCAGATTCTCGATGAAGAAAAGCGCGAGCAAACCAGCCCCGTCAGCCGGCGCTTGCCGCGGCCTCCGGAGATCAAGTCGTTTCTCGATGGCTACGTCATCGGGCAGGACAAGACCAAAAAGAAATTGGCGGTTGCGGTCTACAATCATTACAAGCGCATCTTCCTGAACCGCACGCCGAGCGATGTTGAGCTGACCAAATCCAATATTTTGCTGATCGGCCCCACCGGCACGGGCAAAACCCTTTTGGCGCAGACGCTTTCGCGCATGCTCGAGGTTCCGTTCGCCATTGTGGACGCCACCACGCTCACCGAAGCGGGCTACGTCGGCGAAGACGTGGAAAACATAATTTTGAAGCTCTTGCAAGCCGCCGATGGCGACGTGCAGAAGGCGCAGCAAGGTATCATCTATATCGACGAAATCGACAAAATTTCCAAGAAGGACGAAAACCCGTCCATCACCCGCGACGTTTCTGGTGAAGGCGTGCAGCAGGCGCTTCTGAAAATCCTGGAAGGCACCACGGCGAACGTTCCGCCGCAGGGTGGCCGCAAGCATCCGCATCAGGAATTCACGCCCGTGGACACCACCAACATTCTTTTCATTTGTGGTGGCGCGTTCGTGGGCCTGGAAAAAATCATCGAGCGCCGCGTAGGCCAGAAGTCTCTTGGGTTTCACGCCGACGTGCAGCCGTCGACGCCCTCGCGCCGCAATATCGAAGTCCTGGAGCAGGCGCAGCCCACCGACCTGATTCGCTACGGCCTGATTCCCGAATTTGTCGGCCGCTTGCCGGTTGTCGGGGTGCTTGGCGATCTGGATAAATCGGCGCTGATTCGCATTTTGCAGGAACCCAAGAACGCGCTCATCCGTCAGTATCAGAAGCTATTCGAGTTTGAAAATGTTCGCCTCAAATTTACCGACGACGCCCTGGAAACCGTGGCGGAGCTGGCCCTGCAGCGCAAAGTGGGCGCGCGCGGCCTGCGCATGATTTTGGAAGACCTGATGCTTGACCTGATGTACCACCTCCCCTCTCAGCGCAAGATGCGCGACTTCATCGTCAACGCGGAAATGGTCAAGAGCCGGGAAATCAACTGGAGCCTGCTCGAGAAGGCCGGCTAGCCGCGGACGGGGAGAACCACCAAATTTATGTTTAACCGGGAAAAGACTGAACTGAAGCGTGTGCCGATGATGCCGGTGCGGGAAATTGTCATCTTCCCGCAGATGATGAATCCCTTCATCGTCGGACGGGAAGCTTCCGTGCGCGCCCTCGAAGAAGCGCTTGCCGGCGAAAAGAAAATTTTCCTGGCCACGCAGCACGACGCTTCCGTGGACGACCCCCGCCCCGACGAAATCTATCAGGTCGGAACGCTCGCCAATATCGTTCAGAGCGTCAAGCTGCCCGACGGCAATATCAAAGTTCTGGTGGAAGGCGCCGAGCGCGCCAAAATTGTTCAGATCACTAACGACGAAGGCTTCTTCCGCGCCACCGTGCGCGTGATTCCGGTGAAAACCGAGCCCAGTCCGCAGCTCGAACAGGCCGCCAGCCGCGTCACCGGGCTTTTTGAGCAGTATGTCAAGCTTTCGCAATCGCTCAACTACGACACCATGATCGCCGCCGTGCGCGTCGATGATCCGGCGAAGCTCGGGGACGCCATCGCCTCCAATTTGCAGATTCCCGTCGAGGAAAAGCAGGAGCTGCTGGAAATTTTCGATCCGCTCGAGCGTCTGGGCCGCATCGCCGAAATTCTCGAGGCCGAGACGGAAAAACTCAACGTCGACCGCAGCATCAATACGCGCGTCAAGCGCCAGATGGAGCGCGCGCAAAAAGAGTACTACCTGAACGAAAAACTCAAAGCCATTCAGAAGGAACTGGGCCGCGGCGAAGCGGGCGAGCTCGATCAGCTCAAAAAGAAAATCGAAACCTCCGGCATGCCCAAGGAAGTCCAGGAGAAGGCTCTGCAAGAGCTCAAGCGCCTGGAAATGATGCCGCCGATGTCTGCTGAGTCCACCGTCTCGCGCAACTATCTCGACTGGATGCTCGCCGTGCCGTGGAAAAAGCGTTCGCGCGAGATTCGCGACATCAAGCGCGCCGACCAGATTCTGAACGAAGATCATTACGGCCTGGAAAAAATCAAAGAGCGCATTCTGGAATTCCTGGCCGTTCGCCAGCTCGTCAAAAATCCCAAAGGCTCGATTCTCTGCTTCGTCGGCCCTCCGGGGGTGGGAAAAACTTCCCTGGCCATGTCCATCGGCAAAGCCACCGGCCGCAAATTCGTTCGCGTTTCGCTGGGCGGCGTGCGCGATGAAGCAGAAATTCGCGGCCATCGCCGCACTTACATCGGCGCGCTTCCCGGCCAGATCATTCAAATGATGCGCAAAGCCGGCACGGTGAACCCGGTTTTCGTTCTCGACGAAGTGGACAAAATGTCCACCGATTTTCGCGGCGACCCGTCCGCGGCGTTGATGGAAGTCCTGGATCCGGAGCTGAACCACGCCTTCACTGATCATTATCTCGACGTCGAGTATGATCTTTCAAAGGTGATGTTCGTTTGCACCGCCAACGTCCTGCACACCATTCCGCAGCCCTTGCAGGACCGCATGGAAGTCCTGCGCCTGCCCGGCTACACCGAGCAGGAGAAACTGGAAATTGCCAAACGCTTCCTGGTCCCGAAGCAGCGCGAAGCCAACGGCATCACCGAGCAAAATATCAGCTTCACCGAAGAAGGAATCCTGCATCTCATCCGTCATTACACGCATGAAGCTGGCGTGCGCAACCTCGAGCGCGAGATCGCCAATATCTGCCGCAAGGTCGCGCGCAAACTGGTCGCCGAGAAAACTCTCGATAAAGTGAACATCATGCCCTCGAACATCTCCGATTACCTCGGGGTCATCAAGTTCCGCGATACTTTGGCTGAGAAGAAAAATGAAGTTGGCCTCGCCGTGGGCTTGGCGTGGACCGAAGTCGGCGGCCAGGTGCTCAGCACGGAAGCGACGCTGATGCAGGGCAAGGGCCGGCTGACGCTGACCGGCAAGCTCGGCGACGTCATGCAGGAATCGGCGCAGGCGGCCATGAGCTACGTGCGCTCGCGCAGCCATTTGTTCGGCCTCTCCAAGGATTTCTATCGTCACCTCGATATTCACGTGCACGTTCCCGAGGGCGCCATTCCGAAGGACGGCCCTTCGGCAGGGATCACTCTTTGCACTTCCATTGCGAGCGCGCTCACGCACATTCCCGTTCGCTGCGATCTGGCCATGACTGGCGAGATCACCTTGCGCGGCAAAGTGCTGCCCATCGGCGGCGTCAAGGAAAAGCTGCTCGCGGCGCACCGGCTGGGCCTGCGCACCGTGATTCTCCCGCGCGACAATGAAAAAGATCTCGCAGATGTGCCGCCGGAAATTCAGGCGCAGCTGTCCGTCAAATTTGTCGAGACCATGGACGAAGTCTTGCTCCTGGCGCTCGAGCGCCCCTTGGAGGCATCCGCTATTCCGGCGCCCGAGGTCGCGCCGGGTTACGACGCGAACGCGCCGCAGGACAATGAGTTCACCAATTAGCGCTGCTGTCACAATGCAGAAACGAGAGTCTTAGCCGGAGGGGGAAAATCCGGCTCGTGCCGCTCCGATTTGTTGGCTTCTGAAATTTCGATGTCAGCAGGAAGTGGGATCGGTACTGGTTTCGAGAAACATCACCCGCCCGAGGAAACACCCGAACGCATCCGCGCCGGAGAAACCTCAGGTTTGAAAAATTTACAGCTTTGGAAATCCAAAAAATAAATTCGAAGGAACGAATTCAATGAGCGTAAGTCTTGCAGAACTGAAAGACCGCAACATCACCGACCTGGCGAAAATCGCCAAGGAACTCAACATCCCCGGCGCCGGCGGCATGCGCAAGCAGGAGCTGATCTTCCAGATCCTCCGCGCGCAGACCGAAAAGAACGGCCTGATCTTCTCCGAGGGCGTGCTCGAATGCCTCCCCGATGGCTTCGGCTTCCTCCGCGCGCCGGAATACAACTATCTTCCGGGCCCCGACGATATCTACGTCTCGCCGTCGCAGATTCGCAAATTCGATCTGCGCACGGGCGACACCGTCTCCGGCCAGGTTCGTCCGCCCAAGGACGGCGAGCGCTACTTCGCCCTGATTAAGGTCGAAGCCGTCAACTTCGAGGATCCGGAAGTCGCGCGCAACAAGATCTTTTTCGACAACCTCACGCCGCTCTATCCGCAGGAGCGTATTCGCTTGGAGACCACCAAGGAAAACCTCACTGGGCGAGTTCTCGACATGCTCTGCCCCATCGGCAAGGGCCAGCGCGGACTGATCGTCGCGCCGCCGCGCACCGGCAAAACCATGATGCTGCAATCGGTCGCCAATTCCGTCACCACCAACCATCCCGAGGTGGCGCTCATCGTGCTGCTCATTGACGAGCGTCCGGAAGAAGTCACCGACATGCAGCGCACCGTCAAGGGCGAGGTCATCAGTTCCACTTTTGATGAGCCGCCACAGCGCCACATTCAAGTCGCAGAAATGGTTCTCGAAAAAGCCAAGCGCCTGGTCGAGCACAAGCGCGACGTCGTGATCCTTCTCGATTCGCTCACGCGCCTGGGCCGCGCGTACAACGCTGTCACCCCGCCCTCCGGAAAAGTTCTCTCCGGCGGTATCGACGCCAACGCTTTGCAGCGCCCGCGCCGCTTCTTTGCCGCCGCGCGCAATATCGAAGAGGGCGGCTCGCTCACCATCATCGCCACCGCGCTCATCGACACCGGCAGCCGCATGGACGACGTCATCTTCGAAGAGTTCAAGGGCACCGGCAATATGGAAATCAATCTGGATCGCCGCCTGGTCGACAAGCGCGTTTTTCCGACCATCGACATCAATCGTTCCGGCACGCGAAAAGACGAACTATTGCTGCCCGCGGACGAACTGAATCGCATCTGGGTGCTGCGAAAAGTGCTGAGCCCGCTTTCTACCGTGGAAGCGATGGAATTGCTGCTCGGGCGCCTGGTGAAATCGAAAAATAACGCAGAATTCCTCGGCTCGATGTCCGGGCCAAACTAGGCCGAGCCCGAGCGGAACGGCGCCTGAAACGGGCGTGCGCCGCGTCTGTCTCGCGCGCCACAACTTAATTCCCCTTCCCTGACAACGTGATCTGTGTCGCCGCTCGATTTCGCAGCGGCGCTGGGCGCTTGCGTCCGCTCGTGCCATAACCGCTGCGGCGCGAAAGGGGAGACGGAAATGCAAAGATTCATCGCTCGGCAGCCGATTCTCGATGCGAAGCAAAATCTCTCCGGCTACGAGCTGCTGTTTCGCAGCAAAGCGGAGGGCGGCTTCGTCGCGCCGGCCGATGGAGACGCATCGGCGACTCTGATCATCGAAAGTTCGTTTCTCTTCGATCTGCACTCGCTCTGCGGCGGCTATCCAGCCTTCATCAACCTTTCGCAGAATTCCCTGCTCCTCGAGCACGCTTTGCTGCTGCCCAGCGAGCGCATCGTGGTCGAAGTGCTCGAAACCGTCAAACCCGTGCCCGAAGTTGTCGCCGCATGCCGCAAGCTCAAGCAAGCCGGCTACCGGCTCGCGCTGGACGATTTCGAGGACTCGCCGGCCTGGGAGCCGCTGCTCAAGCTCGCCAACATCGTCAAAATCGATTTCCTCTCCACTTCCGCAGCGCAAAAGAAATCGCTGGCGAAGCGTTTTGGCGCGCGCGGCATCAGCATGCTCGCGGAAAAGGTCGAACGCATCGAGGATTTCAATGAAGCGAAGCGCCTCGGCTACCGCCTGTTCCAGGGATATTTTTTCGCCCGCCCGCAAATCATTTCCACCAGGGACGTAACGGCCACCAAGCGGCAAAATCTCCGGATCATCGCCGTGCTTGGCCGCCCCGAAATGAACTTTGCCGAAGTCGAGCGCATGCTCAAGACCGAGCCTTCCCTGTGCTACAAGTTCTTGCGCTACCTCAATTCGCCGCTTCTTGGCTTTCGCAGCGAGATTCGCTCGATTCGCCATGCCGTCGCACTGATCGGCGAAAATGATTTTCGCCGCTGGCTCTCGGCCATGGCCATCGTGGCTTTGGGCGAGGACAAGCCAGAAGAACTGACGCTCATTTCGATTTCGCGCGGACTTTTCTGCGAATCGCTCGCTTCGCAGGCCGGGCTCGCCGGCCGCGGCACCGATCTTTTCTTCCTTGGCCTGCTGTCCGTGATGGACGTGCTCTTCGGCCGGCCGATGGCCGCGGTGCTCGATGAAATCCACGTCGCTCCCGATGTGCGCGACGCGCTCACCGGCAAGGACAATCGCTTCAAGCAGGTGCTGGATTGCGTGACGTCCTACGAGCGCGGCGATTGGCCGGCCTGCTCGGCAGTGATAACAAAACTGCGGCTGAGCGAAAGTTCGCTGCCCGGGCTCTATCTGCGCTCGCTGGACTGGGCGCGCCAGGCGTTCAGCGCGTAACGTAAAACGAAGGTCCGCACTTGCGACGCGCAGCGACCCGTGTTCACGCTCTGACGCCAGCCGCGGCGTTTTTCTCGCGCGCCAGCATGGCGATCAGGCGCGCGACTTCTTCCGGCTCCATCGCCGTGCTGTCGACCAGCACCGCGCCTTCCGCGCGCACCAGCGGCGAATGCTCGCGCGCGGAATCGCGACGGTCGCGCTCGCGGATTTCCTCGAGCGTGCGCGCCAAATCGATCGCGTCGCCCTTTTGCTGATGCTCCCGCCAGCGGCGCCGCGCGCGCACTTCATCCGACGCGGTCAGGAAAATCTTCAGCTCCGCATCGGGAAAAACCACGCTGCCGATGTCGCGCCCTTCCATCACCACTGCGCCGCTCGCTCCGGCGCGCCGCTGCTCGGCGACCAGCACGTGCCGCACGCCTTCGATCATCGCCACTTTCGACGCCGCCTGCGAAACCTCCGGCGTGCGAATCGCCGCAGTCACGTCTTCGCCATCGAGAAAAACGCGCTGCGTGCCGCCATTTTCAGGCGCCCCCACACGCAAGTCGATGCGCGCCGTCCCGGCCAGCGCGACCAGCTTGTCGCTCGCGTCCATCGCGATTTTCGCGCGCAGCGCCTTCAGCGCCACCGCACGGTACATCGCGCCGGTATCGATGTACGTATAACCGAGCAGCTCCGCCACGCGCCGCGCCGCAGTGCTCTTCCCCGACCCTACCGGCCCATCAATCGCGATCACCAATTTGTGTGTTGGATTGCTCACGCAGCTAGATCACCGTATCGATAGAGCCTTCGCTGAGATGGCTAACACCACCAGAACTGTCCAAACAATAAAGGAAGTTCGTAAGACAGGGTGACCCCACCCCCGTGGGTACAGACGTCGATAGTCTGCGATAATTCGTTTCCGCAGCGCCAATTCCATAGCCCAAGAAATCTTGCTCTCCGCCGACAAGCACGCATTTACCTTTACCCGCATGAAGCGGAGTGCGAGCGCCAATACTACGAAACAGGTCCCGGCTGCCATCGCAAAGTCCTGTGCCAGCGAATTAAGCAACGCTGAGTCCATAGTTCAAATCCGTTTGAAGGCGCGCTCGATTTCGCGCACGGAATATCGCAGCACTACCGGACGCCCGTGCGGGCAGCTCATCGGATAATCCGCCTTAGCCAGCTCTGCGAGCAGCCATTCCATTTTCGTCTGGTCCAGCGGCATGTTCACTTTGATGGCCGCCTGGCACGCCGTCGACGCGGCGATGCGCCCCTGCAACGATTCCAGCGAAATGGCCTGCGATTCGCGCGCGACGCCGTCCAAAATTTCTTCCAGCAATTTTTCCGTGTTGCCGCTGGCAATTCCCGCCGGCGCCGCCGCGATCGCCACCGCGCGCGGCCCCATCAATTCCGCTTCGAAACCATTCGCGCGCAACTCCTCGGCGATCTGCTCGAAAATGGCGATCTGATGTGGCGAAAGCTCCGCGACAATCGGCATCAGCAGCCGCTGCCCGCCTACCGCGCCTGCGCGCCGCGCCGCCAAATGCTTTTCAAACAGCACGCGCTCGTGCGCCACGTGCTGGTCAACGATCCAAAGGCCCTCAGTGTTCACCGCGACGATGTAGCTCGCGTTGATTTGTCCCAGTGGTTTCAGGTCGCCGATGTCGTGCGGCCCCGGCAGCGCACCCGCGGATTCCGATTCGCCTGTCGTGGCTTGCGACGGCTGGCCACAGCCTTCGCCCGATTCGGGCACCGCTCTGGGCAGTACAATTGTCTCGCCTGTCTCGAAATTCAGCCGCTGCGGAATCGGCCGGTCCGGTGCGCCGCTCAGCTCGAACTCTTCGTCAACGGCCGCCCCTGCTTCCACCGGCGCGGCGGCGAATCCGCCGCCGGCCGCGAAACTTTCCGCGCCGTCATCAGTGCCCCTTACCGCTGGTGCAGCGCCCGCCGCAAAAGCCTGCGTGGCGTTCGCGCCGGCGCTCGCCGCCAGCGCGCTTTCCGTTTTGCTCCCCGACGAAGGAAAACTGGGCACCGGCCGTGCGTTCGACAGCGCCATGCGAATCGAATCGCGCACAAAATCGTGCACCACCTGCGAATGCCGGAAGCGCACCTCGATTTTCGCCGGATGCACGTTCACGTCGACTTCCTCGTACGGCAATTCCAGAAACAGCAGCACCGCCGGAAAAACGCCCGGTGGAACGATGTTCCGATACGCTTCGTTGATGGCATGCAGCACCAGCCGGTCGCGTATCAGCCTCCGGTTCACGAAAATGTAAATGGCGTTGCGATTGCTGCGCTGGATTTCCGGCCGCGACACGAAACCCGAAATGCGAATGCACGCCGCCTCTTCGCCCGGCTCCATTTCCGGCTCGGTGATGGCCGCACGAATCGGCGCTTCCACGGGCGCCATCTCCACCATTTCCATAGCCGCCTGCCGGCCAAACACTTGATACACGCGCTCCGCCATGGTCTCCACCGGCGTTGCGTTCAGAATTTCCTGCGTGGGTGTCTTCAGCAGAAAATGCTTGTCGGGATGCGCGAGCGCGTAATGCGTCACCAGCGAGGCGATGTGGCCCAGCTCGGTGGTTTCCGATTTCAGGAATTTTCGCCGCGCCGGAACGCTGTAGAAAAGGTCCGCAACGCTGATCGCCGTGCCCGCCGGCGCGCCCGCAGGCTTCACGCTGATGAGTTTCCCGCCGGCAAATTCGATGCGCGCTCCCTGCTCCTCTTCCGCCGCGCGCGTTTCCAGGGTCAGCCGCGAAACCGCCGCAATCGACGGCAGCGCTTCGCCGCGAAATCCCAGGGTCGAGATCGAGAGCAAATCATCCGCATTTCGCAGCTTCGAAGTCGCATGCCGCTCGAACGCCAGCAGCGCGTCGTCGTGCAGCATTCCGCTGCCGTCGTCGGTGATGCGAATCAGGCGCTTGCCGCCCGATTCCACTTCCACGCGCACGCTTTTCGCGCCCGCATCGAGCGAATTTTCGAGCAGCTCCTTCACCACCGACGCGGGCCGCTCCACCACTTCGCCCGCCGCGATTTTATTCGCGACATTCTCCGGCAGTATCCGTATCCGACTCATACTTTGTGCTCGCGATCAAAGTGCGGATGATCCATTCGCTCAGTAGGGGTACTCCGCGAGATTTTTTCAGGAGGGCGGGGCTTCAGCCCCGCCGTTTGCCTGGGTGCAACGGGGGCTTTAGCCCCTGAAGAAGCGTCGAGGTATTTGTGAGGCACCGGATCCGTGGTAAATCGATTGCTCGCGGAGGAATACGGCCAATCGGCGGGCTTATCGACGAGCTTGGCGCGTACTGGATTCATCCGTATATAATGCACTTTCGCATTCCAATCATCCGGATCGCGGATGGTCCAATCGTAGAAGCCTTCCTGCCAGATTGCCATTGCCGGAGTGCTTTTCTGAATCCGGCGAGAGCTGCCGCCTTTGATCAACTGCACGGCCTTTTCAAGGCTCGTCGACGCGCCAGGAGTAATCAGTAGATGAAAATGGTCAGGCATCAGAACAAACTCGTGGAGCAAATAAGCGCTTCCATCACGGTAGTGGAGCAGAGTCTGGACGAAAACCTGCGCAGCCTCTCGAACCTGGAATACACGCCGGCCGTTCCAACACTTCGCGGTCACAAAATAGGAGCTTCTCGGAGCAGTTCGATGTTTCGGGGTGGACATTCACTTACCTTCTTCAGGGGCTAAAGCCCCGTCCCTGCACGCTCTTCCGCCGGAGCTAAAGCTCCGGCCTCCTGGGAAGCTAGGATTCAGACGTTCCCCTCATGCGCCACCGGCGGTCGGTTTTTCCTCGGGCTTCAGCATGATGCCCAATTGATCGAGCTGCTCGGTTTCCACTTCGCTCGGCGACTCGGCCATCAAATCCTGCGCCGCGGTGGTCTTCGGGAAGGCGATCACTTCGCGCAGCGATTTTTCTCCCGCGAGCAGCGCGACCATGCGGTCGATGCCCAGCGCGATTCCGCCATGCGGAGGCGTGCCATAGGTCAGCGCGTCGAGGAAGAATCCAAATCGCCGCCGCGCGGTCTCGTCGGAGAGCCCCAGCGCCTTGAACAAGCGCGCCTGCACATCCTGGCGATGAATTCGAATGCTGCCGGAACCGAGCTCGACGCCGTTGAGCACCAAATCGTAGCCCTTGGAGCGAATTTCGCCACGCTTGGCCTCGTCTTCGAGCTTGTCCAAGTCCTCTTCGATGATTCCGGTGAACGGATGCTGCGCGCTCACCCATTGTTTGTCGGTTTCGCTCCATTCAAAAAGCGGGAAGCCGGTGATCCACGCAAACTCCCAGCGGTCTTTGCTCACCACGCCGAGCTGTTCGGCGAGCCGCAAGCGCACTTGCCCCGCGACCATCGCCGCCGCGTCGCCGTGCACGATCGCCTCCTTCGCCGCCACCGCCACAATCAAATCGTTGCGCTTCGCGCCGACGCTCTTCGCCAATTGCGTCAACAACTCCACGCCAAGTGTTTTTTCCAGCGAGGACGAAACGCCCTCCGGAGTCACTTTGATGGTGTAAATCGCCTTCGCCCCCAGGCCCTTGGCCAGCTCGCCCAACTCGTCGAGCTGCTTGCGCGACCACCCGGCCGCGCCCTGCGCCAGCAGCGCGTACACGTTGCCTTCGATCCCGAAGGTCGCGCGCGCGGGCTCGAAGAATTTCGTAACGTCCTGCAGCTCCATGCCGAAGCGCAAATCCGGCTTGTCCGAACCGTAGCGGCGCAGCGCGTCTTTATAAAGCATGTGGCGGAACGGCCGGCGGACGGTCGCGCCGATGACGGTCATGGCCCGCTCCATCACGCGCTCGATCACATCGAAAACGTCCTGCTGCCGTGGAAAGGCCATCTCCAAATCCAGCTGGGTGAACTCCGGCTGGCGGTCGGCGCGCAAATCTTCGTCGCGGAAGCAGCGCACAATCTGGAAATAGCGGTCCATGCCGCTGATCATCAGAATTTGTTTGAAGATTTGCGGCGATTGCGGCAGCGCGTAGAACTGCCCGTGATGCACGCGGCTGGGCACCAGATAATCGCGCGCGCCCTCGGGAGTCGAGCGCGTGAGCATCGGCGTTTCAATTTCGTAAAAGCCCAGTTCGTCGAGCGCTTTGCGGATTTCAAACACCACGCGATGGCGAAGCGCGATGTTCTTGTGCGGCTTGCGCCGGCGCAAATCGAGATAACGGTAACGCAGCCGCGTCTCTTCGCTGGCGGTGGTGTCGTCTTCGATTTGGAACGGCGGCGTCTTGGCGTTATTCAAAATGTAGACGCGCGTGGCCATCACTTCCACGTCGCCAGTAGCGATTTCCGGATTGGGCTTCTCGCGGCGATTCACGCGGCCTTCCACGGCCACGACGTATTCGGGACGAACTTCGTCCGCTTTGGCATGCGCTTCGGGATATTTGTCGCGATTGCAGACCACTTGGCAAATGCCGGCGCGGTCGCGCAGATCGAGGAAAATCAAATTGCCCAAATCGCGGCGCCGGTGCACCCAGCCCATCAAAATCACGTTGCGGCCGGCGTCCGCCACGCGCAAATCGCCGCAATATCCCGTCCGCTTCAACTCACCTAACGAATCGAACAATTCGAATCTCCCCCTGAAAAGAAATCAAAAACAAGTTCGCCGCCGGGCTTCACAAATGTCCTGCGCCCGAAACTTCCGCCACAAATTCGTAATGCTTCACCACGCGGTCGTATTCGATCAGAATCTCCAATGCCGCTGGCTCGACCACCGCCTTCGTCACGTCCGGCGCCGCAAATTTGCGCACCGCGTCCATCGACTGCCAGCGCGTGATGACCATGAACTCCACGCCATCGGCGCGCGGCTCCTTCAGAAGCGAGCCGCCTAGAAAACCGTCAATCGTGCGGAATGCCGGAAAAACGCGCCGCGTCAGATGCTGGATGTAAGCTTTTTCGTTCTGCGCCGCCACGCGACCGCGCCACACGCGCACAATCATTGCCCGGCCTCCGTTGCGCCGCGCGAGCGTATGTGGTCCAGCAGGGCGGATTCTGCGATTTTCACTTGCACGCCATCTGCCAATCGTTTGAGCGTCAACTGCTTGGATGCAATTTCGTCGTCGCCCAGGATCAAAACGTAGCGCGCGCCAAGTTTATCCGCGCGCTCGAAGGCTTTGCGAAATTTCATTTCCTCCGGCGGCAACTCCACCACGCGCTTGGCGTCGCGCAGCACGCGAGCGAGGCGCACCGCCTCGGGATAGGCATTTTGCCCCATCCAGGCGATGAAAACATCCACGGCGCGCGTGGCGTTCACCTTTTTCGCTTCCGTGATGGCGTCGATGAAGCGATCTTCGCCGAGCGCGAAGCCGATGCCCTTGATTCCCTTCGGCCCGCCGAGCATTTCGACCAGGCCGTCGTAGCGTCCGCCGCCGCACAGCGCGTTCTGCGCGCCGAGCACGGGGCTGGTGATTTCAAACGTGGTACGCATGTAATAGTCGAGGCCGCGGACGAGGCGCGGGGACTCCGTGAACGGAACTTTGCGCAGCGTCAATTCTTTTTTCAGCTTGTCGTAATGCTCGCGGCACTCCGCGCACAAATGCTCGGTGATCTTCGGCAGCTTCTCGATGATGGGCTGCTCGTTTTCGAGTTTTGAATCCATCACCCGCAGCGGATTCGTATCGACGCGGCGCTGGCTGTCCGGTCCCAGCTTCGAAAAGATCTCCGGCTTGCGCAATTCCGCGCGCAGCAGTTCGATGTATTTCGGGCGGCAACCCTTTCGCTCCGGCGTATCGGGGCAACCAATCGAGTTGATCAGCAGCGTCCATTTTTCGATTTGGCAGCGCGTGAGCAGCACGGTGAGCATCTCGATCAGCTCGGCATCAATCGCCGGCGCGTCCGAAGTGCCCAGCACCTCCGCGCCAATCTGATAGAACTGGCGGTAACGTCCCTTCTGCGGACGCTCGCGACGGAACATCGGGCCGATGTAGTAGAGTTTTACATCGCCGGGCAGCGTGTGCATGCCGTGTTCAATGTACGCGCGGCACACCGACGCCGTCGCCTCGGGTCGCAGGGTCAGTAAGTAACCAAACTGCACGTCGCTCAGGGCCGCTTGAATCGCAGCCGTACTATCTGCCAGGCGCCGAGAGGCTGAGCCACTAGGGGTTGCGAGAGACCGCGCTGCATTGAATTCGTGATCGGCCGCGCGGACCCTGCTCACTGCATCCTCGTTTCTTGCGGTCTGTGGAAGCACTCCGCGGGCATACGCATTGACTACGTTTCTGATAACCTCGGCGAGCGCGTCTACGTTATCCGATTTCTCTAACTGAAACCGTGCCCGGTCCTCGAAGGAGTACATCTCTTTAGCAACGACATCCGTATCCACTCCAATCGAACGCGCAAAAAGCTCGGTCTCTTCAAAAATGGGCAGACGAATCTCACCGAAGTTGTAGGACTCCATCAGATCGCGCGCGGTCTTCTCGAACCAATCCCACAAATCCGTCGCGGGCGGCAAAATATCGCGCACGCCCTCAACGGCGTGGAATTTGCGACGCTCAGTTTCGGGTTTTGGTGCTTCAGCCAACGTTCCGCCTTTATGCCGGCCTGAAGGCCGGCGCTACAAATTCCAAGACGCGTGCACGCCGCGGGCGCAGCCCTTCGTTCCTCAGGCTGAACAAGCAGCGCCGCTACGACTTCTTGGCCTCTGCGCGATACGTCTCTTTGTATTCGACGTAGCGCTGCGCGTAATTGTTGATGGACGCCTGATCCTCGGGCGTCAGTTCGCGCCTCAACTTTCCCGGATGGCCCATGAACAAGCTTCCCGGCGGGACGACGGCGCCTTCGGTGACCAGCGTGCCCGCGGCGACAATCGAGCCCGCGCCGATTTTCGCGCCGTTCAAAATAATCGAGCCCATGCCGATGAGGCAGCGCGACTCAATGGCGCAACCGTGCAAAATCACACCGTGGCCAATGGTGACATTGTCTCCCAAAATCAGCGGATGCTCGTCGCGCATCACGTGGAGCACCGAGCCGTCCTGAATATTGGTGCGCGCGCCGATGCGGATGTAATGCACGTCGCCGCGAATGACCACGCCGGGCCAGACGCTCGAATCTTCGCCGATCTGGATGTCGCCGATGAGCGTCGCGGCCTGGTCGATATAGGCCGAGGCGGCCACCTGCGGCGTGCGCCCGCGGTATGCGCGAATCAAATTGTGCTCCTAGTGGTAGTTGCAGGCATTTCCGGGCGAACAGCGAAAGTAGCATACGCGTCCGAGGCTGACAAGGCGAGCGGTAGGCTGCGCGAAAAAAACGAGAAATTGTCCCGATTAGAAAAATCCATCCTGCGTGTTTTCAGCATGTTGGCTCTTCGCGACTGGTGTTTATTGTCCGATTAGAATTTGGCGAGCCTGCTTGTGTTTTGTGTGAGTTACGAAAAAACGAGTTGCTGCGGTAGCGATTAGGAGCGCGGCTGATGGCCGCGAGAAAAGGCGTCCGAAAGTGGGACGAAAACTTTTGTAAAAGACGCAAAAAGACGCGATTAGAAATGAGGCGGTCGTTTGTTTTGTGGGATTTAGGTCGAGTTCTAATTCTTCATAGGTGACGCGATTAGAATTCAAAAAGCGCATAAAAAGCAAAAAGCCGCGTCGCCGCGGCCCGCCTTTCTCTTCTCCCGCTTTCCCGCCCGGCTGGAGCGTCCAGCCGAAGCTTCTATGTACCACAGAGTAACGGTAATTGTCAAGAGAAAAGGGATGGCGCGAGCGAGTGACGGAGGCGGAGCGGCTCAAAGGGTGTGCAGGTAGGCGAGAAGGTCGCGGAGGTCTTCGTCGGGGAGGGTGAGGCCAGCAGCGGGCATCATGCCGCGTCCGTTGACGGTGGTTTGGGTGACGAAGCGGTCGTTGGCGGGCAGGCCGCTGGGCAAGTACTTCTTTTTGAAGAGTTTTTCAAGGCCGGGGCCATGGAGGCTGCGCGAGGAGTAAGCGTAGTGGCACTGGGCGCAGCGCTGGTTGAAGATGGCGCGACCGGCGGCTTGCTGGGTGTTCAGGCCAAGCTGGGCGTCGGATTCGAGGGATTTGTCGGGGCCGCAGCCGGCGAAGAGGGCTAGGGCGGTAAGAAGGGCTGCGCAGAGGGTGAGAGATGGCCAACGAAAAGCGGCTCGATTCGCGTAGCGGCGGTGACAAATAGATGAGGGACTCGGCATTACGCCTCAGAAGATCCTAGCAAATGCAAAGCCGAACAGCAGGTTCCTCGTCGAATGCTCGTCGCATCCTCGCTCGGAATGACAGAACAAGCACAAACAAGCAGCGTGAGAAGAGTCCAAGCCGCCAGGTCCGTGGCGGTCAGAGGATTTGGACATTGGGCGCGGCGGCGGCGCGGCCGGATTCAGCGAGGCGCGCTTCGACAGCGCGGGCCACCGCAAAGATGCTTTTTGCGCCGGGCGCGTCTTCGCCTTGCGCGGCGACGGGTTTTCCGGTGTCTCCGCCGATGCGAATCTGGGGATCGATTTCGATTTCGCCGAGGAGCGGCACGCCGAAGGTGCGGGCCATGCTGGCGCCTTCTCCGTGGCCGAAAACGTCGATGCGCCCGTCGCAGTGCGGGCAGGAAAAATAGCTCATGTTCTCGACGATGCCGAGAATGCCGACGTTGACCTGGCGGAACATTTCGATGGCCTTGCGCACGTCGGCGAGCGCGACGATGGAAGGCGTGGTGACGATGACGACGCCGGAAACGGCGACGGACTGGACGAGCGAAAGCTGGACGTCTCCGGTGCCGGGAGGCAAATCGATGATCAGGTAATCGAGTTCACCCCACTGCACGCTGCGCAAGAATTGCTGCACCACGCCGTGGAGCATCGGGCCGCGCCAGATCAGCGGACGGTCGCCGGGATTGAGCAAGCCCATGGAAATGATTTTGAGGCCGTAGGCCTCGACCGGAACGATGACGTTTTCGGCGAGGGCGCGCGGCTGCTCGGTCGTGCCCAGCATCAGCGGGACGTTGGGACCGTAGACGTCGGCGTCGAGGAGGCCAACTTTCGCGCCGATTCTTTGCAGAGCAATCGAGAGGTTCACGGCGACCGTGGTTTTGCCCACGCCGCCTTTGCCGCTGGCGACGGCGACCAAGTGCTTCACGCCGGCGATGGGCTCTTTGTCGGGCAGGCGGCGGCCGCCGGGCGTGGCCGCGTCGAATTTCAAATCGAAGGATTGCACGCCTGGCAAGCGTGCGATGGCCGCGCGAATATTGCGTTCGAGCGCTTGGCGGTAGGCTTCTTCGGGGCGCAGAGGAGAGACGACCAGCGAAATTGCGCCGTCGCGGACCACGAGACTGCGCACGAGGTTCAGCGAAAGGATGCTGCGATGATGCTCGGGGTCTTCGGCGGTGCGCAGCGCGTCGTAAACCACGGCTTCCGTCAATCGACTTTGCTGGGGGTTATCGGCCAACGTAACTCCTCTCGCGGGTGCAATGGCGGACACAATCATAGGATGCTCGTGCTGCCAGAGCAACTCGCACTATCCGGCGAATAAGGATTACGAGCGTCGGCGCTTCGCAGGCTTGGGTTTCGGTTTCGGTTTCGGTTTCGGTTTTGGCGTGGCGTGACCGGCGACGGCGCCAGGGTCAGGCGTAGGCGTCAGGCCGTAACGCACGCGCGAGGCGGCGGGCGCTTTGCCCAAGTCCGGCGGCGGCGCGGACATCACTTGCATGCTGCGCTCATTGGCCCAGGCAAAATCGACCAAGGCTTCGAACTGCGCGACAAATTCATCCCGCCACTGCTGCGAGGCGAATACCAGCGCGGTATTGACCTGCGACCAGGCGCTCAAAGAAAAATTCGTGGAGCCTTCCCAGCACCAGAGCGCGCCGCCATTGGCCGCGGGATCGGAAGCCATTCCTTTGGTGTGGCAGATGTATTGCGAGCCGGCAGGAGAGGTGCCGATGGTGACTTCTATGCCCGCGCCGACGAGTTGCTGCACCAGCGGCTTTTCGACTTTCCCGACCTCCTGCGAATGGTCGAGGTAGAGATGCAGGGGAAGCCCGGCTTTGTGCGCGGCGATGAGGTCGCTGATCATGTCGGTCAGCGTAAAGGCGTAGGCGATGATCCAGGTTTCGCCGGGATCAAGCAAATGCTGCAGGAAATTAGCCTTGGCCGTCGCGCCGTCCTGCGGCAGCAGGTAACAGGTGACCGTGGTGGTGATGGTGAATGGCATGGATGCGCTCCTTTTGGCTGGCGCGATTTGCCACACATCATAGGCCGCCGGTGTTGGCGGAGCAACCGGCGCGCACGGCCCGCTTTGCGCGGAGCGCGGCGAACAGGATAGAATGGAAGGTGCAGCGCCTCGCTGGACTGCCGCAGCGGCTCCAGTGGAAGAGTTCTTGCCGATTCTGAGTCCCCAAGAGCTGAGAACTATCTAAATGGTGTAGCCCAAAGAGAGGCTGACGACGCTTGCGCATGAGCAAGCATCGAATGGAAAAGAATGGATGCAGATAGGTTAGTAGAAAGTTTTATAGCGGTCTTCGTTGGGACGAAGCACGAGCGCGACATCAAGAAGATCGAGCCGCTCGTG
Source organism: uncultured Acidobacteriota bacterium (assembly GCA_963811805.1). Lineage (GTDB taxonomy): Bacteria > Acidobacteriota > Terriglobia > Acidiferrales > UBA7541 > DAHUXN01. Next base: position 161,779 of record CAWESU010000002.1, on the reverse strand, counting down.
GCGGAGATCAATGCGCTCGAGCCGGAGATGCAGAAGCTCGCGGACGAGGATTTTCTCGCCAAGACCGCTGAACTGAAATTGCAGGTGACCTCGAAGCTCGAAGGCCTCGAGCTGAGAGACGTGGAATACCGCCCGAAGCTGCAGGAGGCGCTGGCGCAGGTGATGGTGCCGGCGTTCGCGCTGGTGCGAGAAGCGGGGCGCCGGAAGCTGGGGATGCGGCATTTCGACGTGCAACTCATTGGCGGCATGGTGCTGAACGAGGGAAAAATCGCGGAAATGAAGACCGGCGAAGGAAAGACGCTGGTTGCCACTTTGCCTGCTTATCTGAATGCGCTGACCGGCAGGGGCGTACATATTGTGACGGTGAACGATTACCTGGCGCGGCGCGACGCGGAGTGGATGAGCCCGATTTACAAGACGCTCGGGCTTACGGTGGGCGTGATTGTGCACGACCTGGATGACGTGCAACGCCGCGCGGCGTACGCAGCCGACATCACCTACGGCACGAACAACGAATTCGGCTTCGATTATCTGCGCGACAACATGAAGTACGATTTGAAAGATTGCGTGCAGCGCGGGCACAACTTCGGCATCGTCGACGAAGTGGACTCGATTTTGATCGACGAAGCGCGCACGCCGCTGATTATTTCCGGGCCGGCGGAAGAATCGACGGACAAGTACTACAAGATTGACAAAATCGTTCCCAAGCTCATCAAAGATATCGACTTCACGCTCGATGAAAAGCACAAGACAGCGACGTTGACCGAAGAGGGCGTGGGCAAGTGCGAGCGGCTGCTCGCGCTGCCGAATATGTACGACCCGCAGAACCTGGAGACGATTCATCACGTGTATCAAGGGCTGCGCGCGCATTCGCTCTTCACGCGCGACGTGGATTATGTGGTGAAGGAAGGCGAAGTGGTGATCGTCGACGAGTTCACCGGCCGGCAAATGCCTGGCCGGCGCTGGTCGGACGGATTGCACCAAGCGATTGAAGCGAAAGAGGGCGTGAAAATCGAGCGAGAGAATCAGACGCTCGCGACGGTGACGTTCCAGAATTATTTCCGCATGTACAAAAAACTTTCCGGCATGACCGGCACGGCGGAGACGGAAGCGAAAGAGTTCGGCAAGATTTACGGGCTGGACGTGGTGGTGATTCCCACCAACCGCACGCTGATTCGCATCGAGAACCCCGACGTGATCTACCGCACGGAAGGAGAAAAATTCGAGGCGGTGGTCAACGGGATCATGCAGGACGATGGGACGTACGCGTCGGGCATCAAGCAACTGCACGAGAGCGGCCAGCCGATCCTGATTGGCAGCATTTCCATCGAGAAATCGGAAAAGATCGCCGAGCTGCTGAAGAAGTACGGCATTCCGCATCAGGTGCTCAACGCGAAACAGCATGAGCGCGAGGCAAAGATCGTCGCGCAGGCGGGACGCAAGGGCGCGGTGACGGTGTCGACGAATATGGCCGGCCGCGGAACGGATATTTTGCTCGGCGGAAATCCCGAAGCGATGACCCGCGAATACTGCCTGAAAAACAAGCTGGCGCTGCCCTACGCGCCGGCGGGCGCCGTGATCGGCAACGGCAACGAGCATCCTGGCGCCACGGAGACCGCCGACGAAGCTCCCAAAGATCCCGCGGCAGGCGGCAACGGCGCGGGAAACGTCGCGATGGTGCTTTTCCAGCAGGAAGGCAAGATTTTTCAGGTGCCGCTGGAGCAATGGAAGCCGATTTACGATCAGTTCGCCGCGCAATGCAAAACGGAACACGATGAGGTGGTGGCGCTGGGCGGTTTGCACATCCTGGGCACTGAGCGGCACGAGGCGCGGCGCATCGACAACCAGCTGCGTGGGCGCGCGGGCCGCCAGGGCGATCCCGGCTCATCGCGATTTTTCCTCTCGCTGGAAGACGACCTGCTGCGCATTTTCGGCGGCGAGCGTGTGCAGAAATTTTTCTACATGCTGGGCATGAAGGAAGGCGTGCCGCTCGAATCGAAGATGCTTTCGCGGCAAATTGAAAACGCGCAGAAGAACGTGGAGGGACAGAACTTCGAAGCGCGCAAGCACCTGCTGGAATACGACGACGTGATGAACAAGCAGCGCGAGACGATTTATTCGATTCGCCGCGCGGTGCTGGAAGGAAGAGACCAGAAGGATGACATTCTCGCGCTCACGGAAGAGCTGATGGCGGGTTTGGTGGACACTTACGCGCCGCGCGAACAGCATCCGGATCAATGGAACATCACGCAGCTTTCCGGCGAGGTGCTCAACCAATTCGGGTTGGACATCAAGACGTCGGGAATTGATCCGCTGCACGTGAATCATGACCAGTTGCTCGACGCGCTGATCGAAAAGGCCAAAGCGCGTTACGAGGAAAAGGAAAAGCTCTTCGGCGCGCAGATGATGCGGTGGTTGGAGCGGCACATCATGCTGGATATCGTCGACGCGCAGTGGAAAGACCACCTGCTGACGCTGGATCATTTGAAGGAAGGAATCGGGCTGCGCGGTTACGGGCAGAGGGATCCGCTGGTCGAGTTCAAGACGGAAGGGTTCAAGCTTTTCGAGGATATGATGGGGCGCATCGACACGGAGTCGGTGCGCTTCCTGTACCTGATGCAGCCCGCGCGTCCGGAGGAAGAGGCCAAACAGATCGAGCGGCGGCAGCAGCGCGCGCAGCAGAATTTGCAGTTGCAGACCGGCCGCGAAAAGGCGGAGGCTCCCAAGCAGGTGCGCACCGGCGCGAAAATCGGGCGCAACGATACGTGCCCGTGCGGCTCCGGCAAGAAATACAAAAAGTGCTGCGGCCGCAACGCCTGAAACTCCGACACTGTGCCGTTTCGAGAATCACACCTCGCCCGTGCAGATGCAGAAATAAGACTCCTTCAGTTCTTGTGTGACGCGAATGGCGGTGGCGCCGCGCGCGGCAAGGCCGCCGAACTTCTAGCGAGCTACCGTTGGAGCGAGCCGGACAATACCATCCTATTTGAATGCATTCGCGAGCTGTTGGGGCAAGATTCGCGACACATTCTTCTTCATTTGCCCGCGGCGCTCACGCGGCGCGGATTTCCGGACATATCCTGCGACGGGCTGGCCGCGTCTCCACAGATAAACGAGGCGGAAGCGCTCGCGCTTGCCGAAGAACTGCTCGGCGCATCACAGTAAAGGAATGACGGAACGAACATCCGGGGCGCTGCGGATACTCTCGCTCATCGACGTAATCGGGATTCCGATTTACGTGCTGCTGTTTATCTGGAGGCTGGAATTCAGCGCACGCTACGCGTGGATTATTTTCCCGGTGTGGATTACGGCAAGTTTCCTGCTGCATCGCGACACGCCGAAGACGCTGGGCTGGCGCGCTGATAATTTGTGGCCGGCGACAAAATGGGCGCTGGCCGCTCTGGCGATTATGGCTGGGCTGTTGATCGTAACGGGGCTGGCTCTTGGCCAGCCGCGGCACATTCCGCCGAACCTGCGTTCACCGGCCAGATTCTGGAGCTATTTTGCGTTTTGCCTGCTGCAGCAGGTGGCGCTCAATTCCCTGCTCACGAACCGACTGCTGTCATTGTTGCGCCGAGATTGGGCCGCAGCTCTGGTGGCGGGAACGATTTTCGCGGCGTGCCACTGGCCGAATCCGGTGCTGGTGCCACTGACGTTCGTCGGCGGCGTCGTGTTGGCGTGGCTCTTCGCGCGGCACAGAAACATTCTGCCACTGGTGGTGATACAGGCGATCCTCGGATCGATTGCGTGGTGGAGCTTTCCGGTGGCGTGGCACCACGACCTGCGCGTCGGGCCCGGCTTTTACACGCACTGGCGATGATTAGTTCTGGCCCGGCACCAGCTGAACAGAACAGTTGAGCGCTCCCCCTTCATAGATGATTCCGTTCTGGTCGCTGAAAAAGGACAGGCGGCATGGATCGGCCAAATTGCGCACCGATAGCTGAAAGCTTTGTCCATCGGCGGCAGCTACCAAACTTAGCTCCCAGCCCGGAACCACTTCGGGACCAACCGACAAGTGCAATGGCTGCCAGTTCTTCTGCAGCTCCGGAGCACTGTAGAGCGCTTTCCATGATACGAACGAGCCACGGCGAGAGTTGTATTCGATCTCGGCGGTAACAACTGTCTTCAGCACGCCAATGCCGGTGACGTTGCTATCGCGGCCAGTTTCGACAGCTTGCAGCCGCCTAAGACCCGGCGGTGTCGTCCTTTGCTGCTGCGCTACGACCAAAGCCGAACAAACCAACGCACCCGATACGGCGATGCCGATTGCTACTGCACGCATTCCGCTCATTGCGGCTCCTCCTCCTGACGAACGGTAGACCTTCTACAAATTCCAAGCGTCGAATTCGCGAACCGCTGCAGCGTGCGATTCACGGCGCGACGCGAGCGTTGCTTTGCGCGGATTCGTCCAATGACCCGGAATGCGGTGGCCGCATTGCGGGCAGGCGCCGTCTTTCAGACGATTCTGCAAAACGTCGTGCCAGGAGCGCTCGATGAGAAGCGCATTGCAATTCGGGCAATGCGTGTTGCCGCCATCGCTGAAAATGTTTCCTTCGTAGACGTAGTGCAGCCCGACTTCACGGGCGATCTTGCGGGCACGATGCAGAGTTTCGGGCGGGGTGCGCGGCTTGTCCTGCAATTTGAAATCGGGATGAAACGCGGTGAAGTGCAGGGGCACGTCGGGGCCAAGGTGTTCGAGAATCCACTCGGCGATCTTGCGGGTTTCGGATTCGTCGTCGTTGAGAGTGGGGATCATCAGATTGGTGATTTCGAACCAGACGCCGGTTTCTTTTTTCAGGCGCGCGAGAGTTTCGAGAACGGGCTCGAGATGGGTGAGGGTGATTTTGCCGTAGAAATTTTCGGTGAAGGCTTTCAGGTCGATGTTCGCCGCGTCGATGTGATCGTAAACTTCGTGAAAAGCCTCGTCGGTGATGTAGCCATTCGAGACCATCACGGTGTTGAGGCCGCGCGCGTGCGCGATCTTGCAAATGTCGATGACGTATTCGGCCCAAATAGTGGGCTCGTTGTAAGTGAACGCGATGGAGGGGCAGCCGTAATGAATGGCGAGTTCGACGACCTGCTCGGGTTCAACGTGCTGGGAATGGACCTGATCGCTGCGCGATTTGGAGATGTCCCAGTTCTGACAGAAAAAACAGCCCATGTTGCAGCCGGCGGTGCCCATGGAAAACACTTTTGTGCCAGGAAGGAAATGATTGAGCGGCTTTTTTTCGATGGGATCGATTTGAATGGCGGCGGGAGAGGCGTAGCCGAGGCTGTAAAGTTTTCCGCCGCGGTTTACGCGAATGAAACAGAAACCGGACTGGCCTTCGCCGATATGGCAGTGGCGCGGGCAGAGGTAGCAGTGCACTTTTCCGTTGGCGTCGGTATCCCACCAGCGCGCCTCGTGGAGCGATTCGGTTGGCTCGAGAATGCGCAGATCCGGCATGAAAGGCTTTTCAGACATTATACGCCTTTCGCGAGAGCTATCCGTTTGGTTGCGATGAAAGGGGCATCCACAACGGTCGATATGCCGCGATGATGGTGAGAGTTGAATCCGCGCAGGGGTGGGAGCATCCTATTAGGCGTTCGGCCAGAAGATGAGGAAGTGTCGATTTGCGTCTTTCCAAGGAGGAGAAGATGGCGATACGAGATGGGATTTTGCCGGAGTTTGACCGAGAAATAGCGGTGACGCGGAGGGTGTTGGAGCGCGTGCCGGAGGGCAAGCCGGAGTTCAAGCCGCACGAGAAATCGATGGCGATGGACAGGCTGGCGGGGCACGTGGCGGAACTGCCGGGGTGGGCGAAGGAGACGATCTTGCAGGATTCGGTCCACATGAATCCGCCGGGAAACCCGCCGCCGGCGCAAAGTGCGGCGCTGAAGATGATCTCGCGCACGCAACTGCTGGAGGAGTTTGATAAAAGAGCAGCGGCGGGGCGGGCAGCGATTGCCGGCGCGAGCGACGAGGAGTTGATGAAGCCGTGGTCGTTAATTGCGGGAGGCAAGCCGGTATTCACGCTGCCGAAGATTGCCGTGCTGCGCGGGTTCGTGATGAATCACCTGATTCATCATCGCGGGCAGTTGAGCGTTTATTTGCGGCTGAACGACGTGCCGGTGCCTTCGATTTACGGGCCGTCGGCGGACGAGCAGGGCTTTGGGCCGCCCGACGAGAAGAGCGAGGCGGCGAAGAGCTAAGCCTGCATACTCGAAAGCGGTGCGCGCCCGCGGGGGGTTACTGCGGAGACACCGAGCGGGCGCGCGGTACCGTGCGCTTAAGGAGGTGCGGTGTGCCACATGAACTCAGCACTTCGTACGTGAAGGATTCGACGGACCTGTTCCGGTATTACAAAACGCTGGTGGAGCGGGCGATGGAGCAGTGCCCGGATGAGGGGCTGTTCACGAGGCTCGATGCGGAGTCGAACTCGATTGCCACTATCGTGAAACATATGGCGGGGAACATGCGGTCGCGGTGGAGGGATTTTTTGACCACGGACGGCGAGAAGCCGGATCGAGACCGGGACACGGAATTCGAGAATCCTCCGACAACGCGAAAAGAGCTAATCGAGCTGTGGGAGCGCGGATGGAAGTATGTGTTTGACGCTATGGGTTCGCTGAGCGATGCGGACCTGACGAAAACAGTGACCATCCGGTCTTCGCCACATTCCGTGATGCAAGCGATCAACCGCCAAGTGGCACACTACGCACATCACGTGGGGCAGATTGTGTTTCTCGCCAAGCATTTCACGGTGAAGGCAACGGGAACGTGGACATCGCTCAGTGTGCCACGCGGACAGTCGAAGCAATTTGCCACGGAGGTTGCCGCGGGACGAACAACGGAGCGCTGGATTTCGGAGAAGTAGCGAGGCACGAATCAGAGCAGCGGGTTTTCCGGTTCCCAGCCAAATCGCAGTCAAATCATATTTGACCTATAAACGAATTTAACGCTCACAGATTCCGAGGAGAAAAACATGCCGAAAATGAAGGCGGTGCAGGTTTCTAGACCGGGCGGGGATTTCGAAATCATTGAAAAGGAAATTCCTCAACCGGGCCCGGGGCAGGTACGCATCAAGGTGCAAGCGTGCGGCGTTTGCCACAGCGATCACTACGTAAAAGACGGACTTTTCCCAGGAATTGAGTATCCGCGCGTGCCGGGACACGAAGTTGCCGGCATTATCGACGAAATTGGAACCGGCGTCACGATTTGGAAGAAAGGCCAGCGGGTGGGCGTGGGCTGGTACGGCGGCGCGGATGGGACGTGCGCGGCGTGCCGACGGGGCGATTTCATGAATTGTCCGAATCAGAAAGTCACGGGCATCAATTACGACGGCGGCTACCAGGAATACATGATCGCGCCGGCGGACGCCGTGGCAGCCATGCCAGATAGTCTTGATGCGGTAGAGGCCGCGCCGCTGCTGTGCGCGGGAATCACAACGTTCAATTCGTTGCGGCACAGCGGCGCAGTGCCCGGGGATCTGGTGGCGATTCAGGGCGTCGGCGGGCTGGGCCACCTGGGAATTCAGTTTGCGAGCAAATTCGGATACAAAGTGGCGGCGGTGGGACGCGGGCCGGAGAATGCGTCACTGGCGAAGAAGCTGGGGGCGAGCGTTTACATCGACAGCAAAGGGAGCAATGCGGCGCAGGAATTGCAGAAACTGGGCGGCGCGAAGGTCATTCTGGCGACGGCGCCGAACTCGAAGTCGATGTCGGAACTTTTTGACGGGCTGGGTGCGAACGGGACGATGGTGGTGGTCGGAGCAGCTCCAGAGCCAATCGAGATTGCATCGATACAGCTGATTCGCGGGCGAAGGAGCCTGCAAGGATGGGCCTCGGGCACGGCCGCGGATTCCGAAGACACGTTGCGTTTCGCCGAATTGACGGGCGTGCGTCCGATGATAGAAAAATATCCGCTCAGCAAGGCTGCCGAAGCGTATGCGCGGATGATGAGCGGGAACGCGCAATTCCGCGTGGTCCTGACGATATAGATTGGGCGACAAGCAAAGGCAAACTTTGCCGGTGGTCGAATGCGAGCGCAGTCAAACTCTTACTTGCAACCAGAATGACTGCAAAACAATCTAACAAGGTGTAGAGTGAGTAGCGGCCTCGCCTGTCTCCCTGGCTGCCGAGCCGCGGGGCGCTGTTGGAGGAGGGAGCCGCCATGAACCGGTCCAACCTGGTAAAACTAATCATCACAGCATTCGCTGGTTTTTTTCTGATTTGTATGCCGAATCCTACGTTTGCGCAACGGGGAGGCGGAGGCGGCTCCCATGGGGGCGGTGGATTTGGTGGCGGTGGATTCCACGGTGGCGGGGGGTTTGGTGGAGGCGGGTTCGGCGGCGGGCGTTCTTATGGCGGTGGTGCGTATCGCGGCGGGGGCGGGTTCGGAGGCGGAAGAGCCTATAGCGGTGGTATGTATCGCGGCGGCGGGTATTCGTCGCGGAGCTACGGCGCATACAGGGGTTTGGGATACGGCGGCCGGGCCGGATATGGAGGCAGATCGGGGATCGGCGGCGCAGACCGGGCTGCTGGCGTCCGTAGCGCGATCGCGGATGGCCGGTGGCATTCGTTTGGAAGCGCTGGACACACGGCGAATGGCGCGGGCACGGCGGGGGCGCGAAATTCCGCTGTTGCGGATGGCGGATGGCACGGGTTCGGAGCGGCGCGTGGCAATTTCGCCGGAAACCGCGGAATCGCATCGGGAGACCGAGGGCTGTCGAGTTTGGGAAGCTCACGGATAGGGGGATCGGCATTCGCCGGTTCGACATTTGGGCGAAATGGACTTTTTGGAGGCGACCGACTTGGCGTGAATGGCGGTTTCGGGTTTAATCGCGGATTTGGGTTCCGGGGCGGATTTGGAGGATGCTGGGGCTGCGGCTTAGGATTCGGATGGGGCTGGGGTTGGCCTTATTGGGATTGGGGTTGGCCGTATTGGGGATTTGGTTTTGGCTGGGGATGGCCGGGTTATTGGGGGCTTGGGTGGGATTACCCAGGATATTACCCGTATTGGGACGGGTATGATTACGGCCCTTATTCGGACGATTCGTGGATTTGGGACGACAATGACGCGGCGAACTACAGCGATTACACCGGCTATACGGGTAACGATCAGAGTTCGCTTGATTCCGGAACGTCGGACCAGCCCCCGGATTTCAACAACTACGACTTCTCGGGATCCAGCAATTCGGGAGCGAGCCAGCAGGTCTCACCGGAACCCACGGTGACCACTGCGAATGATCCTGAATATCTGCCGACCGTGCTTTACATGAAGGATGGCACGACGTATCAGATCACCAGCTATTGGTCGTCCGGCAACACGCTGCATTATGTGAATGGCCAAGGCGGGGTGAGCACTGTCGACGTGAATCAGATTGATTTGCAGCGCACCATCGATGAAAACGCGAAGAACGGCGTGCGATTCTGGGTGAGGCCGCAACCGGCAGCGACCCCTGCTCCCGCGGCTCAAGCTGCGCCGGCCATTTAGGCTATTTCGCAACTTCGGAACACCGCAATAAGTCTGCCAGCGTAGTATCTTCTTATGGCGACGGGCCTCGCGTGCGAAGCCGCTTCCCGGGACCCCTTGCATTCAGTCGCAATTGGGCTCGCGTGGGACATGGCCGCTGAGGACGCCTGTGGCAAAGTCGGCGAAGAAGGAACTTATCAGGCAGGCGGTTATCGCGGGGGTGATCGGCGCAGCGCTGGTCGTTGCGCTGACCAAGCGAGGCTGGCTTGGACCGTCTTTGTTCGCGAGAGACTTCAATCATTTCGACTACAACGTTGAATTCAACCGGATAACTCCTGCGCTCATCCTGTGGGTCATATTCTCGATCTACTGGACCATCGCGTCGAGGAACTCCGCGGAAAACAAGAGTTCCGAATCGAACACGTCGACAGCCTTACATCAGATAATGCTGAATGTGGCGCTGCTACAGCTTTTCATCCCTGTGCCGGGACTGAAGGGCTGGTTTCTGCCGCAGCGGTTTCATTTTCTGGTGGCCGTCGGCGTGATTGTGCAGGTTGCGTTCTTCGTGCTGGCTATTTTGGCGCGGCGGCATCTGGGGCGCAATTGGAGTGCAGAAGTGAGAATCGGAGAAGGCCACGAATTAGTGCGCACGGGGCCGTACCGGCTGCTGCGACATCCGATCTACACCGCCATGCTGGGAATGTTTCTGGGAACGGCGATCGCTTCGAGCCAATATCACGCGCTGCTCGGAGTGGGGATTTTGGTGATGGCTTACCTGCGGAAAACGCGGCTGGAAGAGAACATCCTGCGCGAGACGTTCGGCACTGAGTGGGACGCGTACCGGCGCACGACGTGGGCATTCGTTCCGCTGGTGTTCTAGTTGTGAGGAAGGTCATGCCTGATTCCAAAGGAAAACCGCGCGCGCCGGAGCGGGATTATTCGCACCGGGTGCTGATCGATAAGCTGGGAGTGAAGACAGGACAACGCGTCGCCGTGCTCGGCGTCGAATCCGCCGAATTTCTGAAGGACCTGACGGCGCGAGTGCCGGAGTATTCGCGCGGGAAACGCATCGCCGACGCCGACATGATTTTCTTCTCCGCGGAAGCTCGCGGCGACCTTTCGCGCCTGGAATCGCTGGCGCGTTCGACACAGAAGAATGGCGCGATCTGGGTGGTATACCCCAAGGGGCAAACGCACATCCGCGAAATCGACGTGATTCTGGCCGGCAGGGCTGCCGGGTTGACCGACAACAAGGTATGCAGTTTCTCGGCCACGCATACGGCGCTGCGCTTTGTGATCCCCGTGGCCAAACGATAAAACGATAAGAGATCCCCACAGAGAGTCATCCGCTGAGAACCCGCGGCGTGATTTAAAAGGAATGACGCTTCTGCTCGCGGCGGCGTTCGGCGACCCAGGCGAGGAAGCGACGCATGCGCGCGCGTTCGGTCCACATGAGGCGCAAGAATTTGCGGGCGTCTAGATCCGTAGCAGCTGGGCCGAAGAACGTTTCCATGCGCCAACGCAAGTAGGGACTCTTCCAGGGCTGAAGACGGTAGCCCTTGGCGGCAATCCAGTAGTAGCGGAGCGCGTTCAGCATTTTCTGGATGGTGAAAAGCGGAGGCTCCGCGGCTGAAGACAAGCGCGGACAGACAGGCGTGGCTTGCATGTTTGCACGGGCGAGATTCTAGCAGAGAAACAAAGAGGGCCGATAAGAACCATCGGCCCGCAAAACGTCAACGACGCTATGGCCGCGATGGCAGAAAAATCAGATCCTTCGCTCTGCTCAGCGTGAGCGCGAAAGGCGCGCTCACTTTGCGGCGACGATGGAGCTGACGGTGATAGTGTCGCCGCTGAGTGTGCCGGTAACTTTGACGTTCGCGCCGGCGAACGCCCGGGGCTTGGTCTGATCGCTGAGCTGATAGATTTTGCCCTTTGAATCGACCAGGACAAATTTACTGCCTCCCTCGACACACTTGAGGGTGCAGTCCTTAGCGGAGCCCTCCATCATGTGCTGCGCGCCGCACATGCTGTCACTGATGGCGCCGGTGAAGGTCTGCTGCTTCGCAGCGGCTAGAGAAAGGCCGGCTGCCATTAAGACCACGCTGAACACGAGACCTATTTTCTTCATGACGTTCTCCTCAAAACGATAAGAATCAACTGAATTGATGCATAACGCCGGTTCAAAGATTCTCTCACGCGAAATGCACAACTATCGGCGTACTCGTTTAGATTACGCGCTCGGGCGCGTCCTCGGATTTCCGCGACGCAAAGCAGGACAGCATTCATCTTTTCTTCGCACTGCGCAATGCCGCGGCGGCAGCGTCGAAAAATTGCTGGACGATTTTCTCGGTGGCGGCCTCGATCATCCGGCTACCGACAGATGCTATCACGCCACCGACTTGCGCTTCACCATTGTACTGCACTTCCGTCTGGCCGCTTTTTTCGCGGAGGGTGAGGATTCCCTCCCCTTTCAGGAAGCCGGGCGCGACGCGGCCTTCGACGCTCATCTTAAACGATTCCGGGGGATGCTGATCAGCAAGATGGACGGCACCTTCAAATTTTCCGGGGAAGGCGGCGATGCCCATTTTCATCGAGACTTTGTAACGACCGGGGCCGTCGGGCGTGAGTTCCTGTGCGCCAGGCAAGCATTTTGCGAGGAAGTCTGGATCGGTGAGCGATCGCCAGACGCGCTCGCGCGGCGCAGGAAGGAGCGCGGCACCCTGGAGCTTCATTTGCGCTTGCCTTTGGATTTTGGATCTCGGGACTTCGCCGCCGGAGATTTTGGCGCTGGCGACTTTGCGTCGGCATGATTTCCGGCGCGCGCGAGGGCCGCGGAAATCGCGCGGCGCGCAAACACGGCGGCCATGGCGCGGCGATATTCGGAAGAAGCGAAGATGTCCGAGAGCGGATCGACGCCTTGCGCGGCTTTGGCGCAGGCGGCAGCAATCGCTTCGTCGTCAGCTTTCTTGCCACGAAGGGCCTTCTCGACGGCGCTGGCGCGATAGGCTTTGGAGCCGACGCCGGTCATGCCCAACGCGATGTCTTGAATCTTACCGTCCTTGGAAACGAGGACGCGAGCGGCGGCGCCAACGGTAGCGAATCCCGAGGCGGGTTGATGGAATTTACGGTAGGCACCGCCCTCGTTCGGGCGTCGAATGGGAACGCGAACTTCGGTGAGAATTTCTCCGGGACGCACTTGCGTCTGGAGCAGGTCGACGAAGAATTCTGGGGCGAAAATGGTGCGTTTGCCGGAGCCAGACTGAACGACGAGCTCCGCATCGAGGGCAAGAATCGTCGCAGGATAGTCGGCAGCTGGGTCGGCGTGCGCGAGGCTCCCGCCGATGGTGCCGCGGTTGCGAACTTGCATATCGCCGATTTGGATGGCTGTTTCGGGCAAGAGCGGGCACTTCTCGTGGAGAAGTTCAGAAGCGGCGACCTGGGCGTGAGTGACGAGCGCGCCGATGGCGATTTGGTCGCCGTCTTCGCGGATGTAATCGAGGCCACGCAGGTGGCCGATATCGATGACGTAACGAGGCGACGCGAGGCGCAGCTTCATCAGGGGAAGCAGGCTGTGGCCGCCGGCGAGGATTTTCGCTTCGTCGCCGTGGCGGCCGAGGAGGCGCAAGGCGTCGTCAAGGGTTTTGGGCGCTTGATATTCGAACGATGCGGGAATCATGAGGCCCTCCGGGATTTCGTTTTTGCGCCGCCGGAATGTTTTTGCAGGATGCGCCAGATGTTTTCGCGCTTGATGGGCAGGTCGACGTGAGTTACGCCGAGGGGCGCGAGCGCGTCGACGACGGCGTTGACGAGGCACGGCGTGGCGCCGATGGTTCCGGCTTCGCCGACGCCTTTAACGCCCATGGGATTTATCGGAGTGGGCGTAACGGTGCGCGAGGTTTCGATGCGAGGAATGTCCGCAGCGCGCGGCAAGGCGTAGTCGGTAAGCTCGCCGCTGATGAGCTGGCCTTCGGAATCGTAGACAGCCTCTTCGAAAAAGACCTGGCCGATGGATTGGACAATGCCGCCGTGCACCTGGCCGTCGACGAGAAGCGGATTGATGACGTTGCCGCAATCATCGACCGCGACGTACTTGAGCAATTTGACTTCGCCGGTGTCGCGGTCGATTTCGACCACGCAGATGTGCGTGCCGAACGGAAAAGTGAAATTCGTGGGCTCGAAGAAGGTAGTGGCTTCGAGACCGGGCTCGACGCCGGGCGGAAGCGTTTTAGCGACGTACGCGGCGGTGACGACGTCGTTGAATGTGGCGGATTTCTTGGCGCCGGCGGAACAGATCTTGCGATCGGCGAATGTAAGCGTGGCCGGGTCAACCTCTAAAATGTGGCCGGCGATTTTGGCGAGCTTGTCGCGAAGCTTCTCGAGCGATTTGTACATCGCGGTGCCGCCAACGGCCGTGGCGCGGCTGCCGAAAGTGCCGATGCCGTAAGGGACCTGGCTGGTGCCACCGTGAACGACGAGAACATCTTCCGGCGACAGGCCGAACATGTCAGCGGCGATTTGTGCGAAGCTGGTTTCCTGGCCCTGACCGTGCGGAGAGGAACCGGTGAGGACTTTCACTTTACCGGTGGGCGCGATGCGAACAGTGCCGCTCTCCCAACCTCCGGCGGGCATGGCGCTCGAGGGACCCATAGCGCAAATCTCGACGTAACTGGAAACGCCGATGCCGACGAGCTTGCCCTGCTTGCGAGCCTCGGCTTGCTGCTTGCGCAAGCTCTGATAAGCGGATTTTTTCTGGGCGGCACGAAGGCAGGCCTGGTAATCGGCGGTGTCGTAGATGAGGCCGGTGGGCGTGGCGTAAGGAAAATCCTTGGGCTTGGGGAAATTCTTCAGGCGAATCTCAAGCGGATCTTTCTTTAGTTCAGCGGCGACGATGTCCATGGCGCGCTCGATGAAATAGGTGGCTTCGGGACGGCCGGCGCCACGATAGGCGTCGGTGGCCATCTTGTTGGTGAGCGCACCGACGATCTCGATGCGGATGGCGGGGATTTTGTAACTGCCGCAGAGCATCAGGGCAGTGAGCGTGGGAATCAACGGCGTGAGCAACTGATAGTAGGCGCCGAGGTCGGCGATGAGCTTGAAGCGCGCGCCAAGAATCGTGCCGTCGCTCTTGACGGCGAGCTCGGCATAGTTGATGAAATCGCCGCCGTGGATGGTGGCCTGAAAATTCTCGCGGCGAGATTCGATCCATTTCACCGGCTTGCCGGTCTTGATGGCCAGATACGCGCACAGCGCTTCTTCGGCATAGACGTTCAATTTGCTGCCAAAACCGCCTCCGACTTCCGGGGCGATGAGATGAACTGAATTTTCCGAAATGCCGAGCATGGCGCCGATCTGCGTGCGCGCGAGGTGTGGGATTTGCGTGGAAGTCCACACTTTGAGCTGCGGTTCGCCGGGATCATATGCGGCGACAACGCCCCGGCATTCCATGGGAACCGGGATCACGCGCTGATTGGTCATGCGTTGCTTCACAACTTTGTCGGCGTTTTTGAATGCCGCAGCGACGTCGCCGCCTTCGAGCTCCCCGCGGTAGGCGACGTTGTCGGCAAAGTTGTCGTAGAGTTTGGGCGCGCCTTTCGTGATGGCCTTCTCGGGGTCAGTAACCACGGGGAGCGGATCGTAATCGACTTCGACCAAATCCAGGGCGTCGCGAGCAGCGTATTTGTCGGACGCGGCAATTACGGCGATGGGGTCGCCGACGAAGCGGACTTTGTCGGTAGCCAGTGGCAAGCGCGTGGCGGGCTTCATGTCCGGAATTTGCGCGGCGCAGGGAACGGCGCCGATCTGGCCGCCAAGGTCGTCGCCGGTGAAAACCACGACGACGCCGGGCGCGGATTTGGCCCTAGAGGCATCAATGGAGCGAATTCTGGCGTGAGCGTAAGGGCTGCGGACAACAACCATGTGGAGCATTCCAGCAAGATGAAGGTCGTCGACATAGTGGGCGAGGCCCTGAATCAAGCGCGGGTCTTCTTTACGCTTCATCGGCCTGCCAACGTATTTCGCTGCTGTCGCCATAAAGTTCCCCGCGCCACAAGTATCGCTGCGACTTAGCGAACCGTAGCGGCCGCCATTTTCTTCGAGGCGCACTGCACGGCGTCGACAATGTGCTGATAGCCGGTGCAGCGGCACAGGTTTCCGCCGATGGCTTCGCGAATTTCCGATTCGCTAGGATGCGGATTTTCGCTGAGAAAAGCTGCGACGGTGAGAATCATTCCCGGCGTGCAAAAACCGCATTGGAGGCCGTGCTTCTCCCAAAAGCCTTCCTGAACAGGATTCAAAGCGCAGGCTGCCGCAGCGTCGGCTGAACCATTGGATTTGCAAGTGGCAGCCAGGCCTTCGATGGTGGTGATTTCCGCGCCGTCCGCTTGCACGGCGAGCATGGTGCAGGATTTTACGGCCTTGCCGTCGAGAAGGATGGTGCAAGCGCCGCAGATGCTGGTTTCGCAGCCGATGTGAGTGCCGGTAAGACCCAACGTGTCGCGAAGATAATGAACAAGAAGAAGGCGCGGCTCGACCGCGCTTTCGTATTCTTTGCCGTTGACGCGGAGTCGAACTTCGGTGGCCATGGCACCTCCGTGATGAAATTGATGATTCTTCGCAACAGAAGCGCGGGAGCTGAAAGTTACTCCCGAGAGAGAGAAATATCAAGGTTCAGCGGCAAGGTGGGCCGAGAATCGAGGTATGGCAAATGGTTGACACCGACGATTCCGTAAGAGCAATCTAATTCGCGTCCGACAAAGCACGGGAGGTTATCGTCAAAATGGAGAAAACACTGACGATTCTGGGCATTGCAGGCAGCCTGCGACGCGCCTCGTACAATCGCGCGGCATTGCGCGCGGCACAGGAGCTGGTTCCCGAGGGCACGAAGATCGAGATTTTCGACCTAGACGGCATACCCCCATTCAACCAAGACGAAGAAAAGAACCCGCCGCGAAAGGTCATCGAGCTGAAGGAGCGGATCCGTGCGGCAGACGCGATTTTGTTCAGCACGCCGGAGTATAACTATTCGGTTCCCGGCGTGTTGAAAAATGCAATTGATTGGGCATCGCGGCCGTATGGGGACAGTGCGTGGAACGACAAGCCGGTAGGAGTGATGGGCGCGACGGTTAGCAATTTGGGAACAGCGCGGGCGCAGTATCACTTGCGACAGTCATTTATCTTTCTAAATATGCATCCGGTGAACGGGCCGGAAGTGATGATTGGCAATGCCGCAGAGCGCTTCGATGACCAAGGGAACCTGAAGGACGCGAATGCACGAGAAATCATAAAGAGAATGCTGAAAAATCTCGTAGATTGGACGCGTCAACTTGAAGCAGGAAAAGCTGCACGGAGCAAGGCATCGACTGGCTAAGCGGCGCGTCCAGGAACTTCACCGAGAGCCGCTCGCGGGTGGCGCTAGGCGTGCTCGGAGGCCTGCGGGCGGGCGCGCAGGCGTAGAACTTTGCGCTGATTGGCTTCGAGGACTTCAAACTGTAATCCGTCGTAGCTGATTTTTTCGCCGGGTTCGGGTACATGTCCGGCGACGTGGTTGAGCAGGCCAGCAATGGTTGCCGAAGACGATTCGGCTTGATCGTCTTTCAATTCCGTACCAAAAAGGTCCTTCAGCTTCTCGATTCCGGTGCTGCCGCGAAGAATCATGCTGCCATCGCTCTCGCGCACGACGTCGGGCGCGGGATGGCGGTCTTCCTCGCCGATTTCGCCGACGATTTCCTCGACCAAGTCCTCGGCGGTGACCACGCCGGCCATAGAGCCGTATTCGTCGATGACGATGGCCATCTGCTGGTTCTTGCGCTGCATTTCGCGGAGCAGGCTCGAGCCCATTTTCGCTTCGGGAACAAACAGCGCAGGGCGGACGAGCTGGCGCACGGGTTTCTTGGCCGCTTCACTCTCCGGGATTTGCAGGATGTCGCGAGCGATGACGATGCCGATGATGTCGTCGAGAGTATTTTCGTAGACGGGCAGGCGCGAAAGCTTGGTAGCGACGAGGACGCGACGCAGTTCCTCGATGGTGGCGTTGGCGGAAATCGAAACGACGTCGGGGCGCGGGGTCATGACTTCTCGTACGCGCTTGTCGCTGAATTCGACGACCTGCTCGATCAGGCGGGCCTCATCCTGCTCGATGATTCCCTCTTCGGTGGCGGCATCGACGATCGCTTCCATTGCTTGCTGGTCATCGGAGGGAGCGTCACCAGGCTCGTCAGAAATGTGGAGGATCGAGATGGCGAACTCGAGCACCGCTTGTACCGGCCAAACCAGCCACGCGAAGGCGCGCACAACGGGCAGAATCGGAATCAGCCATTTGCCGCTGGTGCGCGCGAGCAAGAGGGCGGGAAGGAATTGCATGCCGACAATCACTTCGAGGCCGAGAAAGAAAATCATTTCCGCGACGATGCGCCAAGTTTGGCCGGCGAAGAGGATGACCGCGCGCGCGGTGAGCACGGAAACGACAACGAGCCCGAGACGGGTGAGAAGGCTGAATGTGCCGGCGGCGCGAACGCGGTTGATGCGGATGCGCGGCTCGATTTCGGAAACGAAAATATCGAGATGGGCGTGCGCCGGACCGGCGACGACGCGACCGAGCTGGCGGTAAATACGGTCCAGGTAGGCAAAGACCATTAGGCCAGCCGCCAGGACAAGTATGGCGATGGTATAGCTGAGAGCACTACTCACTTAGGCTATCCCCAGTTTTCTGCGCAGGCGCATTTCCAGGCGCTCCATGGCGCCATCGTCGGCTTCGTGATCGTATCCCATCAGGTGCAAGAGGCCATGAAGCGTCAGGATTTGCACTTCTTGGTCGAAACTGCGGCCCCCGGTGCGGGCGTTGCGGCGAGCGACGGCGGGGGCGATGGCGACGTCACCGAGGTAAGCGCTTTCGGCTGCGCCAAGAGTTTTTGGCTGGCGCGGTGTTCTGCCGTTGCCATTTTGAACGCCCATGGACACAGGAAACGACAGGACATCGGTGGGACGATTCTTGCCGCGGTATGAGCGGTTCCATTTGGCGATCTGCGCGTCGGTGACCAGGCAAATCGTGGCGGCGCCGTCGGCCAGACCGAGGAGCGCGCCGGCGCGGTGAAGAAATCCATCGAGCGAGCGGAGTCTTACGCGAACACGTTTCTGGCGATTGAGCACCATGGCCTGAAGATTACTCCGCCGAGGCGCGGCGGTCATTCTCGCCCGCATGGTTGCGGGCGGAATTGCGCGCCGCTGCGCCAGCATCGTGCTCGTCGTAAGCCTTGATGATGCGCTGCACCAGGTTGTGGCGCACAACATCGCGTTCGTCGAAGTGAACGATGGCGATGCCGTCGATCTTGCCGACAATATCGATGGCTTCGACCAAACCGGAGCGCCGGCTGGTGGGCAGATCGATTTGGGTCACGTCTCCGGTGATGACGGCCTTGGAGTTGAAGCCCAAACGCGTGAGGAACATTTTCATCTGTTCGCTGGTGGTGTTTTGCGCTTCGTCGAGGATGACGAAAGAATCGTTCAACGTGCGTCCGCGCATGAAAGCCAGCGGCGCAACTTCGATGATGTCTTTTTCGAGGAAGCGCTCGAGCTTGTCGGCTTCGAGCATGTCGTGTAACGCGTCGTAAAGCGGACGCATGTAAGGATCGACTTTTTCCTGAATTGTGCCGGGAAGAAAACCGAGGCGCTCGCCCGCTTCGACGGCCGGGCGAACCAGAATGATACGATTGACTTGCTTGGTGAGAAGCGCAGAAACGGCCATGGCGACGGCAAGATACGTTTTTCCGGTGCCGCCGGGACCAATAGCGAAAACCATATCGTAGTTCTCCAGCGCCTCCATGTAGTGGCGCTGGTTGGTGCTCTTGGCGGTGATCGGCTTCTTGCCGTACGACCGGGGGCGCGTGTGCTCCATCGCACCGCGGAGCGAAAAATTCGGCTCTTCATTGGCCATGCGCAGCATGGATTTCACCTGACTGCTTTCGAGCTTTCGACCTTCGCGAAGCAGTTCGTTGTATTCATTCAGAAATTTGGCGGCTCGTTTTACCTGCGCAGGATCGCCTTCAATATGCAGGTCGCTATCGTGGAGTTGAGTGGTGACACCCAGGTTTGATTCCAAGAGCTTGAGGTTTTCGTCGTAGGTGCCGAAAAGTTCGGCGATGCCCCCCGACATCCTGACGGTTTGTCTCATCTAGACTCGGATAGGAACGACGCGGTACCCTCACGAAGACGATACTCTATAAGCTTGCGCCGGTCAAGTGGACCGAGCGTAAGTCTATTTATATGAGCACGTTATAGAAACACACCCTGCTGTGCAGGCGAGGGCTATGGTTTGGCCGCGGGAAACTCGACTTTGGGCACCGCCCTGGACTCGGGAGTGGCTGCGAAATAGGCGTCGTTGCGTTGGAATCCGGCCCAGCGGGCGAAGGCGCTGTTCGGGAATGTTCCGATGTAGGTGTTGTAGTCCTGAATGGCGTCGTCGTAGCCCTTGCGCTCGACGGCGATGCGGTTTTCCGTTCCCGCCAGCTCATCCTGGAGCTGCAGAAAACTCTCGTTGGATTTGAGCTGCGGATAGTTTTCGGTAAGGGCCAAGACTTTGGCCAAGGCGCCATCGAGCTGGCCGTTTGCGGCGATCTTGTCTTTGGGTGTCTGGGCATTCATCAAATTCGCGCGGGCATCTGCGACGGCGGTGAAAACGGTGACTTCCTGCGCGGCAATGCCTTTGACGGTGGCAACGAGGTTGGGGATAAGGTCGGCGCGGCGCTCAAGAACGACGTCCACTTGCGCCCAATCGGACTTTACGGTCTCGTTCTTGCGCACCATCTGATTGCGGGCGCCGACGTACATTCCGCCAAAAATCACAGCGATGAGCACGATTACGACGAGTGCCACCCAACCTTTTTTCACGCCGCTCCTCCGCGAAATTGATTGCCCGCTGAAATCATTGTGACGAGGCAGCGAGCCGCCGATCCGTTTCGTTGGTCATGCGCTCCACCAGATCCACATAGCCGCGCAGAGTTTCCTGCGCATCAATGTCGGAGGCTTTGCGCTTGCCTTCGTGCAGGTCAAGTATGGCGAAAAACGCATCCGGACTGGCTTTCGCAATTTCTGCAGCGCGCCGCACCACATGGCGCTTGGACACGGTTAGCGGCTCGCCGAACGCCAGCAAAGCGTGGCGGAATAAGGTGACGAACGCGGAGACCGCCGCGTCCATCAAGCTCACCAGAACCCGGTCCTTCGGCGGAACGGAGAGAATTCCCTGGCGAAGGCGCACGAGATTGGTGCGCAGCTCGCGTTCGACCTGCAACTTGTGGAGTTTGGTGGGCACATCGAGCGAAGGCAGAAAATCGTCACCGAAGATCATGCGATGATTGGCCTTCATGTCCAGCAACTCAATGGCGAAAATGTCGGCTGACGCGCGCAATTCCTCTTCGGTGAACACTTGAGGGACCGGAAAACCCTTGCGCTTCCACCAGGACAGGGGCTCGTGCAATTGTTCGAGGTCGTCGGTACCAGAGCGATGAAGAATGCACAGAACGTTCAAGTCTGAATGGTTTTTGCGATACTCGCCCGTCGCGGCAGAGCCGTAAAGAATGATGGCCTGGAGATTGTCACCCGCGGAGCGGGCCAACCTTTGCGCGAGTTCCCGAAGCAAGTCTTCCATTAGGTTGCCGCCACCGTCAGAATCCGATCACTTGCACAGGACGGGCGTTGTTCACCAACTCCCACTCGCCCCGCCACCGCCAAAGGAACCGCCGCCAAAGCCGCCGAAGCCGCCGCCACCACCGAAGCCGCCGCCACCCCACGAACCACCGCCACCGCCAAATCCGCTGCCACCCAAGAACCAGGGGGCCGCTGCCCACATGACACCGTGGCCACGACCGTACCGGCGACCGGCGCGCATTCGGAGTAACAGTCCGAGCAGGGGAAAGAACAACAATAGTAGAACGGGCAGAATTCGCAACGTGACGTTTTGCGGCGTAGGCGGCGGGGGAGGAGTTTCCGCGCCCATGGGGGACTGTCCATCCTGCGAAAGAGCTGCGAGAGTTACGCCGCGATCCTTAGCGACTACCGTGGCAACATTCTCCGTCAGAAGCAGGATGGCTCCGCTGTAATTGCCGATTCGGAGTTGCGGGACGGCTTGGCGGCCAAAGTCGCCGACAAGGCCGTCCGGGAGAATCGGCTCGAGGCCGTAACCGACTTCGATGCGATAGCGGCGCTGCCGCGGCGCGACCAGAATCAGCACCCCACGATCTTTTTGCTTCGGCCCGATCCCCCAGCGAGTGGCGAGATCGATGGAGTATTCCTCGATGGATTCGTGTTCAAGGGATCTGACGGTGACAATGGCGATTTGCGCGCCGGCTTTTTTGTCCAGCTCTTGACAGAGCGTATCCAGAGCCGCCTTGGTGTCCGGGGAGATAACGTGGGCGAAGTCGCTGACGTAGCCTTGGGGGCGAAGGTCTTTGGGGTTCTGTGCCGCCGCAGTCGCGCCGAGGACAAGGGCCAAAATCGCGAGCCAAAGAAAGGCCCGTGGGTGCCGCTGTCGGAGCAGCTGGGTTATTCTCCGAGGTATCAGTATCATCCGCCCTCGCTCTAATGACTTTACACCGGGCGTGCGCAAAAATTCACGAAAATGCAATGGACAGGGCCGCCATATTAGGCTGGAACGGGATGAACGTCAAAGGCCTATTGACCGTCGCAGGGATCGGTGAACGGAAATTGACAAAGGCGGATGCCTCCGATAATGTTGTTAACTCGACTATATCGAGAAGGAGAGACTGAATGCCGCAAGGCACGCCGGTAAAGCAGAAGAAGAGGTCGAAGTCGGTTTTCAAGAACATTCGCAAGAGCGCGAGCCGCACCGTGGCGAATCGCGCCAATCGCACGCGCGTCCGCACGGCGGTGCGGCAGTTCCGCGCGCTGCTGGCTGGGGGCGACGCCACTAAGGCAGAAAAAGCGCTGCCGCATACGTTTTCCGAGCTCGACCGCGCGGTGAAAAACCACTCACTTCCCCGCAACACGGCCAACCGGTACAAGTCGCGGCTCGCCATCGCATTGAATGGGACGCGCCAAGCGAAAAAGTCCTAAGCTGCCGTGCCCGCGCCAGAGGAAGTGAGGCGCGCCAGGACAAACTCCAGAGTGGCGCGTGGATTGGGCGCCCCAGACTTCAGCGCGCTGTCCGCCTCTGCCAGAATTGCGATTCCCGCCAACAGTTGCTCGCGGGGAATCTTGCGCGCTTGTTGCAATGCGATGGCCGCCGCTTCTGGGCGCATGCCTAAATCGCGGGCCGCGGAATAGGGATTCGTTCCGGCCGGCAGTTCTCGGGCCTCCACCAGCTTGCGGTACATCCAGGAAAGTGCGCCGACGATGCCGGCGGGCTGTTGGCCTTCGCGCAGCAAGGAATCGAGAAGCTCCATCGACGCGCGGCGGTCGCGCGCCGCGAAGGCGTCAGCCAACTTCCACACCGTATATTTTTTTGCGGAAACGACCAAGGTATCAACGTCGGCAGGAGTGATTTGCCGTCCGGCGACATAGAGCAGAAGCTTTTCGAGCTCGAGGCGGATTTTCGCAGGTTCGCCATCGACGGCATCAGCCAGTTCGGCTGCCGCATCCTGGCTGATGCTCGCCCCCAGCTCGCGGGCCATGTGCAGCGCCAGAGCGGTAGGGTCCACATCCGCAGAAAGCTCGACAATCAGCGCGCCTGCCGCTAGCGTCTTGAAAGGCTTCTTGCGGCGGTCGAGCTGCTCTGCTTCAAAAACAACTATCGAAAAGGGAGCGGGATCTTCGAGGTAAGCAGCGAGCGCATCCGCGGTGCGTTCCAGCGCGTCGTCGCCACCGCGTTCGAGCGCCTCAGTGTCCTGCAAAATCAAAACTTGCAGGGGCGAAAGCATCGGCGCCATTTGGGCGCGCTGCAACAATTCCTGCAGCCCGCTCCCCGTCGCTGAAATCCTGAAAACCGCCCAATCGCGGGCGCCTTCGGGGATGAATTTTTCGAGCAGAGCGTTGCGGCACTGATCGCGAAGATACGGGTCGGCGCCCAGCAAGACAATCCCGGGAATCGGCTTTCCTTTCTCGATACGCTGAAGCAGATTTTGAACTGTGGCTTGCGGCATTAGAAGCCCTCGAGCGCGCGCGAAACTAGATCCGACGCGAAATCGCGCGACATGCGGCCCAGCGCGGGGTCCTCTTCCTGAAAAAACTGATTTACGTCACCCGACACTTGATACTCGTTCCGAAACACAAAATTATCGTCGCGATAGACCACTTTCTTAGAGGTTTCGTCGACAAGACTGACCTTGAACTTGAGCGTGACCAGCATGGTCGTGACGTGACCGGAGGTGGCGTCGAAAAGCAAAGGGACTGCTTCGATGTCGGTTATTTCGCCGTGCAGGACGGCATCCGCGCCGTCTTCGCTGGGCACGATGTGATACTTGGTGCGCACGATGAACTCGTGCATCACGGCGTTGGTCACACGCTGCTCAATGCGATACCCCGCAGTGCGATTGACAAATATGGGCACCGCGAGGGTGTGCCAGCTCGATGGAAGCTCAGAGGTACGCCCCGCAACATGGTAACCGCATCCGGCTGTCGCAGCGACTATGATGAGCGTCGTCCCGACGGCGGAAGCCAGCGCCAGGGTGCTAAAACGGTTAGACCTTGGGCGCAAGAAGCTCCTCCGCAATTCGCACGGCGTTCGCGGCAGCCAGCCGAAGGTTGTCGGCCGCTCCCCAAAGCCAAACGCCGGAACTCACGCCTGCGTCATGTTCCGCGCGAGCGATGTGAATCTTCGCCTCGCCGGCGACGCTGACATTGCTCGGCTTGGAGTCACCTTTCCCAACCACATGCATGCCTGCGGCAAAGAGCGCGGCGTCAATCGCGGCGAGCTCCACAGATGCGGGCAGATCGGCGTAGGCGGCAAAAGCATAGCCGTAAAAAACAGGCACCTGGATAAGTTGCACAGCGGGAAACGGAATGCGCCCGCGCAAATACGCGGCCAAGCCTTTCGATATTTCGCCGCGCATCTCGGAAATAGCTGGGCGGCTGGCTTCGCCATAGCTGGCGAGGAGATTGAAGGCGACCTGCGCATCAAAAACGGTCTGCGAGATAGGGCGCAGCAGGAGCAAATCGGCGGTTTGCTTTTCGAGCTCGTCGATCCCTGACTGGTCGCGCTCGGATACAGGTGGAAAAAACAGAATTATCAGACGAGACGGTGAAAGTTCGTGAAGAGCGGCGGCGAGCCGGCAGGCAATCATCACTGGCGGAGCCGGCGAAGAATAAATCCCGGGATGGTGCGGCCGTTCAGCCTTCGCTTCGGGAGGAGCCAGAAGCGTATCCAAGTCCGGAATCCAGGGAGCCCCTCCCTCTTCTTCGAGAGCGCCGGTCAAATCAATGATCGTCGCCCCGGCATCTGCGGCGAGTTTCCAGTTGCTCTTCGCCTCTTGGGAGGTGCCACAGAAAAACACTAGACGTACACCGTCAAAGCTCTCGCGATCCATGGGCTTGAAAAATGTGGGTTCGCCTGCCGCTTCGGAGAGCGTTCCCGCTGGAAGAGTCGCATCAAGAAGGGCGATGTCCGCGACTGGAAAATTCTCGTCTTCGATGAACTGCTTTAGTTCTTTACCACGAAGCGAAGACGCTCCGACAATGGCGATACGGGGAATGGAATCTTCGCGGGGCATGTCAAGCGGGGTGCGCCGAAGTCCGATGACGCATTTTGCGGAGAGCTTCCAGCACCAGGCCATGAAGGACGTAAACGCTCGCGAGGATGAGCAACGTGGCCTCGGAGTAGCGGAAAATCGCGGCGACGGTTAGAGCCATGCCTACAACGGCAAGGGACGTTCGCCGACGACCCCAATTTACGCCCTTGAAATTGTAATAGCGCACCTTGCTGGCCATGAGAAATCCGAGCAGCAAGACAATAAGGACCCACACGAGCGATTTGCGCCAATCCTCGATGGGATTCCACATAGCGTGGACGATGGCCGCGATCGTGCCGGCGGCGGCGGGGGTCGGCAGGCCTACGAAATACCGGGAGCCGCCGGCCATACCGATATTGAATCGCGCCAGGCGCCAAGCGCAGAAAATCACGAAAGCAAAACTCGACACCCATCCCAATTGCACGATATGCACAGCGATGAATGAGTCGAGCATGACGCCTTTCACTCCCCAGCCGAATGCGAGAAATGCGGGAGCGATGCCGAAGCTGACCACGTCGGCGAGAGAGTCAAATTGCTTGCCGAATTCGGAGCTGGTGTGCGTCAGCCGGGCGATTCGCCCATCGATCGCGTCAAAAACAATCGCTGCGCCGATGGCGCGGGCGGCGTTGTCCATATCGCCCGCGCCGCCGCGAAACGTTTCGAGAATGGCGTAGTAGCCGCAGAGAAGGTTGAGGACGGTGAAAAAGCTTGGAAGGATATAGACACCGTGGCGCAGTGGCCCTTTGCGGCCGGAACGCGGCTCGTCGGCGTCAAGATCCAATGGATTTATTTCGTTGGTTGCCATCGGGCGATTTGCGTGGCTCCTCCTGCCACGTGCTGGCCGCGCTGGACCAGAATCTCAGCATCGGACGGGAGCCAAACATCCACGCGCGAGCCGAAACGAATCATGCCAATGCGCTGGCCAATTCTCACTTCGTCACCGATTTGCGTCCAGCACAAAATGCGGCGAGCAACCCAGCCGGCAATTTGCTTGAAGGTCATCTCGCCGGCGGGAGTGGCGAGAGTGATCGCGTTCTGCTCGTTGGCAAGGGACGCCTTCTCGTTCCACGCCGCCATGAACCGACCGCGATGATACTCCACCCCGCGAACCTGGCCGCCAACGGGAGCGCGGTTTACGTGCACATCGAAAACTGAAAGAAAAATGCTGATGCGCTTCCCGGGCCGGCCGCCGAGCGGTTCATCCACCACTTCGACAATGCGCCCGTCCGCGGGCGAGACGACCGCCCCCGGCTCGCTTGGGATTTGGCGCTCCGGATCACGGAAAAAATACAGAACGAAAAGCCCGAGGATCACAAAAGCCGCGCCCAGCCACCAACGAAAAAACACCAGCACGATGCCGACAATCAGGGGCGGCAGCGCGAATCGAAAACCGTCTTTCACCATAGGCTAAGCAGCAGTCCGTGGCTGAACACACCCGTAATTGTACGACAGAACAAGCTTTCGCGCTGCCGCGCTCAGCGCAATTGCTCGCGGCGACGCCGGGCGACCAATTGCTGCATCTGGTCTTTCAACCGTAGTTTCAATTTTTTCAGCTGGGCTTCGAGGAGAAGGTCTTCAGAACTAAGATAGGGCTGCCGAGTCAACTGGTGGAGTTGCTCTTCGTACTGAGAATGTTCCTGGGCCAGGTTGCGAAACTCTTCATTGCTGGACATCAGTTCGCCGGGAATATCCCGCGAGGTCAACGTCATCCGCAGCCTCCTGGTATGGAGTTACCCTCACATGCGCAGAAGTTATCACAATTTGCGGGGCGCCGCCAAGAGGGACGCGAATCTGTGTTTTCGGAATTACTTGCGATCGAGGATGGAGGTTAAGAGCAATGCGGCTTCGTCGGGATCATGGTAGTAGTTTGCGCGGACGCCCGCCGATGCGAAGCCGTGCGCTTCGTAGAATTGCCGCGCCGCGGTGTTGGAGACTCGCACCTCGAGGAAAACTCGGTTCGCGCCATTCTGCGCGGCCCAGGAAAGAGATTCCTGCAGTAACACACGCCCAATGCCCTTTCGGCGAAGACTTGAGTCGACAGCGAGATTGAGGATCTCCATTTCGTTCGCCATCACACGCGCGACAAGGAATCCAGCTATATGTCCCTCGTGCTCGGCGACCCAGGCGCCTTGGCCAGCTTGCCGAAGATTTTCATAAGCAACTTCCGACCATTGGGCCGCCTCGCGGCTGCTGGATTGAATTCGAAGAATTGCGGGAATGTCGCGAGGCTCAAGGAACCGAATGACCGCAGCACTCACGGCTCCTTCCAAAGCAGTTCGGCGTCGGAACGGCGAACATAATTCGCATCGAGGCGCAATGAATCGGTGACTTCACCGCGGGCGGCTCGCTCGAAGGCCAGCTGCCCGATGGTTGGCGCGAACACGGGGCTAGCCGGCTCAACGGCGCGCGCAATCCTGACTGGGGCTGCGGTCCAGCTATCGAGCGCAGGTTGCAGGACCGCCGGACACGTAGAAACAAAGCGCACCTGCTCGTTTCCATTTCGCGTTCCGATGCGCGCGAGAAATTCTTGGGCCGTGCAAACCTGCTCGGGTTCTTCAACGACAAGGCGAGAATCATCGAATCGATATAAAGCTGCATAGATCTGGCCGCGGTGCGCGTCCAGCACAGGAGCGATCAAGCCTCCGCGCAAAGCCGCGGAAGCCTGCGCGGCGAGGGCTTCGAGCCCGCTCACGGCAACAATTGGCTTGGAGAACACCTCCGCCCAACCCTTTACGGCGGCGAGGCCAACGCGCAGGCCTGTGAAAGAGCCGGGGCCGGCGTTAACGGCAAAAACATCGAAATCGCTGATTTTGATTTGCAATTCGTGAAGAAGGAAATCCAGCTGACGGAAAAGGCGACTGGAATACGGTTCGTCCGAGGCGGTGGAAATGACACCAGCCAGCCGACCGTCGTTCAAAACCGCCAGGCTACCGGCGCGACTCGCCGTGTCGACCGCCAGCAGAACCATAAACATAGATTGTACGCCTATTTATGCGCTGTTTGACTAGCAAATCAAGCGCCAAAAACGGACCGAAAAATCGCGATTTTTGTACAGAAATCCTTGACCTTCTGCTGAAGGTAAGCCTACTATTTTTACTGTACTTTCTGGGGAGGGTGCATCCTGTATGGAATTTAAACTGGGAGAGAAGGTTGTCTATCCGAACCATGGTGTAGGAGTCATCGAACAAATCAGTTACGGTTACCTTAACGGCCGCTCTGAACGTTATTACATGCTTAAGATTGTTTCCAGCGGCCTCAAGGTAATGGTCCCTCAGACAAACATCGACACCGTCGGCCTGCGTCCCGTAATCCGTTCCACGGAAGCCGGCAGCGTCATCAACTACCTGGAAAAGGGCCGTTCTGCTTCACATCATGACTGGAAGCATCGCTTCAAAGAGAACTCTGAACGGATGCGTACCGGATCCTTGATGGAAGTGGCGGCGGTGCTGAAGGGATTGGTTTCGTTGAGCCGCACGAAGCCGCTCTCCTTCCGCGAAAAGAAAATGCTCGAACGCGCTAAGCATTTGCTGATCACGGAATTGGCGACGGTGCGAAATACCACCGAGCAAACCATGGAGTCAAACCTGGTTCGCGCGTTGGCCAAAGCGCACTTGCAGATGCCCGAGGCGCTCGAAAAGCTGGAGAACTAGCTAGTTCCTCTCACGAACGCCGCTACGGCGGCGGAGCATGCAATTGGCACGCTGCCCGCGGCTTCGGCCGCGGGCATGTGGGCTACACCTGGTTTTTCCCTGAACAGTCCTCGAAGCGACTCCCGTCGGAATTTGCATTTACCGTGAATTATGCCCGACCTTAGGATTTGCGAGACATCGGTTTTCCCCACCCGCCGCCGCCAGGGGATTCAATGCACACAATAGCGCCGGCAGGGGCATAGAAGCTGCCCTTGGCGGCAACTTGCTTGCTCCGGCCGGCAACGACCAGTTCATTCTTGCCACGCTTACCCGGATGCCCACCGGCAAGCCCATAAGGACCGAACTTTCGGCGATCCGAGAGCATTCCGACCTGCATCGGTACGAGCAATTCGATCTCGCGCACGATTCCGTCGCCCCCGCGATGCTTTCCGGCCCCTCCTGAACCAGTCCGTATTCCGTAGCGGCGGACGCGTACTGGATACGCGTGCTCGAAAACCTCAATGGGGGTATTCAGCGAGTTGGTCATGTGGGTATGGATAGCGTTTTCGCCGTCGCGGTCGGGACGTGCGCCCATGCCGCCGGCGATGGTCTCGTAATACGCAAATGGCGCGCCACCACGATGCGGGCGAGTATCGCGGCCGCCGAACGTAAGGTTATTCATGGTGCCTTGGCTGGCAGCCGGAACCCTTGCCGGAACGGCGCGGGCTAGCGCGCGGAGCAGCGTGTCGACGATTCTCTGCGACGCTTCTACGTTACCGCCGGCGACGGCGCACGGCGGGCGAGCGTTCACGATAGTGCCCTCCGGCGCGATGATACGAATCGGCCGGAGCAAGCCGGAGGTAGCTGGAACCTGATCGTTGGCGAGGCATCGAAAAACGTAAAACACGGCCGAATCGGCAATCGCCTTCACAGCGTTGATGCTGCCCGCGCACTCGGGCGATGAGCCTGTGAAATCCACTTCCGCGCGAGCGCCACGAATGCGAATGGTGACGCGAATTGCGATGGGCTCGTCGGTCACGCCGTCATTGTCGAGAAAATCTTGGCCGCGATACGTCCCGTCGGGAATCTCCCGCAGCGTGGCACGCATCATTTCGGCGGAATATTCGAGCAGATGGCGGCCGTACTTGCTGGCTTCTTGCGGACCGTACTTGCGTGCGATTTCAAGCAGCCGCCGCTCGCCCACCCGGCAGGCTGCGACCTGCGCCGTGAGGTCACCTTCGCGCTCGCGTGAGGTGCGCACGTTGGCCAAGACCAACTGCAGGACGTCGCGCACGATTTGGCCGTTTTCGAATATCTTCACCGGCGGGATGCGAAGCCCCTCTTGAAAAATCTCGCGCGACAGGCCCATCGAGCCCGCCTGCGCGCCGCCGACGTCGGCATGGTGGGCACGATTCGCAACGTAAAACAGGGGCCGCTTCCCCCGCGGCAAATAGACCGGCATCACCATGGTCAAATCGGGCAAATGCGTGCCGCCGGCATAGGGATCGTTCAACAGAGCCACATCGCCGGGCCGCAATTCCAACGCGCGAATCGCGGCCTCAACAGACGCAGGCATGGAACCCAAGTGCACGGGCATGTGGTCGCCCATGGCCAAGACTTCGCCGTCCCCGTTAAACACCGCGCAGGAGTAGTCGCGACGCTCCTTGATGTTCGGAGAAAAAGCCGAGCGACGCAGGACGCCGCCCATTTCTTCCGCGACGGAATGGAAAATGTTTTTGAAAACCTCGAGGCGAACGGGATCAAAGCTCATTGCATTTGCTCCATCACCAGATTGCCGTAGGCATCGACACGAGCCCGCCAGCCGGGAAGAATCACGGTGGTCGCGCTGTACTCGGCCACAACGGCCGGGCCACGAAGGCGGTTTCCGGCGCGCAGCCGCGAACGGTCGTAAGTGGGCGTCTTCATCGCGCGGCCGCCGAAAAACACCTCGCGTTCGCCGATCGAGGAAGCGCCAGCGTCCGCACCGCTGGCCGGAGCTTTTGGCAGGGTGGGCTTCGGCGTCAGACCAATTGCGCGGGCGCGAACGTTGACAATTTCCACCGCGCGTTTCGCGTCGGAATATCCGTAACGCCGGTCGTGGGCGCGATGAAAGCCGGCAACGAAATCGCCATTCGCGTTGACGGTCAATTCATAGGCTTGGCCGATGTACCGCATGTCGACAAGGCGCTCGATGCGGAGCTGGCGCTGGCCGAAGCCTTCGCGGCGCATATCCTTTACGGCGAGCTTTTCCATGACGGCGAATTCCTTTTGCAAAACGCCTCCGGCCGCAAGCCGCGATTCGACGGCGAGCAGAACAGTCCGCGAAAAATCCTTGACCACATCCGCGCGCAGAATCCCGAGCGCAGAGAGGCCTCCGGGGAACTTAGGAATCAGCACACGAGGAATTTCGAGCGCCGCGGCAAGGCCGCATCCATGCAAGCCGCCCGCACCGCCAAAGGCTACCAGCGTGTAATCGCGCGGATCGTAGCCGCGCTCGATGGAAATAACGCGGATGGCTTTCTCCATGCTGGTCTCGACCACATCAAGAATGCCCTGCGCGAACTCCTCCATCGATTTCATCGGGCCGCGCGAACGCGCGACCCATTCGCGCGCGCGAGCAAGATCCAACCGAAATTCGCCGCCGAGAAAACCTTCCGGCCCGATGCGGCCAAGAAGCAGATGCGCATCCGTGACCGTCGGGCGTGTTCCGCGGCCATAGCAAATCGGGCCGGGATCGGCGCCGGCGCTTTCTGGACCCACGCGCAGCGCGCCGCCGCGATCGAAGCGTGCGAGCGAGCCTCCGCCCGCGCCGAGGGTGTGAATATCGAGCATGGGCACGGACACCGGCAGGCCCGCGACTTCGGACTCGTTGGTCGTGCGCAAGTCGCCGTCGATCAACGCGACATCAGTGGATGTGCCGCCCATATCGAAAGTAATGACACGCGGAAACCCGGCCAGTTCGGCGACGTACTGCGCGCCCAACACGCCGCCTGCAGGCCCGGAAAGAATGGTGCGAACCGGTTCGCGCGACGCCGTGGCCGCGGAAATAATTCCGCCGCTCGATTGCATTACGCGCACGCGCGACTTCGCTGAACTTCGCGGTTTCGCACGGCTTTGAGCCAGGGCATCGATTTCACCCAGGTAACGGCTCATCACGGGAAGAAGGTAAGCGTTCTCGACAGTGGTCGCAGTGCGTTCGTATTCACGGAACTCAGGAAAAATCTCGTGAGAGGTAGACACGGAAAACCCAGCGGCGCGCAATCGGGCGGTGATTTGGCGCTCATGCTCGGAATTGGCAAACGAAAAAAGCAGGCAGACGGCAACTGCGTCGGCGCGGCTTTTTCTCACCAGTCGAACAACTCGATTCAGCTCGCCCTTCCCGGGGCGCAAGAGCGCACGCCCTTCGGCGCTCACGCGCTCTTTCATTCCAATTCGCCACTGTCGTGGCACGAGCGGCTTTGGCCGCTCTACGAAAAAATCATAAAGGCGTGGCCGCGCCTGCCTGCCAATCTCCAGAACGTCTTCGAATCCTGCGGTGGTGACCAGGGCGACGCGCCCGCCTCTACGCTCGAGCAGAGCGTTTGTGCCGACGGTCGTGCCGCAGGTAAGCTCCAGCGCTTCGCCCGCGGACGCAGGTGAGTCGGCAAGAATCTTGGAGACGGCGTCCTCAATCGCCCGCGCCGGATTTCCGGGAGTGGAAGGCATCTTCAGGATGCGCAACTCGCCGCTACGAACAAAAACACAATCCGTGAACGTACCGCCGGTATCGATGGCAATGCGCATGGCCGCGCGATTGTATAGAATTCAGCGGGCCGGCGCAAAACCTGATCACGACGTGAAGTCGTCGCGCCTTCGTGCGGCCGACTGTCCTCACGACCAGTCGCTTTAGTACTAAAGTCCTACAGGGCTTCCTCTTTTCGTTCTGGAAACGGCGAATGGAGCGGTTGCCACGCAGCAAGAAATCTTAGGCATACTAGTCTTCACGATTTTGTATCCGGCTCTAGGTGGTCTGCGCGCATCAGCCTTGCTCGCAGATTCGGGCAGACTCATGACGACGAAGCAGACACGAAGCGCAAAACCCGAAGAGCGCGAACTTGCGCGCAAGCGCAAGGAACAGGAACGCCTCGAAGCGGAACTTGCGGAGTGCGAATTGCGCCTAGCCACTCTGCGCGGCGAATTGAAGGCCCTCGAGGCCCGCTATTTGCATATGGTTGGCGCGCCCTACGCCGAACTCGACGAATTGCGCGCGCAAATCGCCGAACGGCTTGCCGCGGAGGAGCCTGAGAACGAAAGGCTGCAGCGGGCCGCGCGCGAGGCTCGTGCGCGAGCGAATGAGTCGCGGACAGCGGTGCCATCCAAGGAGCCGCGCGAGCAAAAGCTGTTTTCCCCATCGCCAGAATTGAAGCGCATGTACCGCGAAGCGGCGAAGCGCATCCACCCCGACCTGACGGCAGATCCCACTGATCGCGCGCGGCGTCAGGAGCTGATGGCCGAAGTGAATCAGGCGTATCAACAGGGCGACGAATCGAGCATCGCAAAAATTCTCGAGGTGTACGAATCCAGCCCGGAGGCTGTGCAGGGTGAGGGCCCGGGCGCGGAATTGGTTCGCGTGATTCGCAAGCTCAGCTTGATGAATAATCGCCTGGCCGAAATCGAGGCTGAGCTGCAGACCATTCTCAATTCCGATTTGTATTTATTGAAGGTTCAAGCGGACGACGCGCAGGAGCGGAATCGCGACCTGCTTGCGGAAATGGCGGAAAAGGTTCGCCAGCGCATCGCGGATTCCAAGGCACGCGTGGAAGTTTTCACGTCAGGGCGCGTGCACTGATGCCCACGCGGACCAAGCGGCCAGCGCAAGAAATCGCGCCTGCGCAGAGCAGGGCGATCACCGTGCTGTCGTCTTCGCTGGTCCTTCGCGGCCTGCGGGAGCTCCCACAGACTTCGCGGTGGAACGTCAAGCAGGTATTTACCGGCATAGGCGCGCAACTTGCTATTTCGCCGCGAGGACGCATCGTCAGCTATTCGGCGGAAACGCGCGAATCCAGCCAGCGGATCGAAATCGTCGACGCGGAGCTGAGCGGCGCGCCGAACGTCATCACTGTTCCTGACGAACCGTTTATCGCGCACCCAGATTTTCCGGCGGCCTTTGCCTGGGGGCCCGAAGAGCAATCTCTTGTGGCTGTTTCCGGCACGTGGCAACCGGAATTGCATTTGTTCCATCCGCGCTCCGGCGCCTTTGCGGGACGATTCGGTGCCTTTCGCGTTTATCCAACGCACCTTTGCTGGTCAGAAGACGGGAAGTATTTTGCCGCGGCTTCAGACGGCTCTGAAAACGCCAAATTGACGCTCTGGATGCCGGGTGACTCCCCAGAGAAATTCGAGCCGCTGTGCGAGATGGATCGGCGGGTATTCGTAGAAGCGCCGGCGCCCGGCCAGGGCGAAGGTGAAGACGATCAGGGCAATTTCTACGGCTTCGGAGCGACGGCCTTCCGGCCGGGCGAGCGAATGCTGGCAACCGTTCTGGAGTTTGATGGCGATTGGTCGGACGACTGCGTGCTATTCGTGCGGGTTCCTACGCTCGAGGTTGCCGGAAGATTTGAGACCACCGGGCATGTCAC
Organism: uncultured Acidobacteriota bacterium; assembly: GCA_963811805.1. Taxonomy (GTDB): domain Bacteria; phylum Acidobacteriota; class Terriglobia; order Acidiferrales; family UBA7541; genus DAHUXN01. The sequence continues at coordinate 127,407 of CAWESU010000002.1, read as the reverse complement.
CCAGCTTTCCTGGTCCAGCGATGGCCGGCACCTGATCTTTTGCGCGTCCGGTCAAGTTTACTCGCTCGACGCGGAAAGCGGGACAGTCACCTCGCTGCCGTTTGCCGCGGAAATGTGCCACTGTCACCCTTCGCTTCCCCTGTGCGGCTTTTACAACTCGTGGCTGAAGAATTCCGCGGCGGGCCGCATCTTTGTCGCTGACCTGCAACGCAACACGATTATCGATGAATGCCGCGCGGAAGGAATTGGCGACATACGCTGGAGCAGCGATGGCCGCACTTTTTACGCGGTGGCGTGCGACGGAACCGCATACCTCTTCGAGTACCCCCTGCCCTAACCACGCAATTGTGCCGCGACGGGGAGCAGCGGACGCAACGTTGCTAAATCTCGGGCGACGCAACACCCAGCGGGAAATTCGGCGCGGCATTCAGGCTGGCATCCGCCCGTTCACCTGCAGAAAACTTCGCGAAGGCAGCGGCCGCAATCATGGCAGCGTTATCTGTCGAAAGCGGCCGGCTGGGAAAGAAAACCTCGAGACCGCGCTTCTTTCCCTCTTCTTCGAATCGCTCACGCAACTCTCTATTGGCAGCCACGCCCCCCGAAACCAAAACGGATTGCGCCGCGAATTGCTCGCTGGCGGCTAGAGTTCGCTTCACCAGGTCCTCCACAACGGCATGCTGAAAGCTTGCGATCAAGTCCAGCGTCGCCGAACTGGAAAGCGCTCGCAGCGCGTCCGGGCCGCGCTCGCCGTTTGCCAGCGAGCGTTGCCGGGCTTCGATCTCGGCCTGCATCTCGGGCCGCTTGCGCAAGTAATACAACACGGCGGTCTTGATACCGCTGAAGCTAAAGTCGTAGGGATTGCCTCGGATTTTCGTGGGCGCGAATCGCACTGCGCTCGCATTCCCATGCGGAGCAAGTTTGTCGATCACAGGGCCGCCGGGATAGCCCATGGCCAGCATCTTGGCGACTTTGTCGTACGCTTCGCCCGCGGCGTCGTCGCGAGTCCCGCCAACGCGCGCGTAGGAAAACCGTACCGCGCCGTTTCCGGAATTGCCGGCGGCCTCAACGCGATACAGCAATGTGTGTCCACCCGACACAATCAGACACACGGCAGGCAATTTCGGCGCGCGGCCGGTGGAATGCGCTTCGAGCAACACGGCGTGGACGTGACCTTCCAAATGATTCACTGCGATCAGCGGCTTATTGAGTGCCAGAGCAAGCACTTTGCCGTAGGTCAGTCCGACGAGAAGGGAGCCAACCAAGCCGGGGCCCTGCGTAACACCAATTGCGTCCACGTCCGCGAGCGCTATATTCGCCTGCGAAAGGGCTTCCCGGACGACCGGCGCGATTTGACGCAAATGCTCGCGCGAGGCCAGCTCCGGGACCACGCCTCCGTATTTGCGGTGGACATCGACCTGCGACGCAACCACGCTCGACAAGATCTCTACGCCGTCAGCCACAACCGCGGCCGCTGTTTCGTCGCAGGAAGATTCAATTCCGAGAATCCGAGCCGTCAATTCGCGCCCCCGTTTTTCTTCCCTGGTAATGTTAGCACACCGCCATTTGCGCTTCCCTTTCATGATTTTCAACGGATTGACAATCGACGCGCCTCCACGTAAGTTGCCTTTTCGGCTTTTGGGCCGCACAAGACCATGCCCGACAGACCAAAACGCGTCCGCAAAGCGGTGTTTCCCGCCGCAGGCCTCGGCACGCGCTTTCTTCCCGCGACAAAAGCGCAGCCGAAGGAAATGCTGCCCGTGGTGGATAAGCCTCTCATCCAGTATTCCGTGGAGGAGTGCGCCGCGTCGGGCATCGAGAACATCATCGTCGTCACCGGCCGCGGGAAAAATGCGATCGAGGACCACTTCGACCAAGCACCGGAGCTCGAGCGCTTTCTGCGCGAGAAGGGCGACTCTCGGCGCGCCGATCTGGTGCGCGATATCGGCGCGAAGATTCACTTCAGCTATATTCGACAGCGCGAGCCGCTTGGCCTAGGACACGCGGTATTGGTCGCGCGCGACCTCGTCGGCGACGAGCCCTTCGCGGTATTGCTCGGCGACGTGATTTGCGACGGGCCGGAGCCGGTCACTCGCACGCTGTGCGATGTATACGAAGCCACCGGTGTAGGCGCCATCGCGGTTGAGGCGGTTCCGCGCGAACTGGTTCATCTCTACGGAATTATCGATGCGCGGCCGGCCAACGAGCGCAAATGGGGCGACCGCTTGCGACAAGTCATCAATCTTGTCGAAAAACCCGAAGCGGACAAGGCTCCGTCGAATTTGAGCGTCATCGGACGCTACGTCTTGCCGCCAGAGGTTTTCGCCTGCCTGGAACGCACGGAACCGGGGCGTGGCGGCGAAATTCAGCTCACCGACGCCTTGCGCACGCTGGCGCGCGAACACGGCCTGTGGGCGCTCACCACCGAAGGCAAAACCTACGACGCTGGAGACAAGCTCGGGTTCCTGAAGGCCACTGTGGAGTTCGCCGCGAAAAACCCGGAGTTCGGCGATGAATTCCGCGCTTACCTCAAATCATTGAAGCTCTAGCGCTATTTCACTTTCGATTTCTTCGCGGGCTCTTTCGCGGAATCTTTTGTAGCGGACTTCTCTGCGTGCTTGTTTGCAGGCTTCTCGGCGGACTTTTCGCTGGGCTTCGCGGCCTCCGCCGCTTCCTTGGTATCCTTGGGATCCCTCGAAAGCGAATCCGAATTCTTGCCCTTGTAGTCCGTGACGTACCAACCTGTGCCCTTAAATTGAATCGCCGGGGCGCTCAGCATACGCTCGGCTCTTGAACCGCATTTCGGACACTTCTTGATTTCCGACGCCGATACGCCTTCGATCTTCTCGAAGCGATGCCCGCACTTCCTGCATTTGTATTCGTAAAGTGGCAGAGTAACCGACCTCGTTCTTTGTCTACCAGAAAATCTTACCACGTCTGCATGAATGCTCACACGCAGCGTTCCGATGAGTGATGATGGGTGTGATAGACTGAGTGCCGAAGCAGCTTCATTTTTGCCTCGAACGCCATGACGCCTCGTGAATCGGAAAATGTTCGCCGCGGCTGTTTGTATCTCGTTGCCACCCCCATCGGCAATCTGGAAGACATGAGTCTGCGCGCTCTGCGCATTCTGAAAGAAGCTGATTTGATTGCATGCGAGGACACGCGGCAAACACTGAAGCTGCTTTCGCATTTCGAGATTCGCAAACCCCTCGAGAGCTACCACGAACGCAATGAGATGACCCGCGCTCCAGAGCTGATTGTGCGCATGGAAGAGGGCGCGCGCGTGGCTCTGGTCAGCGATGCTGGTACGCCGGTGATCTCCGATCCGGGCCATCGCCTGGTTTCGCTGTGTTTGCGCCACAAGCTCGCCGTGATCCCAATTCCAGGGCCATCGGCGATCGTCGCAGCGCTCGCGGCGTGCGGATTGCCCTCGGAGGAGTTCACGTTTCTCGGCTTTCTTCCCGCGCGTTCGGCCGAGCGGCGGCGGCGCCTGCAAAGACTAGCACCAGAGCCTCGATCGCTTGTCCTCTACGAGGCGCCGCACCGGCTATGCGCCACTTTGCGCGACGCGCTTGATATTCTCGGCGATCGCCCTGCCGCTGTAGCGCGCGAACTAACGAAGATCCATGAAGAATTCTTGCGCGGCCGGGTCACGGATTTAGTGCGCGCGTTCGAGGAAAAGGAGCCGCGAGGGGAAATCACCTTGATCATCGGGCCGCCGGAAGAAACCGCGCTGGCCGAATTGGCGACGGCCGGCGCGCAGACACGCACCCTAGCCGAACGCGTGGCGGAAATCTCGGCGGCGCAAAACGTGGACCGCAAGGCCGCCTTGAAGCAAGCGGCCAGAGAGTTCGGCCTCGCCAAGCGCGAAGCCTACAAGCGATTGCTCACCGAAGAGAATTCCTAGCGCTCGCAGCGCTCAGTTCTTCACCACGCGGGCAAAAAATTCGTCGACGCGCTGCAGCACTTCTTCCGGCGCGTGCGAGGAATGCACTTGATGCCGCAGCTCGCTTCCGTTCCTGACGCCGTGCGTGAACCAGCAAGCAAACTGCTTCATCTTTCCGATGGCGTCGGGCAATTCCGCGGCAATCAAACTGCGAAAATAATCCGCGAGCAGGCGATAGCGATCCGCTTCGCTCGGCTGGTCGTAATGGCCAGCCGAAAAATACTGCCCCATCTGCCGAAAAATCCACGGATTCGTCGCGGCGGTGCGACCAATCATCACGGCGTCACAGCCCGTTTGCGCAATCATTCGTTCAGCGTCTTCGGGTGAGCGAATGTCCCCATTACCGATCACCGGGATTTTGACGGATTGCTTTACGCGCGCGATCACGCTCCAGTCCGCTCGCCCTGAATATCCCTGCGTGCGCGTTCGGGGATGCACTGCGACGGCTTCCACGCCAATTCCCTCCGCCATGCGCGCCACTTCTACGGCAACGACGCTCGCCTCGTCCCAGCCGGAGCGCATTTTGATGGTCAGCGGAATCCTCACCGCCGCGCGCACCGCCGCGAGCACACCTTCAAGCTGCTTTAGGTCCCGCAGCAATCCTGAGCCGCCGCATTTGACCACTTTCTTCGCCGGACAGCCCAAATTGATGTCCACCTGATCAAATCCCAAGTCTTCGACCAGCGCGGCGGCTGCGGCCATCACTCCCGGCTCCGCGCCGAAGAGCTGCGCGGCGATGGGGTGTTCGTCCGCATCGTAGTACAGATAGCGCAGCGTTTTCGCCGCACTGCGCGTCACGCCCTCCGCGCTGGTAAACTCGGTCATCATCAGGCCGCATCCGCCCAGGCCCCGGATCACGCGGCGAAAATTCGTATCGGTGACGCCAGCCATCGGCGCCAGCAGAGTTGCCGGCCGCAGCGTCAGATTTCGGATCTTTAGTTCGCAGGGAAACATTGCAGACTAGCGGAGCGCCGGGTCACTCGAGTGGATGGGCGACGCCGCCGCGCCGGCGACACTGGACACATGTTCAAGAAGCTCCGCGGCTGAACCGCCAAAGAAACTCTCCACGACCTGCGCAATGGCGTGAGACCGCGCCTCGTGCCGGCTCAGTTTCGCCTGATAACGCCAGGCGCGGCCAACTCGATGGCGCGAAACAATCTGTTTGCGCGCCAAGCGGTCCATGATGGTCATGATGGTGGTATAGGCGCGAGGCCTACGCGCAGCAAGGGCGTCGCGAATCTCGCGCACGGTACCTTCCTGCAAGCGCCACAGCGTGGTCATGCACTCCAGTTCAAGCGGGGCCAGCTCGAGCAGCTTGCGCCGCCGGGCTTCGCGTGTATTGCCGTTCGTATTTGCTGGCACGGCGTTCATCCCTTGCCCTTTTGTTCCGCTGGCGCCGTGCTTGCGACTGTTGCTGCCGCGACGCCACTGAAAAGGCCTCCCGGCTTCTGTGGCGCACGGGCTGCGGCCGGCGCGGCTGGCACGTTGCCTTCCACAGCGTCGCCGGAGCGAACAAACGCCGCAGTGTTCAGCAAGTTTCGGCGGAGAGCGGCGTTGCGCTCGGTCCAAAGCTCCTCGGCGTCGGCTTGGCTCAGCGTTTCGCGCATCGCGGCCATCTTCGAATCCAAATCGTCCAGATGATTCAGCAAAACGGCTTCGCGCACCACCGGCAGTTTTGGCGACCCAAACTCGTAGGAGCCGTGATGGCTGACGATCAAATGCTCGACCAAGACCGCCAGGGAGCGCGGAAAGTCTGCAATGGCCGCGATCTTCTGCCGCACCATGCCGAGTCCAATGACTATGTGGCCCAGCAACTGGCCCTCGATGGTGTAGCCGATCGCGCGCTTGTAGCAAAGCTCTTCCGTTTTTCCGATGTCGTGGAGGACGATGCCCGTCAGGAGTAATTCCCCATCCACCTCCGGATAATGCTGGGTGACCTTCTTCGCCAGTCCGCACAAACTCACGATGTGCTCGAGGAGGCCGCCGAGATAGGCGTGATGCATGGTCATCGCCGCAGGAGCGCGCTTCAACTTAGTGACAAACTCCGGATCGTCCACAAAGGATACGAGCAAGCGACGCAGCCAAGGATTCCGTATCGCCGAAATTTCCTCGCGCAACTGCGAATAGAGCTGCTGAACATCCTGTTTCGTGTGCGGCAGAAAGTCGTCCAGCGCGTAGTCGGCTTCGACGGCAAGGAGAATTTGGTCGACCGTCAGTTCGCGCTCGCCGCGATAGAGCTTGACGCGCCCCCGCACGCGCACGACGTCTTCGCGCTCAAAAGTCTGCGCCAGCTCGGCGAAGTTATCCCACATTTTTGCTTCGATTGTTCCGGTGCGGTCGGCAAGGGCCAAGCGCAGCCACGATTTCCCGGAGTTCGCCGAGGTCCGAATTTCCTTCTCGCGAACCAGAAAAAACGAGACAACCATTTGGCCATCTTGAAGTTCCGCGACAAAAGCGGACTTCATGGATTTTGATCCCCTTGGTCCCCGAGGTCGGTCTTGGGCGCTTTCTTCTTCTTGGCCTTGTTTTTGTCGCTGCCGTACGGCACTTCTTGAATGACGCTGCCGCTCGACGCCCCGCCGGTATCAACGTATCCAGCAGTCACAACGACGTAGCTGTCTTTGCGCAATTGGCTCTCATACTGACGCAGCGCGGGTTGAATCCGGCTCTGATAGAGCTGATTCTCGATGTCATCTTCCACCTTGCTGAGCGGCTGCAGGCCTGCCTCGAAGTGCTGATTCACGTGAAAAATCTGGAAGCCGGGCGGATTGGATGCCTCGATTACATCCGTCGAGTCGCCTTTCTTCATTGCAAACACGACTTTCTCGATGTCCGGAGTCAATTCACCTTGCTTGAACTCCCCCAATTCCCCTTCCTGGTTCGCTGTGGGCCCCTCGGAGAAGCGCTTGGCCAGTGCACCGAAATCTTCGCCGGCCTTGACTCTCTTTTCCAAAGCTTCGGCTTTCTCTTTAATCGCAGCAACTTCCTGTGGCGACTTGTTCTCGGTGCTGAAGAAAATCCCCGAAATATCCACTTCCTCCGGTTTGACGAATTCGCTCTTATGCGCCTCGTAGTATTTCTGAATTTCGTCGTTTGCGATCTTGACGGTCGGCCCCACTTCCTGCTGGATCACTCTCTGCGTTAAAAGCTGGTTTTGCAATCGCTGTTTGTAGTCTTCCCAGTTGGCGCCGGTGCCTTCGACCGCCTTTTCGAGGGCATCCATGCTCGGCAGGCCGTTTTGCTGTCGAATCGAATCTAACTCCTTGATGACATCCGTATCGACGTTGATGTTCAAGTCCTTGGCGCGTTGCACCAGGAGCGACCGGTCAATCAGATCGCGAAGCAGGTTCTTTTTCTCGTCCGCCACCATCCCGCTGATCTTCGCATCGGTACATCCCTGGCAATCCTGCTGCACTTCCGGGAGCAGCGATGCTTCCGCCTTTTGATAGTCGGAAAGCGTAATAATGTCATTGTTGACGCGTGCGATAATTTCTTCGATGATCGTTCCGCCCGCATGCAGAAAAACCGGAAACGCAAGCGCCATCGCCGCGGCGCCAGCCACAAATGTAGTTTTCTTCATGGTCATAGAATCTTATCCCCGCCCATCCAGTTGTAGCAATACGTTTCTGACGGCCTGCACAACTCCTTCCGGCTGGCGTTTCCACTCTATCCACAGAGTGCCCGCGGGATCGAGCCGCATGTCTTTTCGCGCGCGAATCAATTTCACCAGTTGCTCCGGCTTGACCGGCGTATCGTCATGCCAGCGAATCGCCACCCGTTCCGCACGCCGGTCGATGGACGCGACCAGCGATTTTTCCGCCAGCGCCTTCAGCAAAGCATACTCGAGAAGATTCTCCACCGCCGGCGGAGGCGGCCCAAAGCGGTCGCGCAACTCGGCCAGAATCTCTTTGCGCTCTTCCTCCGTAGCGGCGCCCGCGACGCGCTTATACACGCGCAGGCGGGAGCTTTCATTTTCGATGTAATCCGGAGAGATGCGGATGTCCATGCCCAAATTGATCGTTGCGCGCCGCTCCGGCACCACCGCCTCCCCTTTGCGTTCCGAAACAGCACGTTCCAGCATCTGGCAGTACATATCAAAGCCCACCGATTCGATATGTCCGTGCTGCTCGCGGCCAAGCATGTTCCCCGCGCCACGCAATTCCAGATCGAGCGCTGCAATGCGAAATCCCGCGCCGAGATCGCTAAACTCCTTCAGCGCCGCCAGCCGCTGGCGCGCAAGTCCCGACAGCGACCCCTCAGGGGGCACCAGCAAGTACGCGTACGCGCGATGATTTGACCGCCCCACGCGCCCGCGCAATTGATACAGCTCCGCAAGCCCAAAGCGGTCAGCGCGGTTGATGATGATGGTGTTTGCGTTCGGAATGTCCAAGCCGTTCTCGATAATCGTAGTCGCCACGAGCACGTCCGCGTCATGCCGGATGAATTTTATCATCACCCGGCTCAACTCCGCTTCGCCCATCTGCCCATGCCCCACCACAATTCGCGCCTTGGGCACCAACTCCTGCACCATGGTTGCCAATGAAGCGATCGACTCCACGCGGTTGTGCACGAAAAACACTTGGCCGCCGCGCGCCATTTCTTCCAAAATCGAGCGCCGGATTAAACCCTTGTCGAATGGCGCGACCACCGTCTGAATCGCCAGACGGTCCTTCGGCGGTGTCTCGATCACCGACATGTCGCGCAATCCGACGAGCGACAGGTGCAGCGTCCGCGGAATCGGCGTCGCCGACATCGTCAGCACGTCGACATTCTTGCGCATCTCCTTGATGCGTTCCTTGTGCGCCACGCCGAATCGCTGCTCCTCGTCCACGACCAACAATCCCAAATCCTGAAACTTCACGTCTTTCGAGAGCAGCCGGTGTGTGCCCACGACAATATCGATTTTCCCCTCCTCCAAATCCGCAAGAATGCGCTTCTGCTCGCCCGGATTTTGAAAACGGCTGAGCATAGCGATCTTCACCGGAAACGCCGCAAAGCGCCGGCGAAAAGTGTCGTGATGCTGGAACGCAAGAACCGTCGTTGGCGCCAGCACCGCGACTTGCTTCGAATCGGCTGCAACTTTGAATGCCGCGCGCATGGCCACTTCCGTTTTTCCGTACCCCACGTCGCCGCATAACAGCCGATCCATCGGCTGGCCGCTCTCGAGATCGCGCTTCACGTCCTCGATCGCGCGATCCTGATCGGTCGTTTCCTGGAACTCGAAGGCGTCCTCGAATTCTCCTTGCCAGGGCGTGTCCGTGGGAAATGCGTGCCCTTTCGCCAGCCTGCGCTCCGCATACAGCTTGAGCAGGCGTTCCGCCATGTCGCTCACGGATTTTCGCACACGAGACTTGCGCGCTTCCCACGCCTGCGAACCCAGCTTGTCCAGCCGCGGCGCAGCGTCGCCGAGCGACTGATACTTCTGCACCAGATCCAGCCGTGTCAGCGGAACGTACAACCTTGCCTCGTCGGCGTATTCAAGCTGTAGAAATTCTCCATTCACGCCATCCACGTTGACCTGTCGCAGTCCCTGGAACCGCCCAATCCCGTGATCGACGTGCACGACGAAGTCGCCCGCCTTCAACTCTGAGAAATCGCTGAAGAAGCCGGCGGTCTTCGGCCGGGTCCGCGCCCGCACCGCCGCCGGCGCGACTGTCTCAAACAAATCCGAGTTGCCGATGATCGAAAGCCTTGTAGAGACAAACTCGACCCCTTCTTCCATCGGAGCCTTTATCAAGACGGCAGCCGGCACGCTGCCTCCGCTCGATTCGTCCACCAGCCGCGCGGCCGTCGCGCCGTGCCCCAATTCGCCGAGCGCAAACGGAAGCTCGAATTCGTGACACAAATCTGCGAGCCGCTCGAGCTCTCCCGTGCTGGCTGCGCTCAGCAGCACGCGCTCGCCCGCGCTCAAGCGCCCCTTTAACTCCGCCATGAAAACCGGGACGTTGCCGTGGTATCGCGCGGTGGGCCGAGTCAACAGCGTGAAGTTTTCGCCTTCGGATTTCTCGGTGGCGAGGTGCTCAAATCCTATACGCGGAATCGCTCGCCGTGTCTTTTGCCATTCCTCTGCGGTCAAGATGTAGTTCTCCGGCGGCGGCATGGCAGAGTCCTCCGCGGCCGCCTCCGAGAATCGCTCCCGGTATTTTTCCAACGCGGCTTCGAGTACCTCGGGCTCGTCTTCGATGACAAAGATATTTTCCCGCAGCCGCACGAGATGCGATTGCCGTTCGCGCGCGAGCGACGTCTGGAATTCCCACCCGGGATAAAAACCTGCAGGAGGTTCCGACCCTTCCGCCACCGGCCTGGCTCCAAACCCCGACTCCCCTGCCACAACTAGCTCGCGGAGACGCTCGAGCTGCTCGACCGTGCGCGGATAATCGGCAAGCGGCAACAGCGTGACGCGCTCCAGCGGATTCGTCGAGCGCTGCGTGTTCGGATCGAATTCGCGAATCGACTCCAGCGTGTCGCCCAGCAATTCCAGCCGCACCGGGCGCGCGGCCTCCGGAGGAAACACGTCGATGATTCCGCCGCGAACGGCAAACTGTCCCGGCATTTCCACGGTCTCCGTGGATTCGTAGCCCACGCTGGCGATGTGTTGCAGAAATTCCTCGCGCGGAATGTCCTCGCCTCGCGCCAGCCCGAGCGCCAGGCTGCTGTAGAACTGCGGCTCGCGGAGACGCCACACCGCGGCGGTCACTGGCGCGATCACCAAGTCGGCCTCGCCGCTTGTCAGCCGCCACAACGCCGAAGCGCGCGCTTCGGAAATCTCCGCGTGCGGCGACTGGTGGTCGTACGGCAAGACCTCCTGCGCGGGCAGCACCATGACTTGCGCGTTTGCCTTCCCCAATGCGCGCAGAAAATATTGCGCCAGTGGATAAAACTCATCCGCTCGTTCATTTGTCTCGACGAGGAAAACGGCGGGTCTCAGAAGAAATTGCACTGCCAGGGCTGCAATCAGCGCCTTCGCTGGATCGGTCAAGCCGGAGAGCGTGACGTCGCCCTTGCCTGCCGTGGCGGGCTTGCCCGCCTGGGCGGGGCCACTGCGGCGCAGCCGGTCGAAGGCCTCCTCGACTTCCGGCTGCCTCCCGATGCGCGCGAGCAGTTCCGCAACGATAGGCAGGATCATGACAGGATTTTCGAAATGCGCTCGATGATCGACGACGTGGAATATCCCAGCTCGAATGGAATGGAGGCGACGCGCCCACCCGCCGCTTCCACTTCCTCGCGGCCCACGATTTCGTTGGGGCCCCAGTCGCGGCCCTTCACCAACACGTCGGGTAAGACGCGCGCGATGATTTCGCGTGGTGTCGGTTCATCAAACAGAACCACGTAATCCACGGCGGCAAGCGCAGCAGCCACTTCCGCCCGCTCGGCTTCGTTGACAATGGGGCGGCCGGCGCCTTTGTTCTCGCGCACGCTCCGGTCGCTGTTCAGCGCGAGAATCAAAATGTCGCCAAGGTCGCGGGCTTGTTCCAGAAGGCGTGTGTGGCCGGGATGCAGCAGGTCGTAACAGCCGTTTGTAAACACAACTCGGCGCTCGCTGCGCTTGGCATCGGCCACCCTACTCAGCAACTCATCCTGCGTGACAACGATTCCCAACGAGTCCCCAGCGCGAACAGGTCACCGGCCAAGCGACGGACTGCGTGTCCAGCCTGTCCGCGTTAAGCTGCCCGTAGCAATCAGGCTGCTCTGATTTTACTACGTGATTTTACCACGTGTCGCTGCTCGCTTCGCCGAACGAAGGCAAATCGCCGAACCTCTGTGCTACACAAATCGCGAGGAGTTGAAGTATGCTTGTTGCTCCATCAACGACTGGCATGTTGAGAATGGCTGAGATTTGCAGTTTGTCAGTTCAGCATACTGGAAAAAAAACTTCTTAGTCCCGCTATGGGTGACAAGAAAATACGGGTGCTGATCGCCAAGCCGGGCCTCGACGGACACGACCGTGGCGCAAAGGTGATCGCGCGAGCGTTGCGCGACGCCGGCATGGAAGTGATCTACACGGGCCTGCGCCAGACGCCGGAAATGATCGCCTCCGCCGCAGTGCAAGAGGACGTTGACGTCATCGGCCTCTCGATTCTCTCCGGCGCGCACAACGCGCTCTGCCCGCGCCTGATGGAGCTGCTGCGCGAAAAAGGAATGAACGACGTCACCGTGCTGATTGGCGGCATTATTCCGGAGGCGGATATTCCCGCGCTCAAGAAAGGCGGCATCGCCGAAGTTTTCCTCCCCGGCACGTCCACGCAGGACATCATCGAGTTCATCCGCAAACGCTTTCCCGCGACGCAGAACGCTTAAAACTCCGCGGCTTGCCCACAGCGGCGGGCTTTCGCGCTGACGTCACGCCCACGCGCGAATCACCTTTGTTCGTGCGTGGGCCAAGCGAAATCCGAAACGCTCCATGTTCCGGTGAGACGCGCTGCCCGGATGTGTCACCGTTGCGAACCATTCACAGTCTTGCTTCGCGAGCCATTTCATTCGCGCTGCGATCAGCGCGGCTTGGACTCCCCGGCCGCGAAATTCGGGAAGCACACTTGCGCCGCCGAGTGTCCCGATGCCGCCAAAAAGCGCTGCGGCACCGCCGCCCGCGGGCTGTCCGTTCACAGATGCGAGAAAGCATTGGCCGTGTGGGTCGTAGCAGAACCCCTCGACGACATCGAGTAGGTCCTGCGTCGGCGTGAGGAATTCAGCGAATCCCTTGGCGACGGTGTCGGTGTAGAGCTTCGCTTCGTCTGCATGCATCCCCGCACGCGGCTCGCGAATCGTAATTTCGCGTGGCGGCGCGGAGAATTCTTCGCTACGTTCGCACTTGCGCAGCAGCACGTGCGAAAACTCGACAATCGCGTAGTGCCGACGATTCAGCATTTCCACGAACGACGGTGCAGCGAAGGTCGATAATTCGAGAATCGCGGGAGCGCCGCGCCTTTTGAAAAAATGTTCCAGGCGGTCGAGCTCGACTTCCGTGACGTCGCCATCGAGGCCCGCGCCGATGACCTGCGAGATTGGCGAGTCGACCCCCGTGAACGTCGCAATCCCGCCCGCGACGTGTTCTGAGGCGGCCGGAAATTCCGGCATTCGCTGCTGTATCGAAACGACAAGCGATTCGCCGATGCGAGCTTCGGCGAGTTCCACTCGCCGTACCAGGTTCAAATCGACAAATTGCATCACTCAATCCTCCATCGGCCACGAAGGCCGAAATGCCCAAATAGGATTTGTCGGTGAGGCGCGCAGAGCACACCTGCGCGAGATCTCGAAAGTAAGAATCCAACCAGCGGAAAGGAGGGCGGACGGAGCTAAGAAAGCAGCGCCGAGGCAGACCCATCCGACGTTGACTCGAGCGTGCGCATAGGCGCCTCCTTGGAGAATTGGCGGCAAATAGCCGCCTTCGTCAGGCATTATACGGATCGTGCCGCACAAGTCAAAGCAGTTCGCTGATGATACAATGCGGAGTTTCGGATTGCTCGAATAGAGCGGCCGTTTGCGAGGACTCGCGTTGGCCAATTCTCTGATTGAAACCCACGTCAAAACAGACTCCCCTGAATTCCAGAAAAATCGCCGCGCAATCATCGATCGTCTGACGGAAATCAAGAATCAGGAGGAGCAGATTCGCCAAGGCGGCGGCGCGAAGGCCATCGAATCGCAGCATAAGAAAAACCGGCTGACGGCGCGGGAACGCATCGCAAAGCTCATCGATCCCGGCTCGCATTTTTTCGAGTTGGGCCTGTACGCCGCTTTCGAGATGTATGAAGAATGGGGCGGCGCGCCGGCGGCCGGCACCATCACGGGATTGGGGCGCGTCGCGGGCCGGCAGGTGATGATCATCGCCAATGATGCCACCGTTAAGGCCGGCGCGTTTTTTCCGATGACCGCGAAGAAAGTGATTCGCGCGCAGAATATTTCCATCGAGAACCGCATCCCGACAATCTATCTGGTCGACTCGGCGGGCGTCTTTCTACCGTTGCAAGAAGATGTATTTCCGGATACGGATGATTTTGGGCGCGTGTTCCGCAACAACGCGGTGATGTCTGCCATGGGCATTCCGCAGATCACGGCGATCATGGGCATGTGCGTCGCGGGCGGCGCGTATTTGCCGGTGATGTGCGACAGCATTCTGATAACCGAAGGCAGCGGCCTTTTCCTGGCGGGTCCCGCTCTGGTGCAATCCGCGATCGGCCAGAAGACTTCCGCTGAAGAACTGGGTGGCGCGAAAATGCACGCGCAAATCAGCGGCACCGTGGATTTTCGCGAGGCGAATGATGACGACTGCCTCGCGCGCGTTCGCGCGCTGGTGGACAAAATCGGCCACTGGCGACGCGCTCCGTTCGATCATCAAAAACCGGAGCCGCCGAAATATTCCGCCGACGAAATCTACGGAGTTTTCTCTTCCGATCCGGGGAAGCAGTACGACATGCGCGAGGTCATCGCGCGGATCGTCGACGGCAGCCGGTGGGAAGAGTACCGCGCCGAATATGGTCAGACGGTGGTCTGTGGATTTGCGCGGATCGGCGGATGGGCGGTCGGGATTGTCGCGAATCAGAAAAAGCACGTGCAGATTGCCGCGGCCGGCACAGGTGAGCGGCGCATGGAATTTGGCGGCGTGATCTACACGGAGGCGGCGGACAAGGCCGCGCGGTTCATCTTGGACTGCAATCAGAATTTGATTCCCCTGATTTTTTTGCATGATGTGAATGGCTTCATGGTGGGCAAGGAAGCGGAGTGGAGCGGAATCATCCGCGCCGGCGCAAAAATGGTAAATGCTGTTGCCAACAGCGTGGTTCCGAAGATTACGGTAATCTGCGGAGGCAGTTTCGGCGCGGGACATTACGCAATGTGCGGCAAAGCGTACGATCCGCGGTTTATTTTCGCGTGGCCAACGGCGCGTTATGCCGTGATGGGCGGCGAATCCGCAGCAGGGACGCTGGTGGAAATCAAGATCAAGCAAATGGAGCGCAACGGAAAGAAAGTGACCGAAAAAGAAAAAAAAGAGTTATTTGAGACGACGCGTGCGACTTACGACAAGCAGACGGACGCGCGGTACGCCGCCGCGCGGCTGTGGGTGGATGCGCTTATCGATCCGGCAGAGACGCGCGAGGCGCTTATCGAAGCGCTGGAAGCGGCGTCGCTTAATCCGGATGTGGCGGAGTTCAAGACGGGAGTGCTTCAGACGTGAGTACGGCTCCCGAGAATTCCGTAACCATTATCGAATGCCCGCGGGATGCTTGGCAGGGCTTGCCGCAGATCATTCCCACGCAGACCAAGGTCGATTATTTGAGCCGCCTGCTATCTCTTGGATTTCGGCATTTGGACGCGGTCAGCTTCGTTGCGCCGAAGTACGTTCCGCAAATGGCGGACAGCGAAGCGGTGATGGCTGAACTGGTGCATCATTTTCCCGCGGATAAGCCGGTGCCGGAAATCATCGGCATTGTGGTGAACGAGCAGGGCCTGAAGCGCGCACTCGCGACGACGGGCGTGACCACGATTGGCTATCCGTATTCCATCTCCGCCTACTTTCGTCGCGCGAACGCCAACATGACGCGTGCAGAATCGCGGGCCCTGGTCGAAATGCTGCAGAAGGAAACGAAAAACGCGAAGCGCGGGCTTGTCGTTTACATCTCGATGGCTTTTGGAAATCCATACGACGAGCCGTGGGGACCGGAAATTGTGGAGGACGCACTGATATGGCTGAAGGATATTGGCGTGAGGACGGTATCGCTTGCGGACACCGTGGGCACAGCGTCTCCGCACGACGTGGCGTCGCTCTACAGCGCGGCGAAGAATTGCGGAGCGGGAATGGATATTGGAGTCCATTTGCATAGCACGCCGGATGGAGCGACGGAAAAAGTCTTGGCGGCCTTCGAAGCGGGATGCCGGCGGTTTGACGGAGCGCTAACCGGTCTGGGCGGATGCCCGTTCGCTGGAGACGAACTGGTCGGAAATATCCCCACGGAAACAGTGCTCGCCACTTTGGCGTCGCGCGGCGTCGCCACCGGCATCGACACAAAATCGCTCGCGCTGGCGTGCGCGATCACCGGCGAAATTCGAAAAGCTTACGGCCGTGAGGTTGACGCGCCGAAACCGAACTGAAAACTGAATATGGCTTATTCGACTCTCCAATACGCTGCCGATGACGGCGTCGCCACCATCACGCTGAATCGCCCCGCTAAACGCAATGCCATTTCGCCCGAAATGATCCGCGATCTTCTGGGCGCGTTGGATGAAGCGGAGCGCGGCCCGGCGCGCGCGGTGATTCTGACTGGAGCAGGCACCGCTTTTTGCGCCGGCATGGACCTGGAAGCGTTGCGCAATTTGTCCACGCAGACACAGGAGCAACACGTTGCGGACGCCGAGTCCATGGGCAAGATGTTTTATCGCGTGTACAGCTTTCCGAAGCCGCTGATCGCCGCGGTGAATGGCGCAGCAATCGCCGGCGGCACGGGTCTTGCGACGCTTGCGGACTTCACACTCGCCGTACCAGAAGCAACATTTGGATACACGGAAGCGCGCATCGGATTTTTACCCGCCGTAGTTTCTGTTTTTCTGTTGCGGCAAGTGGGGGAGAAGATCGCGCGTGAACTTTTGCTGACCGGCAGAATTGTCGATGCCGCCGAAGCGCATCGTCTTGGCCTCGTGACGGAAATTGTCGCGGCGGATAAATTGCTCGACGCCGCTCGCGAACTCGGACGCACACTCGCTGCATTGAGTCCCACGAGCCTGGCGCTCACAAAGCGGCTGATTCTTCGCTGGAACGAAAAGGAGATCCAGCGCGACCTCGCGGTCGCCATTCATGAAAGCGCGGAAATCCGCCGCACGGACGATTTTCGCGAGGGCCTTTCCGCGTTTCTCGAAAAACGCGCACCGCGCTGGCAAGGCCGTTGAGCGGCGATCTGACGCCAGTCTCGATAGGAAACATCGGGAACCGACGCGGGCTACAAGACGGCGCGATTCTGCTACACTTTCTTTCCTTGTTCAGGAGTTTGCTGCCATCAACATGCCCGTCACCGGGGAAACAACACTTCGCGTGCGCTATGCCGAAACCGACCAGATGGGCGTGGTTTATTACGCCAATTTCTTTGTCTGGTTCGAAGTGGCGCGCGTCGAGCTGATGCGCCATTTGGGATTCAGCTACAAGCAAATGGAAATCGAGGACGACAGTTTCGTGGTGGTGGCCAAAGCGAATTGCACCTACAAACAGCCTGCGAAGTTCGACGACGTGATTCGGATTCGCACGCAGGTCTCCGATTCCCGCAAGCGCACCATGCTGTTCAGCTACGAAGTTTTCAAGGACGGCGCGGATTCTCTTATCGCCACCGGTGAGACGCTGCACGTGATCTGCGACAGCAAAGGCCGGCCAAAGAGTCTACCTGACAAATACCGGAAATATTTTCCGCTGACACATTCAGCCGGGGCCACTGCCACGCGGAGCGCGCATCGATGAGCAAAAAATCCGTGGCGCTCTCCGGCAATGACCTCACTCTCGGGCAGCTCTATCAAATCGTTTACGAGGGCTACGAGGTGACCCTAGCTTCCGTCGCGCGCGATCGTATGGAGGCTTCGCGCGCGGTAGTTGAACGTCTCGGCGCCGGCGACACCGCCGTTTATGGCGTAAATACCGGCTTCGGTGCGCTGGCTTCCGTGCGCATTCATGCGGACCAAGTCAGCGAATTGCAATTCAATCTGGTGCGCAGCCATGGGTGCGGCGTCGGAGTGCCGCTCGCGGAAGACGAGACTCGCGCGATGCTCCTGTTGCGCGCCAACACGCTGGCGAAGGGCTTCAGCGGAGTACGTCCAGTGGTGGTGGAAACGTTGCTGGCGATGCTGAGGCGCGGAGTGCTTCCGGTAATTCCCTCGCAGGGCTCGGTGGGCGCTTCCGGCGACCTGGCTCCGCTGGCGCATCTCGCGCTCGTTGCCATTGGCGAAGGCGAAGCGGTTTACAAAGGGTCGAAAATCCCAGGCGGGGAAGCGATGCGGCAGGCCGACATCGCACCGCTTAAACTGGAAGCCAAAGAGGGCCTGGGGCTCTTGAACGGCACGCAAGGCATGCTGGCGCTGATTTCGCTGGCGCTGCGCGAGGCGGAAATCCTCATCGATACCGCGGATGTGGCCGCAGCTTTGTCGCTCGACGCGCTCCGTGGCACCCCGGCTGCGTTCGACGAGCGGATCTCGCGCATTCGACCATATCCCGGCCAGACCCTAACGGCGCGCAATTTAACGCAACTGAACCGTGGCAGCGAAATTCGCGAGTCACACCGTTCGCCGGAAATAGATCCTCGCGTCCAGGACGCCTACAGCCTTCGCTGCACGCCTCAAGTGCACGGCGCGGTTCGCGACGCGCTTTCACAGGTGCGCACCACGCTCTCGATTGAGCTGAACAGTGCCACCGACAATCCCCTGGTATTCGCAGAATCGGGAGAAGTGATCAGTGGCGGAAATTTTCACGGACAGCCGCTGGCAATGGCCGCCGACCAAATGGCCATCGCACTGGCCACGCTCGCGGGCATTTGCGAACGGCGCATCGACCACATGACCAATCCGCACACGAGCCAGTTGCCCGCGTTCTTGACGCCCGACCCGGGACTCAATTCCGGATTCATGATTGCGCAAGTAACGGCTGCCGCTTTGGCCAGTGAAATGAAAGCGCTGGCCACACCTCATTCCATCGATTCGATTCCAACCTCCGGCGATCAGGAAGACTATGTGTCGATGGGCATGAGCGCCGCGCGGCGCCTGCGCCGCATGCTGGATGCCCTGTGCAACGTGATTTCCATTGAGATACTCGCGGCCGCGCAAGGCATCGATTTTCACGCGCCGCTGCGGACCGGAACGGAAGCGCACAAAGCGTACGTGCTGGTGCGCTCCGTTTCACCCGTGGTCGATAAAGACCGCGCGCTCGCGCCCGACATTTCCGCCGTCTCAGAGCGAATCATGCGCGGCGAGTTTCAGAGGCTTCTCCACTAGCGAGTTCCTGCGTACGGTTTACCGAAGTGCGCGCTGCAGGAATTTCCCAAAGCGCCAGCCGGCGACCCACTTGAACGGCGCTTCGCCCAGCGAATAATGCCCGCACGGAAGGCGCAGAGACCTGCAATCGACTTCGTTCGCGCGCGCCGCTGCGAAAAAATCGCTGGAGAACTCATCCGGAAATGTCGGGTCGTATCGTCCGCTGATGGCTAGCAGTTTCTGACCGGTCCCGCGCAATTTGGAAATGTACGGCATCGGACTGATGGGCGCCCAATAATTGCGGATCTCTTCTTCGGACACTTTTGGACGCATCGATTCCCACACGTGAATCGTGGTCAAACCGTTCGCTACCACATCGCCGAAGTAGCTTGAAACGTGAAGCAGCGCAGCGGCGCGAATCAGCGGTTCATGGGCAGCCGTAATGCAAGAAATGCACGAGCCCAGGCTCGCGCCGAGAATTCCCAGCGGGCCGTAGCCGCGCATCTCTAGCCACTGCAAGCAGCAACGCGCATCGCAAACGGCTTGGCGACTCGCCTGCAAAGTGAGACCGATATTCGGTCCAACAATGTGATCAGGACGTGGATGGCCGGGCACGGCGCGCTTGTCGTGATAGGGCAAACTCAGGCGCAGCGCCGTGATGCCCAGGCGATTCAGCCAGCGGCAAATATCCACATGGGCTTGGTAATCCGCGTTCCACTGTGGCAGGACCACCACAGCAGGTCCGCTGCCGTCCGCAGGAAACAACCTGGCATGCACGCGATTATTTTCCGCCCACGGCGAACGAATAGCGCTCGTGAATTCCAGCGCTCCTTTCCACGCCACGCCATCGGACTCCGCTGTCAGTTCATAATCGCCAGGGGTCTCGCACGCGAACCACGCGTGGCTTCCAACAAGCGTTTGCTCGACAAATCGCCGGAGAAACGCCCGCGGATCCGCCTCATTCTCGCATCCGCCGATGTGCTCGAGCCCCCATGCAAACGGCAGCGTCCGGCGGTTAGGCTCGGCAGCCCAACGTTTGTGCTCGTAGCGGCGAATTTTCTGCTCCAATAGCGTCACGGGGCAGCTCACGAGAGAATGGACAACCAATATAGCTCACGCCGCTGCTTGCGCCAAAAACGCGACGGCCAAGCTGGCTTTCGGGCGGCCGGAACGTTAGCCATCGGGCACGGCTCGCGCGGCGGCCGTTGAGGCGGATTCGCCGTTGTGGCACAGTCAAAATATGCTTCCGGCTCAGACCA
This sequence comes from uncultured Acidobacteriota bacterium, assembly GCA_963811805.1. Taxonomy (GTDB): domain Bacteria; phylum Acidobacteriota; class Terriglobia; order Acidiferrales; family UBA7541; genus DAHUXN01. The sequence goes on along the minus strand of CAWESU010000002.1, from coordinate 107,268 downwards.
TCGCAATCTTCGTGTTCCTTTTCGGGCTCATTATCGGCAGCTTTCTGAACGTTTGCATCAGCCGCCTGCCCGCCGGGAAATCGGTGGTGCGGCCGCGTTCCCGCTGCCCGAAATGCGGGAAGCACATAAAGCCTTACGACAACATTCCTGTTCTCAGCTATTTTTTCTTGGCCGGCAAATGCCGCAATTGCAAAGTGAGAATCTCGCCCGTTTATCCCGCCGTCGAACTGCTCACCGGCCTTCTTTTCTTCGCGTGCTATTTGGTGTTCGGAAACTCCATCCTTACTTTGAAATGGGCAGCGTTTTGCGCGATTCTCGTGGTGCTGATTTTCACCGACTGGCGCGAGCGCATTCTGCCCGATACAGTGAATTTCACCGGCCTGGTGATCGCGCTCATTCTCAGCTTCTTCGTGCGTCCCCAAGATGGCACGGCGGCATGGGTGGCGAGCCGCATGTTCGATTTCCCGCCTCCGGCGCCGGCAATTTCGTTTGCCGATGCGCTGATTGGAGCGGCCGTCGGAGGCGGATTGTTGTGGCTGGTCGGCGGGGCGTATTTCCGGCTGCGTGGCCGCGAAGGCATGGGCTTCGGCGACGTCAAAATGATGCTCATGGCGGGCGCGTTTTTGGGCCTGCGGCGAACGATTCTGACGATCCTCGCCGGCTCGCTCCTAGGCGCGATCCTAGGATCGATTTTCATTCTCGCTTCGCGCAAAGGCTCGACCTACGAGTTGCCCTTCGGCACATTCCTGGGCGCGGCGGCGTTGCTGGTGGTTTTCTTCGGGACACCCGTGGTGACCTGGTATCAGTCGCTTTTCATGATTCGGTAGAGACTCAAATGGCACTTGTCTCCGCCTTCGCGCCGGCAACTCCGCATTTCAATATCGAAATGGGAATTGCTCTAGTCTTGCTCGCCCTCATTTTCGTTGTGGTCATTGGAGCATTCGTTGCACTCCGCCGCTCCGTCCTGGACCAGCGTCGCGCCGCGGAACAATCGAACGAGTCATTCCGCGTGAATGCGGAAAATCCATCTGCATTCATGACCGCTTCGATGCAAGGCGTGATCCAGCGCCTGCGCGAACAGGAGCAGGAACTCGCGCGCCTGCATCAGCTCGAAAAAGAACGCGCGCAGGAAACCGAACGACTCAGCGAAGCGGTCACTCGCAATATGCCCGCCGGATTGTTGCTGGTGAGTGCAACCGGCACGATCAGCTCCGCGAATCCCGCCGCGGAAAAGGCGCTGGGCATTCGCGGCCTACAGTACCGGCGTTACAGTGAGATTCTGGGCGCCGATTCTGTGCTGACGCAGATGTTCGCCGCATGCCTTCGCGACGGACAGACCTTCCAGCGCGACGAAGTTCCTCATGTCACTGCAGCCGGGGAGCTGCGGAAACTGGGTGTCACCATATCGCCCATTTACCGGGCGGTTCGCAACACCATCGTCGCCGGCCCTACCGCCCCACCCGCACCAAAATTGACCGGCGCCCTATGCTTGATGAGCGATCTGACCGAACTGGCGATGCTGCAAAAGCAGATGCGCTGGAAGGAGAATCTGGCGGCCCTGGGCGAAATGTCCGCGGGCATTGCCCATGAATTCAAAAACGCCCTCGCGACGATCTCCGGCTACGCGCAGATGATCCACAATGAGGCGCCCTCCGCCGAAGCCGGCGAATGCGCTGGAAAAATCGTCGAGCAGACTCGCTCTCTCACCCGCGTGGTCACGGAATTCCTGCGTTTTGCCCGGCCGCTTGAGCTTGCTCAGGAAGATTTCGCACTTGCGAGCCTGGTCGAGCAGGTTGCGGAAGAAGTGGGAACTGCCGTGAACGGCGTCTCGATTCGCACCGAAGGGGATTTCGCGGAGGTGTCCGGCGACGCTGGGCTGCTCCGCCAAGCGCTGCTCAACCTGATCCGGAATGCCGCGGAGGCAGCTTCCTCGAACGGCCACCCCGGGGAAGTCACCATAGCCGGCCATGAGGAATCGCACGGCGGTAAGCGCTGGCAATGTGTCAGCGTCCGGGACAACGGACCGGGCATCGCCGCCGGCAACTTGGACAAGATCTTTGTTCCGTTCTTCACCACCAAATCTAGCGGCACCGGGCTTGGGCTGCCGGTGGTCCAGAAAATCGCCCTCCAGCACGGCGGCCGCGTCGAGGCCCGCAATCAACCAAGCGGAGGTGCTGAATTCGACCTATGGTTACCTTTGCGGTAGCACTGTCCTCCCGGCCAATTGCCTGCCCCCGCAAAATGTATCTAAACTTAAGAGAACAAAGGTCGATATTCGTTTTCCTGGAGCTAACGACCATGCGAGCAAAGATTTGGGTCGCAGCCACGGCTGTGCTTTTCGCCGCGCCACTCGTTTTCGCGGCGCAACAGACCTCATCCGCGCCAGCACAGCCGCAAAGCCAAACCAAGACGCAGCCTGCGCCCGCACAGGAAAGTCCCGTGGTCGCGGCGGCGCTCAAAGCTCGCAAAAACCAGAAAAGCGCGCAAACTGCCCCGGTTGTTTTCACCAATGAAAACCTCCCGAAATCCAGCCCAATTTCCGTCGTCGGCAGCACAACTCAGCCGGATGCCCGCGCAGAGGCCCAATCCGATGCCGCCGACGCCAAAGCGGACGAAAAAATGTGGCGCCAGAAATTCGCCGACGCCCGCTTCAAGCTACAACAGGACCGCGAGAAGCTCTCGATGCTGCAAAGTGAATTCAACGCTCTGGGAATGGTCCGCTATTTCAACGAGGCGGACGCCGTCTCGAAACAGCAGGCCGTCGCGGATCAGCAGAAAGAAATCAATGAAGACCAAAAGGCAATCGACGATCTGCAAGAAGCTCTGCGCAAGGCTGGCGGAGACCCCGCGTGGGCGCGGTAGAAATGACGCATCAGCACGATGAATTTTGAATAGGCACTCGTGAGGTGAATGGCATGCGAAAAGGAATCTGGTTGGTCGCCGTTATTGCAGTGCTCATTATCCCGCAACTTTCTTCTGCGCAGCAAACATCCCAGTCGGCGCAAACGTCGCAGTCGTCATCCGACAAGCAGGCAGCTTCGCAATCGAAGCCACCGGCGCAGACAACTTCACAGGCAACGGCAGCGAAGACCGAGTCCCTCGCAGACGCCGCCCGCAAGGCCCGTGAAGCCGAGAAGAACGCCCCGAAGGCTCCCGTGGTTTTCACGAACGACAATATTCCGACGTCTTCTACTGGTGTCTCCGTCGTCGGGCAGGCTCCCTCCGCTTCGTCTGACCAATCCGCGAGTTCTTCGGCACCGGCTGGCGCGGACAACAATGAGGAGGCTAACTGGCGCAAGAGATTTGCAGACGCGCGGCACAAAATTGACCAGGATTCCGCCGAACTATCCGTCTTGCAGCGCGAAATGGGCGAACTCAACGTGCAGTATTATCCCGACCCGACCCAGGCTCTCATGCAATCCGTCACCCGCGAGGATCTCACCAAGAAGCAGGCGGCCATCGATGCAAAACAGAAACAACTGGACGCGGATAAACAGGCACTGTCAGACCTCGAAGACGAACTCCGCAAAGCAGGCGGCGATCCAGCCTGGGCCAGAGAGTAGCGTTACACGATGGAAGCAGTCCTGCTTGTCGAAGACAAGACTGAATTGCGCGCCATGCTGCGCAAGGCCCTAGAGAAGGCCGGCTATACCGTTGACGAAGCTCCGGACGGCACCTCCGCCATCGAAAAAGTCCGCAACCGCCGCTACCTCGTTGTTCTTACTGACCTGAAGCTTCCTGGCGCATCGGGGCTGGATGTGTTGCGCGAAGCGCGTCGCGCCGATGCCATGATTCCCGTGATCCTCATTACCGCGTACGGCTCGGTGGAGGAAGCGGTCACCGCGATGAAAGACGGCGCATTCGACTTCATCCAAAAGCCCGTCGAGCTCGAACATCTGAAGCTGCTGGTGGCGCGCGCCGCGCATCAGCAGGAGCTGCTCCGCGAAAATCTGCTTCTCCGCGAGGAGTATGCGGAACGCTATGGCTTTCCGCGCATCGTCGGCGAAGACCCTTCGATGCAAGCCGCTAGCCAAATGGTCCAGCGCGTCGCGCCCACCGATTCCACGGTCCTCCTGCTAGGAGAGAGTGGCACCGGCAAAGAGCTTTTTGCCCGCGCGCTCCATCACCTAAGCAAGCGCGAAGGCAATTCGTTCGTGGCGCTTAATTGCGCGGCGATCCCGGAAGGCTTGGTGGAAAACGAGCTTTTTGGCCACGAGCGTGGCGCCTATACGGGCGCGGGCGCCCGCAAAATCGGCAAATTGGAACTGGCTCATCGCGGCACGATTTTTCTCGACGAAATTGGCGAGCTTCCGCTGGCCATTCAGGCCAAGCTCTTGCGTGTTCTCGAGGAGCGCCGCTTCGAGCGCGTTGGCGGCACGCAATCCATCGACATCGATGTTCGCATCATTGTCGCCACCAACAAGAACCTCCAGTCGGCCGTGGAACAGAAGACGTTTCGCGAAGACCTTTACTTCCGCATCTCGTCGATTCCAATCACCATTCCGCCGCTACGCGACCGCGGCGACGACGTAGCTCTTCTCGCCGAGCATTTTCTCGAGCGCTTCCGCCGCGAATTTCGCAAACCGGCGCTGCAATTCAGCAAGGAGTCGCTTGCCCGCCTTCGCGGCTACCGTTGGCCCGGGAATGTGCGTGAGTTACAAAATGCCGTGGAACGCGCTGCCATTCTCGCCGACGGCGAGGAAATCGACGCGGAGGCCCTGCAACTGCCTTCCCCGCGCCCTGCGTCGAAAGACATGCCTCCGGGAATGCTGACGGAAGAATTTCTGTGGGATGGTTCGCTGGAAGACGTCGCCCAGCGCGCCGTCAATCACGTCGAGCGATTCAAAATCGATAACGCTCTGCGCGAAGCGAAATGGAACAAATCACGCGCCGCGGAAAAGCTTGGCGTTTCGTATAAAACCCTGCTCCACAAGATCCGCTCTCTCGGCCTGGAGAATTAAAGGCTCACCGCAGTGTGCAGTGCAACCGCGCCAAACGTCCACCGCTCGTATTTCACGTCCTTGAATCCGGCCTGCTCCATCCAACCCTTCAGAATCTCCGGGGGTGGAAACTTTGCAACCGATCCTGGCAAGTAGGAATACGCCTCGCCGCTTCCTGAAATCGCGCCGCCGATCTTTGGCAGAATCCGCGTGAAATAGAATCGATACAGCGGGGCGAGCGGCCCGCGTTCGGGCTCGCAAAACTCCAAAATGGCCAGCGCGCCGCCCGTGCGCAACACGCGCCGCATCTCGCGCAAACCACCTTGGTAATTCGCCAGGTTTCGGAAGCCAAAAGCCGCCGAAACCAAATCAAAGCTCGAATCTGCAAATGGCAGCGCCAGTGCGTCCGCTCCCAAAAAAGCAATCCTCTCTTGCGTAGCCACACTCTTTTTCTTCGCCAACTCGAGCATTGGAAGCGCAAAATCCACCCCGATCAGTCCGGGCGCTACGCCACACGATTTGCGGGCGCCTTTTGCAAACGCAAACACCAGGTCGCCAGTGCCGCAGCACAAATCCAGCACGCAAGCAGAAGGATTTTGCAAAATCGCCGAAAAGCGCTCGGCCGTGCGCCTACGCCACAGCTTGTCGAACGAAGCCGAGAGAAAATGATTCAGAAAATCGTAGCGCGGCGCGATCTGGCCAAACATTTCGCGCACGTGCAGGCCAGCTTCGCGTTCGTCATGCGAGCCCGCGGGCCGCGTTCCCAGCAATGCATCCCGCTGGGCCACCTCGTGCGCAACATCGCCGCCATTCGCAGCGCGAGCCATTCAGTTCCCCTCACGGGCGTGCGCATAGAGCGCCGGCAATTCGCGCCAGACTTTCACAACGAGCGCGTCTGGCACATTCACGCCAATCTCTGCCGCACCGATTCTGCGGGGAAGCACCCAGCCGACTCGGCCGCGGTGCGATTTCTTGTCTCCAGCAATTGCCCGCAGGAATGCTCTCGACGAAATGCGCGGTAGAGCGGGCAGCCGCCCGCATCGCGCCACGAGAGATGAAATCCGATTCGCGTCCCGCTCGGACAACCGTTCCATCTGGACGGCGATCTGCGTCGCGCCCAGCATGCCCCAGCCGACCGCCTCTCCGTGAAGAAAACGCTTGTACCCAGTCAGCGTTTCGAGCGCGTGACCAATCGTGTGGCCGAAGTTCAGAATCTGCCGCAGCCCGCTCTCGCGTTCGTCTTGGCTCACAACGCGCGACTTTTGCCGCGCACACCGTTCGATCACCCATACGAGCGTGCGCACGTCCAGCCGTAACAGTTCTCCCATTTCACGCTCAAGGAAACCAAAAAGCTCCGCGTCGCCGATCACTCCATACTTGATCACCTCATACAGGCCTGAGCGAAATTGCCGCGGTGGCAAAGTCCGCAGCGTCATTGCGTCGGCCACCACCATCGCCGGCTGATGAAACGCGCCGACCAGGTTCTTGCCCTCGGGCAGGTCCACGCCGGTTTTGCCGCCAATGGCGCTGTCCACTTGCGCGACAAGCGTCGTCGGCACGTGCACGATGCGCACGCCGCGCAAATAACTGGCCGCCGCAAAACCGGCCACATCGCCCACCACGCCTCCGCCCATAGCGACGAGCAACGCGCTGCGGTCGGCGCGCGCACGGACGAGCTTGCGGCAAAGTCCCTCGACCGTGGAAACCCGCTTGGCAATTTCGCGGTCATCAAACAGCACCACGCGCTCCCGCGGCAGGCGCAACGCGCGCGCGGCGGCCTTGCCCAAGAATTTCGACACGCGCGGCGAAGACAGCAGGAACACTTCTCCGCCGTCGCGCACTTTCTCGACAATCCCACCGAGGCGGCTCAGTGCGCCACGTTCGCACACCACGGCATAACTTGCCGATTCTGTTTTTACTTGTATGGTCTTCACTTCGAGAATTTCGTTTCGAGCGCATCAACGCTCGCCAGCATCACGTGGCCGACAATCGCAAGGTTCTTCGCGCTGATTTTATCCATCGTATCCTGCGGCGTGTGCCAATAGCCTTCGGCGATGTAGTCGTCCAAATCAATCAAATCCACCGCGGGAACTTTCTTGGCCAGGAAGGGATCATGGTCATCGGAGGCGCCCGTTGATTGCGAGACGAAGATGTTGCCGTAACCGAGCTTTGCCGCAGTCGACCAAATCAGATCCACCAGCCACGGCGTCGAACTGCTTTCCTTCTTCATGGTCAGGCCTTTTTGGCCGATCATGTCCGCCAAAATCACCGCCTTCACGTCCTTCAAGTCTCCATCCAACTCCATCTTGGCGGCGAGCTCGCGGCTGCCGTAGGTATGGTCATCATTTGTATTCCAGTCGACCATGGCTTCCTCGCCATCGAGAAAAGCCATCCAAATCGCCAATTGTGGTTTCCGGCCACAAAGATGGCGCGCCATTTCCAGCATCAGCCCGGTGGAAGAGCCGCCGTCTTCAGCGCCGACGAAATCAGGCACTGTGCGCACCGTATCATAGTGGGTCATCAGCAGAATGATCCCCTTTCCCGTTCCTGGAACCTTGGCGATGATGTTTTTCATCGGGATTGTCCCGATCGGCGTCTGCGCGTGAAAATCATCCTCGTCGATCTTGCAGCCGTCGTTGTGCAATTCCGAATAAATATAGTTCTGCACCCGCTTGATGGCATCCGAGCCCGAAGGATGTGGACCGAAGCTCACCAACTTTGCCGTGTTGTCATAGGCGCGCTGGCCGTCGAATCCGCCGGTCTGCTGGGGCGGCGGGGCCTTGTCCTGCGCATCCAAAACCACTGCCGGCGCGTTTGCCGAAACTGTCCGTCCACTTCCGTTGCCGTTGCAGCCCAGGGCGCACGCCAGCACGCCGATCGCGACCCACACGCGCCAACCTCCGGTGATTTTCACGTACCCTCTCAATGCGCCCCCTCCCGCGCCATTTCCCGCCGCCGCTTCTTGCGGAACACCATGTAGGAAACGCCGATACCGAGAAAATACAAGCCTAACATCGGCGTCATGAAAATGAGCATAGTCGTCGCATCCGGCGTGGGGGTCACGATTGCCGCCACTATGGTTATCACCAAGACCGCATAGCGCAGGTTCTTCCACAGCCATTGCGGTGTGACAATCCCAAACCACGACAAACAGAAAATCAAAATGGGCAACTGGAAAATCAGCCCCAGCCCCATCATCACCACCAGGATCAAGTCGAAATATTCATTGATGCTAATCAATGGCTGGAACGGCCCTTGGAAGCCAATCAAAAACTTCAGCACGTACGGCAGCAGAATGAAATACCCGAATGCAATTCCACAAAGGAATAGAAACACGGAAGACAGAATGAACGACATCACCGCCTTGCGCTCGTGCTTGTAAAGCCCCGGCGCGATGAAAAGCCAAATTTGATACAGCACCACCGGCAAAGCGATCACAATGCCCAGGTAAAATCCCAGCGTGATCAACAGGTTCACAAAGCCCGCAGGGCTGGTGTAAATCAGTTTGTCGGAATAATGCGCCTGTCGCAGCGCCTGAACCATCGGCTGAACGATGAAATCGATGACCTTCTTCGAGACGGAGAAGCCGATGACAAACCCAATGGCGATGGCCAAGGCGGAATAAATCAGCCGCTTCCGCAGGTCGGCCAGGTGCTCGAACAGCGACATCTTGCCGCCGTCTTGCTCCTCTTCTCTAATCGCCGGCAGATCTGGCTGGCTAGCCATTTGTCGGTCTCTCGGACGCTGGTTCGGAGAATGCTGGTTCGGCTGCGGGTGGTTCGCTTGCGCTCGCGGCCTCTGCTGGCGGCTCGGCGGCAGCTGGCGCGGGCGGCAAAATGGTGTTTGGCTGTGCCTGTATCGTCTGCCGCGCCTTGGGCTCGTTCACGCGCGTCTCACGCTCCAGCTCGCGCATGTGCTCTTCAAATCCAGCCCTCAAATCGCCCGTCGCCCGCTTGAACTCGGCCATCACTTTGCCAAAGCTCCGCGCCAGCTCCGGCAGCTTTTCCGGGCCAAACACAATCAAAGCGACCAGGAAAATAATTACGAGATGGGGCACGCTCAACATTTTTTCGTGCGCAACGGCCTGCTTTTGCATCATAGAAGAGGCTGCCGAGCGTGTCAAACCGCCCGGGAATCTATGCTATACTGCTTATGTCTACTGGAGAAACGCGGCCCGGCGGCGCTCGATAAATGACGTCCACCAACCAACGCAACGAGGAACCAATGGAATCTTCCAAGCGTGGGGCGTTCCTGCTCGCCGTTATTCTGGTCATCGCCGCCATCATGGGCGGGCTGTATGGGCCCTCCCTGAAGGCCACTGCGGCAGGCGCTACAGACCTGCAGGACTCGGTAAAGTCCTTCGCCCGCGTCCTTTCCATCGTCCAGCAGAACTACGCTGGGCCAATCGACACGGACACCGTCGTCTACGATGGCGCGATTCCCGGCATGTTGCATGTTCTTGACCCGCACTCGAATTTCTTCGACCCGAAAGAATGGGCCCTGCAGATGGAGGAGCAGCGCGGCAATTATTACGGCGTTGGGATGACCATCGTCCCCATCGAAGACAGGGTTGAAGTTGTCTCCCCGTTTCCCGGCGCTCCCGCGGACAGAGCTGGGATCAAGCCCGGCGATGTGATCGTCAAGGTTGACGGCAAGGACACCTCTACCCTTTCCTCCGTCCAAATCGCCGACATGCTGAAGGGTCCCAGGGGCACCGTGGTGTCGATCACGCTAAGCCGCGAAGGCACTCCGAAGCCCATCACCGTGAACGTGATGCGCGACGAGATTCCTCAGTCTGCGGTTCAGTATTCCGGCATCCTCAAGCCGGGAATCGGATACGTCCGCGTGACGGGATTTACTTCGGAGAATACCGACAGCGATCTGGCCGCTGCGCTGAAGAAGATGGATTTCTCCCATCTTGACGGCCTAATCCTCGATCTTCGCGGAAATCCGGGCGGTTTGCTCATGCAAGCGATCGGCATGGCGGACATGTTCCTCGCCAAGGATCAACTAGTCGTTTCGCATAAGGGCCGTGAATCTCCCGAGCGCCGCTATTACGCCCTGAAAGGCAATGGCGGGAACGACATACCGATCGTCGTGCTAATCAATGGCGGCAGCGCCTCGGCGTCCGAAATCGTCGCCGGCGCCCTGCAGGACCATGACCGCGCGCTGATTGCCGGTGAGCGCAGCTTTGGCAAGGGCTTGGTGCAGACGCAGTGCCCTACTGACGACGGCACAGAATTGCTGCTTACCACCGCGCGCTACTACACGCCGAGCGGCCGCCTTATTCAACGCGATTACAAGAACGTGTCCATTTACGATTACGAGTACAATCGTCAGCCCAACAAAGAGCCTGAGGTCAAGCTGACCGACAGCGGCCGGAAGGTTTACGGCGGCGGCGGAATCACTCCCGACGTTCCGGACCCGGCGCCGAAATACAATCCGTTCCAAACTCTTCTTCTCGAACGCAACGTCTTTTATCCCGTCGATGTTGGCGTCGGCGACTTCACCCGCTACTTCATGGGCACGCGTCCTAAGATTACCGAAGGCTTCACCGTCGATGACGCCGTGATGCAGCAATTCCTCGCCTTCCTTGGGCGCGACGATATCAAGTACACGCCGGACGAAATTCGCGACAATTCGGATTGGATCAAGGAACACATCCAGCGCGAGGCGTCCACCTACGCTCTGGGACTTCCGGCCGGGTACAAGGTCGCTGTCGACAACGACACGCAGGTGATCAAGGCGGAGGATATGATCCCGCAAGCCCGGGCTCTGTACGACAGCGCCAAGAAGATCGTCGCCGAGCGCCAGGCGGCCGAAGAAACACCCCCGCAGTAAGCCGAATTTCGCAGCACCTCGTCGCTTCTACTGGCTCGGCGGAATCGTTTCGCCCTTCATCAACACACGCTCGAAGAAGTCGGCAGTCGCCGTGTACGCTTTAATCCACGTCTTCCACATCAGGAAGCCGTGGATCTCGTCCGGAAATACCATCTGCTCAAACGGTACGTGGTCCGCGCGTAGCCGCTGCACTAAATCCACCATCTGATCAAACGGCACGTTGCGGTCGTCGTCGCCCTGGATCAGCAGCACCGGCGATTTCCACGTATCTATCGATGAGTCTGGCGAAGAGCTAAAGGCCAGCTTGATTGCTTGGGCTAAATCGGGCGCGCCTTGAACCTGCCCGCCTTCGTAGCTCGTCCATCGTGAAAGAAACACGGACCAATCGTGCACTCCATGCATATCGACGCCTGCTTTGAAGATATCCGAGTTTCGCGCCAAACCCATCGCGGTCAGGTACCCTCCGTATGAACCGCCCCAGAGCCCGATTTTGCTCGGGTCGACGTACGATAGCCCCTGAAGGTATTTTCCAGCCGCCACGATGTCCTTGTACTCCGACGCGCCGCGCCAGCCTCCATCCGCCGGCTCCCGAAATGCGCGTCCGTACATGATGCCGGTGCGATAATTCACCGAGAGCACGACAAATCCCTTACTCACCAGATATTGGTTCTCGGCATACCCGTAGTGGTAGTAGTCCATGTAATTAAAACCAAGTAGCATCTGCCGTATCGGCCCGCCGTGCATATAAACCAGGGCCGGCGCTCGCCCGCTCACTCCGCGCGGCACGAAAAGCTGCCCATGAATCTCCAGCCCGTCTTCACTCTTGAAAATCACTTGCTTCGGCGCCACCAATTGGTTCGAGGGAAAATCGCCGGGCAATTCCTCTCGCGCGATCATTTCGCGGCGCCCTTCGCCGATACGATATGGCATCGCGGGCGAGGTCGCACTCGAGCCCAGGCAGAGCAGATACTGTCCATCGCCTGTCTCCACTGGCATCCACTCGATCGTGTCTCCCTTGGTCACCGCCTCCGGCATGCCCCCGTCAACCCTCACGCGCCAAAGGTGCATCCGATCCACATCGTTCTGGTTCGACTCGTAATAAAGCGTCTTGCCATCGAAGCTCATCGTGACGCCCTTGGTGTCAAAATCGCCTGGCGTCAGCAGCGTCGCGTCTCCACCATCCGCCGGAATCGAATAGAGATGGTTGCGGCCGTCTTTCTCGGACGAAAACGTAATTCGATTGCCCGCTGCATAATGAAACGAGTCTCCTTCCGTCAGGCGCGGTATCGAATCGTCCAGAGTATCGCCGCTCCTCCAGACTTGATGCGCTTCTCCGGTCGCTGCGTCACCCAGCCAAATCGACCACGGCTGCGGCCGCAGCGGAATCAGCGGCAATCCCCGCTCCGAGCCGTTCGTCTTCACGTATGCAATGCTCTTTCCCTCTGGAGACCATCGCGGGATGCCGTCACGGTCGACGCTCGGATGCAAATAGCGAATCGAACTGTTCCCAAAATCATAAATGGCGATCAAGCTGTGATCCCCGCGATTGCTCGTGAACGCGATTTCCTTTCCGTCAGGAGACCATTGCGGCTCGGAATTGTCTCCGCGCACATAACAGAGCTGGTGCGCCTGTGCCGCTCCGGAAACCGGCGCGATCCATAGCGCATCGCGCGCGGCCCACACCGCAAATTGCCCGTCGGGCGAAATCTCGATGTCCTCGCAACCTTCTTCCCCGCAATCCATCGTCCCCAACAAGCGCGGTTGTCCGCTCGCTACGTCCACCACCCAAACCTGCTGCTCCGGCTTTTGCACATCGCTCGTCGGATCCGCCACTTCACCCACGGAATTCGTCTCGCTCCCGCGTGCGTAAACCACCGTCTTCCCATCGGGCGTCAGGCGAACGCTCGCGATGGCCTGCCCATCGTCCTCGGAGTAATGCGTCACTTGACGTGCGGCAAAGTCCGGGGCATCGGCAATCCATATATTCCGCACGCCCTTGATATCGAAGTCCCACGCGACGCGGTCGCTTCCGCTGGACGCAGTAAGCCCATCGGGAAATGCGAAACTCAAGACCTGCTCGAGCGTGAAGCCGCCCGGCGCGGCGTAAACCGCGCTCGCCATCGTGAACAACAATGCTGCCGCCGCGACAATTGCCATTTGCAATCCGCTAAGGTATCGCCCACGCATAAATCACCCCTGATCAGGAATTTGCGCGTGCATAATACGCCCGCATCTACGTAAAGGAAAGAGAGTGTTTTCGGTGTTCAGAAACGTCAGTAAGCTTTCGGAGCTCTGGCCGCGCTAATCAAACATTCGTTAGGAATTTGTACTGCACCGCGGTGAGCGGCACAACGCTCAGCCGGCCCTGCCGGACCAGCGGCGAATCGGCGAAAATCTTGTTGGCTTTGATTTCCGCCAGCGTTGTCGCCCTCAGCGCCTCGCCCGTTTTGATTTTCACCTGTGGATTCTTCGGATTGCTCGCATCCACCGAAACCACCGTAGCCGTTCCCACGGAGCTCTTGTGGTCACCCGTCTCGTAAATCACCAGGCGATCGCCCGGCTTCATTTCGCGAAGATTTCTTAGCGCAACGGGATTCGAGACGCCATCCCAGATCGTGCTTTTATCGCGCTGCAGGTCGGCAAACGAATACTCGGAAGGCTCTGTCTTCAGTAAGTAGTCCATGGCTTTTTCCCTCGCTTGGATTCCCTGGAATCCCCCTTTTGATGTCGAAAGCGCTTCAACGGTTCACGTATCCCTCAACCAACGCTAAGGCTCGTCTGGCCGCTCCGTCTCCGCCGGCATTTGCAAAACTCCGAAGCGCCCGTTGCCTTCCCGCGCCAGCGTCGGAGCATACAGGCCGAGATATTGGCGCGTCCACCAATCTCCGTTTTGGCGCTTCACGGCAAGGCTCGTGAACCAATACTGCCAGAGGACGCAGCGAATTTCCTGCGGCGGCCCGTTCGGAAACGGGTTCCGGCCAAAGAGCGAGAGCACGTCGTGGCTTCCATCCAGCAGCGCTTCCTCGGTGCTCAGCACGAATTGATATTGCCGCCAGTCCCCCAGCGACGCGAACCACAAATTCCAATCGAACCGTGGCTGGTACGGCGCGTAAATCTTCGGAGCCTCATTGACCGCTTGCGGCTTATAGCGAAAGGGATACGCGGTCCACGTTTTTCCGTCGTCGTTCGATCCCTGAAATTCGATTTCGTAGCGAGCGCGCGTCATCACGCCGAACAATCCGTATCGATTGGCGATGCGGAACGGCTCGATCTTCTCCACCGGCCATGTTGGTAGCTCCACATTCAACATTCCCACAAGCAGCACCGTCGTCGCGTAGAAAATCCACACAAAACAGACGCCTGCAACCGTCATGCGCACGACCGAAAGGACACGCGACAGCGTGCTGCCCGCCTTTTTCGTTTCAACGGGCTGCGCCCCTGCCCCAGCGGCGCTGAGTGCCGTGGGCAAAGCGCTCGACCGCGCGAGCGGCGCCGACGCCGCTTCGCGCGTGTCTTCCGTTCTCATCGCTACCATGATGTGATACTTCGGAAACCATTTTCGCGGCGCAATCCTCACCAGGAACTGGTCGTCGAGCAGCAAAAACCCAAGCGCCAAAACCAGATAATTCAAGAATGCATAGTTCGCCGTTGCAATGACGCCAATCTCCCATGGCGTCACGATGAAAAAACAGATCAGCCGCAATCGCCGCGGCAGGAACAGCATCAGTACGATTCCCAGTTCCATCACCAGCGTCGCCAGCGCCGTCAACCAGTGAAACCAGTACGGCGCGTGCTGCACGTAATATCCGATCCATGTCGGCAACGGCCCGTTTTGGTAATACTCATACATCGCGGTCAAATGCCGCCATTCAGGATCGCCGCCCAGCATTTTCGCCATACCCGATTCGAAATAGATCCGGAACCACTCCCACAGCAGCAGGAACGTGCACGCCCGCTGCGGAGGATTGAACGCTCCCCAGCCCGGCCGCCAACCCCACGGCGCATAGAACAGGCACAGGAAGCCCGCTTCCAGCAGCATGCCGTCCGACTGGTAGCTCGAAAAATCCTGCAGCGTGCTGACGAACGACAGATAACCGATAAAACAGATCACCGCCATCGCGCGCGGGCACAGATTCAGAAACAGCAGCACCGCCGCGATCATCCCAATCCAGCAGACGATCATCAGCGCGCGATCCGTCGAGCTGATCCAGAACACCGAAGGCGCGAACCAGAACTTGGACAACCCATGCATATACTTGGCGACCGTATCCAGGTAGACATTTGCCGGTAGAATTCCGTCCGGCCCGATGAGCCCCTTGGCTTGGTATGCGAGGGAGTAAAACGCGGAGAAGAAAATCACGCCCAACGCGCGAAGGAAAATCCAGCGCGGCCCCAGATGCCCGGCCTCGCCGGATTCCGGCCCCAGAAGCCACTTCGCCGCGCCTAACCAGCGATTTTCCATCGCGGCATTATACAGGCTGAACTCCGACTGCTAGAGATTTGTCAAAGGCGAGAATTGGTGGACGGCAGGGGATTCGAACCCCCGACCCCCGCGTTGCGAACGCGATGCTCTCCCAGCTGAGCTAGCCGCCCACCGAGGCAAACTATTTTAGCAGACGCGCCATACTCGGCCAATCACAACAACCGCAATGCGCACAAACAGTGTCACACCGGGGTTTCCGCGCGATTAGGCTCGACCTCCCCGCGCTGTGTTCCGGAAAGCCACCGGATCACTCCCACTGCGTGGCATGACGCTTGAGCCACCAGCACGGAGGATCCGAAGCATGCGGGAAAATCGATCTTACGCAAGGTTGCGCGACCGTCCCCATGTAATCGTATTCATCCGCGTGATTCTTCAGCGGCGTCGCGAGAAATTGGGCCACCTGCACGGTCGAAAACGCCGTCTGGCGCGCCATCCGCACACGCAACACTGCCCAGTCACCGGCGTAGAGAATCACCGTTGACGCCAGCAAAAACAGCAAGCCTTGCGAGAGACGTCGCTTCATTTCGAGCCGGCGGTGCCGGCCTTTTCTGAAGGCGTGCGAGAGCCCAAAATGACCTGCTGCTTATGTCGTTTGCCTTCAGCCGCTAAATCGGCCGATCTCTTCCGCCCCAAAACGTAAACCACGCTTCACGCCAGCAAGCGCGTCCGCGCTTCGCCCACGACTCCCTCTATCGCCGCCGCGTCGCCAACGCTTCCCTGTGCAAACACTTTGCTTCCGCCACCCTTGCCGCCCACTTTCGCCAGCAACTCCCGCAACAGCGCGCCCATATCGCCCTCAATCCCCGCGGATTGGGCCAGCACAATCGCCATCGCGCCGCGGCTCGCCAGCACGATCCGCACACCCGGGTTCGCCACTAACTTCGCCGCCAGCATCGCTAGATAACTGGCCGCCGCATCTTCAAAAACGGCAATTACGACGCTCCTGGTGCCATCCGCCGAACGCTCGGCCTTGCTTGCCAGCAATTCCGCCGCTTCCAACTCCGCAAGCCGTTCCGTCAGCTTCTTCGCTTCGCGCTGGCTCGCGCGCCGCTCTTCCCGCATTTTCCCAACCATTTGCGGCAGCTCGGCCATTCCGCATCCAATTTGCTCGGCGGCGCCCCGCAACGCGGCCAGATCCGCTCGCGCCGCGGCCAGCGCCCGAAAGCCAGCGGCAAACTCCACGCGCCAATTCTGTTTTTGCCGTTCGCATTTGCGGATCAGCAGCATTCCCGCTTGCCCTGTGCGCGAAAGATGCGTCCCTCCGCATGGCTGGCGGTCGAAACCCTCGATATCGATCACCCGCAGCGTTCCTTCGCGCGCCACTTTCTTGCGAATGCCTTCCTGCGCCAACTCCTCCGCCGTCCCGTAACGCACCGTGATTTCGCGATCGTCAAAAATGATCTCGTTGACGCGCCGCTCGGCCTCTTCCAAGTGCCGCGCTATCACCGACGGCGCCGCCAAATCGATAGTCGAAATATCGCATCCCAAGTGAAAAGAAACCGTCTGAAATCCAAACAGCTCAATGAACGCGGCGGAAAGCATGTGCTGCGCGGTGTGCTGCTGCATGTGATCGAAGCGCCGCGGCCAGTCGATGGCGCCATGCACTTCCGCCGACACGACCGGTTGCTCGACGACGTGCACGATCTCTTCGCCGTGCTCATCCGACACGTCCACCACGGCCAGGTCGTTCAATCGGCCCGTGTCGAACGGCTGCCCGCCCGACGTCGGATAAAACACCGTGCGGTCCAGCCGCACGTGCCAGCGATCACCGGCCGGCTCGCACGCCATCACCGTCGCGTCGAATTCACGCAGAAAGGCATCGTCGTAATACAGCCGCTCCGTCGCCGCTTTTCCGTGCTTGCTCGCCGAGTCCATCCAGCCCTCAGTTGCTTCCGTTCTTCAGCGCCTTCTGCCACGCCTCGTTGTACTTGTATCCGCAACCTGTATTGAACAGCACAACGGTTTCATCCGGCTTGATCCATTTCTTCGCCGCCAACTTTCGTGCCGCCACAACCGTCGCCCCGCCTTCTGGCGCAGCGTACATTCCCTCTTTCGCGGCCAGCTCCTTGCTCGTCGCCAGGATTTCTTCATCGCTCGCCGCAACCGCGTTTCCCTTGCTCTCCCGAATCGCTTGCAAAATCAGAAAATCGCCCAGAGCCTTGGGCACGCGCAATCCCGACGCAATCGTCGCTGCATTCGCCCACATCGGCGCGCTTTCCTCGCCTTTCTCGAACGCATCCACAATCGGCGCACAGCCCGCCGCCTGCACCGTCACCATCCGCGGCCGCTCCCTCCCGATCCATCCCATCGCTTCCATTTCCTCGAACGCTTTCCACATCCCGATCATCCCCACGCCACCGCCCGTCGGATAAACAATCACGTCTGGCAATTTTCCGTCGAACTGCTCCCACAGCTCGTATCCCATCGTTTTCTTGCCTTCGATGCGATACGGCTCCTTCAGCGTGGTCACTTCGTACCAACCGTGCTTGTCTTTGTTCTCTGCCACGTATTTTCCGCAATCGGAAATCAATCCGTTCAGCTTGCGCACATCCGCTCCAAACGCGCGGCACTCCATTTCGTTTGCCAGCGGCGTATCCATCGGCATCACGATCACCGCCGGAATTCCCGCCTGCGCTGCGTACGCCGCGAGCGCGCCCCCCGCGTTTCCCGCCGTCGGAGTCGCCAGCACCTTCGCTCCCAATTCTTTCGCGCGGCTCACCGCCGCGGAGAGCCCGCGCGCCTTGAATGATCCGGTCGGGTTCAGCCCCTCGTCCTTGATGTACAAATTGCGCAAACCGATCGCTTCGCCGATTCGTTTCGCGTGCAGCACCGGCGTCATGCCCTCGCCCAGCGTCACGCACTCGCGCGATGGCAGCACCTCCTCATAGCGCCACATTGTCGCTGCCCGCGAACGCAGCGCCTCGCGCGTCAACGTCTTCGCCGCCGCTTTCAAATCATAGCGGGCCAGCAGCGGCCCGCCGCAATCGCATAAATTCCGCAGTTGGTTATGGGGGTAAGTTTTCTTGCACTTGGAACATTCCAGATGAGTGATGGACGTTTGCAATGTATTTTTCATAAGCGAAAAAGTCTAGCACATCTGCCTCCGCCGAATGCGGCGTCCGCGCTCCGCTCACGTTACAATGGTTTGATGGCCATTCGCCTGATCGCCATGGATGTCGACGGCACGCTGCTCGATAATCGCCACGAGCTGCCTGACGCCAATCGCGACGCCATCCTTGAAGCGCATTCCCGCGGCATCGAAATCGTCCTGGTCACCGGCCGGCGTTTCGATTTCGCGCGTCCCATCGCCGAGCGCATTCCCTGCGAACTGGCTCTGATCATCAACAACGGCGCCCTCATTAAAACCAAGTCCGGCGAGACGCATCTTCGCCATCTCTTGCCGCGCTCGATCGCTCGCGAAGTCCTTCGCGCCACGCACGAGTTCCGCTCCGGCGCGGCGGTGGTCTTCGATCGGCCCCGCGAGAATCAGCTCATCTTCGAAAGCATCGACTGGACCGACGCCGTCAGCAGCGGCTATTACCAGCGCAATCGCGAGTTCATCGCCGAATGCGTCCCTCTCGAGGATTGCCTTGTCGATGAGGACCCCATCCAGGTGATGTTCGTCGGCTCCGTCGCCCGGATGCGCGCCGCGCTGGCCATCGTCCGCAGCGTGAATTGCTCGCCTCCATTCGGCCTCGCGCACACGGAATACGAGCATCGCGATCTCAGCATTCTCGATGTGATTTCCAGCCACGCTTCCAAAGGCGCCGCTTTGGCGGAATGGGCCCGCCGCCGCGGCATCGCGCGCGATGAAATCATGGCCCTTGGCGACAATTGGAACGACCGTGACATGCTCGAATTCGCAGGTTTACCCATCGTGATGGGCAATAGCGTTGCCGAGTTGCAATCCCTCGGCTGGCCGGTTACGCTGTCCAATGACGAGGGTGGCGTGGCCGCGGCCATCCGCAAATACGTCCTCGACATCCAAGAGACCAGTTCCAAATGAAGCCTCTTCGCCAAGCCGCCCTGGCCGTCATGGTTTTCGCACTTGCCGCACTCTGCGCGCCGGGCGCTCGCGCTGACTACGCCGTTCTTCGCTCCGGCCAACGGCTGCACGTCAATGGCTACCTGCGCCAGGGCTCGAAGATTTTGCTCTACATCGGCACCGGCAGCATGGTTGTTTCGGCGGACGATGTCGTCCGTTTCGAGCCAGAAGATACCTTTACAGAAGTGCCCGCCAGCGCCGCGCCCGCCGTGCCTTTCGCAGCCCAGATTCACACCGCCGCCGCTCAAAATGGCCTGGATGAAAAACTGGTCTCCAGCGTCATCTCTGCCGAGTCCAATTTCAACTCCCACGCCGTCTCCCCCAAACATGCCATGGGCTTGATGCAGCTCATGCCGCGCACTGCGGCGGACTTCGCCGTCCACAATCCCTTTGATCCTGCCCAGAACATCGACGCCGGCACGCGTTACCTGAAGCAGCTGCTCGACCAATACCACGGAAACCTGACTCTGGCGCTGGCCGCCTATAACGCCGGCCCCGGTGTCGTCGCTCAATACGGCGGCGTGCCGCCCTTCCCCGAGACGCACAACTACATCCGCCGCGTTAAGAGAAAACTGGTCGCGTTCCAATCGCCATCGACGGCGCCCCTCACCCAATAATTCCTCGAGCTTTCGCTTCGACTTTACTGCGGTTGCTGCGGAATCTGCGGTTGTTGCGGAGGCTGGTTCGGAGTTTGCGGCTGCCCGTTCGCCGAAGCTGCCGCTGGATTCGTTGCGCCAACGGGTGCTGCCCCGATCGTTTGCGTCTGCTCTAGCGGATTAAAAATAAACTCCCATCGTTTGTACGTCGCCCCGCCTTTGTACACCTTGATGGAGGCTTTGTTCTGTTTCCCCGCCACGCCGACGATGAACCCGCCGATCACTTGTCCGTTCGCGTCGGTGGAATTGTCTGAATCGGACGACTCCTGTACGCCGATCCCGCCGTTCCCGCCGGGCAGTCCCTGTGGCTGCTGCCCGGAGGATGACGACCCGCCCGATTGCTGCGGATTTTGTCCCTGCTGCTGGAGCATCTGCTGCAATTGCGATTGCAGTTGCGCTGGAATTTGCCCTTGGAACTGCGCTGCGAGTGCTTGCAACTGCTGCGAACTGAGTCCCTGCAACTGCGATTGCAGCGCTTGCAGCTGCGAAGGACTCAAGTTATTCAGGTTCACACTGCCACCTGCGCTGATGCTGCCAAGCGGAATATTCGTCAGCGCCGAATTGTTCCCGCCTTGCGTGCCCGCATCATTCCCCGAATTATCCGCGTTCGTCCCGCCCGTCACTCCGGGCGCTGCGCCCGTCGTCAAACCCATTTGCCGCTGCTGATCCAGAAACGCCATCTGCTGCAGCGACACATACTGCACGCTTCCGATCAATTGCCCCGCCGGCGTGACGTAGATGAATCTCCACGAGCCGTCCGTGTTATTCATCGGATTCTTGTACGCTTCCCGCAAGAAGCGAATTTCACCATCCTGCTCTTTCACCAGATCGTCCAGACTCGTGGGGAACCGCCCGAATTTGCGGTAATACATTCCGATGGCGCGCTGATACTGTTTCCCGCGCCAGATCATCTCCGCTTCCCTCTCGCGCCGCCCTTCCGTCAACGTGTCCAGCACAGCTACGGAGCTGCCGATGACCACCAGCGCCACCAGAAACAGTACGAACATCATGGCGAATCCTTCGTCTCGGGTGCGCCTCGGAACCGAACCGCCTTTCATGGCCGCGCCTCCTGCGGCGGCAGATTCGCTGGGGCCGCACCTTCGGGGAGCGTCAATGTCGTAGTTCGTCCCGATGAAAGCTCCTCCACTTCAACCGTATTGTTTCCGATTTTCACCACGCGAAATTGGTTCAGCAGCGTGCCCTCTTCGGCCACGATGTAAATATTGCCGTCATTCGTCGAAAAACACGCGCGCCTATTCCCCGTCGCCGGATCCGTCACGATGCCATAGAAAGTCGCCGGCACGGTCACTGGCGGAGGTGGCGGAGGAACCACGGGGCCTTGTTCCGCCGCTCTCTGGGCCGCCAATACCTGCGGAGGAGGCGGCAAAGGTTCCTCACTGAAAATATTGCGGTGCTGCCCCTTGTACTCCTCCTTTTGAATCCGCTCCAGCAGGTCCAGCCTCAACGAAGGGTCCGGCACGTTCAGCGGTTCGTATTTCCCGTCAGCCGCCTGCACCCCTGTGAACGGGTCATCATGGGAACGCTCCGCGTAGAACGCCAGCGCCAACACCACGAGCAGCGCGCCGAGCACGTAAGTCTGGTATCGCGTTTTCTTCGTCACCGTCACGTTCGAAAATACGTCCGCAGGGCTACCTGCAGCTTCACCACGCCCGAATTCTCGGAATTCAGGGCCAGCGCTTCCAACAGGTAGAAATGCGGCGAGCGCTCGATTCCATCAATCAGCTGGATCAAGCTCTGGTAGTTTCCTTGCACCGATCCGGATATTTCCACTTCCTCCAAGCCGCGCTCCTTCACCAGTTTTTCGCGAAGCTCCAGCCCGCCGGTTTGCACGCCCGCCTTCCGTGCAATCTCTCCGATGTCTGAAATCACTGCGGTATCCCCGGACGAAGCGGGCAGCAAGTCCCTTTGATAAAACTGGTCGCATTCTTCCGACACGTTCGGCAGGCGCTTTTCAATCTCGCGGCCCTTCTGAACATCAGCGGCCAGCAGCCTCACCCTTTCTTGCAGGTTTGCCCGTTCCTGCGCCTGCGACTGCGGCGCCTCGCTGGCCGCGCGCCAGTTCACCACCGCCAGGGCTCCATCGGCCGCCAGCACGCACGCCAGCGCGATTTTCACCGCCAGCTTCCACTGCCGCGAATTGCCTCGTCCGTTCATAAGATGGAGTAGCGCGCCTCCAGATTGACCAGCACCTTGTCCGTCCCTTCCTCCGATGCTTTTTCCTTTTGTGGATGGCTCTCTTGCATCACATGCACGTCTGAAAATACCGGCGAGGCATCGATTAAATTCAGGAATTTCACTTCCTGCTCATCGTTTACCGCGCCGATCGACAGCGCCACTTTTACGTTTCCCTCGCTGTCCATTTGCGGCGAAATGCTGATCACCCGCACGCCGGCGGGCAGAATCTGCTCCAGGTCCGCGAACATCTTGGTCCACGGAAACGTTCGCGCCTCGATCAATCCATTCAGGAATTTCGATCGCTTGAGTGCTTCGACCGCCTGCGGAGACTTGAACGCATCGCGTAAGCTCTCCTGCTGGCGCAGCGATATGCCGATCTGCTCCTGCAACTGGTCGATGCTCGTGCGCATTTCGCGATTGGCCTCCCTCGCGTGAATCGCATGCATGGAAAGAAACACCATCGCCGCAATGGCAATAATTCCTAGCACGCTCGACCCGGCGATGAACCGCCGGTTATTTTCGAGCGGTGCCGTGGCCAGATTGAAATTCGTTTTCACGGTGCTCCCATGCCCTCGCCGTCACGCTCCGCGATTCATTTGCCATCCCACCAGCGGCTCGAGTCCCTGGCTCACCAGGGACCGTGCCTCCGGCGTGAATTCGCGCCCCGCGGCCAGTGCCTCCGCAGGACCACCGAGCTCCTGCAACAGCGATTCGCGCAATTCCTTTTCGCCCCCGCCGAATCCGGCCACGCACAACTCCTCCACTTTCCCACCCCAGGTATCCTGATAAAACGCCACCGCCGGAAAAACCTCTTCGAAAATCGCCTGCGGCCCCAGCCCTTGCGTGTCCGAACCTAGTTCCGTCGAGCGGTAAACGCACATCGTTTCGCCGCGCACAATCACCGTGGTCAGGTTCCGTCCGCTCAGTCTCACCAACAATGTTGCGCCGCTCGGGTTTAGAATCGGCAGCGTCGCCAGCGTCGAACTTTGCACCACGCCGGCCAGCAACCCTTCTTCTTCCAGCACCGACTCGTATTCCCTCACAATTTTCTGGCGCGCCACCGCCGCCACGATCTCCACTTTTCCATCCCGGCTCGGCTGCCGCATCCACGACAGCACCGCCTCTTCGGCGTCAAACGGCAGGCTCTTTTTCAGCCGCCATCGCAGCAATGGCAACGCCTCATCCGCGCGGCGCGGAAACGTGTCGAACGGTAAAATGAAAACGCGAATGCTCGGATCCGGCAAGAGCAGCGCCACATCCGGCCCTTGCTTCGGCACTCGCGCAAGAACGCTGTGAACCGCCGACCGCACCGCCTCGCGATCCGCTATGTTCGCTTGCGTCGCAGAAGGCGTCACCGCGCCGGCCGGCAATTGCTCGCTCCCGGACGCTACCAGATGCGCCAGGTCCCTGCCCCATCGCGCTGCCGCCACGTGCGTCGGCGCAATTTCCAGCACCACGCTGGGGTGCGGCATGGCGTCCAGCCACGCACCGACTCCTCCGCGCGCCGCCTTCTGTTCCGGCCGCGGCGTTGCCGTCAAGCTAGTCAATGAACGTCACCTTGTTGATTTCGCGGAGCGTGGTAATTCCCGCGCGCACGCGCGCAATGCCCGATTCCCGCAAGAACTCCATCCCCTCTTCCTTCGCGGCTCGCTTGATTTCCGATGTCGGCCGCCGGTCGATGATCATTTCGCGAATCCGGTCCGACAAATCGAGCAACTCGCAAATCGCCGTCCGCCCGCGGAACCCACTCCCCGAACATTCCAGGCACCCCACTCCTTCATACAGCTTCGTGTTTTTCCATTCGTCGGGATTGAGTCCCGATTCGCGCAGCGTTTCCGGCGGCAGCTTCACTTCTTTCTTGCAGCTCGGACAGATCACCCGCACCAGCCGTTGCGCCAGGATGCAATTCAGCGCCGACACAAAGTTATACGGCTCCACGTCCATATTCACAAAGCGCCCGATGACGTCCGTCACGTTGTTCGCGTGCACCGTCGTGAACACCAGATGCCCCGTCAGCGCCGATTGAATCGCAATCTGCGCCGTCTCGTGGTCGCGAATTTCGCCCACCATGATCTTGTCCGGGTCATGCCGCAGAATCGACCGCAACCCGCGCGCGAACGTCAGTCCCTTTTTCTCGTTCACCGGAATCTGCGTGATTCCGCTCACTTGATATTCCACCGGATCTTCGATGGTAATGATCTTGTCTTCATCCGTCTTGATTTCGTTGATCGCCGCATAGAGCGTGGTCGTTTTTCCCGAACCTGTCGGTCCGGTCACCAGCACCATCCCGTACGGCTCGTGGATGTATCGCCGGAATTTCCGCAAATCCTCTTCCGCGAATCCCACCACGTCCAGTGTCAAATTCCGGAACTTCTCGCTCAGCGTCTCTTTGTCCAGCACGCGCAACACCGCATCTTCGCCGTGCACCGACGGCATCACCGACACGCGAAAATCGATGAACCGCCCCTTGTACCGCACGCGGAACCGTCCATCCTGCGGCACGCGCCGCTCCGCGATGTCCAGCTCGCTCATCACCTTGATGCGCGACAGAATCGTCGAATGCCACTCCTTCGCCAGCGGCTGCATCGCGTATTGCAGCACGCCGTCGATTCGGTACTTCACCGCCACTTCCGCGTTGCGCGTTTCGATATGGATGTCGCTCGCCCTTCTCTCCAGCGCTGTGAAAATCACCGTATCCACCAGCCGCACTACAGGACTCACGCCGCTGTCGCGCGTGAGCTTGTCCATCGAAATGTTTTCGTCGCTATCCTCGTCGCTCACCACCTGCAGCGTGAAGCCTTCTGTCGCCTGGTCCAGCACGCGCTGCGACTGCTCGGTGCGCTTCAGCAAATCGCTGATCTGCGTCGACGTGGCCACCTGGATGACCAGCTTCTTCCCTAGTAGCGAAGCCAGTTCATCATTCAAGGGCAATTGGCTCGGATCCGATACCACCACCACCAGCGAATGGTCGCGCGATTCCAAAGGCACGAAGTTGTAGCGGAACATCAGTTCTGCCGGTATCGACCGGAACAGCTCCGGATCGATCCGCTGCTCGGTCAAATCGATGAACGGCACGCGGTAACGTTCCGCCAGTTTTTGCGTGCGCTCACGCTCCGCTGCGTCATTGTGCAGCGCTTCCAGATGCAGTTCCTTGTTCGTCGTGGCCATAATTTCCTACCCTCCCGCCTGGATGGAGAAAAGCGGCAGGTACAGCGCTACCAGAATGAAAAAGATCAGTGACGCCATCACAATCAATACCGCCGGCTCAATCACCGAGATTAGTGCGCCGGTCTTCAGATTCGATTCTTCTTCGTAGAAAACCGCCACGCTCGTGAGCATTGGCGCCAGCGCTCCGGATGCTTCTCCCACTTCAATCATGTCCAGCGCCAGATCGGGAATCATCCTCGTCTCCGCCAGCGATTCGTGCAGCGACGCTCCTTCGCGCACCCGCTCTGATGCCTGCTCGATTGACCCTGCCACCAGCCGGCTCCTCATCGCGTTCGCAGCCGTCGACAGCGCTGTCACCAGCGGAGTTCCGCCGCGCAGCAAAGTCCCCAGCGTCCTCGTAAACTGCGCCATCTGAAATTTGATCCATACGTCCCCCAGAACCGGTATCTTCAGCGTCAAGCGGTCCATCGCGACGCCCCCGCTCCTCGTTTTCGACCACACAAATAGAAAAATTGCACCGAAGACCACCAGCCCCGCCGCGGTCAGCAGCCACGTGCGATATCCCACCACCAGCGTAATCAGAAACTGTGTCGGGCCCGGCAGCGTTGTCCCCAGATCCCCATAGAGCTTCGCGAACTGCGGGATCACATACGTCACCAGGTAGGAAACGATGCACGACGCCACCACAATCAAAATCGTCGGATAGATCAGGACGCCGATGAGCTTTTTCTTGAGCCCGGTCGTCGTCCGTTGATATGCGATGTAGTCGTCGAGCACTCCGGCCAAATCGCCGCTCTTTTCTCCCGCGCGCAGCGACGTCACGTACACCGGCGGAAACATCCCGGAGGCTTCCGCCGCATCCGATAGCAGCGCTCCCTCGCGAACCCTCCCGCGCACGTCGTTCAAGATCGGCCTCATCTTCGGCAGCGCCGCGCGGTCCGCCAGCAAATCCAGCGCCTTCAGGATCGGCAGTCCCGCCTTGATCAGCGTATTGAACTGCTGGTTGAAAATCAGGAAATCCCCGGCGGGTAGTTTGCGGCTTCCCTGCGACCCTCTCACCAGCCGGCTCACACTCAGGTTCGGCCGCACCCCATAAACGTAAAATCCACGGTCCGCGAGCTTTTGGCGCGCTTCCGCCTCGCTCTGGGCCGTCTCCAGCTGCTGGAAGACGTTCCCGGTCGCATCACCCACTTTGCAGACAAATTCAGCCATGGTTATAACTTACGTCCCGCGCGCCTGTTATCGCCTTCTGCAAATTTTAGCATATTGGATTTGGCCCGCACCGCCTGCCCATCCCGTTTGTGCGTAGTCGGAAACAGCGCATCTCGGCGTTCAACGG
Source organism: uncultured Acidobacteriota bacterium (assembly GCA_963811805.1). Classification (GTDB taxonomy): domain Bacteria; phylum Acidobacteriota; class Terriglobia; order Acidiferrales; family UBA7541; genus DAHUXN01. Next base: position 80,600 of record CAWESU010000002.1, on the reverse strand, counting down.
AAGGAGCAGAATCCGCGCTTGGGGTACTCTTGTAGGAATCCGCCCCAGCCCTGAGGGTTGGCTGACGCTACTTCATGTTACTGCACTTTAACCGCCAGCGTCGCATCGTCCACAATGGCCACTCCCGCCGGCGGCTCGAAATGAAATTTCGACGCTTCGATCGGCACATTCTCATGCCAGTCTCCAAAGCGAAACTCGGTGTCGATGTCGCCGGGCTCTTGGATGTCCAGCCGCTCCAGCTGATCCCTGGAATTCACTTCCAGCCGCACTTCACGAAACCCCTCTTCATCCGCCTTGCGCGGCCTGCAAACCAGCACCGCGTTCCCCACCTCGCCGGCGGAATCCCCCAGCGTCAAGCTTCCGCATAGTCGCTGCAGATTCACTTTCCCAGCCAGCAGCGCCAGCGGCGTCCGCCAGTCGTCGCTTTCCTTGATCGAAGTTCGGCTCGCCGTGTGATCCGCGGGCACGTAATACCAGACCTCTTTTCCATCCACGAGGAACATCTTCGTCTCTGGCGAATCATAGTCCCACCGCATTCGCCCCGGCTTCTCGAAATACACCGTCCCGCTCTCTGCCACCAGACCCGCGCCTCCTGACGTGTACTTTTCCAGGAAAAAACCTGCCATCGTCCGTACCCGGTGATAGTGCGCGTCAAACGCCTGCGCGATTTCTTTGGCGCTCCTCATCCCCTCGGCGTCAGCGGCCGTTTTACTGTCAGAATTTTGTACGAAGGGCAGGCCCGCAACGTTGGGTGCAGAGAAGAACAGTAGCGTGGCTAAAACGAGCGAGGCGAACACCTGTGGAGTGTAACAAAGAAATCCCGTGCTGCGCTGGCGTGCTTCTGATCAGTCAAAGGTACTACTGTGTGGTCGCCAGAACTTGCAGCGCGTCGCACGCCGCAGAGCTGGCGATCGCGTTACCCTGCGGGTCGACGTGCAATACGCCGTCTTCCGAACTGCAGAAGCTCCTCGCGCCCGTAACTCCAACCGTTATCGGAACCGCAGTAGCCACGAAGCCCTCGTATCCGGCCGTTCCGCATCCGTTCGGCGCAGCCACTGTTCCGTTCTGGCCCATGTAACCTATCGTATAGCCGCTTTTCTGGTTCGGCGCGTTGGCAAGAAGTGGATCGATCAGTCCTGCCTGGTTGCAGGTCGCTATCGCCGATGGGCCCATTATTGCCAGGTTCGCAGGATAGCCATTGTCATAGGTCGTGTAGTAGATGCTCGACGCTATCAATATTGCGTGGATGCTTTCCGCCGCCGACGCTTCGTTCGCCGTCATCTTTGATCGCAGCAGATCCGGAATTGCGATTGCCGCGATAATCAGAATGATCGCCACGACGATGAGCAACTCAATAAGGGAGAAACCACCCTTCCGTCTCGCCGCTTTGTCGGATTGTCTACTTCCCGCTCTGCCCATTGTCGTGCCCAATCCTTCCTTCCTCTTCTTCTTAGGAATCCTCTCTGCTTCTCTTTGCTCTTTGCTCTTTGCTCTTTGCTCTTTGCTCTTTGCTCTTTGCTCTTTGCTCTTTGCTCTTTGCTCTTTGCTCTTTGCCCTCGCACTGAAAAGGGAGGGGGTGAACCCCTCCCTTCAGTTTCCTGCTCTGTGTTCTCGCTAGTCTTACTGCAACGGGGTCAATGCTTCACAGGTGGCCTCGGTCGTTGCCGTGGTCCCGCCTGTCGGGTCGTCATACAGCACGCCCGTCTCGTCCGAACAGAACGAGCGGTTGCCCGTGGTGCCCTGGGTAATCGCCTTGGCCGCGATCACAAACCCTGCCGAACCAGCCGTGCAACCTGCTGGCACCGGAGCAGTCGGCGCACCCGTCGGGGTATAGGTGAACTGGTATCCGCTCTTTTGCGGAGTCGCGGAGGCCGGGTTCACACCAGACAGAAGCGGATCCAGCAAACCGGCAGCCGCGCAGCTCACTGCGCCGCCGCCCGCCGGGGGTCCCAAGGTCGCCAGCGTAGGCTGAAACTGGTTCCCATAGGTCGAATTGTAAGTGATGGAAGCGGTCACGATGGTTCGAATCGAGCCCACTGCCGAGGCCTCGTTGGCGGCCATCTTCGAGCGCAGCAGGTTCGGAATAGCAATCGCGGCGATAATCAGGATGATTGCCACCACGATCAACAACTCAATCAACGAAAAGCCCTTCTGGTTCTTTCTCATTTTTTCCTCTCCCGAAAGTCCTTGAATCCTTCCAAGGGGTGATGCCTGGATTCCTTGGCGGCATGCTCTAACAGGCACTTCACATGCCAACCCCCATTGTCGAGCCAGCCTCGGCCTGCCATCATTCCCATCTCTATGATAATACTGGCCATATTAGCGAAGCGCCAGCCCCTAGTCCCATTTGTGCGCTCTGTTTCCCAAAGTGGCCTCTCAAGAAATGACGGGAAATGTCACGCTTTCTCGCCGTAACTTGTCCCCCCTCTAGGGCCTAACTCCTTTGTTTCTCTTCACCTGGCCCTCTGCGGCCCTTGTGCCAGCCAGCCCTCTTCTTCCTTGCCTTGCACACAATACAATGAGGGAGGGGATGGCCCCCTCCCTCCGTATCGTAACTCCTGTGTCCTCGCCGCTCTTACTGCAACGGGGTCAATGCTTCACAGGTGGCCTCGGTCGTTGCCGTGGTCCCGCCTGTCGGGTCGTCATACAGCACGCCCGTCTCGTCCGAACAGAACGAGCGGTTGCCCGTGGTGCCCTGGGTAATCGCCTTGGCCGCGATCACAAACCCTGCCGAACCAGCCGTGCAACCTGCTGGCACCGGAGCAGTCGGCGCACCCGTCGGGGTATAGGTGAACTGGTATCCGCTCTTTTGCGGAGTCGCGGAGGCCGGGTTCACACCAGACAGAAGCGGATCCAGCAAACCGGCAGCCGCGCAGCTCACTGCGCCGCCGCCCGCCGGGGGTCCCAAGGTCGCCAGCGTAGGCTGAAACTGGTTCCCATAGGTCGAATTGTAAGTGATGGAAGCGGTCACGACGGTACGAATCGAGCCCACTGCCGAGGCCTCGTTGGCGGCCATCTTCGAGCGCAGCAGGTTCGGAATAGCAATCGCGGCGATAATCAGGATGATTGCCACCACGATCAACAACTCAATCAACGAAAAGCCCTTCTGGTTCCTCTTCATGTTGTCTCCTTAGGAATGTTGCCGTACCTTTTTGGAACTCTCTCTCATCCGGCACCTTCATAAGTGGCAGGTCAAAGGCCAATCCTCGCGACGCCTTCTCTCTTGGTTCTCTACACGTAAGATATTTATAATGCGGCCTTTATAGGACAGGCTCTGGATTGACAGTCTTGGAGGTAGTCCGTACAACTACGTAAGTAGCTAAAATCGCCACTTAGTGACGCATGGTTTGACAAAAACGGTCGACCCAAAATGGCACTAAATACTATATTTCTTCGCGTAATGCCGAAATGACCTGTATGTCATATGCAGCAGCTCTGCGGCCCTCACTCGCACTCCCCCAGAGCATTCCAAAGCCCCCCGCAAATAAGCCCGCTCCAAGTCTCCGATGTGCTTTTCCAGGTCCAGTCCGCCTTCAGGTATCAATCGCTTGGGCTCTTCTGGAACCTGTCGCTCCGCGAAATGGTTCTGATAATACATGATGATTCTTTCCGGCAGGCCCTCCAGCGAGATCCTTTTCTCCGCTTCCAGCGCCACCGCCCGCTCAATGGTGTTCTCCAGTTCGCGCACGTTTCCCGGCCAGTCATACGCCTCCAGCCGCTCCATGGCTTTCGGCTCGATGCCTTCAATCTTCTTTCCCGTAGCGTTGCGAAAACGCTCCAGGAAGTGCCGCGCCAGCAGCGGAATGTCCTCCCGCCGCTCCCGCAGTGCTGGCAGGTGCACGGGAATCACGCTCAGTCGGTAATACAAATCCTCGCGGAAACGTCCTTCGGCGATCTCCTTTTCCAGGTCCCTGTTCGTCGCGGCAATCACCCGGACGTCCACGTCCGTTTCCTCCGTGCTTCCGATCGGCCGCACCTTGCCTTCCTGCAGCACACGGTAGAGCTTCACCTGCATCGTCGGGCTCATGTTCCCGATTTCGTCCATGAACAGCGTTCCACCATCGGCCGCCTGGAACAGTCCGGCGCGATTGTCGTTTGCTCCAGTGAACGCTCCTTTCATGTACCCAAACAGCTCCGACTCCAGCAGCGTCTCCGGGAACGCCCCGCAATTGATGGTGATGAACGGTGCCTTCACCCGCAGGCTGTTCTCATGAATAGCCCGCGCCACTAATTCCTTTCCGGTGCCGCTCTCGCCCGTAATCAGCACGCGGCTCGATTGCGGCGCAATCGTTTGAATCAGCTCGAAAATCGCGCGCATCTTCGGACTTGACCCCACGATGTTGTCCAGCCCGGTCAGCCGCCGCAGCTCCCGCCGCAGAATGCCCGCCTCTTTCTTTAGTTTCAGGCTCTCCGCCACCTGATGCACCACCGGCAGCAATTCATCGAGCAGATTATCTCCCTTGATCACATAGCGATCGGCGCCGAAGTTCACCGCCTCGATCGCCGTCCCCAGCGTTGGCACGCCGGTCACCAGAATGAACACCGTTGCCGCGGATACTTCTTTCGAATACCGCAGCAGGTCCACGCCGCTCATATCCGGCATGCGGATATCCGAGATCACGATGTCATAGATTTGCGATTCCAGCCGCCGCTTCGCCGCCTCGCCGTTGCTCGCCACCTCAACGCGATGCCCTTCCTTCCGGAACGTGATCTCCATCAGTTCGCAGATGGACTTTTCGTCATCTACGACCAGCATGTGTGCCATGGTCCCCTCTTTTCACTCCATAAGAGCCGCTTGCGTTTTCTCGCTGTAACTCGTATTGAGATGCATTGCCTTGAATCCTGCGCCGCCCTGCCGCGGCAGTTCGACGATAAACTCCGATCCCCGCCCTTGTTCCGATTCCACGCGGATTCGTCCCGCGTGCGCCTGCACCACTTGATACACGATCGCCAGCCCTAGGCCGGTCCCTTTGGGAAAGCCAGATTGGAACGGCTCAAACAGCTTCGCCGCCTGCCGCGCATCCAGGCCCACGCCCGTGTCGCGAATGCCGATGCGCACCCATTCGCCATCTGCATCCAGTTTCACCGTCAGCGTCCCGCCGCCGGGCATCGCCCGCAGTGCGTTATTGCAAAGGTTCCAGATCACTTGCTTGATGCGGTCGCGGTCCACGCGCGCCTGCGCGTGCTCCGCGGCAAGTTGCCGCTCAATGCGGTATTTTCCTGCCGCGCCCTGCTCGCGTTCGATCAGCGTCAGCGCCTCGTCGATCAATCCGTTCACGTCAGCTTCCGCAAACGAATACGTTTTTTCGCGCGAATAGTCCAAGAAGTCCGTAATGATCTGGTTCAGCCGCTCGGATTCCCGGCTCACAATTTGCACCAGCTTTTTGTCGTCTTCATCGAACGGCGCCAGCCGCGCCAGTTCTTTCAGCGCCCCAGTCATGGCCGTCAGCGGCTGCCGAATTTCATGCGCGATGGCCGCCGAGAGCCGGCCGACCGCCGCCATTCGGTTCTTCGTTTCCACTTCGCGCTCCAGACGCTTCAGTTCCGTCAGATCCTGAAAGCTGAAAACGTATCCGCTCACGCCATGCTGTCCCGTCTGCAGCGGAGAAACCGACACGCCCAAAAAGCGTTTTTCACCGGTCGGCGTATGAATCTCCGTTTCCTTCCGCGACGCCATAAATCCCGATTCAGTGTCCGCATCCGTCAGCCAGAATCCTGGCAACACTTCGCGAATCTGCTTCCCCAGAAATGCCACGCTGGAAATCCCCGCGATGTCCCCGCCCGCGCGATTCACCAGCAAAATCTTGCCGTCCAGGTCTGTGGTAATCAGCCCTCCGCGCATCGATTCGATGATGTTTTCGTTGAACGCCTGCAGGTCGCGGAGCTCCTCGCGCTTTTCTTCCAGCTCCACTCCTTTGCTCTTCAGCATGTGCGCCAGCAGGCTTCCCAGGTACGCCACCGCCAGAAACGCCAGCAGATTGCTCAATACGCTCAGCGCCAGAACGCGTGGCGTGGGAGTCGTCAGCGAGGTGTTCGGTATTACGCCATATTGCGCGAGCTCGACCAGCCCTCCCAGCAGCGCAAATGCTCCGCCCGCTACCAGGAACACGCTGCGCCGCGCCAGCATCACGCAGGCCATCAAGATCACCACCACGTACAGGGAGATGAAATAGCTTTCGTGTCCGCCCGTCGCATACACCAATCCGGTCACCAGGATTAGGTCCGCGACAATTTGCAGCGGCGCATGCCAGCGAGCCTGCGGAATCCAGCGCAGCAAAATGACGAAGCAGATGCCCAGCAAGTACCAGAGAAGAATTACCGGAACGAAGTATTTCGCCGTCAGCGGGAGCGGCGTGAGCTGGTGCACCGCCAGCACCACTGCCAGCAGAAAGGAGATGACCAGGAACCGCACGCGCCCCAGCCATTCCAGCCATTGCGTCGTGTTTTGCGTGAGTTCCATTCCCGATGATCCGTGACGCCCCACCCCCCGCTGGAGTCGGGATCTCAGTTGCACCTTGAAGAACTGGAAAACTTGCGGCCTCCGGTTCGCTGCGAACCAGAAGCCGCGCTATCCCGAGGCTCAGCTCTTCACCGGCGCCCTGAAGCTTCCGCTTCGGCTTAGCCCCCCGTCGCCAGTTTTCCAATCAGGGAGAACAGCGGCAAGTACATCGATATGACGATGCCGCCGACCACGATTCCCAAGAGCAGGATCATGGCCGGCTCCATCAACGTCAGCAAATCCTTCACCGCCGCGTCCACTTCGTCTTCGTAGAAGTCCGCGATCTTCTGCAGCATCGCATCCATCGCGCCGGTCTGTTCGCCCACCGCGATCATCTGCGTCACCATCCCCGGAAACACTTCCGTTTCCTTCAGCGGATCCACCAGCGAACGTCCTGCTTCCACCGCTTTCCGGGTCTTTTGAATCGCGCGCTCCACCACCGCGTTGCCTGAGGTCTTGGCCGTGATGTCCAGCCCTTCCAAGATCGGCACGCCGCTCGAAATCAGCGTTCCGAGCGTCCGCGTGAATCGCGCCACCGCAATCTTCCGCAGCAACATTCCTAGGATCGGAAGCTTCAGCAACCCGGTATCGATCGCCAACCGCCCCTGCGGCGTTCCGTACCACACTTTCATGGCGAAGGCCCCGCCGGCGATGAACACCACGACCAGGAATCCGTAAATGCTGCCCACGAAATTGCTCAGCCCGATCACAATGCGTGTCGGCAGCGGCAACGCCGCTCCTAAGCCCGCAAACAGGGTCACGAAGATCGGCACCACTTTCCACAGCAGCAGCGCGATCACGCCCCCGGCGATGCTCAGCACCGCCACCGGGTAAATCATCGCCGACTTCACCGCGCGCTTCAGTTTTACGTTCTTCTCGATATACGTCGACAGGCGCTGCAGAATGGTGTCGAGAATACCGCCCGTCTCGCCCGCCTCCACCATGTTGTAGTAGAGCGGGTCAAAAACTTTTTCGTACTGCTTCATCGACGACGACAGCGTCGCGCCGCCTTCCACCGATCCGCGCACCCCGGTCAGGATCTTCTGGAACGTCTTGTTCTCTTGCTGCTGCGCGAGAATTTCCAGACACTGCACCAGCGGCAAGCCCGCGTCGATCATCACCGAGAACTGTCGCGTGAACACCGCCAGCTCTTTGTTCTTCACCTTGCTGCCGCCAAAGGACGGAATGGAGAACTCCTTCCCCTTTTCCGACACTTTGCTGACGTTGATCTGCTCCCGCCGCAGCGCGTTCTGCAGTTCGCTCTTTGTCGTCGCAGAACGTTCCCCCGTCACCTTCGTTCCCGCGCGATTCACTCCGGTATATGTGTAGACCGGCATGTCCGTTGCCTCCTATTTCCTTTCCCTCGACCCGCCTTAACGGCGCGCCGGCGTTTTTCCGGCCATCGAAGGAGAAGTCACTCCACGATTGATCAAATCTTGTAACTCGTCCGGATTCGATGACCGCAAAAGCGCCGTTTCCATGCTGATGGTTTTCTGGAAATACGCGTTCGCCAAAGACTGATTGAAGGTTTGCATTCCCGTCGTTCCCGTGCCTGTCTGCATGGCCGAATAAATCTGGTGAATTTTGTCTTCGCGAATCAGGTTGCGGATCGCCGCGTTCGGAATCAGGATTTCCATCACCATGGCCCGCCCTCTTCCGTCCACCCGCGGCAAAAGCGATTGGCAAAGAATCCCTTCCAATACCATGGAGAGCTGTGCGCGCACCTGCGGCTGCTGGTGCGCCGGAAAAACGTCCACGATACGGTTGATCGTGGACACCGCCGAATTCGTGTGTAGCGTCGCGAACGTCAAATGGCCCGTCTCCGCGATGCGCAGCGCCGACTCGATCGTTTCCAAGTCGCGCATTTCGCCGATCAGCACCACGTCCGGGTCTTCGCGCAACGCCGCGCGCAGCGAATTCGAAAACGAGTGCGTGTCCGAGTGCACTTCACGCTGGTTCACCAGGCATTTCTTGTGGTTGTGCAAAAACTCGATGGGATCCTCGATCGTGATCATGTGCTCTTCGCGTTCGTTGTTGATCTTGTCCAGCATCGCCGCCAGCGTCGTGGACTTCCCCGACCCCGTCGGCCCTGTCACCAGCACCAAGCCGCGCGGCTTGTCGCACAAGCTCCGCACCACCGCCGCCAATCCCAGCCCTTCGAAGCTCTTGATCTCCCACGGAATGGTTCGGAAAACCGCCGCCACCGCGCCGCGCTGATGGAAGATGTTTCCGCGGAAGCGCGCCAGGCTCTTCAATCCGAACGAAAAATCCAGCTCCAGGTTTTCCTCCAGCCGGTGCTTCTGCGCGTCCGTCAACACGCTGTATGCCAGCGCCTTGGTGTCCGCCGCCGTAAGGGGCGGCATGTCCAGCGGCCGCAAATGCCCATTCACGCGCACCCGCGGCGCGCTGTTCGTCGACAAATGCAGGTCGCTCCCGCCCATCTCGATCATCTTCTTCAGCAATTCGCTCAGCGGAATACTCGGCATCTTCTGTGCTCCTTCGCTTTACAGCACCGTCTCGCGCACCACTTCTTCCAGCGTGGTCATTCCCAGCGCCACCTTCATTAACCCGCTTTTCCGCAGCGTGATCATTCCACCCTCCAGCGCCTTCTTCTTCAACTCCAGCGCCGAAGCGCCCACCAAAATCAATTCCTTCAGCTCGTCGTTCACTTCCATCACTTCATATAACGCCACGCGCCCCTTGTACCCCGTGTTGTTGCACGTTCCGCAGCCGCGGCCGTGATAAATCGTGGTCGCCTTCGACTCTTCCGCCGTGTAACCCGCATCCACCAGCGCCTGCGGAGTAATCTGCAGCGGTTCCTTGCACTGCGCGCAAACTCGCCGCACCAACCGCTGCGCGGCGATCAGGTTCACCGAAGTCGCCACCAGGAACGGCTCAATTCCCATGTTCATCAACCGGCTGATCGTCGACGGCGCATCGTTGGTGTGCAGTGTCGACAGCACCAGGTGGCCCGTCAGCGCCGCCTTTACCGCAATTTCCGCCGTTTCGAAGTCTCGTATTTCGCCGACCAGAATGATGTTCGGGTCTTGCCGCAAAAAAGCGCGCAACGCCGACGCGAAGTTCAGCCCGATCTGCTCCTTCATCTGCACCTGGTTGATTCCCGGCAACTGGAATTCCACTGGATCTTCCGCGGTCATGATGTTCGTGTCCGGCTGGTTCAGCCGCGCCACCGATGAATACAGCGTGTTCGTCTTGCCCGATCCGGTCGGCCCGGTCACCAGCACCATTCCGTACGGCCGCAGAATCGCCTTCAAGAATTTGTCTAGCGACTGCTGCTCGAACCCCAGTTTCGTCATATCCAGCCGCAGGTTTTCCTTGTCCAGCAAGCGCATCACGATTTTTTCGCCGAAGAGCGTCGGCACCGTCGAAACGCGGAAATCCAATTCTTTCTTTTTCCCGTCCTTCTGGTACTTGATCATGATGCGGCCGTCTTGCGGCAGCCGCTTCTCGCTGATGTCCAGCTTCGACATGATCTTGATGCGGCTGGTGATCGCATCCTTCAACTTCAGCGGCGGCGCCATCACCGCCTGCATCACGCCGTCGATGCGGAACCGCACGCGGTACTCCTTCTCGTATGGCTCCACGTGAATGTCGCTCGCTCCCCGCTTCACCGCGTCCGTCAAAATCAGGTTCACCAGCTTGATGATCGGTGCTTCTTCCGCCGCTTTTTCCAGCGACGCCAAATCCATGTCCGCTTCTTCTTGCGTCAGCTCCAGCGCCGCGTCGTCGCCGGCAAGGTCCTTCATCACCTTGTCCAGCTCTTCCACGCTCTCCACCGCGCCGTAGAACTTCCCGATGGCCTCCACGATCGCCGTTTCCGAAGCCACCACCGGCTCCACGTTGAAGCCGGTCATGAACTTGATATCGTCCATCGCGAAGACGTTCGTCGGATCCGTCATCGCGATCGTCAGCGTCGAGCCTACGCGCGAGAGCGGCACAATCTGGTAGCGCACCGCGGTCTCTTGCGGAATCAGCTTGATGACGCTGGGATCCACTTCGTAGAACTTCAGATTGATGGAAGGAACGCCATACTGCCGCGAAAGCACTGCGGTAATATCTTCATCGCTCACGATGCCCAGCTTCACCAGGCATGTGCCCAGCCGCCCGCCTTCCCTTTTCTGGTAGTCGAGCGCCTGCTTCAGCTGATCCTGCGAGATCACGCTGTCTCGAACCAGTATTTCACCTAAGCGCGACGACATTCACTCTGCTCCTGGCGCGCAAGCTTCGCCGATTTCCGTTACAGAAGTCCCAACACTAGCACGCGCTCAACTGGGAATTGCGCTTCCCGTTCCGAGTCGTTCTGTAACAGGAACCTGTACACTCGTACAGGCGCTTTCTTCGCTTTCGCGGGCGACGTGCTACTTGTCGCTCGCAGTGGCGCTTCAACTCCGCCGTTTCTTGACTGGACGCTTCTTGCTCGTTATCTTGACTGCTACCGTTCCAACGAAGGCAAGCATTTACGCAAATTGCCGCGGGCGCACGCACACCGAGCTGCTCGAACGGTCGGAACGGCCCTAGAAATGTCCCAAGAAGTTATTCGTACGGAAGCTTTCTCCCGGAAGGAGACCCCGAGGCACCCTGTTGCTACGCCTCCACCTGCCAACTTCCTGCCATTGTATTACCAAACCCTCTTCGACCACCTCGGCCCACAGAATTGGTGGCCTGCGCGCTCCCCCTTCGAAGTCATCGTCGGCGCCATCCTTACCCAAAACACTTCCTGGAACAACGTCGAACGCGCCATCGCCAACCTTCGCCGCGCGCGACTCCTCACCCCCCGCGCTCTCGAACGCGTCCCCACCCCTCGCCTCGCTGCGCTGATCCGCTCCTCAGGCTATTTCCGCCAAAAGGCGAAAAAACTGAAAGCCTTTGTCCGCTTCCTTCGCGCCGAATATTCCGGCTCCCTCGCCCGCATGTTTCGCACGCCCACGCTCGAGCTGCGCGAAGAGCTCCTCGCCGTTCACGGCATCGGCCCGGAGACCGCCGACTCCATCCTTCTTTATGCCGGCCATAAAGACGTCTTCATCGTCGACGCCTACACCAAGCGCATCTTTTCCCGCCACGGCTTCGTCTCCGAGGACGTGCCCTACGAGGAACTCCGCTCCTTGATAGAAGCTGCGCTCCCCCGCGACGTATCGCGTTACAATGAGTTTCATGCGCTCCTCGTCCAGGTCGGCAAGAACTGGTGCCGTCCACGTGACCCGCGCTGCGCCGAATGCCCCTTGCGCCCCTTTTTACCCTGAGCGCATTATGCGACGGCTCTCGACGAGGCAACATCGGCGCAATCAACCGTTTTCAGTATTTGGTAGCTTTTAGCCAGCACGGGCCATGAACGTTTCTTAGTAGGAGGTGGCGGCTTTAGCCTCCACAATTCGCTTAGCAAGTACGGGGCTTTAGCCCCTGAAGTTTGTAGCGCAGGGCCTTCGCGCTTTTCTCTTTTTCGGCAATCTGCGCTTAGAATTACCCAGGACGACTTGATGGCCACTAGCACAAACTGGACCAAACGCCTCTGGCTCGTCTTCGGCGGCCTGCTCCTCGCCATGCTCGGAGCCGCCATTTTTACGCTCGGCTCTCTGAATCCTCCCATTCACCTGCAAAGCAGCAACGACTTCCTCATTCTTTTCGCCCTCACGACTTTCATCTTCATTACTTTCATCGTCTTCGGTCTCATCCTAGTCCGCAACGTTGTCCGCCTCTGGGCCGAACACCGCGCCGGTATCCTCGGCTCGCGCGTAAAAACAAAAATGGTCCTCGGTGCCATGGGCATTTCCCTTCTCCCCGTCGTCTTTCTTTTCTTTTTCAGCTACGCCCTCGTCAATCGCACCATGGACATCTGGTTTCCCAAGCCTCTGGAAATTGCCAACGAGCAGAGCCGCGGCCTCATCGCGGAGATGAGCACCATCGAGCGCGGCCGCCTGGACGCCCTCGCCCGAAGCGTCGCCGACTGGCTCTCCGCTCCCCGCAAACGCAATGCGGACCGCCACGATCTGCGCCACTACGCCGTCCGTTCCGATTCCGAATTCGACGTCGTCTGGCTCACCAATCACGAAGGCGCGGAAACCGCCAGCGTTCCGGCCTATTCCTCTGCCGCCAACTTCCATCGCGTCCTCATTCTTCCCAGCGGCTCCGAAGTCTGGCAGATCGGCCATAAGCTCTACATCTCCGGCCGCGCCCCTTATCAGTCCGGTTCGGTCTTGGTCGGCCGCAGCATTCCCGACGATTTTCTCGATCGCTTGAATGGCATCCAGAGTGAAACTCTCACTTACCGATTGCAGTATCAGCATCTCCGCTCATTCAAGCGCGAAATTCTCCTCGGCCTCCTGCTCATCACCCTTCTTCTTCTCTACGCCACCACGTGGGTCGCGCTCTTTCTCTCCAAACGCGTCACCGTACCCATTCAAGCCCTCGCCAAAGCCACCCAGCAGATCTCCCGCGGCAATCTCGACTATCGCATCACCACAAAAGCCCACGACGAGCTCGGCGTCCTCGTCGATTCATTCAATCAAATGGCAGGCCAGCTCGGCCGCTCGCGCGAGCAAATCAACGATTTCACGAACAGCCTCCAGCAAGCCGTCGAAGAAATCGAGCGCCGCCGCAAATTGATGGAAACCATCCTCGAAAACATTCCCACCGGCGTCCTTTCTCTCGATGCCGACGGCGCCGTCAATCGCATCAACTCCGCCGCCGTCGCCATGTTCGGCCCGCAAGCCGTCTCCGCCACTTCGCTCAACGATCTTCTCGGCGCCGAAGCCGCCCGCAGCATCCTCCATCTCATGCGCCGCTCCGTTCGCATGGGCGTCGCTTCCCAGGAGCTCGAGATTTCCTCCGCCGGCCGCCTGCACCACGCCGCGGTCACCGTCAGCTCGCTCGGCTCCGCCCGCGCCAATTCCGGATTCGTCGTCGTCATCGACGACGTCACCGAGCTTCTCCGCGCGCAAAAAGCCGCCGCCTGGCAGGAAGTCGCCCAGCGTATCGCCCACGAAATCAAAAATCCGCTCACGCCCATTCAGCTCTCCGCGCAACGCCTCTTGCGCCATCTCGAACGTTCCGCGCCTTCCCGCCGCCGCGAAGATCGCTCCGATTTGCCCGCGCTCGTTTCCGAATGTGCGAATCTCATCCAGCGCGAAGTGCAAACTCTCGAATCCCTCGTCAACGAATTTTCGCAATTTGCGCGCTTCCCTGCCGCGCGCTTCGCCTCCGCCGACGTCAACGCCATCGCCTCGCAGGCCCTCGACGTTTTCCACGGCCGCCTCGATGGCATCGTCTTGCACCGCGATTTCGCGCCCGCGCTCCCCATCGTCAAAGCCGACGCCGAACTCATCCGCCGCGTCATCGTCAATCTTGTCGACAACGCCGCCGAAGCCCTCGAAGGCGCCACTCTGCGCAGCATCTCCATCTCCACGCGCCTGGTTAGTAACGGCGAAGCCATCGAAATCGAAGTCGCCGACACCGGCCACGGCATTTCGCCCGAAGACAAAGACCGTTTGTTCCTCCCGCATTTCTCCACCAAAGATCGCGGCACCGGTCTCGGCCTCGCCATCGCCAGCCGCATCATCGCCGAACATCACGGCACTCTTCGCGTCGAGGACAATGCTCCTTCTGGCGCCCGCTTCCTGATCCGCCTCCCCGCGGTCGAAGTCCCCGCTCCTCAGCCCACCTCCCAATCGTGAGCCTTAAAAATCTGAACAATATTTGCGGCCCCCATTCGTCCACATGAATGGACCGTCTACGGCAATGGGCGGACGAGCCGTCGCGCACGGACCACTCGGCCCAAGGTAAACAGGACGAACTCCTGCTCTTGATTCAGTCGCACGGAAAGAGCTAAGCCAATGAGCCCAGCGACCGAACACGCTAAGGAAGCGCCGCAGCCCTCCAAGTCCCGGACCCTCGGCGTCGTTTACTTACTTTATTTTCTGACCGCGATTTTCTCCGTTGCCATCGCCAGCAACCCGCACCTGGCCTTCGCCTTCAACGTTATCTCGATGGCCTTCTACGCCGCCGTCACAATTCTGTTCTAGCGGTTATTCAGGCCCGTCAATCTAGCCGTCTCTCTTCTCACGGTGTTGGTCGGCCTCTCCGCATGCACCATTCAGGCTCTCGCACTCTTTCGGCCCGATTCCACCGCCGCAAAGATCAGCCCTGGCGTTTTTCGGCCCCTACTGCATCCTCATCGGCTTTCTGATCCTCAAGTCGATTTTCCTTCCTCGATTTCTCGGCGCGCTCATGGTCCTTGCCGGAATTGCCTGGCTGCTCGTTCTGATTCCGGCGGTCGCAAAGCATCTGCCCGGCCCCGCGGAAGCCATCGGCTTCCTCGCGGAACTATTCCTGTGCCTGTGGCTCCTCGTGAAGGGCGCGAAACTCTAGCATTGGACCGCTGAGCCAGTTTGACGTGGCGGGTTAGTTTCCTACAACCTGACTTACCAGATGGGATGAGAAGGCCGGTCTCCTGGCGGGATGCGATACGCTCCCAATGTTCGACGTGCTCGAGGCACAAAGAAAAGGAGACCGGCAATGCAGAAGATTAGCACTGTACAGGCGGGTGGGAAGAGGATTTTCAAAAAACAGCTCACCATTGGGTTGGACTTAGGGGATCGTTGCAGTTCTTACTGTGTTTTGGATGAAGCTGGCGAAATCGTCTTGGAACAGAAGCTGCCGACGACACCGGAAGCGATGAAGAAAATCTTCGGAGGGATGCCGCGGAGTCGCGTGGCGATGGAAACCGGAACGCATTCCCCGTGGGTGAGCCGAGTGTTGGCGGCGCTGGGGCACGGAGTGATCGTGGCGCATGCTCAGAAAGTGCGCTTGATCGTCAAGAGCCGGCGAAAAGATGATCGCCTAGATGCGCGGACGTTGGCGCGGCTGGCACGAATCGATCCTGAGCTGTTGAGTCCGGTGCAACATCGCAGCGCGAAAGCGCAGATTCACCTCACCGTGATTCGGGCCCGGGCGGGTCTCGTGAGTGCTCGAACGGCCCTGGTGAATGCGGCGCGGGGATTGGTGAAGTCCTACGGGGAACGACTGCCAGGATGCGGGACGCAGCAAGTGAACCGGGAGCTCGCGGCCGGATTGAGCGCAGAGTTGCAAGAAGCTCTGGAGCCGCTTTTGCGAGAGGTCGAATCGCTGAACGAGCGGATTAAGGAATACGATCGGCGGATCGACGAAATGGCCAAGGAGATGTACCCCGAAGTCGCGCTGCTTAAGCAGGTGAAGGGTGTGGGAAACCTGATCGCTCTGGCGTTTGTCTTGACGATCGAAGACCCCCATCGATTCCGGAAGAGTCGCGACGTCGGATGTTTTCTCGGGCTACGGCCTGGGCGGAGGAACTCCGGGCAGAGCCAGCCCCAGATGCACATCAGCAAAGAAGGAGACCGGTATCTCAGAACCCTGATGGTGCAGGGGGCCCACTACATTTTGGGACCCTTTGGAGAAGACTGCGATCTCAGACGGTGGGGGCTAAGACTGGCCGAGCGAGGAGGGAAAAACGCCAAGAAACGAGCGATCGTTGCCGTTGCTCGAAAGCTGGCAGTCTTGCTGCATCGCTTGTGGGTGAGTGGAGAGGTGTACGAACCGCTGCGCCATAGCCAGAAAACGATGCGCGCCGTGGCCTAGACAGCAATTTGCATCCGACAGCCGAGCTCAACCGCCGAGTTCAGGTGACTGCGACTAACTCCTGGCCCGGCTCCCATCGAACCGAGGGGAGCAGAGGTCGATTATCAGGTAGCAGCACCTGCTGAAACGAGTACGCCCAACTGGCACCGAGCGAGAATCGCTCAAATAAAGAGTGCGGATGGAAGGAAGGCGACAGAGGCGGCCCGGCTGGACACAAACAACTCACGGCAAAAAGAACAGAAAGGAAAAAGAAAAAAGCAGAAACAAACTTGACACGAACCGGCCTTCTCATGGAAGGAGTTGGCAACTTATCGCCAGGCAAATTGAGTCGAAGGACTACTTCCGGTTGCCGACAATCCACCCAGAACCCCGTTTTTCACTCCCCACAACTCCGTTTCTGGATAGTTTCCGGATTGCTCTATAAAGGAAGAAGTCAAGAAAAAAACCTCCCCCAGCGCGAATTTTTCTTTCTTCGCAGCCCACTGAAATGAACGAGAGCTGTTCTATAAAGGAAGAAGTCAAGAAAAAAACCTCCCCCAGCGCGAATTTTTCTTTCTTCGCAGCCCACTGAAATGAACGAGAGCTGTTCTATAAAGGAAGAAGTCAAGAAAAAAACCTCCCCCAGCGCGAATTTTTCTTTCTTCGCAGCCCACTGAAATGAACGAGAGCTGTTCTGAACCTGCCGCCCATGTGTTCGGCTGCGGGGCGTTCGCCCCGCGGTTTGGGTTTCCTCTAGCAGCGGTTCTCATCGCTTCCATTCGCGACGGGCCTGAGTTCCGAAACCAGCAAGCAGAACGGTGGTCAGGTGCCAACCATGGTTCTGATATGGAATGACCTGTCAACTACGAGCAACTATTTTCTTCTTCCTTCTTTTCCCTTTTAGGAGGCCGCGTAAGTCGTGGTCGAGGTAGTTTTCGCGACGGTTGATCACTCTGATATTCGCGGGTCGAAACCGCATAATCGTGATCCGTCGGGAGCTGCCTCGGACTATCGGCGCGGGTTCGGCCCGAAGACCTACCGCATAGAACCATCGAGGATTCTCCTTTCCGTGTACCACCTCGACCACTACTCACGCTGCCTCCTTTGACCTTTTCATTTCAGCGTAAATCCACTCTAAGCAGCTCGCTGCAGGGACTCCTTCTGCGTTGTTTCTGCTTTTATGCCGATGGCCCAGATAAAACCTAGCAACTCGCGTCCGATCGCCGTGACCACCACTCCCTTGTTCTTGCCTTTGGCCAGCAACTTCCGATAGCGCTGATGTAACCGCTGTTGCGCTTTCCAAGCGATCTCTTTGACCTCTTCGCTGACATGCTCTTGCCGCTTGCGCAAGGTTCTTTCCACGGCCGGTCGGTGTCGGTAGGCCCAGGCAGCCTCCACCACTACCCGCCGTAGGTGCGCATTTCCCGTCTTAGTGATCTGCCCTCGTCGCGTGCGCTCTCCGCTCGAGTCTTCACTGGCTACGATTCCTCCGTAAGCCATTAACTGCTTTGCTCCTGCAAACCGGGACAGCTCACCCAATTCGGCGACGACGGTCACCGCCGAAACCTGCGCGATTCCTCGTAGCGCCTGTAATGCCTCGATCACGGCGCGCATCTGGGGCGGCGCCAACTTCACGGCTTCTTCAATGGCACCATCGAGCCGCGCGATACGTGCTCCTGCGTGTTCTACTTCGTGGAGGTAATCCAGCAACGTGGCTTCCTGAGCCAGCTGCTCGAAATGTACTTCCCGTTTCACCCATTCCAGGTACTTCACCGTCCAAGGCTTTACTCCCATCGGCGGTCGTCGGCCATGCCGCAACAGAAATTTATTCAACCGATGTCGGGCTCGAAGTTGATCCTTCTTGGCCGCTTCTCGGGCGCGCACCAGATCTCGCAACGCTTCGTGAGCCGCATCCGGCACCCACACCGGCGTGAGCTCTCCTGCACGATAATTCCGTGCCAGTTTCAACGCATCCCGCCGATCCGTTTTCACGCGATCCCCGGCCTTCACCGGCACCAAGGTGGGCGCCACCACTTCACACTTGGCTCCCATCCGGGTCAGTTGCCAGTACAGCGCGTATCCTGTCGGACCGGCCTCATAACAAAACCGCAGATCTTCCGCCGCTCCTAGTTTCCTTACCAGCTTCCGAACCGAATCCTCACGATTCGGAATTACCCCCAGCGACCTTACCTCTCCGTCCTGCTCCGCTACCGCTACGGCAATCGTCTCAGCATGGACATCCAAACCGACAAACTTTATTCTCTTCATCGACCGGCTCCTTTCGCTTGTGGCTCTGTACTGCAGATCTTCCGATTCGCAGCATAACCCACGCCTGCGAATCGGAGCCGGTCATTCCATTCTGACTATCTGAGACTCGTGGCCTATAGCTTTTTCGGGTTGTCCGAGAGGGCCTAGGGTCGACAGGGAGACTGCGCGACCGAGGCAACCGCGCCTAGCAATCCGGCTGAGACTCGCTCTCGAACCCGAGTGTCTCGAGAACCCGACGGCCATCGCCAGAAAAGGATTCCCAGGATGGAGCGGTTCCATCAGAGACACTCAAGCTGTTTGTGGTTTCAGATATTGGGCGTCGAAGTTCGCTCCTTTCTTCCAGACATGGAGGGTGATCGCAGCAATCTTCCTGGCCAGGGTCAGGCGGGCCATCTCCGGTCTCATGCCCTTGGTCAGCAAAGCGGCGTAGAACTCCTGGAACGGGCCAGGCTTGCTCGAGGCGATGATGGCCGCACTCTTAAACAGGTTCTTCAGATCGTGATTGTGGTTTTCGTTCAGCCCGCGAATCGAGGCGGGCTTGCGAGCCCTACGGAGCTGCCCTTCGACTGAGCGGTGATCGGCACTGCTGCGCGTCTCGATGCCGAAACCACTGTACGTCCAGAGCTGCCGCTTGGTGCGGAAGCGATGCGGAGTTTGCAGGATGCCCATCAGCATGGCCGCCCGGATGGGACCGATCGAAGGGATCTGGCAGAGCAGCTTCCACGCCTCGTGCTTCTTGCTCTCCTGCAACAACTCCCGCCGTACTTGCTGGCGCAGGGCCCTTAGCGCATCGAGTTGTTGGTAGTAAAACTCGGCGCGGCGATGCACACCCGGCTCGGTGATCTTCCCCAGCCACTCCGCACGATGGCGCAGTCCATAGACTTGCTGGCCGGTGCAAGGAATAGCCCAGCTGTGATAGATGGCTTTCACCCGCGACATGACCCGGGTGAGATCTTTCGTGACCGTCGAATGGCTGCGTACCAGTTCCTTCACGGCTCGGAGGCCATGTTCCCCGTGATAGACCGGTTGGAGCTTGTTCAGGTACAACAGCTCGGCCAACTTCTGCGCATCGATGCGATCACTCTTGTTGCCATCCTTCAACAAGGCATTCCGGCGTGGATTGCACACCACGATTCTCGTGACATGCGGCCTCAGTAGGTCGTACAACCAAGCCGCCCAGGTTCCCTCTTCAAAAGTGGCGTGCAAGTCTCCGCGCAATCCATCCACAAACTGGAGAATCATGCTCGCTTTCGTTCCGAGGACGCATTCCATCACCACTTTGCCGGCAGAATTCATGACCGCAATCGAAACGCTTTCCTTGTGAACGTCCATCCCGATATACTTCGTGCCATCCATTTGAGGGTGCTCCTTTCTGTAGGTGATTGAGGTGAACGCTCAAAACCTACTCCAAAAGGGGCGCCCTTTTATATTGCGTCGACAAACCGGAACTTAGGTTGAGGTCGACAAACCGGAACTTAGGTTGAGGTGCTAAGGCGAAGTGTTAGCCTTCCTAGATCCCGGACGATGGGGTTTCTCCGCTGTCCCCTCAAGCCGCTGGGTAATCTTTGACACGAACCACCTCTCACCGCGGGTTTATCGCCTGGATTGGGCGTAATAGAAAGCATGCGGGACGGATGTTTCCATTTCGACCGTCCCGCAGCCAACGTCATCGTTGTGTGTCGGCCAACCCAGCCTCACTCGGCGCGGTGGACGACACCGTGGATCGCCTGCGGTCCGAAGTGACCTGAGGCGGGCGCCCCGAATACCAGCGTGATATTCGACAATGGGACCACTGTCGCAACGGCTGTCCCTCCCTCAATGCAAACCTGCAACTGCGCCGGCACGGCACCCGTGGGCGGGAAGGGCCCTCCATTGGCCGTAATGGTAGCCGTGCCCTTTACCTCTATACGAGGTATGGGGTTGATAGACGCCGAGACGGGGCAGTCGCTCGGGTCGTAGGTGACGGTGGCATCTGTCATCGTGATGTGGTGCGTATGCGGAACGCGGTCTGCTGGATTATCAATTGTCGGGAGTCCGTCGGCATCTGTTGGGTTAAGCTCAACCCACAAATCAGAATGCTCCATGTTGAGCGCCGCCGAAAACCTGGCCCGGCCAATATCGTTGATATCTAGCGACCATACGCCGCGAATCTCCCACGGGCCGCCCACGTTCGCGGGCGAGTAGTCGTTGATGAGCCCGCTTAAGTGCCTGGGCAGCGGAGATTGCGCCATTGCCCAAGTGGTTGCCAGCGCCAGGACCCCGACGACACCCACAATCCACAGCAAAGCCTTGCTCTTCATGAAAAGCCTCCAATGGCCCCGGCACTTGAATTTTGGCAATTCTCTTGGGGCGTTCCGCCACCATCCGGCACGATGGGCCATTTCGTCAAACGGCAATGCGCAGGAATGGCCATTTACCGTCAAATGCAGTCTTTTGCCTTTGCCCTGCTCACAGAGTTACAATTAGCCAACTTAGGTCGCGATAACTGGCACAATTACGAGAACGCAATGGGCGAACAGTTCCCACAACCATCCGAGAGACCTTCCAGGGAGCGGTTGGATTCGTGGAAGGAAATCGCGGCGTACCTCAATCGTGATGTCACCACAGTGCAACGCTGGGAGAGGCGGGAAGGGATGCCGGTCCACCGCCACTTACACGACAAGCGTGGCTCTATTTACGCTTTGAGTGTCGAGCTCGATGCTTGGCTGCAGAGCCGCAAACCGCGACTCGAGGAGGAGCAGCGGAAAAGCTCTCTTTCCGAAGCGCCTGCGAAGGGGAAACCTGACCGCGGGGAAAGTGCCGCGCCGAGGCTACGTGGCTGGCTCGCCCTCGCCGGGATGGCTGCCATCGGACTGCTTGCCCTCGTCTACTTCATGTCCCCAAGGCGCGTCGGGGATGCCGCGCGCCCTAAGATTGAATCCCTAGCCGTCCTCCCTCTCAAAAACCTGTCGGCAGATCCAACGCAGGAATACCTCGCTGACGGAATGACTGAGGCTCTGATTGGGCGACTCTCCGGCATCCACGATCTGCGCGTTATTTCTCACACGTCGGTGATGCGCTTCAAGAATCCGCAACTCTCCGTGCCACAGATTGCCAAAGTGCTCGGTGTGGATGTCATTGTCGAAGGTTCCGTGACGCGCGAAGGCAATCGGATTCGCGTCACCGCCCAGTTGATTCGCGCCGCAACCGACGAGCACTTCTGGTCGGAAACCTACGACCGCGAGCTTAGCGACGCCCTTGCGTTGCAGAGCGAGTTGGCCGAATCCATTGCGGAAAAAGTTGAAGTCACCGTCACCAGAGAGGAGCGCGAAAGGCTTACCGCAGCGCGTTCCGTCGCACCTGAAGTCTACGACAGCTACCTCCAGGGTTGGTACGCATTGAACAAAAGCGACATGAGATCTGACATCCAGAAGAGTATTGATGATTTTCAAGACGCCATAAGAAGAGACCCCACGTTTGCGCCAGCATATCTGGGTCTGGCAACTTCGTATGGCGAACTCGGCTCGAATTTCGTGGGAGATGCGCCCGAGCCGGCGCGTCAGAAAGTGATCTCAGCAACCCGAAAAGCATTGGAGCTCGATCCCAACCTCGCCGAAGCCCATGTCCTGCTGGCAGACGCACTCCAGGAAGAGTGGCAGTGGGCCGAGGCCGAGGCTGAATATCGGCGCGCCCTTGAATTGAGCCCCAATGACGGGGATGCTCACGTAGGACTTGCTTGGTGGTTGCTATGTCAGGGACGCACGGCGGAGGCCCTGGATTGGGCGAGGCGCGGCCGCGAACTGGACCCGGCCGAGGTTACCGGCACGGACATCGGCTTGATGCTGCTCCAGGCCCGCAACAACAATGAGGCCATCCACGAATTGCGCAGCGCAGTGGCAGTGCAACCCGACGATCCGGCTACTCTTTGGGACCTTGGAATCGGGCTGGTCGACAACAACCAACCTGCGGATGCTATCCCTATCCTCGAGAAGGCGGTCTCTCTTTCAAACCGTAGCCCTGGCGTCATCGGAGTACTGATCAGCGCGTATGCCCGCGCCGGTCGGCGCAATGACGCACTCCGGCTCCTTGCCGAATTGCAAACCCGTAGAAAGGTAGGTTACGTTCCCGCCAGAGCCTTTGTGGACGCGTATCTTGGCCTCGGCGACAAGGAGCAAGTTTTTGCCTGGCTTGACCAGGCCTACAAAGAGCATTCGAGTCTTCTGCAGTTTCTCAAAGTCGATCCGTGCTATGACTCCCTACGCGGCGACCCTCGATTCGCCGACCTCCTCCATCGCGTCGGGCTTGTTTGACCCCTGGGCCTCGCCATCGCGAGCCGCATCATCGCCGAACATCACGGCACGCTCCGCGTCGAAGACAACGCTCCTTCCGGCGCGCGTTTCCTGATTCGCCTCCCCGCCGTCGAAGTCCCCGCCCCTCAGCCCACCTCCCAATCGTGAGCCTTAAAAATCTGAACAATATTTGCGGCCCCCATTCGTCTACAGCAATAGGCGACGCGCCGCCGCGCACAAACCACTCGGCCCGTCACCCTCATTTCACTCCGTCGACGATATAGAGGGTCGATAGTGCGCGGTTATATGAATACGCGTAGGATTTGCCGTCCGACGTGATTCTGAACGTCTCTATCCCCGCCAAACCAGCGTTGTCTAGTGGAGCCATTGTACGGATGAGCTGGCGATTTCCGGTCGCCGCGTCAATGCGGAAAAGATCGAGCTTCGTTACCTTGTCATCGTAAACATAAATGGACTTTCCGTCGCTTGCCCAGTTGGCCCAGACGTCTCCGGGCAAAAGCCCTGCAACGGCACGCGGCTTCCCGCCGACAAGCGGATAGATATAAGCTCTTCCGGTCAAATCGCGCGCAAAAACAAACCGTCCATCAGGAGAGACAAGATGGGACAAGACCTGGTCCGGATCAACCTCAATTGCCGGTGTCACAGAACGAGGCTCCCCGCCGGAGAGGTCCTGCACGTACATGCGCCAGCGATGGCCATCGTTTCCGGCGAAATAAATTGACTTCCCGTCAGGCATCCAGCCTTGCCACTCAAATTGCTGAAGCCCATAAGTCTGTAGAGAGCGCCCTTGCCCAATCCCGGTTGGCAGCAGCGCCAGGTGCAGAGGGTTATAGCCACCGACCAGCGCCCATTGGCCATCGGGAGAAAGTGTCGGAAAGAGGCCGATGCCGAGCTTCACCGAGGACGAGTCATTCGCATTTCTCATGTACGCAATCGGAAGCGTGCCGGCCGCTTCCATAAACTCCTGGAACGTCAGTTCCTGGCCGCCGTCCGACAAATCAGATACCGTGGTTCCGTCGAGCCAGGAGAAGTCGCGTTCCTCTGCATCCTTCGCGCCTCGGTATTGCATTTGGCTTCGCCATTGGTCCTGGGAAAGAAGGATGCGGCCGTTTCTGGAAACGTCATGCACCCGCAACACACCCGGAAGCGTGAGGACAGTGCGATCCTTGCCATGCAGGGTAAGAGCGTGGAGGGAATCCGCCCATCCGCCGGTCTTTGAGGCTGCGTACAAAATCCTGTCGCCTTGGGGCTCCCAGGCGATCCCTTCCAGGCTCACGTATTCTTCCGACCGCGCGAGTTGCTTTCCGTTTTTGTCCAAAATAATTACGCTGCCGATATCCGCGCTATCGGTGGAATATTGCGCAAATGCGACAGCATCGCCGTGCGGCGAGACGCGAAGAAAGTTGAGCCAGGTTTGGCTCTCGTAAATCACCTTTCCCAGCGGGAACTCAACCTGGAATTTCCCATTGGCCTCGCGGATCGCAGCCATTTCGCTATCATCTGGAGACCAATCTGCAGAAACGACATCGTCAGCGATCTCCCGTGGTGCGCCTCCGGAAACGGGCACCGTGGCCAGCGTGCCTTCGCAAACGTCGATAAACACACGGTTGCAGCCGATCGAAATTGCGAGCTGCGACGCGGAAACGGCAAAGAGCGACGAGTTGGCCAATCCAAGCGGGCGCGATTCCGGGCTGCGCGGATCTGTCGCATATAATGCGGCAGGCTGCCCCTCCCACGCCGCGCTGTAATAAACAGATTGGCCGTCCGGAGCGAATCGCGCTTGGAAAATGGTGCCGCGGCTGAAAGTGATTTGCTTGTAAATGGGCTGGGAGTTTGTGATGCCCCCCGCCGCCCGCGAAATAGGCAACGATGCCGACGACGATGAGTCCGGCCGTGCCGACTGCGGCAAAAAGCAATCGGCGTTTGCCGCGGGCGTTTCTCGCGGATGCCGCCGGAAGAATAGCCTTGCTGGAAGTCGAAGCATCGGAGAGCGCCGCAAGATTAAATGCAAAATCGCGCGCCGACTGAAAACGCTCTGCCGGATTCTTTTCGAGGCAGTGCCGCACCACGCGCTCCACCGCTGGCGGAATTTTCTTTCCTTCGCCGGAAAGCTCCGGAGGTTCCTCTTTGAGAATCGCCGCCATGGTGTCGGCGGAGGAGTCCTTTTCGAATGCGCGCTGGCCGGAAAGCATTTCATAAAACATGGTTCCCAGCGCGAAAATGTCCGAGCGCGCATCGGCTGGTTTGCCGCGGACCTGCTCGGGCGACATATAACCCGCTGTGCCTAGCACCACTCCCGCTTCGGTCTGCGGGTCGCCACCGCTGGTGCGTGTGGGCGATTGCGTTTCGTTGATGCTGGAAGCGTTGTCTTGCTGCGTCAGCTTCGCCAGGCCAAAATCCAGAATTTTCGCGCGGCCGTCGTTGGTGAGAAAAATATTCGCAGGTTTCAGGTCGCGGTGAATGATCCCTTTTTCGTGCGCAGCGGCCACACCATGCGCGACTTGCATGGCGATATCCAGCGTTTTGCGCACCGGCAACGGGCCGTTGCGCAGCCGTTCGCGCAGCGTCTCGCCTTCGAGCAATTCCGTCACGATAAACGGCGCGCCATCGTGCGTACCGATGTCATACGTCGTCAGAATGTTCGGATGGTTCAGCGCGCTGGCAGCTCGGGCTTCCTGCTCAAAGCGCCGCAGCCGCTCCGCGTCCCGCGCAAACGCCTCGGGCAAAACCTTCAGCGCCACGTCGCGCCCCAGCCGCGTGTCCCGCGCGCGATACACCTCGCCCATCCCGCCCGCACCAATGGGAGACAGGATTTCGTATGGGCCGAGCTCTGTCCCGGATTGAAGTGCCATCGCGCCGCAGATTATAAGGCACAATCGCACAGCCGCAATCGACGCATTCGCCTTTGCGCCCCTGGTCTCGCAACGTCATCGACGGAAGCAAGCCAAACATCCCGCTTCTGCGTTATCCTGATTCCCTGATGCTCGCATCCATTCTCATCGTTGACGACGAATCCGGCATCCGCCAGTCGCTCGGCTCGCTCCTGC
The DNA here is from genome assembly GCA_963811805.1 of uncultured Acidobacteriota bacterium. Taxonomy (GTDB): domain Bacteria; phylum Acidobacteriota; class Terriglobia; order Acidiferrales; family UBA7541; genus DAHUXN01. The sequence continues at coordinate 54,891 of CAWESU010000002.1, read as the reverse complement.
GCGACGAAGGCTACGAAGTCGAATCCGTCGCTTCCGGCGAGGAATGCCTCGCCGCCGTCGACCGCCGCTCCTTCGATCTCATTCTTCTCGACGTCTGGCTTCCCGGCATCGACGGCCTCGCCACTCTCGAACGCCTCAACGAACGCGAAGCGATTCCCATGGTCGTGATGATTTCCGGCCACGGAAAAATCGAAACCGCCGTGCGCGCCACCAAGCTCGGCGCTTTCGACTTCATCGAGAAACCGCTCTCCCTCGAAAAAACCGTCCTCGCCGTGAAAAACGCGCTGCACTATCTCCGCCTCGAACAGGAAAATCGCCGCCTGCGTGCCGAACTCGAGCAGCGCCATCAGATTCTCGGCGATAGCGTGCCCATGAAAGCCCTGCGCCAGCAAATCGCCCTCACTGCGCCCACCCACGGCCGCGTCCTTATCTATGGCGAAAGCGGCACCGGCAAAGAGCTCGTCGCGCGCGCCCTGCACGCTCAGAGTCCGCGCAGCAGCAATCCGTTTGTGGAAGTCAATTGCGCCGCGATTCCCGAGGAGTTAATCGAGTCCGAACTTTTCGGCCATCGCAAAGGCAGCTTCACGGGCGCGAGCGAAGACAAGACCGGAAAATTTCAGAAGGCCGACAGCGGCACTTTGTTTCTCGACGAAGTCGGCGACATGAGTTTGAAAACCCAATCGAAAGTCTTGCGCGCGCTCGAAGAGCAGCGCGTCGAGCCCATCGGCTCCGGCGATATGATCGCCGTCGACGTGCGCGTCATCGCCGCCACTAACAAAAAACTGGAAGACGAAATCGCGCACAATGCTTTTCGCGAAGATTTATTTTATCGCTTGAACGTGATTCCCTTCACCGTTCCGCCGCTGCGCGATCGCATCGAAGATATTCCCGTGCTCGCGCGCCACTTTCTCGGCGAGTTCAATCGCGCCTACGGAAAAAAAGCGAAAGAACTCTCGCTCGCAGCCGTCGAAGTTCTGATGCGCTATCCGTGGCCGGGAAATGTGCGCGAACTGAAAAATCTGATCGAGCGTTTGGTGATCATGTGTCCCGCGCAGGAAATCGCGCCGCAGCATCTGCCGCCGGAAGTTTTTCGCGGCGCGCCGCGCAGCTCGCAGCAAACTTTCTCGACGCTCCACGAAGCGCGGTCGGCGTACGAGCGCGAATTTATTTTGCGCAAGCTGGAAGAAAATCAATGGAACATGACCAAGACCGCGACGGCGATCGGGCTTGAGCGCACACACCTCTACCGCAAGATGAAAGCGCTGGGCATCGCGTCGGCGCAAAACTGACGCAGGCGAAGACCAGGCGAACATTCAAGCGTACTAGAACAGGCCAAATTGTCCGCTGCGCGCACGAAAAATCGACAAAATTGGACTGGAAGAGCAGGCCATTGAAAAACGTGTTTTTTGAAGGCGTTCGAGGGCGCGGAATTTCGAAATGTGCGAATTTCCTGAGAAAAACGCAAATTTGTGGACCATGGTTGCCGCCGGATTGTATCGGCGCTGCACAGGAGCGACCAGGCCAATTCTGAAAAAACGAGGCAAAATCGGGTTATAGAACCAGGCCATTCGTGTCGATGATCAACAGGAGGTTAAATAAGGGTCAAGGCCAGCCATTTGAAAGCTCGATGGGGGCGACAAGTGGTCAGTGGTCAGTGGTCAGTGGTCAGTGGTCAGTGGTCAGTGGTCGGTGGTCAGTGGTCAGTGGTCTAGGGCCAGTGACAAGTGACCCTTCCTTCGTCAGGGCAAGCAAGTGAGTTGGAGCAAATACTTCGCGCGGATGAAACGCGCGATAGGAAAATCGGCCACCGGCATTCCTCATGTCGGAGCTGAGGCTCCGACCCCCTAAGGACCCTACAAGCAGTGCTCAGTAGCGCGACGCTGACCTGTAAAACACAAGGGATGGCAAAAAGTGCGCGAGCCCGTATCCGGGAGACAACGCTCGGGTAAGTCCTCCGACCGTAGACCCAAAGGCAATAGCAGATTCCTCGTCGGACTGCCGGTCGCATCCTCACTCGGAATGACAAATGGGAGCGCGATTTCGAGGCGCGATGGCACGACGAGCAACGCTCCTAGGTGGGCAAACCAAAAGTCAAAGCCTGGCGGCGTAAAGCCGCCGCTACAAATGCCACGACACGCAGGCGGGAGCCTGTGCCGCAAAGGCCGAGGGAACGACCGCGGCGAGATTCTTCGGGGCCACAAACGGTCCTCAGAATGACACCGCCAAACCAAGGGCAAAGGCTGGCGGCTAGAAGAGCGCGTTCAGGGAGCATCTGCCTAGTCGCTAACGCACTGCTTCGAGTGTCAGCCGCCGGCAGCCTTCGCGCGGGCGCGCCCTTGCTGATAAATGGTCAGACCAACGAATGCCGCCTGGACGATTGGCGCAGAGACGCCGTGTTTCCTCCCGCGTTCGACAAGATCACCAAGGATGGTGTCCGCTTCGACGGGCGCCTGATCTTTGAGGTCACGATACATCGACGAGGTCAATGAGGAAGAAGGCGCAGTGATTTGAGAGCTCTTTTCCGCTAGGAACGCCTCCGAGAGCAGATAGCCGCAAGCAGCCGCGATTGCAGCACATTCACGAAGCGCCGAAAGAGATAAGTCGGCGCCACCGGGGACCGCCGCGATCTCTCCGACATTTCCGCGCAGCAGACACGTGATGGCTCCCAAGCTAGCCAACCATACCCACTTCTGCCACATATCCCGCAAAATGTCCGCGGAAATGGCGGTGTCAAATCCAGCCCCGCTAAAAACTTGATGCACTGCTTCTATCCGAGGGGTCTTCTTCCCGTCCAGTTCGCCGTAGCTGAGACTCTGGAAATCGGCAAGCTGGACTATGCGGCCTTGCGAATCGACTTCGGTGGCAACGTAACAAACCCCACCCAGTACAGCGTCTTTGCCAAACCTCTCCGTCAGCACGTCCATGTGATGCATGCCGTTTAGCACTGGGATGATGACCGTGTGTGGGCCGACGGCGGGCGCGAAATCGTTGATCGCGCCGGCAAGGCTGTAGCTTTTCACGCTCAAAAAGATAAGTTCGTACGCAGACGCAATCTGAGCTGCGGTTATTGTTTTGGGTTTAGCGGTGAAATCGCCATGCATTGGGCTGAGAATCTGTAATCCTTGGGCTTGGATTTGCTCGGCTCGTTTTGGACGAACGAGAAAAGTCACGTCACGGCCTGCCTGTGCGAGGCGTCCTCCAAAATAGCCACCAACTGCTCCAGCCCCGACGATTAGAATTCGCATATCGCCCTCCTTTCCGCAACATCTTCTGAGATTCCACACTCAACTTTATCGCGGAAATCTTTGTATGAGAAGAGACTCTGGTCTGGTCCTGCCCAGCGTCTCTCTAGCGCGAAAAATGGATTTAGAAACCTAACAGTGAAGCAACGTTTGGAATGCAACTTTTCCTTCGAATCAGGGTTTCAGGTACGTGCACGGTTTCCGTCAAATTCGAGGCCGGCGCGGGAAAAAGCTGTCAGAGAGAGGATGCGATCATGAAGACTAAAATACTATTGGTGAGTGGAGCGGCCCTGGTGGCTTTTTGTGTCCCGGCAACCTACGCGCAAAGCGCACCGCCACAGACGAGTTCCACTGCGCCGACGACGCAGTCGAGTACGACAACTCCGGCAAGCAAGCCAACCGTCGGTGAGCGCAAGACGGATCAGCAAGACCGCATCGCGAATGGCGTGCAGAGCGGACAACTGACCGCCGGCGAAACGAAAAGCCTGGAAGGCAAGGAACAGGGCTTGAATAAAGAAGAGAGCAACATGCGTTCAGAAGACGACGGCCATTTGACCGCGGCGGACCGAGCCAAACTGAACAACCGGCAGAACAACATCTCCAAGAATATTTATCAGGACAAGCACAACGCGAATACCGCGCACTACGGGAAGGGCGAAATTGGGCAGCGCAAACAGAATCAGCAGGACCGCATCGCGAATGGCATTCGCAGCGGCCAATTGACCGCGGGCGAAACCAAGAACCTGGAGAACAAAGAGCAGGGCATCAACCGCGAGACTCGCGGAATGCGCCAGGCCAACGGCGGGAAATTGACGCGGGCCGACAAGCGCGCGGTGAATCAACAGCAGAACAAAACGTCACGGCAGATCTACAACAAGAAGCACAATGCCGCCAAACGTTAACTGACCGCATTATTTTAGGGTAACGAAAAGAGCCTCTGGAAAACCGGAGGCTCTTTTTCGTTTGACGCCCTTGAATCACTTCCGGTTTGCCCGTTAACCGGTACTTGACAGAGGCTCGCGATCGATTCGCAACGTCGTAGCGGGTTCGGACATACTTCTAGCGAAGAGGCGCGCGCAGATTTTTTGCTGCGCTTGGCTCAGGGATCAAAGGTCAATTATCAAAGAACGATTATCAAAGAACAATGCGAACGGATTTCTTCGGCGGGACAGCGGCGGGAGAAGCGCCCATCACCCGGATAGGCGGCCGATTGTGGCCCGCCTGTCTGCTGGTTCTTCTGCTGGTGCTGCTGGTGGCTGGTGCGATGCAGACGCGCGCCCAGGCGCCCGCGAGATCTTCGTTCGATCGCCTCACTGCGTCTGCCGAGAACGGAGACGCTGCTGCTCAGGTGAAGTTGGGCGTTCTCTATTACGACGGCTTGGCCACGAGCCCTCGGCCCGATTATGCAGAGGCGCTGAAATGGTTTCACCGCGCAGCGGATCAGGGCAACGCGGATGCACAGGATCGCATTGGGATCATGTATTACTACGGTAAGGGCGTGCCGCAAGACTATGCGGAGGCGGCCCATTGGTATCAGCTGGCCGCCCAGGGCGGAAATTACCATGCGCGCCTGCAGCTCAGCGATATGTACCAGCGGGGCGTTGGTGTTCCGCGCAATCTTCAAGAGTCGAAGAAGTGGGCAAGACTGACGAATGCGATGCACCCGGACAAGGGGACCAGCCGTGTCCGCGCTTGGTTCGCGGTCGCAGTTCTGGGGGTGATCGCCTTTTCGTTTGGTTTAGGTGCCTTGCAGAGACGGTTGGTCACGGGATGGCAGCGCCTCATTGTCGGCATTTTCGTACACGCGGCCGGTATCGTGCTGGTGCTCGATACTCTGACGACTTATGGCTTCTGGGTCGTGTTTCCTCACTGCTCCCATAATTTCCTCGCCACCAGCTGCACTCAGATCAGCAACCCGCACACACGCATGATCGTTAATGAGATCGGTGACTGGGCGATGGCCAATCTCATTTTCCGATTCATGGCCGGCGTAGGTTTGGTGGTGGATGTACTGGCCGTGTGGTACGTGGTCTACCTCTTGCGGGCGATTTTCAAGCGCCCCGCGTGCGTATCCCTCCTGCGGTCCCTGCCGGCAGGACGTCATAGAACTTGGGGTAACGCGTAGGCGATGGCAGCGGGTTTTCTCACAAGCTGGCGCGAGAGTAGGTCCGTGACATTGGGCCAAGCCGACCACCGTAGAGCAATCGTTGCCATTTCTGGATGAAAGTCCACACCGGGAGAGTGCGCATGAAGACTTGGACGTGGAGAATCGTGCTTGCGGTGGTGAACGTGATCCTGTCGATTGGAATGTCGCCGTGGTTTTTCGGCGGGCTGCTAGCGCACAGCGTGAACCTGCACTTTTTCGTGAATTGCATCAACGTGGTTCCGACATTCGTCTCGGCCATGACCGCGACCTATCAGATCGACCATCACCTGCTCTACTGGACGCACGGTTACTGGGTGCGTTACCTCTTCTGGGAACACCAACTGCTGGTTTTTCTGTTTTGGTGGTGGGCGGGCTGGAAAATCGATCTCAAGATGGCGTCGCGCGATTGCGGCCGGGCATGGACGATTGCAGAAGTGGCCGTTGCGCTTGGGCTTTCGCTGCTGCTGCCTCTGCACCGGCCCTACGAACGCGGTTACCCGTACGTGGTTGCCTTCCGGTTCGTGACGCTGGCGTGGGCGGTGGCGCTCTTCGCGTACTCCCTGTCTGGCTTCTTACGATTGTGGGGAGCGCAGCAGCGCCGGGGATAGCCTGGCCGCGGACAATCAATCTGAAAAAGAAAGGGCCTGCTCTTCGAGTAAGACTCGGGGGGAAGAGCAGGCCCTGCCTGCAAAATCAGGACGCGCCGCGAACAGCGGGGTGCGCGCTCACGTTACGTCATGAGACGGGCGAACGACGCCGCATTTGGATTCCTATGACCAGCAGACCGGTTCCCAGGAGAAGCAAGGCTGGTGGTTCCGGAGTGGGCGACGGAGAGAGTGTCGGGTCGGCGCCGTGAGTCCAGCTCCATCTCCGGAGGAAGCCGAAGTGGAACGTTCGGTCATTATGCGAACCAAGGGAGCTCCATTCGGAAACACTCGACCAGAAATCAAGCATGCCCATGCGGAACGGAGAGGGTGCGGTATCGCCCGCGAAGGAGCCGTTCGCGCCGAAGGCAAAGCCCAGGAAGCTGGAATCGATCGGCCGCACATTGTCCAGGGTCAGGGTTTCGGCGGTCCTGCCAGCGGAGGTCACGGCAAAATTCATAGTGCCCAGGGCTGCGGCGCTGGAGAGAGTTCCCGATAAATCGACCGACACGGCGTCGGCGTTCGCTGGGGGAGCAACGCAGAGAAAGGTAAACAAAAAGGCTACGAGTGCGATGGCTGCGAAAGTCACTTTTTTCATTCCCCATGCCTCATCGACTGCAGATTGCGGCTGAGCAGGATTGCGCCGCGGGCAGGACGATGGTTAAAGAGCACATCGGGAGCCAACGCAGGAGGGGTAAAAACCCGACAGAGTTTGGCTTGAACATTGTGCGTCTTACAATTTATGGAAGGCGAATCGGGCCGAAAACACTGTAGGCGAATGATGAAAAAAAGTGCGGTTTTCGTTTCGATGCGGCGAAGAACTCGTGGCGGCTACGGTTTGGCGGCGCGACCGCGGAGGAGCTCTTCGGCGCGCGCAACGTCGGCGGGAACGTCGACTTCGACACCTTCGTAGGTGGCGGCTTCGCCGACGGCGATGCGGTAGCCGTTTTCCATCCAGCGGAGCTGCTCGAGCTGCTCGAGGCGCTCGAGCTCGCCGGGCGGGAGCGCGGGAAAGTCGAGAAGAGCGTCGCGGCGAAAGGCGTAGATGCCAATGTGCTTGAAATGGCGGGCGGCGACGCGCTGGCCGGCGTCGCGGACCCAGGGGATGGGCGCGCGGGAAAAATAGAGGGCGTTGCCGTCGAAGTCGGAGACGACTTTGACGATGTTGGGATTCATGATGTCTTCGGGTGTGGTGATGGGAACGCAGAGGGTGGAAACGTGGACTTCGTCTCCGGCAGAAACGAGGGCGTCGACGACGGCGTCGATGACCTCGGGCGAAATCAGCGGCAGATCGCCCTGGAGGTTGACGTAGATGTCCGCAGGAATGTGCACGGCGACTTCGGCGAGGCGGTCGGTGCCGGTGCGATGCTCGGAGCGGGTCATGATGACGTCGCCGTGGAAGGATTCGACGGCGTCGCGGATGCGCGCGTCGTCGGTGGCGACGATGGCGCGCGAGGCGCGCTGGCTTTGTTTGGCGCGCTCGTAGACGTGCTGGATCATGGGGCGGCCGGCGATGGGCGCAAGAGGTTTTCCCGGAAAGCGCGAGGAGGCGTGACGCGCAGGAATGACGACGATGACGTTCGGCTTTGAATCAGAGGTCATTGTTGGCGGCGCGCAGTATCCACACCGCTGAGGAAACTTTGACACTTTTCGAGAGATGTGGCAAGAACCAGCGCAGAGCAGAGGGTCACATCGAGCCAACGGTGGCCTAGGTCAACCTACGGGCGATCGGCGATAGGACTCGGTTAGTACGAACGTAGTGGTACCGGCGCGAGGATTACAGCTTTCTGATGTTGCAGAATCCACACTTTCCCCCCTTGATTTGATGGCGACCGGTGGTAAGATTTGCGTCAGAGATTCGGCTGCTGCCTCGGCCTAGGGGGTTGAATGAAGGCAGCCAGAGTGGCCGCGAGATGGAAGGCCGCAAGCGCGATAAGCATCGCGATGGCGGCTCTGCTGATAATGTGCGGCCCGGCCTGCGCGCAAACCTCAGGGACTTCAGGAACGACGGGGCCACTGATTTACAAGCCTCCTCCAGAAAATAAAACTTCCCGCGAAGACTCGGTACGAAAAGATGTGAACCTGGTGCTGGTGAACATCACCGTGACGGACCCGTACGGGCGGCTGGTGACGGGACTGGAGCAGGACAATTTCCGCGTGTATGAAGACGGAAAAGAACAGCAAGTGATGCGCTTCGCGGAAGATGATGTTCCGATCTCGATTGGGGTGATTTTCGACGTCAGCGGAAGCATGGCGGACAAAATCGCGAAGTCGCGCATGGCCGCGGTGCAATTTTTCAAGACGGCGAATCCCGCGGACGAATTTTTCCTGGTGGATTTCGCGGATCGCGCGGAACTGGCGACGCCTTTCACGACCAGCATCGAGGAGCTGCAAAACGAATTGCTGTTCAGCCCGACGGGAGGAATGACCGCGCTGATCGATGCCGTGTACCTGGGGATGAGCGAGATGAAAGGAGCACGCAACACGAGAAAGGCTTTGCTCATCATATCGGATGGGGGCGATAATCACAGCAGGTACGACGAAGACGATGTGAAACGCTTCCTGCGCGAGTCGGACGTACAGATTTACGCGATTGGGATTGTGGATCCGGATGCGTGCGACAGGAGTCCGGAGGAATGCTCGGGGCCGGCGTTCATGGAGGACCTGGCAGACATGACCGGCGGCCGGTCGTTCATCGTGCATAACCTGGATAACCTGGCCGACGTGGCAACGAAGATCAGCATGGAGCTGCGGAATCAGTATGTGCTGGGATACAGGCCGGGCAACAAGAAACCCGATGGAAAATGGCGGAAGATCAAGGTCAAGCTGCGCCCGCCGCGAGGGCTTCCGCCGCTCACCGTTTATGCGCGCTATGGGTATTTCGCGCCGAGCAGCTAAGAGCGCTCCTGCTTCTGTTTTTGCCGCTTTTATCGCAGTGACAGCGATTTTTGCGTTCTTTGGCGCCAGCGCGTTCGCACAGAACCCGCCGCAAATTCCTCCGCCGTATGGAACTTCGCAGAGCAACAGGTACACGCTGAAAAAAAATGTGGACATGGTGCGGCTGCCGGTGACCATCGTCGACAAGAATGGGAATTTCGTGCCGGGTCTGACGGAAAACGACTTCCGCGTGCTGGAAAACAACACGCCGCAGAAAATTTCGGCGTTCACGCATGCGGATATTCCCATCTCCGTGGGCCTGGTGATCGACAACAGCGGAAGCATGAGGTCGAAGCGCGCGCGCGTGAACGCAGCGGCGATGACCTTCGTGCAGACGAGCAATCCGCAAGACCAAATGTTCGTGGTGAACTTCAACGACGAATATTATTTGGATATGGACGAGGATTTCACCAACGACCCGAAAGTCCTGAAGGCGGCGCTGGAACGGATCGATTCGCGCGGCGGCACGGCGCTGTACGACGCGCTTCTTGGATCGATGAGCCATCTGAAAAAAGGGACGCGCGAGAAGAAAGTGCTGCTGGTGGTGACCGACGGAGTGGATCACGATAGCGCTCCGGGGCACACGCTTTCCTACACGGTGCAGAAAGTGCAGCAATCCGATGTGGTGATTTACGCCGTGGGACTCTTTACCAGAGATGACGACTCGCGGGAAGAGATCCGCCAGGGCAAGAATGCTTTGCTGGCGCTGACCGCGGCTTCTGGCGGCGAAGCGTATTTTCCGAAGACGGTGGATGAGGCGGATGAGATCTGCACGCGCATCGCGCAGGATATTCGCTCGCAATATATGGTGGGCTACTACCCGTTGAATACGGCGCGGGACGGAGCATTCCGGACGGTGAAGGTGCAGGTCAGTGGTGTGCGCGGAGCAGGAAAGCTGGTAGTCCGCACGCGTCCGGGATACTACGCACCGGCGGCGCAGCCGGTGTCCGGAAATTAGCGAGAAAACGTTTTGCTCTTGATCCTCAGTTGACGCACCGCGTTGACGCGCTCCAATACTTGATCAATTCCAGTGGTGATAGTGCCACCAGATTTTCTGAATATCGAATTCCGCGCCACGACAGAGATAGATGGGCGTGTTTTCCTCGGACATGCCGAAGGGAGCGTAGTGCGGGAAGGCCAGCCAGGAGGTGCAGTTGTCCTGAACGTCTTCGCGGCTCCACTCCAGGACGATGAGGTTTTTGTAGACCACCGGAGGCGGACCCCAATACCAGTAATTCTGATGGCGGGAGTAGGCGCGCGGGAGGCCGTACGCGGGGCCGAACAGGTCGATGGCCCCGGCTTCGCCGTAATTGCCGGTAAAAATGCCGGTCTGGGCGCGCTCGTCCGGCGACAAGGAATTGTAAATTTCCGCAACCTGGTGAACCATTTCCGGCCAGCCAAACTGATCACCCAGAAACTGCGGGAGGACACCCTCATGGTGGACTTCGGTTTTGTTAAAACGAATGTTGAGAGCTTGCTGGTACACCAGATACGTTTGCGGTGAAAGCATGGGTGTGAAGAGCGGGACGAGAATGCCTCCAAGAATGATGATGGCGGAGACGATTGCGAGTTTTGGCCACGTACGCGCGCCGGCCCAAGTTAGGCGCGCGAGCCAGTCCTCCGTGGCGACCGCGCCTGCAGCGAACATCATGGGATAAATCGGCGCGACGTAGTAGTCCTTGCCATGGAGGATCAGAAGGGTCGCGAAGAAAATCAGGAAGGTGACGCCGAGGACGCGGAATTGTTTGGCGCGGCCCCACAGAAACGAAACAAGGCCGGTGATCCAAAACACCGCGAAGATGGGCTGCTCCATCAGGATTTGCTGAAGAATGAAACGCGGCGGGCTGAGAACGACATTCTTGCCGATGCGGCGGACGTTTTCGAGGTCCTGCAGAGTCGGGAAATCGCGGTGAATCTGCCACACAAGATTGGGCAAGAAGATGAGCAGGGCGATGGCGCCGGCGAGCCAGATCCAGGGCTTGGCGAATTCGCGGCGCAGGCTGGTGAGAGCGACGGCGAGAAAAACGGCGAAGCCGAAAAACAAAGTGGAGTGCTTGTTCTCAAGGCCGAGCCCGGCGAGCAGGCCGAACCAGAGCCAGAGCTTCGAGTTGCCGGTGCGAACGATACGGATGAGAACGTAGACGCAGCCCATCCAGAAAAGCGGCTCGAAAGAGTTCATGGAAAGGAAGTCGTCCATCACGATGTTCACGGGAACCAACAAGACGCAGAGGCCGGCCAGGCCCTGCGCGAAACGGTTGCCGCCGAGTTGACGGGTGATGGCGATGGTAAGGGCGATGAGCGCGGTGCCGGCGAGCGCGGGAAGAATGCGCAGGGCGGGCAGCGAGCCTCCCATGAGCAGAGCGAGTTTGGCATAGACCGCGGAGAGGGGGTGCCATATCGACGTAGCCCCAGTAAAGGTGCCGGCCACAATCGAGGAGGTAGAGTTCGTCGCGAAAGTAGCCGTAGCGGTGGAGGCTGGTGAATGCGTGGAGCAGGAATTTGGCGGCGCAGAGAGCGATTAGCACGCCGATGGCGAGAGGAGGAATAGCGTCGGGGGCGTTCGCGGCGTTGGGACGCGAGACGGAATCGGTGGCCATGGGGAGCAAAGTTTAGCGCAACTTTGAAGATTTTGAGGCCACGAACAGAGATGCCAGGAAGCGTCTCACGTAAGGGACGAGAGGAAGCTTGTGCCGTGGAGGAGTTTGGCGGCGGAGAAGTTTTCGGCGACGGTCTGGCCCATGTCGGCGAGAGTCGAACGAATGCCGAGATTCACGCCGGTGCCGTGGCCCGTTTGCATGCGCGGCGAATAACAAACGATGGGGACGTATTCGCGGGAATGATCGGTGGTGGGGTTGACGGGATCGGGATCGCAGCCGTGATCGGCGGTGAGGATCAGCATGTCGGAATTTTGCAGAGAGGCGAGGAACGGGCCGAGGAACGCGTCGAACTCCTCAAGCGAACGCGCGAAGCCTTCGACGTCTTTGCGATGGCCGTAGAGCATGTCGAAATCGACAAGATTGGCGAAGATGAGGCCGTGCGACTGACGCACGAGCGATTCGGTGAGCTTGGCCATGCCGTCGGCGTTATTTTTCGTGGTGACGTAATTGGAGACGCCGCGGCCGTTGTAAATGTCATGAATTTTGCCGACGCCGAAGACGGGAATCCTGGCGTCGCCGAGAACGTCGAGAAGCATCGGGCGGGGCGGCTCGACGGCATAATCGTGGCGCCACCGAGTGCGGTAATAGTTCCCGGGCGTGCCGGCGAAAGGGCGGGCGATGACACGGCCGACGCGACGGGGGCCGTCGAGAAGTTTGCGCGCGATTTCGCAAATTTTGTAAAGCTCTCCGACGGGGATGGTGTCTTCGTGCGCCGCGACCTGGAAAACGCTGTCGCCGGAGGTGTAGACGATGGGGTCGCCGGTGCGCTGATGCTCTTCGCCAAGTTCCTTGATGATTTCCGTGCCGGAGGCGGGCTTGTTGCCGATTGTTTTGCGGCCGATGGCGCGCTCGAATTTTTCGATGAGGTCGCGCGGGAAGCCATTTTTGTAAACGGGAAAAGCCTGGTCGAGCCAGATGCCGGCCATTTCCCAGTGGCCAGTTGTGGTGTCCTTGCCGGGCGAGACGGTGATTCCCTTCCCATACGCTCCGGCGGGATGCGCGGGCGGATCGAGATGCGCAAGAGGCTTGATGTTGGCAAGGCCGAGACACACAAGATTCGGCAGGCACAGCGGGCGCGAGCGAGCGATGTGGCCGAGCGTGTCGCGGCCAACGTCGCCGTAATCGGCGGCGTCGGGCAGTTCGCCAACGCCGACGCTATCGAGAACGATCCAGATGACGCGGGAGAATGGAGCATTGGCCATATCGTTTGAATCTAGCACAGCGTCAGTCAAGAAATCCCCGCTGAAGCAGGGGCGAAGGCGGATTTGCGGCGGGGTTGCGCGAAGACGTATAATTTTTCGTTTAGGCTTATGGCGACGAAACCCACAGAGCGAGCCCCCGAGGAATCGGCGGCGAAAAGCGCGGCGCGGCGCAGCAAACAGGATGGCCGCGACGCGGTGAAAGCGGCCAAGGCCGCCAAGAGCGACGCCGCGGTCCCAGGCCTCGCGCAAACCACTCCCCTTCTCGAGGAAAAGCAAAATCGGATACCCAGCGCCGCGCCAGAGACAATTTCGGGGCCCTTGGTTCCTCCCTTCCTCCGTCAGGGCAAGCAGGGTGAACAAGATGCGATTCGTGTGCGCGGGGCGCGCGTACACAATTTGAAGAACATCGACTTCGAAATTCCGCACAATGCAATCACCGTGGTGACAGGCGTGTCAGGGTCGGGAAAGTCTAGCCTGGCGTTCGACACGATTTACGCCGAGGGGCAGCGGCGCTACATCGAGTCGCTTTCGGCGTACGCGCGGCAGTTTCTGGAGCGCATCGAAAAGCCGGACGTGGACGAAATGACCGGCATCGCGCCGGCGATTGCCATCCGGCAAAAGAATTCGACGCGCAATCCGCGATCGACGGTGGCGACGGCGACGGAAATTTACGATTACCTCCGGCTGCTGTACGCGCGCGTGGGGCACACGTTCTGCGTGGTGTGCGGCGAGGAAGTGAAGAAGGACACCATCGACGAAATCGCCGAGCGCGTGCTGCAGTTGCCCGCGGGGCGGCGATTTTACGTGCTGTACAAGCTGGAGGTGCAGGCAGAAGTTCCCGTCACGAAAGTACGTTCAAAGAAAACCGCGCCCGCCGCGGATGCGGTGAAGCAAACGCTGACGAACCTGCAGAAGCGCGGATTCAATCGCGTGTATCAAGCGGGCCGCGTGTATGAATTCTCATCGCCGGAAACGCTGCTGGACGTGGATTTCGCGAAGCCGGTGTACGTGGTGGTGGACCGGCTCGCGCTGGGGCCGGAGATTCGCTCGCGGCTGATGGATTCGATCGAGATCAGTTACCGCGAGGGGCGTGGCGAGGCGATTCTGGAATTCGTGCCCGAAAACGCGGGTGGCGCGCCGGAGCGAATGATTTTCAGTGAGCGCTTCGAGTGCAAGAAATGCGGAATCACCTATCAGGAACCGGAGCCGCGGCTTTTTTCGTTCAACAATCCCTATGGCGCGTGCCCGCGCTGCCAGGGCTTCGGCAACACCATTGATTTCGATATCGACCGCGTGATTCCCGACAAAAGCTTGAGCCTGGCTGGAGGCGCGATCGAGCCGTGGACGAAGCCGCGCTATCGCGAAGTGCTGCAGGAGATGAAGCAGTACGCGAAACAAAAAGGAATTCCGCTCGATGTTCCGTTCCGGCAGTTGACCGAGGCGCAGCGTGAAAAAATCATCGAAGGGGATTTCAAGGAAGAGTTCGCGGGCGTGAAGGGATTTTTCGCGTGGCTGGAGCGAAAAAAATACAAGCTGCACGTGCGCGTTTTCCTGAGCCGGTATCGCGGTTACGCGACTTGTCCGGATTGCCGCGGCACGCGGCTGCGGCAAGAGGCGCGCGCCGTGCGCGTGGCGGGAAAATCGATCACCGAGGCTTGCGAAATGACCGTGGCGGAAGCGCGGAAATTCTTCTCATCGCTGGAGCTGAGCGTCGGCGAGGCGGTCATCGCCGGGAAGGTGCTGGAAGAAATTCAGCAGCGGCTACGATTCTTGGATGAGGTCGGACTGGATTACCTGACGCTCGACCGGCTGACTTCGACGCTCTCCGGCGGCGAATCGCAGCGCATTCAACTGGCGACATCGCTTGGCTCGCATCTCACCGGCGCGCTGTATGTGCTCGACGAGCCGTCGATTGGATTGCATCCCCGCGACACGCACCGGCTGATCGCGATCCTGAAAAGTTTGCGCGAACTGGGCAACACGCTGCTCGTGGTGGAGCACGACGCGGAAACGATTCGCGCGGCGGATTACGTGATGGACCTGGGCCCAGGCGCGGGCGAGCATGGCGGCAAAATCATGTTTGCAGGCACGCAAAAGGAACTTGAGGCCGACACGCATTCGCTGACGGCGCGCTACTTGAGCGGCGAGCTGCGCATTCCGGTTCCTTCCGCGCGACGCAAGTCGCATGGCAAGTTCCTGAAGATTTTGAAGGCGCGCAGCCACAACCTGAAAGAAATCGACCTGATGATTCCGCTGAACGTGATTGTGGCGATCACCGGTGTCTCCGGTTCGGGAAAATCGACGCTGGTTTATGAAGTGCTGTACAAAACTCTGCAGGCGAAACGCAATGGCGGAAACTGGCGCGATGCGTGCGAGAACATCGAAGGCGACGCGGCGTTGACGGCGGTGGAACTTGTCGACCAGTCGCCCATCGGCAGGACGCCGCGGTCGAACCCCGCGACGTATCTGAAAGCATTCGACGCGATTCGCGAACTCTTTGCGTCCACTCCTGAAGCGAAAAAGCGCGGCTACACCGCGGGGCATTTCTCGTTCAACATTCCGGGCGGGCGCTGCGAAGCGTGCCAGGGCGACGGCACGGTCACGGTGGAGATGCGCTTCCTCGCTGACGTGGAACTGATCTGCGAAGAGTGCAAGGGGACGCGCTACAAGAGCGGCATTCTCGACGTGCGCTATCACGGGAAAAATGTGCACGACGTGCTGCAGATGACCGTACACGAAGCGCTGGCGTTTTTCGCCGGAACGCCGAAGGTGACTTCGAAGCTGAAGGTTCTGGAGGAAGTCGGACTCGGCTATTTGCGGCTGGGCCAATCCGCGTCGACACTTTCGGGAGGCGAGGCACAACGCTTGAAACTCGCCGCGCATCTCACGCGGCAAGAGAATACGGGTGTGTTGTATATTTTCGATGAGCCCACGACAGGATTGCATTTCGACGACATCGCGAAATTGCTCGCGGCGTTTCGAAAATTGCTGGAAGGCGGCGCGTCGGTGCTGATCATCGAGCACAATATGGACATCATCAAATCGGCCGATTGGGTGATCGACTTGGGGCCGGAGGGCGGCGACCGCGGCGGGCGATTGATCGCTTGCGGAACTCCGGAACAGGTGGCGCGAAACAGCCAATCGTACACCGGCAAATTCCTGGCGCAGGCGCTGAATCACAATGGACGCAACGGCACCAACGGGCCAAATCATTCCCATCACCGCAGTCACATCCCATGAGACTCACCGGCGGAGTGGGAGCGATGTGCGTTTTGGCGGTCCTCGTTTCCGCGCCCCGTTTAGCTCTAGGCCAGTCTGAATCTCGAACGCGGGTGCGAGCTGTGCCGGCGGAGGAGCAAGCGCTTCACGACCTGCTGGTCAAGGCCAAAGCCGAAGCGGACAGCAACAATTACGCCGCGGCGCAGGCGGACTACCAAAAATACTTAGCGCAACGGCCCAATGATGCGGCGGCGCACTTTGATCTGGGCTACGTCTACACGGCGCAACAGGAAAACGAGAAAGCCATCTCCGAATATCGCAAGGCCGTTGACCTCGATCCAAAAATGATCCAGGCGCAGCTTAATCTGGGAATCAGCGTGCTTCCCGATGATCCCAAATCCGCGATCGCGCCGCTGCAGAAGGCCATCGAGCTGAATTATGCGTTCGAGCGCGCGCATTACGTCCTGGGCATCGCGGAGGAGCGCAGCGGGAACGCATCGGCAGCGGAGAAGGAATACACCGTTGCTGTGAAACTCGACCCAAATGATGCCGACGCGCAGGCCGCGCTCGGCCGAATTTTTCTTGCCGAAGGAAAAGCTGGCGACGCAGAAGCGGCGTTCCGTGAGGTACTGAAACTGAAACCGGGCAACCAGGAAGCGGAAATGGGCCTGGCGCAGAGTTTGCTGCAGCAGAAGAAAACCTCAGACGCGATAGATGCGCTGACGGCTTACCTGAATGGAAATCCCAATGATACCAAGGCGCGCGTGCTGCAGGCTTCCGCGCTGGTTGAGCTGGGCAAAAATGACGACGCTCTGGCATCGCTCGACCGCGCGGCGCAGAGCGCGCCGGAAACGGTGGAAGCGCTGGAATTGCGCTCGGTAATTTATTATAGAAAGAGCGATTTCGCCGAGGCCGTTGCCGTCTTGCAAAAGGCGGAGGCCATGGCGCCAGAGGACGCGTCGATCCACGCGAGGCTCGGGCGCGCACTAATCGAGACCAAGAATTACTCCGGCGCCGCGCGCGAGTTGAACGAAGCGCTGCGGCTGGATCCGAGCTCGACTGACACGCTGCGCGATCTGGTGAGCGCGGAATACTTGCAAAAGGATTTCGCGGCGACGTTGGCCGCTTTGGATGCGCTTGCCCGGCGCGAGCCGCCGAACGCCGGCGCGTGGTTTGTGCGCGCGTCGTGTTATGACCACATGAACCAGCCGGAGCAGGCGCTCGACGGCTATCAGAGATTTCTGGCCATGAATACGGACAACAACAGCAATCAATATTTCGAGGCTGCCGAGCGCGTGCGGTTTCTGCAGGCTGCTCTGAAACGAAAAGGGCGCTGACATGCGAGCGGCGCTCTTTGCAACCGTGTGCATGTTCGGGCTCGCGATGGCCGCGCCGGCGCAAACTTGGAAAGTACAAAATGACCTTGCGCACGACAAATACAAATACGACCATGCCGACAACGCGGTTGACGGCGCCAAAGCCCTTGTCAAACTCGGCCGTGAAGAATACCTGGCCGCGCGCCAGGCCATCGACGACGGGAAAACTGACGCGGCTTTCCAGTTCCTCAGCGATTACAACAACCAGGCGGTCGCAACCCACGAAGCGTTGCTCAAGACTGCCGTGGATGCCGAGAAGCATTCCAATGGCTTCCGGCAATTGCAAATTTCGGTCCGCGAGCGGGAGCGGGAGTTGCGGGAGTTGATGAGCCGAGTGGAATTCGACCGGCGTCAACCGTTTGAGGATCTGGAGAAAGCTCTGGATGTGCTCAACCAGAAGCTGATTCAGGAGCTGTTCCCGAATCTACCCGCGAACAAGCAGAGCAAGAAGGCCGGCAATCCCTAGGAGCCAGCAGTGAAGAGGAGAATACTTGTTGCGGTAGGTCTGGTTGTCTTGGCCTCGGCGTTTGCGGGAATGCTGTTTGTCACCATCGCGCGAGCGCAGGAGCAGCCGGATTTTCTCTCTCCCGGCGAGGCGGACAAGATCCGCGAGGCGCAGGATCCCAACGACCGCATCAAGCTGTTCCTCGATTTCGCCGACGATCGGCTGAAAAAGGTCGAGTACGAACTGAAGCTCACCACGCCGCAGGTCCACAAGCCGGAACTGCTCAATGGATTGCTGAATGGATACTCGGGCTGCATCGACGAAGCGGCCGATCGCCTTCAGGAAGCGCAACAGAAAGGGGTGCCGATACGGCGGGTGATCAAGGACATGGAAAAACGCGCGAAGGCGAACCTTGAAACGCTGAAGACCATCGAGAACGTGAACGGCCCGGATCTTCCTTCGTATAAACAGTCGCTCGACGACGCCATCGCGGGAACGCAGGATGCACTGGACGAGGCGGTCAAGGCTTCCAAGGAATATGGCTCCGCGCCGATTCGGAGGAAACCTTGACGGCGCGAACTTCCCAGCACCGGCATGTTCCAGGCGGCGCGATGCTTTTTCAGCGAATGTATACGCGGCTGAATTGCGAAGGCCGGCCGCCGCATTTCGCGGTGGAATTCTATCCCTACGCGAATTTGACGCACTCGATTCGCTTGCGGCAGGATACTGCGCACGTGCGACTGTCGGATTTGCTGCGGGACGCGCCGCTCGAGGTCATCGAAGCGGCCGCGGCGATTCTGCTGTCGCGTTTGTACCGCCGGCGCTTGCCGGGTGGAATCGCAGAACTGTACAGGAATTATACGCAGACGCACGCCACTCGCCAGAAACTGCATGCGGTGCGCAGTAAGCGCGCGCGGCGCAAAATCCGTGACGCCCAGGGCCAGCGCCACGATCTGGCAAAACTTTTTGACGAATTGAACGAGAAATATTTTCAGGGAAATTTGCCCAGGCCGAAAATCGGCTGGAGCACGCGGCGATGGCGCAGCCAGCTTGGAATTTTCGATCCCGCATTGGACCAAATCGCCATCAACGCGGCGCTGGACCGCCCGCTTGTGCCGGAATACGTGGTCGCCTACGTGCTCTACCACGAAATGCTGCATCGCAAACATCCCATCAAGCTCGCGCGGTGCCGCCTGGAAGCGCATTCGCGTGAATTCCGTGCGGAAGAAAAGAAATTTCGGGATTATCGGCGCGCGATGAAATTCCTAAAGCGGTTCGCATAACGAACTGCGTCGCGCTGCGTGGGGATTGCGTTTCAATGCGCGGACTGCTGTTGATTCAACGATTCGGCTGACCGGGGCTCGCTCCATCCTTTTTCAATTTTTCTTGCAGCTCGGCGACGCGCTTACGCACCTTCTTCGATTCGGAAGCGTTGGGAAGAATCTTCAGATATTGCTCGTAATAGCTGATGGCCGGCGCGAAATTGCTTTCCTTTTCGTAAGCTTCGCCGAGCAGCAAGCACGCCTCGGCGTAATTCGGCCTGTAGCGCAGAGCGTCCCTGTAGCGGGCGATCGCCCCATCGAGGTCGCCGCGATTCATATAGTACTTCCCCACCTCCACGTCGTGGGCGGCGAGCGCCGGATTGTAGGCCGGAGGGCTCGGCGGTTTTGCCGGAGACGGCACAGATTGCCTTCCCGCGAGGCCGGCCGAGGCGCTCACCAGCGCGAAAAGAACGGTCAACGAAATTCTACGCAAGGAGTGCATTTTTATCTGTCCTGGCCTCCGGCGGCGGCAAACGCCGCAGTTCTGCTAACATAAACTAATATAAAATCGTCCAGCAGCGACGCGCGAAGAAAACCGCGCTACTGACAGCATAACTCTTTCCTATGGACCTGCGCGAAAAGGTTAATGAATTCCCGCTCGAGCCCGGCGTGTATCTCTTCAAAGACGCTGCGGAAAAAATTATCTACGTCGGCAAAGCCAAATCGCTGCGGCACCGCGTGAGGTCGTACTTCCTTGCCGTGCGGCAGGCGGACGTGAAAACAGGTTCGTTGGTGCGGGAAATTGCCGATGCCGAATACATCGTCGTGGATAACGAGCGCGAGGCGCTGGCGCTGGAAAATAATCTGATCAAGCAGAACAAGCCGAAATTCAACGTTCTGCTGCGCGACGACAAAACCTATCCGTACATCTGTTTCACCGCCGCGGGGGCATTTCCACGTGTGTTTGTCACGCGGCGACTGGAAAAAAATGGCTCTCTCTTTTTCGGCCCTTATTTTCCGGCCAGCCTGGCGCATCGCATCGTGCATTTCATCAACCGGTATTTCGGCATACCTTCGGAAAAGATGGAGATGAACCGGCCGCACGCGCGCGCCTGGCTGGAATTTTACTTGAGCCGGAGCTTGGGCCCGCGCGCCGCGCAACAAACGCTCGAAGACCGTTACTGCGAGGCGGCTCGCGATACACGGATGTTCCTCGAGGGACGCCGCAAGGACTTGGTGAAGAGCCTGGAAGAACGCATGCAGCACGCCTCCGACGAGGAACGGTTCGAGGCCGCCACCGGCTACCGCAATCTGATTCGCACGCTCGAGGACATGGACGAGCGGCAGAAAATCGCCGCAGCCGCGGGCGAGGACATCGACGTGCTGGCGTGGTACGCCGAGCCTCCGCAGGTGGCCGCGAACCTCTTTCACGTGCGCGGTGGCAGAGTGGTCGATCGACGGGAATTCTACTGGGAGGACCTGGAAGAATTCGAACCGGTGGAATTTCTCACTTCCCTGCTCAAACAAATTTATCTGGACTCGAACTACATTCCGCGCTTCATCCACGTGCCCACGAATTTCGACGAGTGCGAGCTGTTGCAGGAAGTCTTCTCGGAAAACATCGGCCACCGCGTGGAAATCGTGGCGCCGCAGCGCGGAGCGAAGCGCGCACTGGTCGATCTGGTGGAAACCAACGCCAAGCATTCATTCAATCAACGCTTCCGCGTGATGAAGCCGGCCTCGGAAGTGATTGCCGAAGCGCTGGCGGAAGCGCTTGGACTGTCTGAGCCCCCCAAGCGCATCGAGAGCTTCGACATTTCGCACATTCAGGGATCGGACACGGTGGCGTCGATGGTCGTGTGGGAAAACGGAAAGATGAAAAAATCCGACTATCGCAAATTCATCATCCACGGCAATCCAAACGGAGCAACGACCGATGCAGCAGCACCTGCGGAGCGCCAGGACCCCGAAGCGGGGCTTTTGCGCGACGATTTTGCCAGCATGCGCGAAGCGGTGACCCGGCGCTACCGAAGAGTGATCGAAGAAAAGCGGCTGCTCCCGTCGCTGGTGCTGATCGACGGTGGCATCGGCCAGTTGCACGCCGCGGCCGAAGCGCTGAATGCACTCGGTTTGCCGGAGCAACCGCTCACGAGCATCGCCAAGAAGGAAGAAATCCTCTACGTTCCCGGACGCGAGGACGAGCCGATTCGCCTCGACCACCATTCGCCTATCCTGCACGTGATTCAGCAGATCCGCGACGAGACGCACCGCTTCGCGGTCACGTTTCACCGCCTCCGCCGCACCAAGGGCCGCCTGGCTACTTCGCTCACCGCCGTGCCCGGAATCGGCCAGCACACCGCGCGTAAGTTGCTGAAAAAATTCGGCAGCGTGGCGCGGCTCAAGCAGATGAGTATTGATGAACTGGCCGCTGCGCTCCCGCGTGCCAAAGCAGAGAGGCTTCACGAATTCCTGCGTGGCGGCGACGCCAGGCCAGCAAAGTAACCTCCCAGGCTCGCTAGAAATCCCCGCGCGACGAGCCCCGGGAGTCGCATTCTGCGCTCCATGCGGCGGCGTATGGATACAGCGAAATCCTTGGCACATCTACAGCTTACCCTTCTTGCTTGCGCGCAATGCGGTATGCTACGTTGCTGAAGTAGAAACGCGAGGAGGTGCGAGATGGCAGAAAATGTCGGAGCGAAGATCAGTTATTTCATCGTGGGCCTGGGGGTTGGAACTCTGCTTGGCATATTGTTCGCGCCGAAATCGGGCGAAGAAACGCGCGAATTTTTGTCGCAGAAGGCCGACGAGGGGCGCGAGTACGCCCAAAAAAAAGCGCGCGAATTGCGCGAGCGCGCCGAAGACCTGATTGAGCGCAGCAAGGAAATCATGAATCGCGAAAAAGGCTCCATTGCCGCAGCCGTGGAAGCGGGCAAGGAAACCTACCAGCGCGAGAGGGCCAAAGCACAATAACGCTGCGAGAATCGAGAAGAGCTCATGCCCACAGACGGCTGGATGATCGGTGTTTTTGTCGTCATTACGGTCGCGGTTCTGCTGCAAATGCTGATTCTCGCCGCGATGTTTTTCCAGTTCCGGCAAACGAGCCGCGAAGTGCACCAGGTCGCCGTGGACATACAAAAGAAGATAGATCCCCTTCTTTTTCGATTCGGCCGGATCGTGGAGAATTCAGAAGAGAAAATCTCGAGCATCGTTTCCGACGCGGCGGAGATAACCCGCCTGGCGCGCGGCCAGGCGCAGAAAATCGACCGCGTCGTCACCGATACGCTGGACCGCACGCGTGTTCAAATCATCCGTGCCGACGCGATTATTACCGGAACGCTCGAAGCCGTTGAGGATGCAGGGGTGAGCCTCCGCAGGAGTGTACTTGGGCCGTTGCAGCAGGCCTCGGCGGTCCTCAAGGGCATCCGCACGGGCATCGACTTCATCCGCGGCCAGCGCGCCCGCAGCACCGGCGCCACGCAGCCGGATGAAGAGCTGTTTATCTGACCTGTTTTCCCGCTTCATTCTTCACCACCTCCGAGCACCTGCCGTGGCGGCGCAGCCTTGTCTTAAAGCCGGTGGACAGCTAAGATGCGCGGCAGTGCGGAACTTTTCGGCCGTTTTTCTCGTTTCATATGGTGAGGCCGAAGCGCCATGTTGCCTGCGAGGAAAATGACGATTGGAAGCGGACGCCCAACTGGTCCAACGGTGCCTCCGGGGCGACGGACCGGCGTGGGAAGAGCTTGTCCATCGGCACACGCGCCGCGTCTACAATTTATGCTATCGCTTTACCAACAACTCGTCGGAAGCCGAAGACCTCAGCCAGGAGGTATTTCTGCGCATCTACCGCACCCTAGCCAGTTACCGCACCGCCTACGGCGGCTTTCCAACGTGGCTCACCAGCGTCACGCGCAATCTGCTGGTGGACCACTACCGCCGCTCGCGCCGCGACCGCATGACCGATGCGCTCGAGGACGTGCTTACGGTGGTCGAGGAAAAGCATTCGCCCGTGCGCACACCGGACAAGGCCGCGATGGCGCAGGAATTGAGCGCCCAGGTGCAGTCAGCGCTTTCGCGTCTTTCGCCGGAGCTGCGCGAAGCGGTCATCTTGCGCGACTTGCAGGGTTTGGAATACAACGAGATTCAGCAGGTTCTTTCCGTGCCCGAAGGTACGGTAAAATCGCGAATCAATCGCGGTCGCATCGAATTAGCGCGTATATTGCAGGAGATGGGGGTCGGACCGTCTTGACGATCCTTATTGCGACTGCGAACGGGACAGGCAAATGAGCTGGAGTTGCGTCCAAGTCGAAGAGCGGTTGAGCGATTATCTCGAAAACTCGCTCACCCAAGCCGAGCGCATCGAGTTTCGCGCCCATGCGGACGCCTGCTCGCGGTGCGCTCCGTTGGTCGCACAGGTCAGCCACATTACGGAAAGACTGCGCGGGCTCGAGTTTGAACCCGTGCCGCCTCTCCTCGCCTCGAAAATCCTTGACCAAACGCTCGGCCCGCGTAAAGCCAAGCGCGAATGGTTTAGCTGGATTCCGATGCTGTGGCAGCCGCGCTTTGCCACTGGCGCGCTCACCGTCGTGGCGACTCTGCTCATCGTTTTCCACGCTGCCGGCGTGAAGCCCTCTCAGCTCACCGCCGCCGACTTCAATCCAGTAACCATCATTCATCGCGCCGATAGCCGCGCGCATCTCGCGTTTGCGCGCAGCGTAAAATTCGTGAACGACCTTCGTGTAGTTTATGAAATCCAATCGCGCCTGCAGCCCGCGAACGCCGCTGCGCCCAACCAGGCGCCCTCGGAAACGCCTTCTCAACAACAACCAAAATCCCGGCGCGAATCGCAGCATGACTCCATCGGCAACGGCAGCTTGTCCGTTGTCGCCGCTTTGTTTGCGAACGCGCCGGGAAGGAGCGCTCTATGAAATGCGCTGTTCATCCAGATACTGACGCCATCGGCTTCTGCCGTAATTGCGGCAAGGCGCTCTGCCAGCAATGTGCTCGCGAAGTTCGCGGCGCTCTCTATTGCGAACAGTGCCTCGCCGCGATGATGGCGCCACAGGGACCCGCAGCGCAGTTTGCCGCTCCCGCCCCGCCCCCGGCTTATGCCTACGTCGCTCCGATTGAGCATCAAGGCCCAAATCCAGGTACGGCGTGCGCACTGGGCTTTATTCCCGGCTTGGGCGCGGTCTACAACGGCGAATACATCAAGGGCCTGATCCACGTCATCATTTTCGGCGGTTTAATCGCATTGATGAGCAATAGCGACAACATGCCGGACGGCGTTACCGCCATGATCGCCATCCTTTTCGCCATTTTTTATTTCTACATGCCGATCGAGGCCTACCGCACGGCGCGCGCCAAGCGCCTGGGACTTCCTGTGACCGGCTTCTTCGGCGAAACGACGGTTCCCCCCGCTGGTGAGCCGGGCGCTCCAGTCCGTCGGAACTACACCGGCTCGATCATTTTAATCGTACTCGGCGTCGTGTTCTTGCTCGCCACCACCGGCGTGCTCAACTCGCGTTGGGTATGGAATTTTTGGCCTCTGGTGCTGATCGTGATTGGCGTGGCTCTGCTGCTCAAACGCAGGGGCGTATCTTAGGAGGAATGAAATGTCACGATGGAGAAACTGCGGCTGCGCCTATTGCCGGACGCGAGGCCTGATGGGCCCCGCGATCCTCATTACCATTGGTGTGCTCTTCTTCATCGGACAGTATAGCTGGCAATATTCGTTCGACCGCACCTGGCCGGTGATTTTCATTGTCATCGGCTTGGTGAAGCTGATCTCCGATTCAGCCTCCACCGAAGGGCACATCGATGCCCGCGCGCAGTGGCAAACTCCGCCAACCCAGCAAGCGCCTCCGCCTCCGCCGCCTCCAGCGGCTCCGCCTCCGATACGTTAATGGCCTACTACTACCATCGGCGGCGTTCCATTTTTGGTGGGTTGGTCATCCTGCTCATTGGCGCGGTGCTCCTGCTCCACAATTTTCATCCGGAAATCGGCATTGGTCCGGTATTCGAGAAGTACTGGCCGCTGCTCCTGATTCTCTGGGGCGTCGCTTTGCTGGCGGATTACCTTTTCGCGCCGCATCTGGGAGGCGCACGCGCGCCGGTGGTGGCGGGAAGCGAGGTCGCTCTGATTGTCGTGCTGCTGCTGGTTGTAGCGGCCATCGCCGGGCTTGATTGGGCTCGCCGGCACAACTCCGACTTCGACTGGAATTGGGGGATGGACAATATGTTCGATCATCCCTACACATGGAAGAGCGACCTGCCTGCCGTCCCGGCTAAGCCCGACGCGCCGATCTCGATCATCACCGACCGCGGCGACATCACCATCAGCGCGACCAGCGATTCGCGGTTGCACGTTAGCGTCGACAAGGTCGCCCGGGCGGCCTCCGAAGACGAAGCGAAGAAGAACGCGGATAATGTCCGCATTGAAATCACACCGGCGGGAGACGGCTACCTGATTCAGTCGCAAAAGACCAATGTGCATGGCTTCGAAGATTCGAATGTTCAGACCGATCTTGCCGTCCGCCTACCGGTGCAATCGGCCATCACCGCGCGCACTTCTCATGGCGATATCAAACTGGCCGGCACCAATGGCCCAGTGACGGTCACTTCACAGAGCGGCGACTTGGACCTGCACGACGTCACCGGCGACGTGGCCGCCACTCTGACCCACGGCGACGCGCACATCGACACAGTGAAAGGCAACGTTCGCCTGGACGGCCAGGGCGGCGAAGTGGACGTTTCCGACGTCACCGGCGACGCGACCCTTCAGGGCGATTTCTACGGGCCCATTCGCGCTCACGACATCCAGAAAACCACGCGCTACACTTCTTCGCGCACCAACTTGGCCCTCGGCCCGCTCTCCGGCGAAATGGAGATGGATTCCGGCGATCTGACCGTTTCCGATGTGGCCGGCAGCTTTACGCTGACCACGCAGAACAAGGACGTCACGCTGGACAACATCAACGGCCGCATCGATCTGACCGACACGCACGGCGACATCAGCCTGCACTTCGCGCAAGCGCCGCGCGACGATGTGCGCGTCGCCGACGAATCCGGCAACATCGACATCACCATCCCGGCGCATGCCAGCTTTACGATCTCCGCCATTTCCCGCAATGGCGACATTGAAAATGGCTTCGAGGCGTCGGGCTTGAAGTCCTCCACGTCGGGCGAGACCACCGTTCTCAACGGCAGTTACGGCAACGGCGGGCCGCACATCACCCTCAGCACCACCTACGGCACCATCTCCATTCACAAGGCGCAATAAGACGCCTGCGGCGGTGCGACTCGTCAATTTGGATATCTGAATCAGACGCCACGCTCGATGCATCACTTGCAACAGACACGCTTGGTTTAATAATCGGATGACTTCAAAACCAACCACGGAGGGCAGATGATCGCCAGAATCTGGCACGGTGAAACGAAGGTGAGCAATGCAGACGCATATCTTGAATATCTCTTCAAGTCGGGGATTCCCGCCTACCGAGCAACGGCGGGCAATAAAGGCGCGTGGGTTCTACGCAAGTATGGATGGTGACGCAGCACACTTCATCACCCTTAGTTTTTGGGAGTCGCGTGATGCGATCGTGGCTTTTGCTGGCGCAGATATTGAACTCGCCAAGTACTACCCCGAAGATAAAAAATATTTGGTGGAATTCGAACCCAAGGTGACGCACTACGAACTCTTCGAGTGATTACAGTTTCAAATGTAGAACGACGGTTTTGTTATCCTTCCGGCGCCAGCTTCAGCAACCCATCCAGCAGCTCAAAGAAGTTCGGAAACGAAATGGCCACGCATTGCGGGTCACGTATGATCGTTTCCCCCTCCGCGCCAAGCGCGGCAATCGCGAACGCCATGGCGATGCGATGATCTTCATGCGGATCGATTGTCGCCCCGTGAAGCCGCCCCGCCGTGCGTCCCCCCACACGCAATCCGTCGGGGAACTCTTCCACTTCCGCGCCCATTTTGCGCAGGTTTTCGGCCATCGCGGCGATGCGGTCGCTCTCCTTCACGCGCAATTCCTTGGCGTCGCGAATCTCGATTCCCTCTTCCGTGTATGGCCCCAGCGCGGCCAGCATGGGCAGCTCGTCGATCAGCCGCGCGGTCATCGCGCCCGAAATTTTCCCGCCCTTGATCGGCGCGTAGTGCACGTTGATGTCGCCGGCCAGTTCTCCGTCGCGCGTCCCGAGCGCCACCACCGACACCGGCGCGCCCACGGAAGCCAGAAAATCGAGCACCGCCGTGCGCGTGGGATTTAATCCCACGCCCTGGATGACGAGATCCGAACCCGGCACGATGAGCGTCGCGGCCAGAAAAAACGTCGCCGCGGAGATATCTCCGGGCACCACCATTTGCCGCGCGCTGAGTTTTGGCCTTCCCTGCAGCCGCACCGCGCCGTCTTGGCGCGTGATCGCCGCGCCCATTTCGCGCAGCGACAGCTCCGTGTGGTCGCGTGTGTGCACCGGTTCGCGCACCACCGTTTCCCCTTCCGCAAAGAGCCCGGCGAGCAGCACCGCCGACTTCACCTGCGCGCTGGCCACCTTCGGCGCGTATTCAATGGCGCGCAACGCGCCGCCTTCGATTTCGAGCGGCGCAAACTCGTCTTCGCGTGCTTCGATCTTCGCGCCCATTTGCCGTAGCGGCTCCATCACCCGCCGCATGGGCCTCCGGCGCAGCGAATTGTCGCCGGTCAGCTCGGACGCGAATTTCTGCCCCACCAGGGCGCCCGCCAGCAGCCGCATCGTGGTCCCGCTGTTTCCCGCGTCCAGCGCCTTCCGCGGCTTCGTCCAACCCGCCAGGCCTTTGCCTTCCACGACAATTCCGCTGCCCTTTTCCTCGATCTTTACGCCCAACCCCCGCAGGCACCGCAGCGTGCTCTCGCAATCCGCCGCCGGCGAATAATTGAAAACCTCGCTCTTGCCCTCGGCCAGCGCCGCCAAAATCGCGCTGCGATGCGAAATCGACTTGTCGCCGGGAAGCGTCAACACGCCGCGAAAAGCCTTGGCCGGCCGGATGCGTTTTTTTGCCATGCCAAAATCTTAGCACGCTCGCCGGAAACAACCTTGTGCTCCGCTTCGGTGTCCAATGAAGTGCGCCGCTGCCAGGAACGAATGGCGCGCAAGCGCCGTTCTTTCCATGGAATCAAAGCGCCGCAACAGCATTGCGCCGCGCAACCGCGCAGGTTAATATGAAAAGTCTTATGCGTCTGCGACCCAGCCTTTTGTTCGTTGCCGTTTTGGCTCTATCTTTCGCTTTGCCTCTCGCCGCCGCGGACAATCCCGAATTTTTTCCGCTAAGTGACGTTCATCCTGGCCTCAAGGGCATCGCCTACACAATTTTCAGCGGCGATCAAATCCAACAAATGGACGTTACCGTCCTGGGTGTTCTCAATGACGCCCTCGGCCCAAAGCAGGACATCATCCTCGTCGAGCTTTCCGGCGCTGATGTCGCCAAGGACGGCGTGGTCGCGGGTATGAGCGGCAGCCCCGTGTATTTCGACGGCAAGCTGGCCGGCGCGATCTCCCTCAAAATCGGCGCGTTCACGAAAGACGCCATTGCCGGCGTAACCCCGATTCAAAACATGCTCGACATTCAACAAGCTATGCCGGCTCTGGAAGCCATGTCGATTGCGCCCGGCGGCAACGATTCCGCGCCCGCAATGTCGCAGACCGCAGTGGGCGGGCAGTCGTTCGGTTGGCCGGAAAAGATCGCTCTCGGCGGAAATCAGTTTCTCGTGCCCATTGAAACGCCGCTGGTTTTCTCCGGCGTGCTGCCCCAAACGCTCGCGCAATTCTCTTCTGATTTTCAGTCGTACGGTATGTCCGCCATGGCCGGCGGTACCGTTCCACCCACTCCAGAGGACGCGCAGCTCAAACCCGGCGACATGGTGGGCATGCAACTCGTATCCGGCGATCTCGGCATGTACGCGGGATGCACGGTCACGGCGGTTATCCACGGCCGCGTATTTGTTTGCGGCCACCAGTTTAACGACTTTGGATCTGTGTCCTTGCCCATGACCCGCGCGTACGTCGTCACCACCCTGGCGTCGGACCTCGAGTCCACGAAAATCATGAACACCGGCGGGGTCATCGGCACCTTCCAACAAGATCGGCTCACCGGCGTCGTCGGCCAGCTCGGTGAGGGCCCGACCATGCTGCCGGTCAGCCTCAACTTGACCACTTCCGCGGGCGAGCGCCATTTTCATTTCAACGTTGTCCAAAGCCCCAAATTGACGCCGCTGCTGGTGGCCATCTGCGCCTACAACGGCCTCGTCGCCAACACTGCTTACACCGAGGGAACCACACTCCAGCTTGACGGCCGCATCGACATCACCGGCCATCCTTCCGTCGATTTGCGCGGCATGTTCGTTCCTTCTGAAACGCCGCTTCCCGACGGGTTTGCCCCGGCAATCGCCGTCGAGTCGGCATTCAGCCGCATCTACATGAACCCTTACGAAGTGCCCAAGGTCCAAAACGTCACGATCAATGTAACCAGTGTGCCGCAGAGCCGCTGGTCCGCCGTCGACAGCGCCTGGGCGGACCAGAGCGAAGTCCACCCGGGACAAACGCTCAAGATTAAAGTCCTGCTTCGTCCCTATCGCGGCGCGCCATTCATGCAGGAAGTGCCCATCACCATTCCGGCGCAAGCGGCCAAGGGCAACCTGCAGATTCTGGTCAGCGACGCCGACGCCCTCAATCGCATGCGCGAACTTTTCCCCGGCCAGGGCGAGGGAAAATTGCAGAGCTTGGACGAGCTGATTCGCATCATTAATCGCGAACGCCAAAACGATCGCCTCTACGTCACTCTATGGGAAAACGCGCCCACGCTCCTCGTGGAAGACAAGGAGCTGCCCAATATTCCGGCTTCTGAAATTAACGTTTTGGACCAGCGGCGCATGCCCGGCGGCGCGCAGTTGCTCTATCAATCCGAAATTGGCGAGCATTCCGTGACTATGAATCAGGTGATTACGGGCCAGCAGTATCTTGCTGTCACAGTCAAGTGATCCCAACCTTCAAAAAGATTGCGAGACAATTCATGCGGCGACTCACACTTCTGTCCATTTTTTTCGCGGCGCTCCTGTGCGCCGTGGCGGCCCGCGCTGAGCACACCCGTTTCTGGCAGCAGTCCACGTTTGAGGAATTCGACAAAGGGACGCACAAAGGCCTCGCTCTGCGCAGCGATGGAACGCTTATGCCCGCGCCGGAATTCAAAGCCCTCGCCGATCCCGCCCTCGCCTACGTCTGGGCGCTCGCCGCCGATTCCCGCGGACGCCTCTACGCCGCCGGCGGCTCCGACGCCAAAGTCGTTCGCCTCGACGAGGCCGGCAAGCCAACCACCGTATTTGAATCCAGCGAGCTCGAAGCCCAGGCGCTGACCATCGACAAGCAGGACAACCTCTACGTCGCCACTTCGCCCGACGGCAAAGTCTACAAGGTCACTCCGGACGGCCAGCATTCCGTCTTTTTCGATCCCAAAGCCAAATACATTTGGGCGCTGGCCTTCGATTCCTCCGGAACGCTCTTCGTCGCCACCGGCGACACCGGCCAGGTTTTCGCCGTCGCTCCTGACGGCACCGGCCAGCTCTTCTACAAGAGCGACGAAACTCATGCGCGTTCGCTGGCCTTCGATGCCCACGGCAATCTGCTAATTGGCACCGATCCCAGCGGCCTGATCATTCGCATTCCTGTGAACGCGCACCGCTCCGGCCTTCCGGAAGCCGGCAAGGCATTCGTCATCTACGAAACCGCCAAGAAGGAAGTCACCGCCCTCACCACCGACAGCGACGGCAACATCTACGCCGCCGCCGTCGGAAACAAGGCTCCGCGCGGCCCGCGCACCGGCGCGCCCCAAGGAGCAGCCGCCAACCAATTGGCCGCCATGCTTGCCGCCGCAGCGCGTTCCAGCGCTCAGGACACCGGCCAAAATCCCGCCGCTGGCGCGGCGCAGGGAGGCGCAATCATCCTTCCTGCTTTCCAAAGTCCAACCGGTGGCAGCGAAGTCTATCGCATCGCCACAGACGGCTCGCCTGAGTCTCTTTGGTCGTCCGCGCAAGACGTCGTCTACGCGCTGGGTTTCTCTGCGGAGCATCATTTGCTGCTCGGCACCGGAAATCACGGCGAAGTCATCGAGCTCGATGACCAGCGCCTCTTTTCCTCTCTAGCCAGCTCGGACGCCGCGCAAGTCACCGCGCTGATTCCCGGCCCGGGCCGCACTATCTATGCCGCGACCGCCAATCCGGGAAAAATCTTCGCGCTCGGCCCCGCTTACGCCTCCGAAGGGACGTTCGAATCCGATCCTTTCGACGCCAAGATTTATTCGCGCTGGGGACGCCTCACTTGGTGGGGCGAAAATGCCGGCGGCGGCAAGATCGAGTTTTATGTCCGCTCCGGCAACACTTCGGAGCCCGACGACTATTGGAGTCCGTGGGCCGGCCCGTACACCAGCGCCGAGGGAAACAACGTCGATTGCCCGCCGGCACGTTTCGTGCAATGGAAAGCGGTCTTCCACGTATCCGGCGAGCAGAGTCAGCCAGCCTTGTCGTGGGTGAAGCTCGCTTACCTCCGCAAAAACGTCGCGCCGGTCATTGACGGCATCGCCGTGCAGGATCCCGGCCTCCGCGCTCAGAGCTTTGGCAATGGCCCCGGCCAGCCGCAGGGCCCCTCGATCGTTCCTTTGCGCGAGCCCCGCAGCCCCGGCGAACAAGACGAAAGCTTCGCCGTATTCGCCGAAGCGCAGCGCGGGCCGCGATTCAGCGCTCCGCCGCAGGGCATGTTGGCCAAAGGTTATCAAACCGTGCTTTGGAACGCGCACGACGACAATGAAGACGACCTCGTTTTTTCTCTCTACTATCGCGGCGAGGGCGAAAAAGACTGGAAGCTCCTGAAGGACAACATTCACGACGATTTCTATTCCTGGGACACCACCTCCATGCCCGACGGCGCTTATTATTTGAAGCTGGTCGCTTCCGACGCGCCTTCCAATCCCGCCGATCAGGCGCTCACTTCGGAAATGGAGAGCGATCGCTTCCAGGTCGACAACACGCCGCCCACCGTGGAGAATATCCGCGCCGAGCAATCCGGCGGCGAATGGCACGTGCGCTTCACCGCGCGCGACGCCGGCAGTGCCATCGCGCGAACTTCCTATAGTCTCGACGCGGCCAACTGGGAAATGGTCTTCCCTTCCGGCCAGCTCACCGACGCGCCATCGGAGAATTACGACGTCGTGTTTCGCAATTTGACGCCCGGCGAACACACCGTCGCTGTGCGCGTCTTCGACCAGTTTGAAAATACCGCCGCCGGCAAAGTCACCTTCACCGTGCCGGCTGGCCACTGATCAGCGCTGGAGTTGGTCTCATTCAATTGAGGTACGGAGCCCGGTTTTGGAATATCTGTTTCCATTCTTCGGTCCGTAGCGGCAGTTGGGTAACCAGAAGCTTGTAGTATTGCCCCGGCGTATAGAGCCCAGGCCAATCCGATCCCAAAACAAACCGGTGGATTCCGATCCGCCTCATCAGATCGACGAACCGCCTGCGATCGGCTACACTGCGATTTGGAGCACGACCGGGCACCTCGGAGGCCCGTCTGTGGGCGGAGCGCCGGGGTTCAATGTAACTGGTACGTACCCGGTTTGCCATTCTTTTGGAGCGGGCGGCTAGATGGGTACCGATTTATTCCTTATCAGTTATTTCGCGGTGGCAGAAGTTGTCCCGCCTTTAGTTGAAACCTAAAAAAGGAAGCAGCGGCTCTCGACCCGAACTCGGATAGAGTTCGGGTTGCAAACTCTATTTTCAGAGGAGAGCCGCTGTGAGGAAAACCTATCAGGGAATGAAAGACAAGTGCAAGGAGAAGTTCGAAGTGCTTGGCAAGCGGGAGTTGCTGGAGGTGCCGCTGCCGATGGTCGAAGTGTGGGAGGAGCTGCAAGCCCAGGTGGAGCAGTTGACCGGGGCAGCGGGGCTGCGCATCATCGGCACGATTCTGGAAAACGAAGTGACCCGGCGCGTGGGACCGCCACACCGGCCGGATCCGGTGTCGGGTGCCGTGCGTTGGGGGCGCCAGCCGGGTTACGTGGTGTTTGGCGGACAGAAAGTAGCCGTGGAACGTCCGCGGGTGCGCACACGAGAAGGTCAAGAAGTGGAGCTGGACAGTTACGCGCGGTTGCAGCACGACGGACGGCGGCAGCGCGCGGTGCGCGAAGGCATCGTCGCGGGACTGACCTCACGGAACTATCGCCGCGCGGTGCAAAGCGTGGTGGATGGCTACGGGATCGAGAAGTCCAGCGTGAGCCGGGAGTTCGTAGCGGCCAGCGTGGCGCAGTTAAAAGAACTCTGTGAGAAGAAACTCGACGGCGTGGACCTGGTGGCCATCCTGATCGACGGGATTCATCTCGGCAAACAAGTGCTGGTGGTGGCGCTGGGCATTGAAATCAGCGGAGAAAAACACGTTCTGGGGCTGTGGCAAGGGGCGACAGAGAACACTACGGTAGTGAAGGAGTTGCTGGAGGACCTGGTGGTACGCGGCCTCGATCCCGAGCGGCGTTACTTGTTCGTGATCGACGGAGCGAAAGCGTTGCGCGCGGGGATCGAGCGGGTGTTCGGCGAACGCGCCGAAGTGCAGCGCTGCCAGATCCACAAGCGGCGGAACGTAAAAGAACATCTGCCGCAGAGCGCCCAGGGCGATACGGACCGGAGAATCCGCAACGCCTATGCGATGACCGAGTACGCGGCGGCCAAAGCGGAACTCGAGAAAATCTTCCGGCAACTGGAGCGCATCAACCCCAGCGCGGCACGGAGCCTCGAAGAAGGGCTGGAAGAAACCCTCACCGTGCACCGGCTCGGTGTGGGAACCCTGTTGCGGAGAACGCTGTCCTCAACCAATCCCATCGAGTCGTGCCTTTCGACCGTCGAGAAAGTAGCGCGCAACGTAAAACGCTGGCGTCAAGGAGAGCAAGCCTTGCGCTGGACGGCCACCGGGTTGTTGGAAGCGCAAAAGAAATTCCGGCGAGTGAAAGGCTACCGGGAACTGGAACTCTTGCATCGCCGGATGAACCCGTCGTTGACTCAACAGGAACAGGTCGCGTAACGTGCAGAAAGTCGAGAGCCGCTGCTTTCAACTAGAACTGGGACAACTTCCGGTGGCATCCGTTGTCGTCCTTGGCGGCGTGCTGCTGGCCGTTTCGCCGACGAAATTTCAGTCGATCCAGAAATCGCTGATGCGAGTTCCTCCAGAGGGTCGCCGCTATCTGTACTCAGAATCCGGTTTGCAGATTCGTATTGTGGGAGTTTTAATCGCTCTGGTTGGGATCGGCATGATCCTTGGGCCTGTCTCGGCAATGTTGTCTGGGGAAAAACTCATGGCTGCTCGCCAGCCCGCACTGGTAAGAGCGCACTCCAGCCCGGGCTTGCTCTTGGGTTTCTCTGCACTCGTGATTGTCGGCCTATTTACGGCTGTGAAGCCGAAATCAGCTTGGAAGTTCTTCTCGAGGACCCAATCGAAGGACGAGATGATCTCGCGCTGATCTTCCGTCGCCCTCAAAAAGGATACATTTGGCTGGTAGAGAAGCTAACGACAATGATGGGGTCATGCGGCGGAGTATCCTTGGCGGTGCCATCCTTTACCCACGCCGGCGTTTGACCCGTGTCTTCCTATACTTGTTCCGCGTTTTGCGTCCAGGGGCAGGGCAGTTTCGCTCTAGCCTAACTCCTAT
The DNA here is from genome assembly GCA_963811805.1 of uncultured Acidobacteriota bacterium. Lineage (GTDB taxonomy): Bacteria > Acidobacteriota > Terriglobia > Acidiferrales > UBA7541 > DAHUXN01. The sequence continues at coordinate 20,046 of CAWESU010000002.1, read as the reverse complement.
CCCCTCAAGAACATCTCCGTCATGCGCCCGGCGGGGCCAGGTAATATCCCAGCCGCGCGCGCACCACAACATGCGGCCGCGAAACCCTTACCTCGATCTGATGTACGCCCGGTTGCGGTGTTCCTTGCAGTTGATAGCTCAGTACGTACTGTGAATGGAGCTCGTCAGCAATACGCGCCAGGTCAGCCTGAATATTGCGATCCTTGAACGGGTGGTAATAAGCGCCTCCCGTGAAAGCCACCGCAGCTCCCATCGCGTGGCTCTTTCGTATGTGCGTCACTCGCTGAACTAAGAAGACCGCCAAACTCAGCAAATCCATTCCGCCGCCGACTCCCGTCACTGCCCCCGGCGGCGCGGTTGGATTTTCTGCCGCGTCGGGAATGTTTTCGGGCTCGCCCTCGTCGCCTTCCGCATCTTTCACGGGATCGTCGCGCAAATCCGCCGCGGTGCTGCTCAGCCCAATCGTATAAATGCTGATGTTCGCTCTTTGCGCCACCTGCAACACATTCTCGAGTTTGTGTTTGCTGCCGCCATCTTGGGCTTCCGCAATCACCACCAGCACGCGATGGCTCGTGTCCGGCTGCTTCTCCAGCAGCAGCGCGCCCTCGAGCATCGCGTCATACAGCAGCATATTCGCATCGCCGAATCGAAGCCCCTTGATCGCTTTTTCCACTGCGTCATGATCGCGCGTGAACGGCTGCCGCAAGTCCGCCGTATCTCCGGCGGTGATTACTGCCGCTTCGCCGTCCTCCGCCATCAGCGTTTCCGTGACCACGATGCCGTTGCTGCGAATCTCCCGCTCCATCATATCCACGTGTGAGCTCGTCTCGATCACCAGCGCCAGCGCGAGCGGATGATCGTCCAGGCCCCAGCGATTGATGTGCTGCTCCGCGCCGTTGTCGAATACGTGAAAATCCTTCTGCTGCAGATCCAGAATAAAATTGCCTTGTTTGTCGACCACCGTCACCGGCGTGGTGATTTCATTCACCTGCGTGCGAATCGTGCTCGCCGGCGCTCCGGGATTCACTTTCTGCTGCACTGGCTTTTTTCGAGAAGAAGAACTTTGGGCAGGAGGTTCTTGGCCGTGGGCGCTCATCGTCGGCGCGGCCGCCATCAACAGCAAAATGCCGAACAGCCGAAGGCGCGTCGAGCGGCGCATGACAGCATTCTACTCGGCCTCCTCAGCCGACGCCTAGCCTCTCAACGCAACTCTGCGTGCGGGCGGCGCTTGTGCCATAATTCTGTGCATGGCAACCACACAAACGGAACAAACCGCCGCAACATCCGCGCCCGATCTTGCAGCCATTCGCGCCGCGCACGAGCGCATTCGCCCGCAGATTCATCGCACTCCTGTCTTCACTTCCGAATCGCTCGATGCGATGACCGGCGCGCATCTGTTTTTCAAGTGCGAAAATCTACAGAAGACCGGCTCCTTCAAATTTCGCGGCGCCACCAACGCCGTTTTTTCGCTCACCGAAGAAGAGGCCAAGCGCGGCGTTATCACCGTCTCCTCCGGGAATCACGGCGCGGCGATTTCGCTGGCTGCGCGCCGCCGCGGAATCCCTGCGTGGATCGTCATGCCCGGTGAAGCGCCCCGCGCCAAACGGCAAGCCGTCGAAGCCTACGGCGGCCGCGTCACCGAATGCGAATACAGCATGGAGTCGCGCGACGCGGTATGCAAGGCTCTGCAGAAACAAACTGGCGCGATTCTCATTCATCCGTACAACAATGCGCGCGTGATTGCCGGCCAGGGCACCGCTACGCTCGAACTCCTCGAAGACGTGCCTGATCTCGACATCGTCATCGCTCCCGTCAGCGGCGGCGGCCTTCTGAGCGGCACCGCGATCGCCTCAAAGTCTTTACGCCCGTCAATTCGCGTCATCGGCGCAGAACCCCAAAATGCAGACGACGCCTACCGCTCTCTCGCCGCCGGCGAAATCGAACCCGCCGCGAAAACCGAAACCATCGCCGACGGCCTTCGCGCCGTTCTCTGCCCGCTGACGTTTTCGATTCTTCGCCAGCACGTCGATGAAATCGCGCTGGTCACCGAAGAAGAAATCCTTTCGACCATGCGCCTGCTCTGGGAACGCCTGAAGTTGATCGTCGAGCCTTCCGGCGCCGTTTCCGCCGGCATCGTGCTTCACAACAAAATCGCCGCGCGCGGCAAACGCATCGGCATCATTCTTTCCGGCGGGAATCTCGACCTCGACCAGATTCCCTTCGCCCGCGCCGGCAAGTAGACTTTTCGCTTTTCGTTTTTCGATTACGGCCCGCCGGCTTTCCAATCGGTCGGCGGAAACGCGATGTGCCAAAATCCCGGCGCCTTCTCGTCGAACTCCACCGCAACCTGAAATCCCCCCACCGTCGCCTGCGACTTTCTGGTCACGCGGCATCCCATTCGCGAGCGCGAATGGCTGTGCTCCAAAACAAATCGCTCATCGGGCAGAAAACTCTCCGGCGAAATCAACAGCGCGCCATGATCGTTCACGTCTGCCGTAAACGCCTGGACCGTGGCTGGCTTCCCCTCGATGCTGACGTGCAGCTTCACGCTCACGCGCAGCGTCACGCGCTGGCTACGCCTTCGCTCGTCATGTGGGGCCGTTTGCGCGCCGGTACTCACGACGGAGTCCTCCGCGCTCATTCCTGCGCCTTCATGTAAAGCGGGATCGAAACGAATTGCGCCAGAAAACTCGGCTCTAAGGCGTTCTCTGCGGTTGCGGTTGCGGTTGCGGTTGCGGTTGCGGTTGCGGTTGCGGTTGCGGTTGCGGTTGCGGTTGCGGTTGCGGTTGCGGTTTCGACGGCGCCGCTTGCTGCTACAACTCTACTCCCCAAAAATCCATTTCCGGATTGGCCAGTTCCACGCCCATCTCCCAGCCGTCCAACCCCTTCTTGCCCCGGTAGACCACCACGCCTCCAATGCTCCGCTGATTGGCCATGTTCGTCAGCACCAGCTTCTGCTCGATGGCCATCGGCCTCGCAGCAATCAGCAGGCACCCATAGAAGTTCACCACCCGTGTGCGCGCCTGCGCATGGCATTCCCGCCCCTTTAGACCATCCCGCCATTCGATTTCTACCGGGACCTGCGAATTCATCCGCGGCCCTCGTCGCTTCTCTCGCATTTTTCCTTCCATGGGGGAGACAGGAGGTCGCTGCATTTCGGTTGTCATTATAATACCCCGTGTTCCTGCTAGGCATTGAAAACAAATGGCTTATGGAGCATTACGCGCCCGCGCCCAAGAAACCATCACGCAATACTAGTACCGCCAAGAACCCCGCGTCAATGGTACTCAATCTGAGATTCCGGGCGTCACCCAGCCCATTTCGGCACAACCACGGTGTTCAAGCAAGGAAGGGACCAATCGCAGAAATGCTGCCCTGACGGCACCTAGTTCTCGGCCGTCCGCTTCACCTGCGGCAAAAGCACGGGTTCGTGTTCCAAGCGCCCAGGTTGAGTCTGGACTGCCAGTTGCTTGCTCTCTTTGCGCTTGCCCAGCCATGTTTGGAACGCATCCATGTAGGTATAGAAAACCGGCGTGAGGTACAGCGTCACCACCTGCGCAAAAATCAATCCGCCAACCACAGACATTCCCAGCGGCCGCCGCGACTCCGCGCCCGCTCCCATGCCAAACGCAATCGGCGCGGTGCCCATGATCGCCGCCATCGTGGTCATCATAATCGGCCGGAACCGGATCAGGCAGCCCTGCACCGCCGCCTCCGCCGGCGAGATGTGCCCGGCTTTCTCCAATTCAATCGCAAAGTCCACCATCATGATGGCGTTTTTCTTCACGATGCCGATCAGCATGATGATGCCAACGAACCCGAACAGGTCCAGCTGCATGTGAAACAGCATCAGCGTCGCCAACGCCCCGAACGCCGCCGACGGCAAGCCCGACAGAATCGTAATCGGATGAATGAAGCTCTCGTACAATATTCCCAGCACGATGTAGATCACCAAAATCGCCATGGCCAGCAACATTCCCAGACCCGTCAGCGATTGTTGGAACGCTTGCGCTGTACCCTGGAAACTTGCGGAGACCGTCAGCGGTAAGGTATCCGACGCCAGCTTCTGAATCTCATCCACTGCCTGTCCCAGCGAAACGCCCGGCGCCAGGTCAAACGAAACGGTCACCGACGGCAATTGTCCCAAGTGGTTCACCGTCAGCGGTCCCAGGCTCGTGCTCAGGCTCGAAACGGCATTCAGCGGCACCAGCGTCCCGCTCGACGAGCGGATATACAGATACGACAGCATCTGCGGGTCTTCCTGGTATTGCGGCTCCAGCTCCATAATGACCCAGTATTCGTTCGTCGGCGCGTAGATCGTCGAAATCCATCGTTGCCCATACGCCGTATCCAGCGCGTCTTCGATTTGCTGCGGGCTCACGCCCAGCGCCAGTGCCTTGTCCCGGTCGATATTGATATTTGCCTGGGGGCTTTTGATCTGCAAATCCGTGGTTACGTCGATCAGCCCCGGCAGTTGCTTCATCTTGTCATTCATGACCTGCGCATACTTGTAGAGCTGATCGGTGTCCGGGCTCACCAGCGTGTATTGGTACAAACTCTTCGTCAGTTGTCCGCCGATTCGGATCGACGGCGGATTCTGCAGATATACGCGCAGCCCCGGAATGGTGTTTAGCTTCGGCTCCATTTCCCGCATGATGTCGGAAATGGTCATGTGGCGCTCATAAAGCGGCCGAATCGCATGCACCAGTGCGCCAATCACGGCCACATTTCCGTACTTCGCGTTTAGTTTTTCGTACGTCGCATTTTTCGTCCACGGCCGGTCGGAGCGATCCTTCAAATGGTCATAGAAGCGCCCGATATTTAATCCCGAAGTTCCGGAGTCCTGTATCGACGAGAAAAATTCCAGCGTATTGGGGTCGTCCAGCACAATCTGATTCACTGCCTTCTGGTGCGCCGCCATCGCGTCGAACGAGATTCCTTGCACCGCCTCCGCAAATCCCACCACTTCGTCGATATCCTCTTCCGGCAGGAACCCTTTGGGGATCACCATGAATTGCCAGGCCGTCGCCACCAGCAGCAATCCGGCTAGCACCATCACCGCCACGCGATGCCGCATCGAAAATCGCAGCGTTTTTTCGTACACGCGCAGCATCCCGTCGAACATCCGCTCCAGCGCGTTGTACATCCTGCCGTGCTCTTCCGCTCCTGCATGCGGTTTCAAAAACCGGCTGCAAAGCATCGGCGTCAGCGTCAGCGACACCGCGCCGGAAACCAGAATCGCGGAAATGATCACCACCGCGAATTCGTGCAGCAGGCGTCCCAGAATCCCCGCCATGAAAAACACCGGCAAAAACACCGCCGCCAGGGACAGCGTCATGGAAACAATCGTGAATCCGATTTCACGCGATCCGCTCAGCGACGCTTCCAGCACCCCTTCGCCGTTTTCCATGTGCCGGACAATATTCTCGAGCATGACGATCGCGTCATCGACCACAAAGCCCACCGATAGCGTCAGCGCCAGCAGTGATATGTTGTCGACCGTGAAATCCAGCGCGTACATCACCGCGAACGTCCCGATGATCGACATCGGCAGCGCCAGGCTTGGGATCACCGTGGCCGAAGCGTTCCGCAGGAAAAGAAAAATCACCAGCACCACGAGGATAATCGCGAGCAGCAGGCTGAACTTGACGTCGTTCACCGACTCGTTGATCGAAACCGACCGGTCGTACTCAATCGCCAGCTTCATCGCTGGCGGCATAATCGCGCGGAAACTGGGCAGCAGTTTCTTTACTGCGTTGACGATTTCGATCGTGTTCGTGCCCGGCTGCCGCTGGATCGCCAGGATGACGCCTGGTTCCCCGTTGATCCAGTTCGCCAGTTTCGTATCCTGGATGCTGTCGTATACGTGCCCTACTTCATCCAGTCGCACCGGCGCGCCATTTCGATACGCCACGATGAGCTGCCGGTACGGCGCGGCGCTCATCATTTGCCCATTGGCTTGCACCGTGAACGCTTTGTGCGCCCCGTACAGAGTCCCCGTTGGCAGATTGACGTTCGCGTTCTGAACGGCCTGCTCCGCTTCGTCGATGCCGATCTGCCGGCTCGCCAGTTCCTTGGGATCCAACTGAATTCGCACGGCGTACGGCGTCGATCCATAAACCGAAACTTGCGCCACGCCGCTGACCATCGAAATCTGCTCGCCGAGCAGGGTCTCCGCATACTGGTCCACTTCGGACGATGGAAGCGTCGCCGACGTTGCCGCCAGATACAAAATCGGCGAATCGGCGGGATTCACTTTGCGAAACGTTGGCGGCGTTGGCATGTTCGGCGGCATCTGATTCGCCGCCGCGGTGATGGCGGCCTGAACGTCCTGCGCCGCGCCGTCGATGTTGCGGTTCAAATCGAATTGCAGCGTGATTTGCGTGCTGCCCAGCGCGCTGGTCGAGTTCATCGAATCCAGCCCCGGGATCGTCGTGAATTGCTTTTCCAGCGGCGTGGCAATCGACGAAGCCATCGTTTCGGGGCTGGCTCCTGCCAGAGACGCGGAAACCGTAATCGACGGAAAATCGACGTTGGGCAAATCGCTCACCGCCAGGTCGCGATAAGCAACCAGGCCGAAGATCAGCACCGCGCCCATCACCAGGCACGTCATCACCGGCCGCTTGATGAAATTTTCCGCGATCTGCATTTTCTTCTCGCGTTCCCTTAGAGACTGGTCCTGATTCTCACTTTCGTACCCGCAATCAGCCGCACTTGCCCGTCGGTCACCACGGTTTCACCAGGCTTGATTCCCTGTTCGATCACCGTCAGGCCATTCACCGTACGTCCCACTTTCAACGTTCGCAAATCCACGGTCATATCCGGCTTGACCACAAACAAATAATCGCCATCTTGTCCGGTCATCACCGCTTGCGACGGCACCACAATCGCATTTTGCTGCTCCGACAAACGCAAAATCACGTTCACGAATTCGCCCGGCCACAATCGCAGATCGAAGTTCGCAAAAGTTCCGTTCAATTGGATTGTGCCGGTCGTGGCGTCCACCGTATTGTTCACAAAAGTCAGATATCCGTTTTCCGGCGCCGAGTTGTCCGAAGGTGTCGCCTGAATCGGAAGTCTTCCTCTCGCCATGTAATTCTTGATCTCGCCGAGATACTGCTGCGGCACGGAAAAATTGATGTAAATAGGCGAAATTTGATTGATCACCACCAGGATGGGAACGTCGTCCGCTTTCACCACGGTGCCCGGGTAAATCAGTTGGTTGCCCACGCGCCCGCTGATCGGAGCGTAGATCGAACAGAAAGAAACGTTCAGTTGCGCTGTCTCGATGGAAGCCTGATCCGCCTGCACCCCCGCTTTGTCCGCCGCCGCTGTGGCCATTTCTTCGTCCAACTGCTCCTTTGGCACCACACCGGAGTCATAAAGCTTCTGATACCGCTCCGCTTCCACGTCGGCCAGCGCCTCGTTGGCTTTGTCTTTCGCCAGGTTGGCTTGCGCTAGCGCGAGTGCCGCTTGAAACGGCCGGTCGTCCAAACTGACCAGCAAATCCCCCTTCTTCACGAATTGCCCTTGCGTGTAATGCACCGCGCTCACGATGCCCGCTACTTGCGACTCAATCGAAACCGTGGAATACGCTTGGCCGGTGCCGATGGCGTGCAGTTCCACGGGCATGGCCCTTTCCATCGATTGCGCCACCATCACCGGAACCACCGGAGCGTCCGGCGGCGGCGCGGCATGCTCCGTGCATCCCGCCACGGTCAAAAGCGCCAGCGAGAAACCAATCATTGTCAGTTGAGAGAATCTGCCCATTTTTGTTTTGGACGTAGACCTCGCCCCTTCTTCGCTCGTTTTGCGCGAAAATTCCGCAACTTGCCCTATCGATTTTCCACCGCGCTGATTTTGCCGGGAATACTGCAGAGATGCCTGCAGAGGCCTCACACCCGCTCATCCTAGGCAATTCAACCGGCACGCCTTTGCTCTAATACATATCAGACGTTTGCACCGGCCATCTCGTTGCAAACCTGCCCCGTTTTTTATTCTTTGCCGCTCCCACAATCCGTTGCGCTTCGACACTTGCTTTAACACGAGGGCCCCGTCCCGCTCACCCGAAAAACTTTCGCTCCTTGCGAGTGTGCCACCGAACCCGCGTCCACCAATGGTATAATGGTCTTCGCCTTTCTCTTGCCTCGAACTCCGAAAATATGCCGAAGGGAATGTGCAAGCTCTGTCTGAAATACCGGGACCTGCAGGAGAGCCACCTGATGCCGCGAGCATTGTACCGAATGGCTCGCGGCCTCGGCACGAAGGGTAATCAGGACCCCCACCTATTGACCGCGAAGGGAGGGAGGCCATCCTCGCATCAGGTTAAGGATTACGTGCTTTGCTGGGATTGTGAGCAGCGTTTCAGCAAGAACGGCGAGCACTATGTCATGGGCCTGCTAACAAAGAGAAATAAGATTTTCCCGCTCCTTGAAATGTTGAATAACGTTGCACCGACGATGAAAGGACCGAGTTGGAAGATGTATTCTTCTTCCGACACGCCGATCATTGATCGCGATAAGGTTGCATACTTCGCTATCAGCGTATTCTGGCGCGCATCAGTGCACACCTGGGAACAAGAGAACGGCGAACAAACCCGAATTCGCCTCGGGGACAAGTACAACGAGCAGGTTCGCAAGTATCTGTTAGGAGAAACGTCGGTACCAAAGAACGCGTCGCTCCAGGTGATTGTTTGCTCGGATGTGACAAATCAAAACACGTTCTTCCCGCCGCAGGAAAATCAGAAGGTTAGAGACCGTTCAGTTATATTCCTTGCGAGGGGCGTGCTGTTTTTCTTCCGCATGAGCAGCACTCTGCAAGGCTTTCAGCAACGCCTTTCCGTCGTAAACAATAAACAAGGATGGATTACCACGCGCAATTGTGCCGACCGACCGGTCTGGGCTGTGGGATAGTCTGAGAAGTTGCCTGATTTTTGTTGTTTGCCGCTCCCCGCCTCCGCGCGTCTGTGCTACGATTCGGAACTGCGGATGCGCCTTTATCTGGAATTGGGTGCTTATGCGCCCCGCGCTATCATCGCCATTTTACATTTATAGAATTTTACAGGAGAAAGAAAGCGGATGGAAACCAGCCAGGCCTCGCGTAACGGCAAACCTTATCTCCTCCCCGATAAACCGCTTCAGTCGCTCGACGAATACGTGGCCATCGGCGGCCTTGAGGGACTCAAGAAAGCCTACTCCATGCCACGCGAAGCGATCATCGCCGAAGTGAAAAAATCCGGACTGCGCGGGCGCGGCGGCGCGGGCTTCCCTGTCGGAATCAAATGGACCAGCATCGCCAGCGATCCCTGCCCCACCAAATACGTCGCCTGCAACGCCACCGAAGGTGAGCCCGGCACGTTCAAAGATCGCATGCTGATGCGCCGCAATCCCTATCAGGTGCTCGAAGGCGTGGCCATCGCCGCTTACACCATGCGCGCGCAGAAAGCCTTCATCGCCATGAAACATACTTTCGATGAAGCCATCGAGCGTACCGCCAAGGCCCACAAGGAAATGACCGCGCGCAATGCGCTGGGCGATATTCCCATCGAATTCGTCTACGGCCCCGAAGATTATTTGCTCGGCGAAGAAAAAGCCATGCTCGAAGTGATCGAAGGCCGCGAAGCCATGCCGCGCGAAATGGATTTTCCGCCGTACGTCCTGGGCCTTTTCGCCGGCTATCCCGGTTGCATTCCCGGGCGAACAAATCCCACGCTGGTGAACAATTGCGAATCGATGTCTTCGGTTACGCACATCATTCGCAATGGCGCCGACTGGTTCCGCTCGATGGGCACCGCGGACACGCCCGGCCATACCATCTTCACGCTTTCCGGCGACGTGCAGCGCGAAGGACTTTACGAATTGCCCATGGGCACCACCATGCGCGAGCTTATCGAAAAATCCGGCGGTGGCCTGAAACCGGGACGCAAGCTGAAAGCGATTTTTTCCGGCGTGGCCAGCGCCGGACTTTATCCCAACGCCATCGACACGCCGCTCGATTTCGGCTCGATGCGCAACGCGGGGTCGGGCCTCGGGTCCGCGGGATTCATGGTTTACGACGACTCGAATTGCATGGTGCAGATCGCGTATGTTTTTTCCAAGTTCCTGTGGATGGAATCGTGCGGCCAGTGCCGCTCCTGCAAAGACGGAACGTACGAATCCACGACGCGCCTGGAAAATTTAATCAACGGCACGGGCGACGGAATTGACATGGAAGCCATTCTCCAGTCTTCGATCAACTCGCCGCGCGCCAATCGCTGCTTCCTGCCCACGGAGCATTCGCTGATCATTCCCAGCATCGTGCGCACGTTCCAGCAGGAATTTGAAGAGCACTACAATCGCGGCTGCCAGAATTGCCGCATTCCCATTCTGCCCAAGATGCACGACTACGACGAAGCCAAGCACGAATTCCACTACACGCACGGCCGGCTCACGCCGTAAAGTGCTTTTCACTTTGGCCTAAATCCGCGAAGTGTCTATCAGTAAACTCCCCGGAAATTCTTGTCGCATCGGCGCGTCCCGCCGGGCATCCTAGTAACAGCGCTTAAGGCCCCAATCCAACGAGGAGTGCCAGAACCATGAAATCTCTAGCCCTTCCCTGCGCGATTTTTCTGTGCGTATTGGCGACATCTGCCAATCCGCGCGTTTTCAGAGGCCAAATCATGGACAGCGAGTGCGCCACGAACGCGCACTCCGCGACGCATTCCCATGCGGAAATGGCGGGAATCAAGGGGAACATCAGCGACCGGCAATGCGCGATTTTGTGCGTCGAACAGGGCGACAGCATCTACATGCTCCTCGACCGCGACGGAAAGACGGCCTACAAATTGTCGACGCCGCAGAAGGATCTGAAGCAGTATGCCGGCGAGAAAGTGGAAATCACGGGGAGCCTGGACGCGCGGGGAAAAACCATCAGCGTCAGCAAAATTCAGCGGATCGGGGACTCCGGCAATTAGCGGCATGGCGGCTGCTCCAGCGCGTAGCGCGTGACGGCCAGCGCGGCGATGACCGCCGTCTCGGTGCGCAGGATTTCGCGTCCGAGCGATGCTTCGCGGAATCCATTCTTTGCGGCGGCGGCGAGTTCCACATCCGTCCAACCACCTTCTGGACCAATCGCCAGACAAACTCCATTTGCAGAACGCGCTGACGTTGCGCCGAAAATATCGCGCAAGGGCGGCGCATCGGCGCGCTCGGACAGCATGATTTTCAGTTTTTCGTTGGCGGACGCGAAAGCAGCGTCGGCTTTTGCCGTTGGCGCAAGAATCGGCGGGCGCAACCGGCGCGATTGCTGCGCGGATTCGAGCAATATTTTTCTCCAGCGCTGACTGCGTTTTGTTGCGGCCAAAATCAAAGCCTTTTCGCCGCGCGCGGCGGCGAGCGGGACGATTTCTGAAACGCCAAGCTCGGTGGCTTTTTCGAGACACCATTCCATGCGATCGAATTTCACGATGGAGAGCAGAAGCTTGACGCGCAGCGGCGAATCTTGCGCGGGGATTTTTTCGGTTAGCGCAAATTCGATGGCCGCGCCATTGCGCGCGCCGGAAATTTTTTCCACGCGGGCGAGCCAGACTTCCGCGCCGTCACTCAGCTCATAGAGCTGGCCGGGCTCGGCGCGGAGGACGCGTCCGAGGTGCTCCGCCGCTTCGCCGCGAAGCGCGGCGCGGCCGGCGTCAAATTTGTCCACGAAGAATCGCCGGCGCATTCAAACCCCAGTGACCAAACGCCAGTTGCGAGTGACAAGTGACGAGTGACAAGTGACAACAGCAAGGCGATGCGACTCGAGAAAAAGCCGCATTTCAGTCCCGATTAGAAAATGATATGCGGTTTGTTTTCTGCAACTTGCGAATTTGCGATTGGTGTTCTGTGTACCGATTAGAAATCGGCGAGGCCGTGGGCTGGGCGGAGGCGTCCGAAAATGGGACAGAATTGTGCGCGAAAAGCGACAAAATAAGCGATTAGAAACGGGTCCGATCGTTTGTTTTGTGTGGGTTACGTGAGGCTCTAATTCTTCATAGGTGACGCGATTAGAATTTAGAAAGCGCATAAAAAGCGAAAAGCCGCGTCTCCGCGGCCCGCCTTTCTCTTCTTCACTTCCCCGCCCGGCTGGAACGTCCAGCCGAAGCCGTAATGTACCGCATAGTAACCACAAAGTCAAGGGGGAAAAGCGACGGAGAGGTCCTTCTGAGGGATTCATTTTACAACGAGATGGCCCAAATATCGAGTCACGACTGTCCCAATAATTCCAATGATCGTGCCGATTATAAGTAATTTTATCTTGTCTCCATTCCTAGCCCAGAAAGGTCCTTGCGGATGCGGCGACTCTAGTCTTACGAGGGACATACCCTGAAACATCAAATAAAGGAAAACCAACTGATAAATCGCAGTGAACCACTCTATGACGATGAGTGCATAGCGCCCAAAATGAACCGTAAGGGATGAACGCCATGGCACGTATGCAGTGCACAAGTTAAGCGCAACTGACAGGGCGAATATCCACCACTTGAAAAACAACGGCAAGACTCGTTGCCGCCTTGTCAATACCTCGCAGACCTTGAAAAAGAGAAACTCTGCCCCCTCGTCGTCGCTTACGTATACGGTGTTTTTATCTCTGAAAAAGAATCTGGTAAGGCGCTCCTTTCCAAGCGTCACCCTGGAATACGGCTTATGGGTTCTTATTTCAATCTGCTGAATTCTCGCATGATTCTCGTCAATTTCGGCTAGGGACGTATATTCATACTCATTGTCGAAGAAGCTGATCTCGACGCTCTCCGAGCGCCCAATCAGAATTTCCAAGAGCTCATTGAGTCTCTTGCGGTCTATCGCTAGCGGTCGGAAGTAACGCAGGTGAGATGAGGCGGCTATTTTTCGCACGGCTTTGCATTATACAAGAAGCCATCTCCAAAAGACCGAACCACTGGGAAGGGGATACACGGAGAACGGGCGACCCGAGATTGTGCACGTATTACAACTGGCGGGGTAAACCCGCCTCTACGAAAACTAAAGGCGACAGCAGATCCCTCACCGCCATCCCGCGACATTTTCCAAGCAGCCGCTTACCGCGGCTACGCAGGCTGGGTTCGGGATGACAACATTATCGGTCGGCTGAAGATGTCTTTGACTTTGTCGTAGGCGTATAATTCGAGGCGAATGAGAGCGTCACCACAAGTACGGCGGGTGGTTATTTTCCTCTGCGTGACGGGGCTGCTGCTCGCGGCATTGACGCCGAGCGTGGCCGGGCTGGCGCTCGCGGTCCTCGTCATCACGTCGTGGTTTTTCGTTGCGTTTGTCCTAACGGTTCTTCTCCCCTGCGTGGACGAAGAGAGTCGCGCACCGAAGGCTCTTGCGTTACCGGCGTTTTCGCCTCGGCCTCCTCCGATAAGGTAGTTCTTGCGCCTGGCCGCTGCGTCATGCGGCTTCCCTACACAAACGAACGCTGAACGGTTGCGGGCTAAGTTGCGCCAGCCCGCAGCCCCTTCCCCGCTCACGCAGCGATGAGCCGGAGGAGATATGCGGATGAAACGCAAATGGCTGAGGATACTATTTTTGATGATGCTGGCTGGGGTGACGTGCTTTGGCGCGGTGAATCCGAAGGATATTGAAGAGACGTTGCAGATCATGAACGAAACGAAGGTCGAATTTACGATACCGGACGAATGCGACAAAGGCGATGGCGGTCCGGATGGATATCGCTCGTTGGTGAAGATCGACGTGGCCGAGACGGCGGATTCGCCGCCGGAAGAGCAAGAGCGCTCCGGCGGCAATACTTTGCGCGGATGAAGCGCCCCGCAAAGGCATCCGGGGCGGGCGCGATAGGAAGGAAGCATTTTTTGAACGGCTACGAGCATTGGCCGGGGGCGATGATCCGGCGGCAATACTTCGCGCCCTTCGCCGAGGGTCAGGACGAGCGGGTGAACCGCCCCGCGAAGGCATCCGGGGCGGGCGCGATAGGAAGAAGACGTTTTGCGTTTCCTTTTGGCACGGCTAAAGCCGTGCCCTCCTAGAAAAGCCGCAGACCTCCGAACCGCGCGGAGGGTCTGCGCTACAAAGGCAAGAACAATGCCAAGGCGAGATCCTTCGCTGCGCTCAGGATGACAAAACGGGCGCACAGTAGCGCGCCGACAACCGCAGGAGCTAGAAAAACCGCAGACCTGAGAAGCGCAGGTTTGCGCTACAGAGGCAACGCGACTCGGAGAGTCGCGCCCCTTCCTGCGTCAGGGCATGCGGGCGCAGCAAGCAGCGCCCCTACGACCCCCAGAAGCGGCGCAAACGCAGATGCAGTCAGCAGAAACGCTGGTGGAAGGATGCCGGCTCCGTAGAACCATCCGGAGCGCGAAAGGCGCGCCTGAAGCCGGCGCTCCAGAAAGGCGCAGCGGAGGCGCCGGCGACGCGCGCCGCCGCTGGATGTTTACAAAAGTAGGCACTTGACTCTCAAAGACCTAGAGGACTAGCTTGCTGTAGGGTCGCGCGGACCTCTTCATGCCTCAGAATCCACTTTCGGCTCGCACCATGCTTTTTCTTGCGGCGGTAGTGTGCGCGGGCTTGCTTGCATTGATCTCTTTCGCGATCTCTTTCGCGCAGACACTATCGCCGGGTGAAGTGCGCATCAGCAGCGGGCCGTACGCTCCGCCTGCAGCGGCGCTGCGCGTGCAAACGAACGAGGTGCAAGTGGGCGTGGTGGTGCGCGACGGCAAAGGGAAGGTGGTAAGCGGGCTGAAGCAAGAGGATTTCGCGATTTACGACGACGGGAAGGAGCAGGCGATTTCGAGCTTTTCGGTGGAGACGCGAGAGCTGCGCGTGCCCGCGGAAAAAGCGGCGGCAGGCGCGCCGGAGGCAGCCCAACCAAACCTGCCAGCGGAAGCGCCGCGGCGCGCGCGATACGTGGCGCTGTATTTTGACGACCTGAACACGCAGTTTGGCGATATGCGGCATGTGCAGCTTGCCGCGGAAAATTTTATTCGCACCGGAGTGAGCCCAGGAGACCAAATCGCGCTCTTCACGGCGTCAGGTTTGGTGAGCATCGATTTCTCGGCGAATGGGTCTGGAATCATCGATGCGATTGAGAAGCTGAGATTCCGCGGGCGCCCCATTGAGAGCAGTGGTTGCCCGCGGATCACGCCGTACGACGCCTATGAGATCGCGAACGAGCCCGAGCCACCAATTGGCTCTGGGCTGCTGGGCTCTCCTACCTACGTGACGATTGTTCTAGAGGCTGTGAAGTGCAACTGCTACGACGAGACGAATCTTGATCCGGATTGTGTAGCCCAGCAAGAGCAGATTGTTCAAGCGGAGTCGAAACAGATGTGGGACTCGATTCGCCAGATGTCGCAGGACACGTTGAACACGGTTCAGGCGGATGTCAATTACCTGGCGAAGAAACCCGGCGAGCGCGTGCTGGTGCTGTCTTCTTCGGGATTTCTGACCGGGACAATGGAGACCGACGTAGACAATCTGGTGACTAGCGCGCTGCGCGCAGGAGTGGTGATCAACGCGCTGGACGCCAAGGGTCTGTATACCGGAATGGCAACTATGGATCCGCAGCACGGCTGGACCGACGACTTGGCGGACAATGTGGCTGTGCATGACTTGGAAAACTTCGGGCCGGCGATGAGCAGCGCCATGGGGGCGATGGTCGATTTTGCGGTGGGCACCGGCGGACGATACTTCCACAACCGGAATGACCTAGCTGCCGGATATTATTCGCTGGCGGCGGCGCCGGAGACCGAGTACCTGCTGGGCTTCGCGGCGGAGAAGGAAAAGTTCAATGGCAAATTTCACAAGCTGAAGGTAGAGGTCAAGACGCCGGGCGATTTGGTGCAGGCGCGGCCGGGGTACTTCGCGGCGACGAAAGAATCGAGCGAGGAAGCGGCAAAAGAGCCGGCCGGCAAAGCGGCGCCGCCGACGGCGGAAGAGAAAATTGATGCGGAGGTGCACGGCTCGGAGGAGCGCAGCGATTTTCCGTTGAGCGTCAGCGCGGAGCCCCGCACGGCGAGCGACGGCAGCCGGGAAGTCAGAGTGCAGACGCACGTGGATATTCAGAAGCTGCCGTTCGACGTGCAGCAGGACCGGCATGTGGACATGCTGACATTTGTGACCGTGCTGCTCGATGCGCAGGGAAAAATCGTCACGGGCAAGGAAGCGCAGATGCAACTGGCGCTGAACCCGGAGAGCTTCGAGCGGTTCTCGAAGAGCGGGATCAGCGGCGGGATGTCGCTGGAAGCGCCTGCGGGGGAGTATCGTTTGCGCGTGGTGGTGGAGGAAGCGCTGCATGGGGAGATGAGCGCGACGACGAAGAACGTGCAGATTCAATAGAATCGAGCAAAACACTATGGCGCGAGGCCAGACGAGCCAACCGGGGACCAGCTCGAGGTGCGCAGACGGTAGCGGCGTGAAATTTGCGGCGGCGGCGCTGGCGATCACGGCACTGGTGTGCTCGCTCGCGTCAGCGTCAGGCGTGCGCGCCAGTCGCGCGGCGGTGAGCGCTGCGCAACAATCACGGGAGTCACAGGACGCCGCAAAGAAAATCAAGGACCGCTCGATGAGATGGGATCCCCCGAACCTCGACAGGCCAGTGCGTGGCGTTTCGGCGTCGGCGCCATGCAACGTGGCCGATGTGCTGAAGCAGGCGGCAGCGAGGGCCGAGGAGCTGGCGGGCAACGTGCCGAACTTCACCGCGGACGAGAGAATTCAGTACCGCGCGCTCGACCTGATGGGGGAAGTGGTGGACGCAGCGACCGGAACGTTCGAATATCTGGCGTTGTTCGTGCCGGAGGGCGGCGGTTGGGCGGTGAAGGAAACGCGAACGCCGCTCAAGGGAACGAAGGTCTTTCCCGCGAGCGCACAGGATGTGGGGCTGCCGGAACTCGCGTTCATTTTCCTGCCAAGATATCAAGGCGACTTCGAGATGACCTGCGAGGGAGCGGCGCCCCGCCAGGATGGGCAGAAGCCGGCGGAGCCGCACTGAAGCGGAGCCGAAGGCGCGGCTCGCCAGAGGGAAACGAGCGGCGCAATGCTGCACGAACTGGCGGCCTGAAGGCCGCCGCTGCAAAAACTAAAGGCAACAGCAGATCCTTCGCTGCGCAGAATACGCTTCGCTCAGGATGACAACATTATCGGTTAGCTGAAGATGTCTTTGACTTTGTCGAAGAAGCTGGAATTGCGCTCGACGGGGCGATTCTCGGCTTTGACGACGCGATGCAACTGCTCGAAGAGCGCCTTCTGCTCCCTCGTGAGCTTGGACGGGATGACCACGCGAACGTTGACGTAAAGATCGCCCTTGCCGCCGTGAGGATCGGGAAGGCCTTTGCCTTTGCGGCGGAAAAGAGTGCCGGGCTGCGTGCCTTCGGGAATGGTGAGCTTTTCGTCGCCGCTCATGGTGGGAATCATGATTTCCGCGCCGAGGGCGGCTTGCGAAACGGTGACGGGGACATTGCAATAGAGATCGGCGCCGCGACGTTCGAAGAAGGGATGCTCCTTCACTTCGATGAAGACGTAGAGGTCGCCGGGAACGCCGCCGTTCGAGCCCTGCTCACCTTCGCTGGGAACGCGGAGGCGCATGCCGTTGTCGACGCCCGCGGGAATGGAGACTTCGATAGTGCGAGCGCGCTCGATGCGGCCCTGGCCGCGGCATTCGAGGCAGCTTTCCTTGATGATCTTTCCGGCGCCATGGCAGGACGGGCAGGTGCGCGAAATGGCGAAAAATCCCTGCTGATAATGCAATTGCCCGCGGCCTTTGCAGGACTGGCAAACTTCCATGCCGGAGCCGGGCTTTGCGCCGGTGCCGTGACAGGCCGCGCAATCTTCCATGCGCGGGATTTTCAGCTTGGTTTTCACGCCTTCCGCGCCGTCTTCAAATGAAAGTTTCAGGTCGTAGCGCATGTCCGCGCCACGCTGCGCTCGCGGCTGGCCGCCGCGCCGACGTCCACCGCCGCCGCCGAAAATATCCTGGAAGCCGAACATTTCGCCGAAGACGTCCTGAAACTCCTCGAAAATCGAGCCGAAATTGCTGGCGTCAAAAACCTGGCCGCTCAGACCCGCGTGGCCGTAGCGATCGTAGGTGGCGCGCTTCTGCGGATCGGAGAGCACGCTATAGGCTTCGCTGGCTTCGCGAAAACGGTGCTCGGCTTCGGATTTATGCTCGGGATTGCGGTCGGGATGCCATTTCATCGCGGCTTTGCGATAGGCGCTCTTGATTTGGTCGCCGGCGGCGTCGCGAGTGAGGCCGAGAATTTCGTAATAATCTTTCTTGGAAGCAGCAGGCATTCTGTTCAGTTCCCCTTGGAAGTGGATGTGGAATTAGATGCGGCACCGTGGCCCGCAGGATTCACGGCGACGCGGACCATGGCCGGACGCAGCACTTTGCCGTGGAAAGCGTAGCCGGCCTGGAGTTCTTCCAGGACGGTATCGTCGGGATGCTTCTGCGTTTCGACGCGCTCGATGGCGTGATGAAAATGCGGATCGAAGCGCTGGCCTTCGGTTTCGATTTTTTGCAGGCCCTGCTTGGTGAGCGCGTCGAGCATCTGTTTGCGGATCAGCTCGAAGCCCTTGCGATATTCGTCGTGCGCGGGGTCGCGATGCGCGGAAATGGCGCGATCGAAGCCGTCGAGAACGGGCAGCAGATTTTCGACGAGAAGTTCGGCGCCGCGATGGCGCTCGTGATGGCGCTCACGCTCGATGCGCTTGCGGTAATTATCGAAATCGGCCTGCAGGCGGATCAGCGTGTTTTTCAGGTCGAGTTTTTCGGCGGCCAGCTTCTCGAGTTCATCGCTGACAATTTTTTCCGTCGACTGGCCACCCGAAGGGCTCTGGTTCTCGGGTTCGCCGCTGGCGCTATCGGCCGGGTTCACCTGCCAGTCCTTTTCCGAATCGTCTTTCCTGCTCACGACAGCTTGTCCCCTTTCATTTCCTCGGAGAAAAACTGCGACATCAGCGCGACGACGGTGATGACGCGCTCGTAATGCATGCGCATGGGGCCGAGAATTCCGAGAGTTCCCTGCTCGCCGGGGCGCGCAGGTCCACCTGGGCGCGCGGGCTCGCCGTGACCGTATGGCGCGCTGACGATCGCGAGATGCTTGCCGGCGTTGGACATTTGCTCGACGCCAAGCTCGACGTGCACCGGCTCAGGCGCTTCGATGCAGCCGCTAAGGAGAGCGACCAGGCGGTCGCGTTCCTCGATGGCGCTGAGCAATTCGCCGAGCTGCTGTTGATCCTGGAATTCCGCGGCGGTGGCAAACTGCGCCGCGCCATCGATGTAGACGACGCGCTCGGCGTCTTCGCCGAGGAGTTTTGGGTCGCAGAGCAGGAGCGCGCCGCTGGCGAGCTTCTCATAACGTTCGCGATCGAGTGCGAGCTGGGCTTTCAAATCGGCGCAGATCGATTCCAGCGTCTGGCGCGGATAATGGCGGTTCAAAAACTCGGCGATGCGGTCGAGCTCGGGTTGAAGAAACGCGCGTTCGGGGCGAATGCATTTGTCGCGGGTGATGCCGCCGCTGGTGACGAGCACGACGAGGACGCGGGAGTCGGGCAGAAGCAAGAAACGAATGTGTTCGACCAAAGTGCGCGCGAGCGGCGGCGAAATGATGATGCCGAGTCCGCGCGAAACGGCGGCGAGGACGTGGCTGGCGCGCTCCATAACGCCTTCCGGCGTGGTGGCGGATTCCAGCTCGCGGCGAATCCAGTCGCGATCTTCGACGCGAGGCGTGGCCTGCGCGGCGATCTGTTCGACGTAAAAACGATAGGCGGACGCGGTGGGGACGCGGCCGGCGGAAGTGTGCGGCTGGTAGAGATAGCCCTCCTCTTCGAGGTCGGCCATGATGTTGCGCATAGTGGCGGAGCTGAGCGACTCGGCGTGCACACGCGCGATGGTGCGCGAGGAAACCGGCTCGCCGGTTTCGATGTAAGCGCGCACAACTTCGGCGAGCACCTGGCGGTGACGCTTTTGCTGTAAAGCTGGAGCTGCGGTCATGGTCTTCGGTTCATCGACAGCAAAACTGAGAGCCTGTGAGCTGCGCTGGCGTGACGCCTGAATTCAAGTGTAACCAGCGGGAGCGAGAGC